>CAMAWD010000003.1 GCA_945861785.1 Rhodoferax sp. OV413 | reverse complement strand
GTCAACTCGGTATACCCGTTTTAGGAGAATTGACATGAAGGTTTATACGTTCTCAGAGGCTAGGCAGCAGTTTTCAGCGGTGCTGGATTGCGCTCAAACCGAAGGTGAGGTGCGTGTGGCGCGACGTGACGGTCGTGTGTTTACGATCCGACCCGTCGAGGCCAAGGTGTCGCCCTTGGCCGTTAACGGTATTGATCTGGCACTTTCTAAAAATGAGTTGCTTGAGTTCATTCATGAGGGGCGGCGCGTTTAAGTGGGTCAGAGGATGTGCCTCAACTCTGCGCCGACGGCGAAGGCAAGCACGAAGGCAAGCAGGAACCTGTCGAACATGAAAGTCTCCTTTGAATGAAAGGCGGGAAAGTGGCAAATGCTGCATCTACTTGGGGCGGCGCTTTTTGGCAGGGCCATCAACGCACAACAGCTCGCCAGCAGATTCAGGCACGTCGGGCGCTGTGTGCCGCCCCTGTTCTGCCGTATTCGGGGTGCCGTGGGGAAGGAAAAGGGCGTTTGAAAAGCCTAGCCCCGGCGCACCGGCACATGGGGGATGACGTGGTCGACCAGATGCGCCGCGGTCTGGGCCATGCGCCGGGCGCCGCATGAGGGGCAAAACCCGCGGCGCCCGGCAGCGTCTTCGGCCTGGGCGAAGAACGTCGCTGCGTGTTGCTGCACCAGGCGGTACAGCGTGGTCTGCTCGGGTTGGTAGCGCGCGCAGTGGACCGGGGCGCCATGGCAATGCGCCCTCCCGGTCTGGTGGGCGTTGGTTTGCACGCGCCGGGCATGGAGAATCTGGGGTGGTGCAGCTTCTCAGGGCGCGCGGGCCTACGCATCCGCCTTTGGGGGGATCAGCTACTCCCGACGCCACGGCGACGGGCCGGTTGCCTGGTGTGGGACCAGGCCGGCGGCACGTACCAACAACCCACGCCGCCGAGAGGACCGATCAATTGTCGCGGCGAGGTAAAGGAGGAGCCCGCAGGGCGGGGGACACGAGCGGCGGCAATTGGTCGGTCGTCTCGGCGCGCCAACCTCGGCCCCCATCCCCGGCTCACGGTGTGCCCGTGAGCCGGAGCGCTCCAAGCCGAACCTGGCATGATTTTCGGAACGCTTGCCAGCCCTGTCCGCAGCCACACGCCGATGGCGTGGACGCATCAAACGCTGACAGCCCCCGCAACTGCTGCGCGGCCAGCATCCCGTGCTCGACGCCTACGTGGCCGCGCTGGCCCAGCACCGCCAGGGGCGCGACACGCGCGCGCTCAACCGGCTCTTGCAGCTCAAGCGCTCCTATCCGGCGCAGCCGTTTGTGGCCGCGCTCGAGCAGGCCCTCAAATACGGATTGTTCGACCTCGCGCGGTTGGAGACCCTGGTGCTACGCCACGTGGCGGGCGACTTCTTCTGCCTGGGCAATGATGATCATGATGATGAAGACCACACATCGCACAACCCGTGAGGCGCTGCACGCGCTGGTGCATGAGTTAAAGCTCAAGGGCATGGAGCGCGTGCTCGACTCCGAGCTCGAGCGCGCCGAGCGCAATGGCGCGCCTGCTACCGAGTTTGTCCAGCGCCTGCTCAGCGAGCAGGCCTCCTTCGAGCGCGAGCGCTCCCTGGCCTGCCGGGTGGTGCAAGCACGGCTGCCCTGGCAGTGGACCATCGACACGTTTCCGTTCGACAAACAAAGCGGCGTGAACAAGGCGCAAATCCTCGGCCTGGCCGACCTGGAGTTCGTGCGCCGCGCGCACAACCTCGTCCTCATCGGGGGGCCCGGTACTGGAAAGACCGGCATCGCGCTGGGGCTGCTGCGCCAGGCCTGCATGAATGGCTGGCGCGGGCGCTTCTACAACGCGCAAACACTGCTCGATGCGCTGTATGCCTCGCTGGCCGACCGCACCACGACGCGCCTGATGAAGTCGCTCAGCCGCCTGCCGGTCCTGGCAATCGACGAGCTCGGGTACCTCAATCTCAAACCCGAACAGGCCAACGCATTCTTCCGTCTGATGGACCAACGTTACGGGCGCGCGAGCACCATCATTACCACCAATTTGGAGTTCGACCGCTGGTACGAGCTGTTCGACAACAAGCAGATGGTTGACGCGCTACTCGATCGATTGAAGCACCATTGCATCACTATTCGCATCAACGGGCCATCCTTGCGTGCGCCCGATCCTGACGGCGAGGCGCACGCCACCCCACCCACGCCGGCGAGCCCCAAACCCAATCCGAGCCCACGGCGCAAGGCCCATGGTGCAGCGCCGGCGGGGACTGCATAGCGAATTTGTCTTCACATACCAGCCGGTCGCCAAGGAGGGCATGCCAACCAAGACACACCGCCGCGTGGAGACGCAGAACAACCCTGCTTTCCAGAACGCGCGCCCTGATGTCGGCTTGATCCAGGTGCGGGTGTACGATCTGCGCCACACCTATGGCCAGCGCCTACGAGACGCTGGCGTGAGTGAGGAAGACCATGCGCTGTTGCTAGGGCATGCGGGCAACGGGATGCCGCAGCGTCGCGCTGCAGCTACCGTGGCCAAGCTTTTCAAGACATCCAACGCCGTGCTCAAGACCCGCGATCGCACGACGGTGCTACGGGCATCCGGAAGTTCGGGCAGTAGTGCAACACTGACAGGCAATGCAAATGCATTGACTTGATAATGCGATCGCATTACCATGCAAAGCGACCACCCCACTAGCCGGAGTCCGATATGTCCGCCACTTTTGAAGTCGAATCCACCTTGACCGATCGTTACCAGACGACAGTGCCAGAGACCGTTCGTCGCGCCCTGCGCTTGGGCAAGCGCGACAAGATTCACTACACCGTCCGCCCCAGTGGCGAGGTGGTGTTGACCCGGGTGGAAGCGTCTGGGGTTGACGATCCGTTACTCGGCCAGTTCCTCGGCTTCCTGGCCCGCGACATCGCCAACCACCCCGAGCACTTGCAGTCCGTGGATGCTCGTTTGGTCCAACGACTCCAGTTGCTCGTCGGCGACGCCGAGGTCGATCTTGACTCTGCCCTTTCGGCAGACGATGAATGAGAGCAGGCGAGCCTGTGCCCCTGGTCATTCACGGCTGGGCGGTCTTCGCCCACCCGCTGTTCCTTGCACAGATTGAGGCGCTGGCCCAGAAGGTCGAAACCTTCAAACAGAGAGACCGGGACGGGTACGTGAGGAAGAACTCCACCAAGCGCCTGGCGGCGATCACCAAACTGGCGTTCGACATCATCCCGCAAGACCCTACGCGACCAGAATACCGGCAGGGCCATACCCTTGGTGACGATTACAAGCACTGGTTCCGCGCAAAGTTCTTCCAGCAGTACCGGCTGTTCTTTCGGTACCACACCGCAAGCAAGGTGATCGTGTTTACGTGGGTCAATGACGAGAACAACATGCGGGCGTACGAGAGCAGCGACGACGCCTACAGGGTGTTCCGGAAGATGCTGGAAAGCGGTCATCCGCCGGACGACTGGAACCAGTTGCTGGCCGAGGCGCGAGCCGACGGGCAACGACTACAGCAGTTCGTTGCAGCCACCACGCGGTGAGGCTTGGCTCCTGCCCTGCCCCCTCTCAGCCGTGTCACTGTAAATTCCAAGAAGTCGCAACGTAATGGAGGTGCCGTTGGATGCCGACTCGGCCCGGCGAGTCGATGCGCGTGGAGCACGAGTATGGGCTTGGCGGCGCCTGGGCATACCTGGCTGCGTTGGACGTGCATCGTGCCAAGGTGTTCGGCCATTGCGCCGCGGCGACCGTGGCCAAGCTGCTTGATGCATCGAACGAGTGCGCGGAACCCTCGATCGCACGATGGTGCTGCGGGTGGCAAACCTCGTTCGCCTTGATCTCGTTGCTCTGAAAATTGAGCGAGGCGAGTTCGAAACCGACCTTGAAGTCCTTGATGTGCTTTTCCATCCAGGTGGCAGCTTCCTCGGAATTGCCGTTCTTGAGTGCGGGCAGGATAGCCTGATGGGCTTTGAGCAAGCGCGTGGACGCCTCGCTCACGCGTGACAACACGGCTTCAAAGGCCGGATAGAACAGTCGTGCCATGGGCTCGCGCGTGAGCAGCAAAACGCGGTTGTGCACGCCGCGGGCGATCAATGCGTGAAACTCAACATCGAGCGCCGCAAGCGCAGTCGGGTCATTGAGGCTTTGCGCTGTCTTCGCCAGGTTGAGTTCCAAAGCCTCGATGTCGGCACCGCCCAGATGCACAACGGCAAGCGATGCCGTCTTTGGTTCAAGCACCATGGCGGTTTCCCACAACTCGAAGAATGTCACCTCGTGCAGACGCATGGCGCGTTCCATCTGTTGCCCCATCTCGTTAGTGGTGGGCAGTAATCGATTTCACATGTTCCTGCAATTCCCTCTCGAGATCTGGGGATGGCTGCACGCCCTCACACAGCACCACGAAGGCCTTGACGATTTCGCCACGCTCCGCGTCGGGCTTTCCCACCACCGCCGTCTCCAAAACGGCTGGATGTTCCATCAGGGCATTCTCCACTTCCATCGGCCCGATGCGGTAGCCGGACGACTTGATGATGTCGTCATTGCGACCGGTGTAGAAGAAGTAACCTTCGGCGTCGCGGTAGCCGAGGTCGCCAGTAAGCCACAACTTTTGGCCGCTCCGGTGAGCAATGCCTTCACTCGTCTTTTGCGGATCGTTCCAGTATCCCAGCATGAATTGTGGCGAAGGCAACTTCATCGCAATCTGTCCCACGTGGCCACTTTCCACCTGATGGCACGTCTCGTCCAGCACGTCAAAGTCGACACCCGGAATCGGTTTGCCCATGGAGCCGGGTTTCACCGCCACACAGGGATAGTTCAGTATCGTCATGAGAGTCTCAGTTTGGCCGTAACCATCGAGGAGCGGAACGCCTGCGAGTTCGCCCCAACGCAGTAGTGGGCAGCCTCAGGCCGTTTGCAGCGCCTGGCCACGGGCTGGTGCCCGAGGCGGCGCCCGGGCCTGCAGACCCAAGTGCGTGAGGATCTTTTCGATGACCGGCGGCTCCAGCGTCGCCGCGATGATCTTGAGCTCGCCACCGCAGTTCGGGCAGTGCTCCAGGTCGAGCTCGAACAACCGCTTGAGCAGCCGGGCCCAGCTCAGCCGCACCGCTCGGTGGTGCATACAGTTCGCCTCCACGGCCGCGTGCAGGCTGAATCCATTGATATCGGCGCACAGTGTCTGCTTGAACTCCGCCTGCCTGGGCATGGCACCTTGCACCGTCAGCACCTTCTGACCGGCGCGCGGACCAAAAGCGATGCGGTAGGTACACGCTGCGGCCTGAAGCGGCCTGAGCGTGCGAGCCTCGTCCGAATCGCCATCGTTGTCGGCCACGTAGGTCGAACCCTCCTCTTCGACCAACACCTCCCGACGGGTGAGCAGCTTCCAGATGCGCCGCGGTCTGGGCCATGCGCCGCGCGCCGCATGAGGGGCAAAACCCGCGACGCTTGCAACTGAAGGCAAGCAGCTTGTCGTGGCCGCAATCCCCGCAGCGCGGGCGCAGGAACCCGTGCGCCAGGATGCCGCACTCCAGGAGTGCGTCGAACTCGTCACGGACGAATTGCGGCAGCCCGGCACCGGTGCTCTCTTCGGCCTGGGCGAAGAACGTCGCTGCATGCTGCTGCACCAGGCGGTACAGCGTGGTCTGCTCCGAGCGGTGGTGCGCGGAGTGCACCAGGGCGCCATCGCAATGCGCCCTCCCGGTCTGGTGAACGTTGGTTTGCACGCGCTGGGCATGGAGAACCTGGGGTGGTGCAGCTTCTCAGGGCGCGCGGGCCTACGCATCCGCCTTTGGGGGGATCGGCTACTCCCGGCCCCACGGCGACGGGCCGGTTGCCTGGTGTGGGACCAGGCCGTCGGCGCGTACCAACAACCCACGCCGCCGCGAGGACCGATCAATTGTCGCGGCGAGGTAAAGGAGGAGCCCGCAGGGCGGGGGACACGAGCGGCGGCACTTGGTCGGCCCTCTCGGCTCGCCAACCTCGGCCGGAACGCTGACACCCCGCGCATACAGACTCTGACACAGCCGCTGCGATCTGGCACGATGTGGCCCATGGAGACCCACCTGCCCACGCTGATCCGCGCCCTGCTTGAGCCCGCGCGCTACCCTGGCACCGTGCACCAGGTCACGCTGGTGCAGACCCACATCTCCTGGGTCCTGCTGGCGGGCGAATTCGCCTACAAGATCAAGAAGCCCCTGAAGCTGCCGTTTCTGGACTTCAGCACGCTCGAACTCCGGCACACCTGCTGCCAGGACGAGTTGCGCCTGAACTGCCGCTTTGCACCCGACATCTACCTGGACGTGGTGGCCATCGTCGGCTCGCCGGATGATCCGCGATGGAGCGGCGACGGCCAGCCGATCGAATACGCGGTGCGTATGCGCCGCTTCGACGAAGATGGCCGGCTCGACCGCATGTGCCAGCGCGCAAACCTGCGCCCAGAACATTTGTCCGACCTTGCCGCCACATTGACGGAGTTCCACTCCCGCGCAGCCGTTGCGCCGCCAGCGTCCCGCTTTGGATCCCCGGAGCAGGTGATGGCGCCGGCACTGGAAAACTTCGACGAACTCCAGCAACTTCTGCCACAAAATGAATTCAGCAACCGGCTGCATCACCTGCGCCAGTGGACCGAAGCCGAATTCACCCGGCTGGCACCGGTGATGCAGGCCCGCAAATCGGCGGGGAGGGTACGCGAATGCCATGGCGACCTGCACCTCGGCAACCTGGTCTGTATCGATGGCCGGGTACGCATGTTCGACTGCATCGAGTTCAACGAGGACCTGCGCTGGATCGACGTGGCGAGTGAAATCGCGTTCACCTACATCGACCTGCTGGACCATGGCCAGCCGGGCCTGGCCAACTGGTTCGTGGATGAAGCCCTGGGCCGCAGCGGCGACCACGACGCCGCCCGGGTGCTGCGCTTTTACGCGGTGTACCGCGCCATGGTGCGCGCCAAGGTGGCCGCCATCCGCGCGGCCCAGACCAATGGCAGCGCGCAAACCGAGGCACTGACCTACCTGGCACTGGCGGAGCAACTGGCACACCCCGGGCCGGTGCGCCTGGTCATCACGCATGGCCTGTCGGGTTGCGGCAAAACCGTTGCGTCCACGCACCTGCTGCAGGCGGATCCGCATGCCGGCACCCTGCGGCTACGGTCCGACGTGGAGCGCAAGCGGCTGTACCGCCTGCCGTTGAAACAGCCCAGCGGCTCGGCCATCGGCGTGGGCATCTACGCACCCGACGCCCATGCACGCACCTACACCCATCTGCGCACCGAATGCGCCATGCTGTTGCGCGCTGGCTGGTCGGTGGTGGTGGATGCCGCCTTCCTCAAGCGGGCCGAACGTGACGCGTTCCGCGTTCTGGCAAGTGCGCTGGGTGTGCCGTTCGCGATCCTGGCACCGGTCGCACAGCCCGACGAATTGCGCGCGCGTATCCTGGCGCGCCAGGCTCAGGGGCACGATGCGTCGGAGGCCACGGTCGAGGTGCTGGAACAACAGATGCGATGGATCGAGCCACTGGAGCCCGACGAACGCGCCTTGTTGCTGGAGCCGTCCGGCGCCGCCTGATTCCGGCTCGGCGGGCGCCGCCGGGACGGGTCGCGCGCCGGGCTACTTGCCAAACAGGCGGTTGCGCGCATTCTCCAGGTGGCTGCGCATTGCCTGACCCGCGGCCTGTGCGTCGCGACGCTGCAACGCCGCCAGGATCGCCTCGTGTTCGACCTGCACCAGCTTCTGGCGTTCGACACTTTTGATCAGCGACAGGTTGCGCATCAGGTTCATGCTCACCAGCACCTGGGCCTGCATGGACGCAATGGCCGAGATGAAGAACTGGTTGCCCGAGGCGCGTGCGACAGCCAGGTGAAAGTCGAAGTCTTCACCGGCGCCCACTGCCTGGTCGGCGATCACCTGGTCAAGCTGCCCGAAGCAGCGTACCACCCGCGCGAGGTCGGCTTCGCTGGCCATGGTGGCGGCGAGTGCCGCAGCACCCGACTCGACCACGATGCGGAAGTCAAAGCAGCGTTGCACATCCGACAGCGATTCCAGGGCTGTGAAACGCGGCAGCGCGGGGTCGGGCCGGCTGGTCACGAAAGTGCCGGAGCCTTGTCGGGTGCTGGTGATACCGTCGGCGCGCAAGCGCGCCAGCGCCTCGCGGATGGTGGGGCGCGACGCATCGTGACGTTCGGTCAATGCCAGCTCTGTGGGCAGCTTGTCGCCCTCCTTGAACTCGCCCGCCACGATGGCGCCCAGGATCTCGCGGTAGACCCGGTCGACCAAACCGGTGCCGGGTTGTGCCGCCATGCTTGTCAGTGCCGCTGCAGTTGCGCTTGCTGCTGCTCGTAGGCCAGCAAGGCACAGGCCAGGGCGCGGATCTCGTCCATGCGTTCTGGCGGAGACGCGCTCAGCAGCGGCAATTGCGCGCCCATGTCGGCCACGCCGCTTTGCGTCACTGCATCGTGCAGCACGCGGATCAGCGAAATTGATTCACGCAGGTTCTCCAGCGGCATGAAGCGTGCGTGGATCTGTTCGGCGGTGCTGAGGTCGCCACGCTGCAGCGCGTGCAGCAGCAACATGCTTGCGCGCGGTGCGATGCAGCCGCAACCGGTGGTGAACGAGGCCAGGCCGAAACGTGCCAGATGCACGGGGGCCGGGCGTTCCCCCATTCCGCTGACGATGCGTGTTGCCCCGATGCGCCGCACCAGCGCTTCCAGGTACGGGTCGCGCGCGGGGTCTTCACGCACCACGGCGTATTTGATGGCCAGGATGCGGCCCTCGTCCACCAGCACACCAATGCGCTCGACGTCGATCGTCTGCTCGCTCTTGAGGTACAGGGTGACAGGGATGCCGGCCGCATCCACAAACCGCCGGATGCCTTCGGCCATGCCTTGCGGGCTGGTGAACCCCTGCATCGGCAGGACCATCGCAGTGCGGTAACCGCTGCCCCGCAGCAAGCGCGCCTGTTCCATCATGCGGCCGTAGTCCGGGCCAACGGCCGGAATCACACGCGTGCTCTCGCGCGTGCCCGCGGCCAGCATGTCGAGCATCTGCGCGTAGTCCTGCAGGCCGCAGTGGTAAAGGTTGGCATTGCCGCCGTACAGCAGGATGCGCTGGCCCCCGTCTTCGATGTGGCGGATGAGCCGGTGGTTGTTCGCCACGTCGATCGAGAGGTCGGGTCGGCGGGCCAGCGGCGGAACCGCCAGGACCGAACTGGCAAATTCCTCAACCGACAGGGGAGATGTGTTCATGGTGTGCGGGTCGCGCCGGCCTTCCCGGCCCACAGTCGGGCATGGATCGAGGCAAGCAACGCCAAATTATTGTATGACAGCTTTCAAAATGTCATACAACAATTTAGCCTTCAAGGCCGAGGCATACGCACCACCTGCTCAGAACCCCCTCTTCATGCCCCCGTGTTAGGGTTTAACCTTGGTTGACACGAAAAAATTTGTCTGACAAAGTCGACAACGAACTTCCACTGGAGAGATCCCATGAAACACGACACTTCCAAGGCCACATCAGGTACCAGCGCCGGTCGGCGCACGGTACTCAAGGGCTTCGCGGGCGCGGCAGCTTTGGCCGGCATGGGCGGCAACGCGCTGGCACAGCAGTCCAGGGAGGCACCCGCTTTGGCCAAGCTGGTGAGTGAGGGCAAGTTGCCCGCGCTGGCGCAACGGCTGCCATCTGCCCCGCTCGTGATCCAGGCAGAAAAGGTCGGCGTGTACGGCGGCGCGCTGCGCCGCGGCCTGCGCGGCAGCGCGGACCACAACGGCATCCTGCGCATGGTGGGCAACCAGGGCCTGGTGCGCTGGAACCTGGCCTTCACCGAAGTGTTGCCCTGCGTCGCTGCGCGTTGGGATGTCAACGCCAACTCGACCGAGTTCACGTTCCACCTGCGGGCCGGCATGAAGTGGTCGGACGGCAAACCGTTCGGAGCGGACGACATCGTGTTCTCGATCGAGGATTGCGCCAAGAACGCCGAGTTGTACAAATCGGTGCCGGGCACACTGATGATTGCGAACAAGCCGGTGGTGGTCACCAAGGTCAACGACAGCACGGTGAAATTCACCTTCGCCACGCCGTATGCGCTGTTTCTGGAGCAGTTGGCCACGCCGTTGGGCCAGTACCCCACCTTGTTTGCCAAACATTACGCCAGCCAGTTCCACCCCAAATACAACCCCAACGTGGCGGCGCAGGCCAAGGCAGCCAACATGTCTGACTGGGCGGCGTATTTCCGCAGCAAAAACGGCGACATCGAGATCCCGGCGCGCTGGGGCAATACCGAAAAACCGGTGATCGACCCGTGGGTTGTCACCGAAGCCTATTCCGGCGGTGTCACCCGGGTGGTGATGGAGCGCAACCCGTACTTCTGGCAGGTCGACCAGACCGGGCAACAACTGCCCTACATCGACCGGCTCAACTTCAGCATCGCGCAGGATGTGGAGTCGCTGATGCTCGATGCCTTGTCAGGCAAGCTCGACATCCAGGAGCGCCACATCGACTCGCTGCAGAACAAACCCACGTTGTCACAGAACATGCAAAAAGGTGGTTACCGCCTGATCGAGCTGGTGAACGCGCAATCCCAGCAGGTGCAGATCTACCTGAACATGACCCACAAAGACGCCAAGATGCGCGAGATGTTCGCCAACAAGGCGTTCCGCCAGGCCTTGTCGCTGGGCATCAACCGCAAGGAAATCATCGAACTGGTCTACCTGGGGCAATCCGAACCGTTCCAGACCGGCCCGCGGCCGAGCCACCCCTGGTACAACGAAAAGCTGGCGCGCCAGTTCACCAACCACGATCCGAAACAGGCCAATGACATCCTGGACCGTATCGGTTACAACCGCCGCGATGCGCAGAAGATGCGGCTGCGCCCGGATGGCCAGAAGGTGTTTTTCTCGATCGACGTGATCCCCACGCTCAACCCGGACGCCGTCGACTCGCTGGAGCTGGTCAAGCGGCATTGGGCCGACATTGGCGTGGACATCAAGGTGAACACCATCGAGCGTGCCTTGTATTACACGCGTGGCGACAGCAACGAGCATGATGCCGCCACCTGGCCCGGCCCGGGCGGGCTCGACCCGATGCTCGACGCGCGCGACTATTTTGCGCAACATCCGCAGGGCTCGCGTTACGCGATCCCCTGGACCCAATGGTTTGCCTCGGGTGGCAAGGACGGCCAGGAGCCGCCGGAGAGCCAGAAACAACGCAAGAAACTGTTCGACGACGCATTGGCCACATCCGACCTGAAAAAGCGTGGCGAACTGATGAAAAACGTGTTTGACCTGTGTGCCGAAGCCTTCGAGACTGTCGGTATCTGCCTGGCGGTCAATACCTTCGGCATCGCCAGGAACAACCTGCAAAACGTGCCCAGGAGTTACCCCAATGCCTGGTCCTGGCCCAACCCGGCGCCGGCCCTGCCGCAGCAGTTCTTCTTTACCCGCACCTGACCGCAGCGACAACGCATGCTGGTGTTCATCGTCAAACGGCTGCTATGGATGCTGCCGTTTCTGGTGGCCATCAGCTTTCTCTCTTTTGTACTGATCCAGCTGCCGCCGGGCGACTACGTCACCACCTACATTGCCACCCTCGCGGCCAGCAATGAGGTGGTGGACCAGAACACGGCGGCCGACCTGCGCAACCGCTTCGGGCTGGACCAGCCGCTGGTGGTGCAGTACTGGAAGTGGATTTCCAACATTGTGTTTCACGGTGACTTCGGCCTGAGCTTCGAGTGGCAACAACCGGTGGGCGACCTGATCTGGGAGCGCATGGCACTCACGCTGCTGCTCACCCTGTCGGCCTTGCTGCTGACCTGGGGCATTGCCCTGCCAGTGGGTGTGTTCTCGGCGGTCAAGAAGTACTCATTCGCCGACTACGTGGTCACCGGCCTGTCGTTCCTGGGCCTCGCCATCCCCAGTTTCCTGCTGGCGCTGGTGCTGATGTATGTGGCGGCGGTGCATTTTGGGCAAAACGTAGGGGGCCTGTTCTCCGAGCAGTACCTTACAGCGCCGTGGAGCGTCGACAAGACCATCGACTTGCTGCAACACCTGTGGATCCCGGTCGTGATCCTGGCCGTGTCGGGCACCGCCAGCCTGATCCGCGTGATGCGCGCCAACATGCTCGACGAGCTGCACAAACCCTACGTCACCACCGCCCGTGCCAAGGGCCTGTCGGAATTCACGCTGCTGGTGAAGTACCCCTTGCGCCTGGCCCTCAACCCGTTTATCTCGACCATCGCCTGGCTTTTGCCCAACCTGGTGTCGGGCTCGATCATCGTGGCCATCGTGCTGAGCCTTCCCACCGCCGGGCCACTGCTGTTGCAGTCGCTGATGAGCCAGGACATGTACCTCGCCGGCGCCTTCATCCTGCTGATCTGCGGCCTGACCGTGCTGGGCTCGCTGGTCAGCGACATCCTTCTGGCGCTGGTCGATCCGCGCATTCGCCTTGAGTAGCGCCGCCACCCCTTCCGAAGGCGCGAACGCAGTGCCGAGCGTGGGGGCCGATCAATTTTCCGCCGGGCCGCCCCAAGGAAAATTCACCCCCTCGGGGGGCAGCGAAGGACACGCAGTGCCGAGCGTGGGGGCCATGTCCGGGCGCATGGCGGTGGCGTCGCAATGGCAACTCGTGTGGTGGGCGTTCAAGCGCCACCAGTTGGCGATGGTCGGGCTGGTGGTGACGGTGGCCCTGTACATCGTGGCCATCGTGCCGGGTTTCTTTGCGGTCAACGACCCATCCCAGCAAAACGTGCGCACGGCGTTCCACCCGCCGCAAGCCCTGCACCTGATCGACAACAGCACCGACGGCGGCTGGTCGATCCGGCCCTATATTCACCCCTACGTACTCAAGCGCGACCCGCAGACCCTGGCCTCGGTTTACCAGGAAGACCGCGAACGCAAGATCTACCTTGGCATGTTCGCTCCGGGTTATACCTACTCGGTGCTCGGGCTGTTCGATAGCAACATCCACTTGTTCGCCTCCGAGAATGCGCGCCAGCCGCTGTTCTTCTTCGGCGCCGACCGACTGGGTCGTTGCGTCTACAGCCGCATCATGGTGGGCACACAGATTTCACTCTCCGTCGGTCTGGTCGGTGTGTTGCTGGCACTGAGCATCGGCATCGTACTGGGCGGCATTTCAGGGTACTACGGCGGGCGCATCGACTTCGTGATCCAGCGCGTGATCGAACTGGTTTTGTCCTTGCCCACGATCCCGATCTGGCTCGCGGCGTCGGCGGCCGTGCCGCAAAACTGGCCCGCCACGCTGAACTATTTCATGATCACGCTGATCCTCTCGCTGACCGGCTGGGCGCAACTGGCGCGGGTGGTGCGCGGGCGTTTCCTGAGCCTGCGCACCGAAGAGTTCGTCACCGCGGCGCGGCTTGATGGCGCCTCCGAGGGGCGCATCATCTTCCGCCACATGTTGCCGAGTTTCGCCAGCCACATCATCGCCTCGATCTCGCTGGCGATTCCGGCCATGATCCTGGCCGAAACCTCGCTCAGTTTCCTGGGCCTGGGGCTGCAACCGCCCACGATCTCCTGGGGTGTATTGCTGCGCGAGGCCCAGAACATCCGCTCTATCGCCACCGCGCCCTGGTTGTTCGCACCCGGCGCCGCCGTGGTGCTGGCCGTGATCGCCCTCAACTTCCTGGGTGACGGCCTGCGCGACGCCTCCGACCCCTACAACAAATAATGAGCCCAGCCAGCCCCCCCGGACCCACCAGCGGCGTCCTGCTCCAGGTGCGCGACCTGACCACCCACTTTCCAATCCGCACCGGAACCATCAAGGCCGTCGATGGCGTGTCCTTCGACGTGGAGCGCGGCAAGACCTTGTGCGTGGTGGGCGAAAGCGGCAGCGGCAAGAGTGTCACTGCACGCTCGATCCTGCAGATCGTCGACGAGCCCGGGCGCATCATCAGCGGCTCGATGACTCTGCACCGGCCCGATGGCAGCAGTGTCGACCTGGCGCAACTCGGCCGGCGTTCGCGCGAGATCCGCGCAGTGCGTGGCGCCGAGATCGCCATGATCTTCCAGGAGCCGATGTCTTCGCTGTCGCCGGTGCACACCGTCGGCAACCAGATCATGGAGGTGCTGCAACTGCACCTGAAGATGCCCAAGAAAGAGGCCCGTGCACGCTGCGTCGAATTGCTCACCCAGGTCGAGATCCCCAACCCCGACAAGGCGGTGGACCGCTACACGTTCGAGTTCTCGGGCGGCATGCGCCAGCGCGTGATGATCGCGATGTCGCTCGCCTGCAACCCGGCGCTGCTGATTGCCGACGAACCCACCACGGCGCTGGACGTAACCACGCAGGCCGAGATCCTGGACCTGATCAAGAAGCTGCAGGTCAGCCACGGCATGGCGGTGATGTTCATCACCCACGACATGGGCGTGGTGGCCGAGATCGCCGACCAGGTGATCGTGATGAACCACGGCAAGGTGGTGGAGACCGGCCCGGTAGACACCATCTTCCACGCCCCGCAAGACCCGTACACGCAGATGCTGATCGGCTCGGTGACCAAGCTCGCGCGCACGGCCGACATCCGCCTCAAGCGTGCACCGATCGCCGCCTCGGCCGAACCGATCCTGCAGGTGCGCGACCTGCAGTTGCACTTCGGCAGCACCAAGGCGCCGGTCAAGGCGGTCGACGGCGTGTCGCTGCATGTCATGCCGGGTGAGTCGCTGGGCATCGTGGGGGAGTCGGGCTCGGGCAAGACCACCATGGGGCGCTGCCTGCTGCGCGTCTACGAGCCGAATGCCGGCACCATCGACTACCGGCGCGCCGACGGTTCGGTGGTGGACATCGTCACTGCCGACAAACAAACGCTCAAGGCCTGCCGACGCGAGATTCGCATGATCTTCCAGGACCCAGTGGGTTCGCTGAACCCGCGCATGACTGTCGCGCAGATCGTGGGCGAGCCCCTGCTTGTCAACGGCCTGGCCAAGGGCAAGGAGCTCGATGACCGCGTGGCCGAGCTGCTGCAGAACGTCGGGCTGGAGCCCGCCTGGCGCGAGCGGTATCCGCATGCTTTCTCGGGCGGCCAGCGCCAGCGCATCGGCATCGCGCGCGCGTTGGCGCTCAACCCGCGCCTCATCGTGGCCGACGAAGCCACATCGGCACTCGACGTGTCGCTGCGCTCGCAGATGCTGGACCTGCTGCTGAACCTGCAGGACAAGCTGGGCCTGTCCTTCATCTTCATCAGCCATGACATCGCCGTGATCCGTTATTTCTGCGACCGTGTGGCCGTGATGTACCGCGGCAAGGTGGTCGAGACCGGCGAGACCAACCAGGTCTGCGACGCGCCCACCCATCCCTACACCCAGGCCTTGCTGTCCGCCATTCCCCAGCCCGACCCACGCGCGCGCGGCATGCACAAGCGCTTTCGTTACAACCCGCTGGCCTGACGCTGCGGGCCCATCCACAGACGCGACCCGGCAGGCCAGCCCCCCATCCCGCAGAGACGATCCATGACAATTTTTGCAGCACCCAGGATGCAGAAGTTCGTGGACGAGCTGCGCGCCGCCACCGCCCCACACCCGCAAACCCTGCCCTTGGACGTGGTGCGCCAGAACATGGAAGACCAGGCCGTGCACTGGAACCGCTTTGATGTTCCTGGTGTCGCGCACACCGGCAGCGTGATCGCCGGGCTGTCAGTGCGGGTGTACCAGCCCGCCGAGGCGTTGCCCGGGCGGGCCATGGTCTACCTGCATGGTGGTGGTCTCGGTCAACTACCGCCTGGCCCCGGAACACCCGCTTGCCGCACCACTGCACGCAAAGCTGGCAGGCCTGCCGCCGCCGCCGCGCTGCAGCGGGGCGGCCGGGCGATGCGCGCCCTCGCAGCCAAGGGCTCTCTCCAGGCAACGGACTGAAACACCATGAAAATCACCGACATCAAGACCTTCCTCATGCATGTGGGTGTACCCCAGCCCAAGGCCTGGGCCTCCGACAACGCTTTCGGCAACCAAAGTTTTTCGGCTGGCATCACCGGCACGCGCAACTGGTTGTTCGTCAAGGTGTACACCGACGAAGGCGTGGTCGGCATCGGCGAGTGTTCAGGCTGGCCACGTGTCATCGAGACCGCCGTGCAGGACCTGAAACGCATCCTCATTGGCGAGGACCCGACCCACATCGAGCGCCTGTGGCAACGCATGATGTCGGCCATCATGGTGCATGGCCTGACCGGCACGGTAGGGGCAGGTGCCATGACCGGCATCGACATGGCGCTGTGGGACATCAAGGGCAAGGTGCTGGGCGTTCCGGTGTGGAACCTGCTCGGCGGCCAGGTGCGCGACAAGGTCCGCATCTATGCCCATGCCAATACCCCCGAAGCGGCCTTGAGCCTGAAGGCGCGCGGTGTTACGGCCATCAAGTGCGGCGGCGTGTCCGACCCGGTGCGCAAGGTGGCAGCCCTGCGCGAGGCGGTGGGCGACGAAATGGACATCATGATCGATCTGCACGGGCCGCCGTGGATGACACCTGGCGACGCTGCACAACTGGCACGCGCGCTGGAGCCTTACCACCTGCTGTTCATCGAAGACCCGATCGCGCCCGACAACCTGGACGGATACCGGCGCATCCGCGACGCCGCGCACGTGCCGCTGGCGGCAGGTGAACGCATGAGCACGCTCTACGGCCTGCGCGACCTGATCGAGCGCGAACTGGTGGACGTGGTCCAGCCCGACACCGGCCGCGCTGGCGGCATCACGCAGATGAAGAAGATCGCGGCCATGGCCGAGGCGCACCACATCATGGTGGCGCCGCATTCCGGCTCGCTCGGGCCGGTGGCCGAATACGCAGCGCTGCACCTGATGGCGGCGATACCGAATGCGCTGTTTCTGGAGCGCATCGAGGACGACTGGGACGGCCGCGCGCACACCGTGATCCCGCATCCCCAGCAGGTGGACGGTTTCCTTGCGGTTCCGGACAGCCCGGGGCTGGGGGTGGACATCGACGAGGACTTCGTGGCGCGTTTCCCGAGCCAGGCCAACATCTCGTCGCAGGTGTCGGCAGCCTCGGGGTCGTACGCACCCGGCACCCACGACGAAAACGTGTACGTGCAGACCCGGCTGCAGCGCGCCCGGCATTTTTCCGCAAAAAAGTGACGCATGAAAATTGACCGACTGCGCGTCTTCATGTCGCGCGACAAGGACCGCCCGCGTGTGATCGTGGCGATGGACACCGACGACGGCATCACCGGCTGGGGCGAGTGTTACAACCACGGCCCCGACCTGGCGCTGCTCCCGCTGCTGGACTACCTGCTGACCTTCCTCAAGGGCAAAGACCCGCGGCGTGTCGCCTACCTGGTCCACTACCTGATGCAGCAAACGCGGTTTCCCCCCGGCGCGCTCGGGCTGGCCGCAATCTCGGCACTGGACCACTGCATGTGGGACATCTCGGCCAAGGCGCTCGGTGTTCCGGTCTACATGCTGCTGGGCGGCAACGTGCGCGACCGCGTCAAGGTCTACGCCGGCCTGTACACCGCGCCCGACCCGGCCGTCGCGCGCGACGAGATGGATGCGCTGCAGGGCCAATGGGGGATTACCGCGTTCAAGCTCAGCCCCTACCGGGTGGACATCCACCGCAACCGCTGGGGTGAGGTGGTACGCGGGGCGGCCGAGTACTTCCGCCAACTCCGCGAGACCGTGCGCTCCGACTACGAGATCGCCTTCGATGCCCACGCCAAGATCTTCGAGACCGGCCAGGCGATGCAACTGGCCAACGCGCTGGCGCCCTACGACCCGCTGTTCTTCGAAGAGCCGCTGCGCCCGGAGAACATCGAGGCCTGGGGTGAACTCAAGCGCGCTATCACCTGCACGCTGGCCACCGGCGAATCGCTCTACAGCCGCTTCGAGTTCCAGCGCCTGCTGCAGGTGCGGGGCTGCGACATCATCCAGCCCGACATCTGCGTCGTGGGTGGGCTGCTGGAGATGTGCAAGATCGCGGCACTGGCCGAGACGCACTACGTGACGATTGCGCCGCACAACCCGATGGGCCCGCTGGCCACTGCCATCAACCTGCATTTCAGCGCGGCGCAGACCAATTTTCGCATCCTCGAATACCGCCTGCCGCACGGCCCCGGGTATGTGTTCGGCACCGGCAACAACGAAGCGGCGCGCGCCGCCGGGCCGCAAGGCACCCACTACGTGAAAGACCCCTACCTGCCCGTCGACGGCCACCTGGAACTGCGCCCTGAGCGCCCCGGTTGGGGCGTGGAGATGGACGAACAGCTGCTCGGCACCGAAGAATACATCCACTGGGAGCGCAAGGTGCCGGTCAAGCCGGACGGGTCGACGGGCTACGCCTGAGCGCCAGGCCCGGAATGCCGCGGGTTGGCAAAGATCTCGCGCACCGGGGCGATCTCGACCAGCCGCCCCGCATACATCACGCCCACCACGTGGGCGAACTGCGCCATCAGCCCCATGCCATGGCCGACCAGAATGGTGGCTGCGCCGATGTCCTTCTGCGCATGGACCAGGGTCTGCATAACCTGCTTTTGCACGACCACTTCGAGCGCGCAGGTCGGCTCGTCGGCCAGGATGACCTGCGGCGACAGGACGATGGCGATGCCTCCGTCGCTTCGGGGGCCCGTGCTTGCTTGTGGTGACGATTTCGCAAGTCAGGAGGCGTGCGGCGTGGATTCAGGTATGCCGTAAATCGAAAGTGTGAATTAGAATTTACAGGGTGAAAATTCCCAGAACATCCCTTGAATCCCAAATTCGGGCTGCGTTGCTGCGCGCACCGGCGGTGGTGCTGCTCGGGCCACGCCAGGTGGGGAAAACCACGCTGGCCAAAAAAATCGCCATCGAGACCCCTGGCGCGGTGTACCTCGACCTTGAGAAAGCGGCTGACCTGCGCAAGCTGGACGACGCGGGCAGCTTCCTGCGCGGCCAGTCCAGCAGTTTGATGGTGATCGACGAAGTGCACCGCGCCCCGGGGCTGTTTGCGGAATTGCGCTCGGTGATTGACGAGCGGCGTGAGCAGGGCGCACGGTCTGGGCAATTTCTGCTGTTGGGGTCGGCGTCGCTGGATCTGGTTCAGCATGCGTCCGAGACACTGGCCGGGCGGGTCGCTTACCTGAGCATGTCACCCATCATGCAAACGGAGGCGCAAGCCGTGGGGCTGGCACAAGACCACCTGTGGCTGAGGGGCGGCTTCCCTGACAGCCTGACGGCACCCGACAACGTGGCCAGTCTGCGATGGCGCACCGACTTTATCCGCAGCTATCTGGAACGTGACGTACCGATGTTCGCACCCCGCATGCCCGCCGCGCTGATCGGCCGGCTGTGGACCATGCTGGCGCATTTGCAGGGCACGCCGCTCAACAGTGCGCGGCTGGCGCAAAGCCTGGGGGTGTCGGCACCCATGATCAACCGCTACATTGACCTGCTGGTCGACCTGATGCTGGTGCGCAGGCTGCAGCCATGGAGCGGTAACGTGGGCAAGCGGCTGGTTAAAGCCCCCAAAATTTATGTTCGAGATTGCGGGCTGGTGCATGCCTTGCTTGAAATCGAAACCAGTGCACAACTGCTGGGCCACCCGGTTGCCGGGGCCAGTTGGGAAGGGCTGGTCATTGAAAACCTGGTGGACGCGGCAGGCGCTGACCGCACCCCACTTTATTATCGGACGCAAGAGGGTGCCGAGCTGGATCTGGTGTTTGAACGCGCAGGCCAACCCTTCGTGGCCATTGAGATCAAGCGGTCCACCGCGCCCCGGATCGAGCCCGGTTTTGGCACAGCCTGTGCCGCCCTGGCGGTGGCCCACCGTCTGGTGGTTTATGGGGGCGATGCGGCCTATGACACGCGCTATGGGGCGCGGGTGATGTCATTGCCGCAGGCCGTGCAAACGGTTAGGGAACTCCTGAATCAATAGGTGGCCCTGCCGCCGGACAGGTCAAACACCGCACCGGTCGTGAAGGAGTTCTCCTCCGACACTCGGCCAATGGAAGCACCCATCGGGGTAATTTTTCGATCATCCGGTTCACATTCGGAACATCGGTTGCAAATCGATGCGAAATGGTTTTCCCGCCTCCTGCACAAGAATGTCCGACATGTAGTCCCGCCAACGCTGCCAGGCCCGTTGTTCTGGCAGCCGGTCCATCTGGTGGTCCGATGTGCGCAGCATGAAGGCGAACAGCAGCAACGAGTGCGGTTCGAGATGGATTTCATAATGAAGGACGCCCGCGGCAAGCAGCGCCTCGCGCATCTCTGGCCACAGGCGGTCGTGCCGACGCCGGTATTCGTCCTCGCAACCAGGCCGCAAGCGCAGGCAAAACGCCAACGATTCAGCGCCCGGAAACAACGGTGGCGTCGGCGGGGCTGGTGCATGCATGGTCATGGACTCCCGGTGACAGGCGCATCCGGATGAAACACCGCAACACGCGCGCCATCGGTCCTGGCCGACGACATGATTGCCGCGATCACCGAGACAGTGGCAGCTCCAATCTGCGCAGGAGCCAAGACCCGCCCATTTCCCAGAGCCAGGTCGACGACGTCGTGAACCGGGCCCTCGCATTGGTAGGCCCATTGGCCCGGCGCGACGTCATAGACGCGGTTTGCGCCATCATGCCGATGCAGTACGGCGCGGTCCCGGTCCAGCTCGATCTCGAACACACCCGCCGTGCCCGTGATGAGCAGCCGAAGCAAGGCCCGCTGGCCTTGCGGCAAGGCCGCTGCGCCACTGAACGACACAACCGCCCCATTGCCGCACACGACGCTGGCGGCGTTGCACAGATCCACGTCACCCGGCGCAAAATTGTGCGCACTCACGGCCCGGGCGTCGAGCCCGGTCAGCCACAAGGTCAAGGCGATCGAATGCGACAGTTGACCGTACGCAAAACCACCACCCTTGGAGGGGTCCTGCCAGGTCGCCCGATCCGGCCGGAAGAAGTGGGTTTTCCAGCGCGCCAGGCCGACATCGCCTTCAAACACCTCACGCGTCGCGGAAACGAAACTGCAAGATACGTGTTCGATCTCGCCGACCGCACCGCCAAGCAGCGCTTGCCGAAGTTCGGCGACACCTGCGAGGTAGTGAAAGCCGTTGGCCAGTATCAGGCTGCGCCCGACTGCGCGCGCATGGGCCTCCAATGCCCAGGCTTGCCCGGGATCGAGTGTCATCGGTTTCTCGCACAACACGTGCGCACCGATGTCGAGGGCCGCACGGCAATGCGCGTAATGCATGTGGTGCGGCGACGCAACCACCACCACCGCGGGTTTGCGTGCCAACACGTCGCGGTAGTCTTCGGACGCAAATTTGAATCCGAACCGTTCGCGCACACGCTCCAGATCCTGGGGTCCGAGACGACACACGCCGTCGAGCACCACCTCCGGCCGCGCCGCCAGCACCGGAATATGGTTGAGCGCGGCAAACCAGCCGGCACCGATGACTGCAGCCTTGACTGTGTTGGTATTCATTCGTTACTCCTGACATTCGGGTGATGCCTCATCTGCCACGCTCCAACAGGGCTTTCATATTCCCGCCAAGCACCTTTTGCATGTCGTTGCCACTGATGAAGCTGCAGTGCGTCCGAACTGTTTCCAGGCTCTGGCGGTACGTCATGTATCTCTGCGACACCGGGTAGTCCGAGCCCCAGCACAGGCGGTCGACATCGAAGTTCGCATAGATGGCACGCACCAGTTCGAGCGCCGACGTGCACGGGAAATCCCAGCCGTCTTCTTGCGCAAATCCGAAGCCCGAAAGCTTGATGTAGACGTTCGGTATCGGCGCGAGCTGGAGCAACGCCCGCAAGCCCTCGGTGTCCGATGGCTGCGCCTTCACCCGGCCAAGGTGGTGGACCAGAAAGGGGGTGCGCGCAAAGCGCTGCGCCAAGGCACCGACCGTTGGCAATTGACGTGCGCCGCAGGCGAGGCTCACGATGACACGGGCCTCGTCCGCCACGGCGAAAAACGCCATCCCGTCGGGTGACAGCAACCACGCGGGGTCCGCGGATTCATCCAGGTAATGCGTGAATCCCACTGGATCGAACTGGCGCAATACGCTTCGCAGGCGCTGCGCCGCACCCGGGGTCTGGTGCGTGGCGTGCCAGCGGCAGTCGACGTCCGGGAATGCGACCAAGCGCTCGGAAACGGCCGACGCACAGGAACGGGTGTAAGCGTAGTTGTCAGGGTTGCCATCGATCGCGGCAGAGATCAAGACCGCCCGCTCGACGCCGGCTTGGTCCATCTCCCACAACAGGCGCTCAACGCGCGCCCTGCTGAGTGGATCCGGCACCGCTGGCAGGTAGGGCCAGTGGTGCCACGCGTGACAATGGGCATCGATGATCATGGTGCCACCAATTCAGTATCCAGGCCCCAGTCGATGTCTGGGTCAGGCGGCGGCACTGCCGCCACCAGGGTGCGGGTATAGGCATGCCTGGGCGCGTGGATCACGCTCTCGGGGTCGCCCTCCTCGACGATTTTTCCCGCGAGACGGATGCGCGGGTCGATCAGCGGGTAGATCAGGTCCAGCAGCAGCATGGTGAAGGCGATGGACACGGACAGCAGCAACACAATGCCCTGGATCACGAAATAGTCCTTCGCGTGGATCGCCTGGTACAGGCGGTAGCCGATGCCCGGGTAGGCAAAGATCACCTCCACCAGGATCGCCCCCGACACGATGTGGCTCAAGGTCAGGGCCAGGTGCGTGAGCTGCGGCAACATGGCGTTGCGCAGGCCATAGGCCAGAAACAGGCGGCGCGCCGACAGGCCCTTGGCCTCGGCCAGCAGGATGTAGTCCTCGCCGCGCACACTGATGACCATGCCGCGCATCGCGATGGCCCAGGTGCCGATGGACGCCAGGATGATCGACAGCGCAGGAAGAACCGCATGCAGCGCCATGTAGCCGACCGTGGCCCTGTTCCAGGCCGGCGTGAACGCGAATGGATAACCCCCTGCCACGGGCAGCAACGGGAAAGTGAGCGCAAATGCGAACATCAGCAGAATGCCCAGAATGAAGTACGGCACGGCCGACAGCAGGATAACCGGCAACCCCACCACCTGGATCCAGCGGCTGGTGCCAGGCCAGGCGAACAGGCCGCCGAGCAGGGTGCCGATGCAGAAACTGACGGGTCGCCCGGCATGGCGCGGGGAATCAGGAAGTTGATCGTGATCGCGAGCAGCGCGACCAACAAGGTCATCCCGAGACGCTGGGAAACATGCGCAAGCAAAGTTGCCAATCCTCTCAGACGGTCATTTTCTGGATCGCGTCCAGCGTCAACCCGAGGCCGAACCCGGGCTCGTTGCTGGGCACGACGTGGCCATCACGGGGCGTCTGCATGCCGGGGGTCAGGCGCACTTCCTGCAACGGCACACCCGGTGCCGAAGCGACGAAATATTCACCGATGGGACTGTTCGGCACCGCCATGGCGAAATGCTGGCCGTAGGGTGTGTTGATGCCGGCGTGGGGTATCACCGACAAGCCCGCGCCTTCGGCGATATGCGCGATCTTGAGACAACCCGTCATTCCGCCGGCCCACCCGATGTCGGGCTGGAACAGGTCCAGGCTGCGGCGCGCCGCAGCCTGGGAAAACGGCCCCAAGGTGTACCAGTGCTCGCCACCCGCCAGGGTATCGGCGGGCAGGCGCCGCCGCAGTTCCGCCTGGCCGTCCAGGTCGTCAGGCATCAGGCAATCCTCGATCCAGCGCAATTTGTACGGGCGCATGCGTTCGGCAAAACGGACCGCGAAATCCACGTCGAAGGCCATCCAGCAGTCCACCATGAGGTCGACTGCATCGCCGATCAGCGCGCGTTTGGCGGCGATGAATTCTTCATTCATGGCCAGTGCGCGCAGGCCGTCCGCCGGCCCATAGGGGCAGGCGACTTTGGTGGCATGGAAGCCGATTTCCATCTGCCAGTCGGTGTCGTTGCCGGTCGCATAACAAGCGATGCTGTCGCGCGCCGGCCCGCCGATGAGCTCGTAGACCGGGCGTTGCAGCAACTTGCCCTTGAGGTCCCAGAGCGCGAGGTCCACCGCGCTGATGGCATACGGTGCTATTCCGCCGGCGTAGGGCGACGTGATTCGCGTCATCATGTCCCACAGCTTTTCCGTGGCCATGCAGGGCTCACCGACCAGCAGCGGGCCCATGTGCTCGTTGATGATGCTGATCACCGGGGCGCCATACCGCGTCATGCCATAACCCCAGCTGCCGTCGGTCGCGGTAACCAGGCATCCGACCGAGGGCCACTGCGGCCGCCAGCTCGCGCGCAGCCGCTTGAAGCGCGGGTACCGCGACATCGGGTTGGCGACTTCGGCGTCGCTGGTCCACACTGGCCGGCGGGCCAGTGTGGTGGCGCCGTCGCCCACCAGATCGCTGCGGATCGCGAAGGCTTCTATGGATTTGATCTTGGGCATCGGACGCCGTTTTTGATCAGCGCTTCTTGAGCCGCATCAGCACCTGGTTGAATCCCTCCCATGGCAGCTCCGTCAGGACGATGCGCGTGGCCTCCTTGACCAGCTTCATGTATTCGGGGTCCTGTGGCGAGGGCCGGCTGGCTTCCATCTTGTTGAGCAAGGCCGTCAGCTCGGGGTTGTTGTAACGTGTCAATGCGCGGATGTTGGCCTCTTTCGCGCCGGGCGCCGCCACGTACTTGGTATGCATGTGTTCCAGCGTCTGCCAGGGGTCATACAGGCTGCCACAGTGGAAGCTGACGGCAGATTCGAAATTTCCGGTGCTCATGGCGTCCCAGTAGGCGGCATCCTGCATGTTGCGGAACACCGTGTCGATGCCAGCGGCCTGCAGCTGGCGTGCCAATACCGGGCCCAGCGCATCACCGGGCGGCGTCAGAATGGTGAGGGACCACGGGCTGCCACGGAATGATCTTGTTTTCATTGTGGTTGGTATAGAACAGCATCTCGTTGACGGTGTAGTGCAAGCTGTTGCGCTGGTGCAGCAGCACCCCGGCATAGGGACTGAAGTTGGCAGGCGAAGGCACCTGGTTGTAAAAGTCCCACCCCTGGCTGATCAGCGTGCGGTCGCGCGGGACATCGGGCAGGTTCTGCGCCAGCGCGCTGGTAAGGGCGAACGGTGCCAACACACCAAAGAGTGCGCAGGTCAGACGGGCCATCTTCATGGTTGTCTCCGTTTCGGAAGTCGTGCCGCCGGGGCGGCTGGGGGTGGGTGAACCGGTACCGTCAACGCAAAATGTTAACGATCACATTTGACCGCAGTCAGGGCCATGCCAGAGTCGGTGTTTTCCCTAGGTCGCCGGTACTGCGCAGGGTGGGGAAACGGCGGGCGCTACGATACCGGCACAGCGAAAGGTACAGGGATGGCAAAGAGTCCGGTTCGAATGAGCGACGTTGCGCGCCAGGCGGGCGTCTCCACCATGACCGTTTCCCGGGTGCTGAACCAGCCGGACACGGTGGCGCCGCGCACGCGCGAGCGCATCCTGGAGGCCATCGGTGCGCAGGGTTATGTGCCCAACGATGTGGCCGGCAGCTTGCGGGCGCGCCGCGGGCGCGGCGTGGTGTGCATCGTGCCGCACATCGCCAATTCGGTTTTCAGCGATACGCTGCAAGGCCTCAACGACGCGCTGCGCCCGGCCGGCATGCATGTGATGCTCGGGACCTCTGGCTACGCTTCCAGCGAGGAGGCGCGTGTGCTGGAGGAGTTCGTGCGCCTGCGCCCCGAGGCAGTGGTGCTCTGGGGCACCCGCCGGCACACCAAGAGCCGGGCACTGCTGCGGCACCTGGGAGTCCCGGTCATCGAGGTGTTCGACCTGGTGCCGGATCCATTCGACCAGGTGATCGGATTTTCGAACGAACTGGCCATGCGCGACATCGTCAGCGCGCTGCTTGCCCGCGGCCGAAAACGCATCGCCTTCGTGGGGAGCTCCAACGAAAGAGATGTCAGCAGCGCGCAGCGCGCCGATGGTTGGCGCATGGCCCTGCGCAGTGCCGGACTGGATGCGCAGGGACTGATGTTCGAATCGGATGTGAGCACGGCGGGGGGCGAGCAGGTGCTGCACAGCATCATCGACTCCGGAATCTCCTGCGATGCGGTGTGCTGTTCGAGCGACCTGGTGGCGGTTGGCATCCTGATTGAATGCCGCCGCATGGGCATTGCGGTCCCGGCCCGGATCGCGGTTGCGGGCTTTGGCGACTACGCGCTGGCCCAGGCCTTCGATCCCCCGCTGAGCACCGTTCGGCTTCCGCGTTATGCGATTGGCAAGGTGGCAGGAGAGCAGGTGCTTCAGCGCATGGGCGGCCAACCGGCGAAAGACCGCGTGATCGACCTGGGGTATGAGGTCGTGTTGCGCGCCAGCACCTAAGGCCGGGTGTTCTCAGAACCGCGGCCGCCGGTCGTCAAAGTCCGGCTGGTGCTTGCGCATTTCCTTCGCGTCGTCGCGCACCCGCACACCGCACTCCAGATAGTTGCGGTGCAGCCGCGCCAGCTGCTCGTGGTCCAGGGTCACGCCCAGGCCCGGGCCGGGCGGCGGTGCCAGCTGCCCACCCTCGATCTTCAGCTTGCCGCCAGTGATGACTTCGTCCACCTGCCAGGGGTAATGGGTGTCGCTGGCGCAGGTGAGGTTGGGGATCGTCACCCCCACATGGGTCATCGCAGCCAGGCTGATGCCGAGGTGCGAGTTGGAGTGCATCGAGATGCCCAGCCCGAAGGTGCGGCCGATCGCGGCCAGATGCTGGGTGGCGCGCAGGCCACCCCAGTAGTGGTGGTCGGACAGGATCACCTGCACCGCGCCCAGGCGCACGGTCTCGGGGATATGGCCGAATGCGATGGTGACCATGTTGGTGGCGAGAGGCATGCCGTTGGCGAAACGCGCCACCTGGCCCATTTCCTCCAGGGTGCTGACCGGGTCTTCCAGGTATTCGAGCAGGCCCTCAGCAGCCAGCGCCGGCATGACGCGGCGTGTGGTCTCCACCGTCCATCCGCCGTTGGGGTCGATGCGCAGCGGCATGCCCGGAAACGCGGCACGCAAGGCATGCAGTGTCTGGATCTCTTGCTCTGGTGCGAAGACGCCACCCTTGAGCTTGATCGAGCCGAAACCATATTGCCCGACCATGCGGCGCGCTTCTTCCACAATCTGTGCCGGCGTCAGGACCTCGCCCCAGTCATCCTGCGGGTACGCGCTGAAGTCCTTGTGGCGGGCGAACTTGTAGAACAGGTAGGCGCTGTAAGGCACGCCAGCACGCACGGCGCCGCCAAGCAGCTGGTACAGCGGACGATCAATGACGCGGGCCTGCAAATCCAGAAAGGCGACTTCGAATGCCGCCAGCGCGGAAGCCCGGGCCTTGTCCCCGGCCGGCGGAAACTGCGCCCCCGGATCGGGATTGCCACCCACGTGCGCATAGACAACACGTGTGAGCTGGTTCAGGTCGAACGGATCAAGCCCCACGAGTTGCGGCGCCACCTTGCCCAGATCGGCCAGGGTCTTCAGGTCGCCATAACTTTCCCCCAGGCCGACACGGCCATCCGAGGTCTGCACCTCGATGATGCTGCGCAAGGCCCAGGGCTCGTGTACGCCGGCGACGTTGAGCAGCGGCGGGTCACGAAACGCTATCGGCGTGACACGCACCGCGACGATCGGGAACTGGCCGGAGGTGTTCACGCCAACTCTCCTTGCAGCAACTGCAGGCGCAATTCACCGGACAGCGACTCGCCAGGCGCAAGCCAGCGTGTACCAGTCCCCGGTACACCACGCGCAGCCAGATTGAACCCGTCGGCGACATGGCTGACAGGCTCCAGGCACAGATAGGCCAGGTTGTCCGGCCGGTGTACGACCAGGTGCCGCAATTCGGCATCGGCCAGGAGTCGCAGCCGCTCGCCACGCGGCAGGTCGACGTCGGCGGTGCCGTCCCAGTCGCTGACATACCGTGTCAGGCCGCCAGGTGGCACTGGCCGCGCCGGCAGGTGAACCTCGTTGGCCAAAGGCGCGCGCGCCATACCGGCAAGGAAGTCGGCGGTGGCAGGCCAGACAGTCGAGGCGGCGTAGGCGAGCACAGCCTGCGGCGCGTGGTGAAAATACGGATGCAGGCCGATGCCCGCAGGCATCACACGCATGCTGGCGTTGCGCACAGTGATACGCATATGCAGCTCCGCCTCGACCAGCGCGACCTCCAGCCGGCCCGTGTAGTGCCAGGGCCACGCGGGGCTGGCGGCGGCATCGAGCACCATCACGGCAGTCGCGGCATCATGCCGCTGCAGGGTCCAGGGCAACAGATGCGCATTGCCATGCAGTGTGTGGGGCCGGGCATCCGGATGCGGCGACAGCAGCACTTCTTCGCCCTGCACCTGGAGCCGGGCGTTGGCGATCCGGTTCGAATACGGCATCAAGGGGTAGATGCCCCCCTTGCCCCAGCGCACCGGATCGAAGAAATCCTCCGGATACGGATGCAGCACGTCGACCGCGCCGCCACCGGGCTGTGCCAGTTGCAGGGATGAAATGCGGCCGCCTGCCGCCGGTACCAGGCGCGCACATGCTGCGCCGGCCTCCAGTTGGATGACGTGGTTCATGGTCGAATCGGTGTGCATGGCCTGGGCCATTCTGACGGACAACGAAGGCTTGGTCTGGCACACTTTCCGACGCGCGTCACCCTTGATCAAACGGGCCCATGCGCAAGAATCCGCCTCCCTGGTGAATTGCCACAGGGTCGGTCAGGTCAGGCTCGGGCGTTCGCGCGTACATGGCTTCACGGAAGGGCTCGGAGCTGTCCTTTGGCGCATAACCGACATGGCGCGCGCGCGTGTTGTCCCACCAGGTCACCGGGTTGTCGGACATTCCGAACACAATGGTGTGCCCCAGCACAGGGGTGGTCAGGCAAGCCGTGACCAAGCGGTACAGGTCGTCATAACTGAGCCAGGTGGCCAACATCCGGCGATCACGCGGCTCTGGAAATGCCGAGCCAATACGCAGGCACGCGGTCTCAATTCCATGACGGTCAAAGTAGAAACGTGACAGGTCCTCGCCAAATGCCTTGCTGACGCCATACATGCTGTCTGGGCGGGGCGGATGGTCAGCGGTGATCGTCTCCGATTGCCGGTAGTACCCCGTCACATGGTTGGAACTGGCGAATACGATCCGTTTTGTGCCACATTGGCGCGCAGCCTCGTAGAGGTTGTAGGCACCCAGGATGTTGGCCTGCAGGATCGGGCCGAACGGGCCTTCGACCGGGATGCCGCCCATGTGTACCACGGCATCGACGCCCTCCATCGCAGCCAGGACGGCGCTTGCATCGGCCAGATCCGCCAGCATGACCTCCTCGCCGATACCCGCCGCCCCGGGGTCGACACGGTCGGACAACCTCAGAGTCTTGCAGTTGGCGCTCAGCCGGCCACGCAGGGCTTTGCCCAGCCCGCCGGCAGCTCCCGTGAGGAGTAATCTTTCATGTACCTTGATCGTCATGGCATTGCCCGTCTTGTCACCGTCAGTGTGGTCAGGTCGCTTGCCGATGCTGGACTTTTCTCCCAGCTTTGCTACAGTCCAAATATTGGCCCAGACATCAGTCATGTGTTGTCTGACAACATGAATTGTGGTGGCCCACATTTTGACTGTCAAGCGGTTTTTGACCGCCCTGAGGAAAACCCTGATGCCTGCTGAAGACATTGCGATTGCGAACGGCGCCCCGCCTGCCCAGCCCACCCGCCGGCCCCGGGGTCTGGTCAGGGAAATCGTGGAAAAACTTGGCGAGTCGATCCGTGTGGGGCAGTTGCAGCCCGCAGACAAACTCCCGACCGAAGCCGAAATCATGGTGCGGTTCGATGTCAGCCGGACGGTAGTTCGCGAGGCGCTGTCCAAACTGCAGGCGTCCGGGTTGGTCGAGACCCGGCACGGGATCGGTACATTCGTCTCCCCGAGAGACATGGGTGGCAACTTCAAAATCTCGGCCCAGGACTTCGCGACTGTGGCCGACGTGATCGCCGTGCTCGAACTTCGGATCGGTCTGGAGACTGAGGCGGCCGGCCTGGCGGCGCAAAGGCGCACCGATGCCAACCTGGATGCGATGGAATCAGCACTGCGTGCCTTCCAGGGGTCGATCGAACTGGACTCCGATGCCGTGCCGTCCGACTTCTTGTTTCACACGGAAGTGGCACGGGCTACCGGGAACCAGCACTTCTCGGACCTGATGAACTACCTGGGGGCAATGGTCATTCCGCGCACCCGGGTCAACACACCCCGGCACGCGCCGGAGGGCAGGCTCAGTTACCTGCAGCGCGTGAACAGCGAACATGAAAGCATCTTTGTGGCGATCCGCAATCAGGATGCTGAAGCGGCGCGCGCGGCCATGCGCACCCATCTCAGCAACAGCCGGGAGCGCCTGCGCAGGCAGACGATGGAGTCAGCGCAAACCAAGACCAGCGCCGCCCCTTCATGAATGCCATCAACTGGGGTTTGCTGCCCACGCAAAACACCAACCCTGGCCCGCCGGGCTGCCGGCCTGATGACGGCGACCAACATGGTGGCCACCGACTGGCGCGAGATGGCACATTCGATTGCACTGCAATCCGTGGATATTCCGCTTGCGGACCCGCATTTCTGGACGATGATTGGTGGGCGCATCCGGGTGCCCGTGACGACGCGGTGGCGATGCAGTTCCTGGTGCCGAACTGGAAGTTCAACCCCAAGATGCCTTGCCTTGTGCGCACCTAACGCGAAAACCTGAAAACCGCGGTCGACGCCCGCAGATTCGGCAGCCAGCGCACGGTTTCACCGTTTTCCAGTCCAAAACTGTCCTGGATGTGGAGACCGTTGCGTTGTGCCAGCATGTCGAAGTCTGCGTAGGTGCCGACCCGGATGTTGGGCGTGTCGTACCACTGGTAGGGCAGGCGGCGCGTCACCGGCATGCGCCCGCGCAGTACGCTCAGGCGATTGGGCCAGTGGCCGAAGTTCGGGAATGCGACGATGCCAATGCGCCCGACCCGGGCTGTTTCGCGCAGCATGACCTCGGCATTGCGCAGATGCTGCAGGGTGTCGATCTGCAACACCACATCGAAACTTGCATCGTCGAACATGGCCAGGCCCTCGTCCAGATTGAGCTGGATGACGTTCACGCCCTTGTGCACACAGGCGAGCAGGTTGTCGTCGTCAATCTCGATGCCATAACCACTACAGCCACGGTTGGCCCGAAGGTAGGCGAGCAGGCTGCCGTCACCGCAACCCAGGTCGAGGACCCTGGCGCCCGCAGGCACCAGGCGTGCAATCGCCTGCATCGTCAACTGGTCACTCATGGGCCCGCCTTCGGTGGATGGCGTGGCCTTGCGATGGCTTGGCAGGGTGGCGTCTCATGCTGCAATCTCCGCACCGATCTGGTCAAAGTAGGCACGCACCAGGTTCATGTAACGCGCGTCGTCGAGCAAGAACGCATCGTGCCCGTGCGGCGCATCGATTTCGGCGTAACTCACATCGCGGCGGTTGTCCAGCAAGGCCTTCACGAGTTCGCGGCTGCGCCGCGGTGAAAATCGCCAGTCGGTCGTGAAACTGACCAGCATGAAGCGCGCCGTGGCCCGTGCCAATGCCTGACTCAGATTGCCACCGAAATCGCGCGCCGGATCGAAATAGTCCAGGGCGCGCGTGATCAACAGGTACGTGTTGGCATCGAAGTACTCGGCGAACTTGTCACCCTGGTAGCGGAGGTAACTCTCGATCTGGAACTCCACATCCTGGGTGGTGTACTGGTACTGGCCCGGCGTGTTGTTTCCGGCCTCGGCAAGCAGTGTGCTGCGCAATTCCCGCCCGAACTTCTCGTTCATGACATCGTCGCTCAGGTAGGTGATGTGCCCGATCATGCGGGCAATGCGCAAGCCGCGTTTGGGTTTGGTCTCGGGCCGGCCGTCGACCGCGTAGAAGTCGCCGCCGTTGAAATCTGGGTCGGTCACGATGGCGCGCCGCGCAACTTCATTGAAGGCGATGTTTTCAGCCGTCAGGTTGGGGGCGCTGGCAATCACCACGGCGTGGCGCACACGCTGCGGGTATTGCAACGTCCAGCCCAATGCCTGCATGCCGCCAAGGCTGCCGCCCATGACGGCGGCGAGGACGTCGATGCCCAAGGCATCAAGCAACCGTGCCTGCGCCTCGACCCAGTCCTCCACTGTGACAACCGGGAATGAGGCGCCGTAGGTCCGACCTGTTTCCGGGTTCTTGTGCATGGGCCCGGTTGAGCCGAAACAGGAACCCAGGTTGTTGACACCGACAACGAAAAACCGGTTGGTGTCGACCGGTTTGCCCGGCCCGATCATGTTGTCCCACCAGCCATCCGACTTGTCCTGGCCGGCATACAGTCCCGCGAGGTGGTGGGACGCGTTCAGGGCATGCAATACCAGCACGGCGTTGGACTTGTCCCGGTTGAGGGCGCCGTAGGTCTCATAACTCAGGTCATAGGCACGAATGGATGCGCCGCTGCGCAAGCGTAGCGGTTCGGCAAAGTGCATGGTGGACGGTGTGACAAGCATAAAAAAACCGGCGCCGCCAAAAGCGGGGCCGGGTTACCTTTGGGTAGCGGACACCGTCTTTAGCTGATTCTCGGGATTCATCGACCCCGGTGCCCGCAAGCTGTAGCAAATCGGCACAAGGTGCCAGTATAAGTCTGCAACTGCCGACCGCCAAATGGCCGCAACACACGAGGTTCGTGCACGTTATTGGCGCGCAATCCGCCAATCTGGCGCATATTTTGCTTATGTTGGTGCGGAATCAAAAAAATCGCAGGTCACGCACGACAAAAGTGCGCGAATCGAAGGCTGGAGAGATATGGAAGCACTGAAACAGGGATCAGACGCGTTGTTCATCCTTTTGGGGGGCATCATGGTGCTCGCGATGCACGCCGGATTTGCGTTTCTGGAGCTCGGGACCGTGCGCAAAAAGAACCAGGTCAACGCGCTGGTCAAGATTCTGGTGGATTTTTCCGTGTCCACAGTGGTCTATTTTCTGGTCGGTTACGGCGTTGCCTATGGAACCAGCTTCCTGGTGGGAGCCGAAGAACTGTCCGCCCGCAATGGGTACGAGCTGGTCAAGTTCTTCTTCCTGCTGACTTTTGCGGCGGCCATTCCCGCCATCATCTCCGGTGGTATCGCCGAACGCGCCAAGTTCTGGCCGCAGCTGATCGCAACCGCCGCCATCGTGGGGTTCGTCTATCCGGTCTTCGAAGGCATTGTCTGGAACCAGCAGTTCGGCATCCAGGCCTGGCTCAAAGCCACTACCGGGCAGGAGTTCCATGATTTCGCAGGCTCAATCGTGGTCCATGCCGTCGGAGGCTGGTTGGCATTGCCGGCCGTGTTGCTGCTCGGCGCGCGCGCCAACCGCTACCGCAAGGACGGCTCGATCAGCGCCCACCCGCCATCGAACATCCCGTTCCTGGCGCTCGGCGCATGGATCTTGACGGTGGGCTGGTTCGGCTTCAACGTGATGAGCGCCCAGACCATCGACAAGATTTCAGGGCTCGTGGCGGTCAATTCGCTGATGGCCATGGTCGGCGGTACGCTGGTCGCCCTGGTGCTGGGCAAGAACGATCCGGGCTTCATCCACAACGGGCCGCTGGCAGGCCTCGTGGCTGTGTGTGCCGGGTCGGATCTGATGCACCCTGTCGGCGCGCTTTTGACTGGCGGCATTGCCGGTGCCATCTTTGTCGTGATGTTCACACTCACGCAGAACAAGTGGAAGATCGACGATGTATTGGGCGTGTGGCCATTGCACGGCCTTTGCGGGACCTGGGGTGGCCTGGCGGCAGGAATCTTCGGGAGCAAAACCCTCGGTGGGTTGGGCGGGGTGACGCTGTCGGCGCAGTTCATTGGCACTGCCTTGGGAATACTGTGGGCGGTCGTCTGCGGCCTGATCATCTACTCCTGCCTGAAGGCGACCATGGGTTTGCGGCTCAGCCAGGAAGAAGAGTACGAGGGCGCGGACCTTTCCATCCACCGCATTGGCGCCACCCCAGAGCGCGAGGTCAACTGGTAGGCCAGGACCTTGCTGCCGCCACGAAACGCTGCAATTTGTCCGGGTCGAGGTGGCCATCGGTCCGCACACCACTGCAGACATCAAGGCCAAAAGGCGCAACCTGGCGCAAGGCGTCGGCCGCATTTCCCGGGTTCAGGCCACCGGCAAGCAACACCGGGATTGCCGACCCGCGGCATATCCTGTGACTCAGTCCCCAGTCGTGCGTTCGTCCGGTCCCGCCGAGTTCCTTTACGCGCAGAGCCGGATTTCCGGAGTCCAACAACAGCGCATCCACGTGCGGGCCAATTGCACGGGCCTGGCGCACCGACGACTCGCCTGTGACATGAATGACCTGCACCAGCTGGATGCCAGGCAGCAAGCTCCTCAGCGCCCGCAACTCAAGCACAGGCACATCATCGACCAGTTGGATCGTTGTTGTGCGGCATGACCTGTGTTGCTGCGCAATGCCTTCGGCCGTCTGACGGGATGTCAGCAAGAAGGTGCGTGCCGATGCAGGCAAACTTTCGACAATCCGGGTGATCAGGCTGTAGGCGATGACACCGGGCCCGCTGGGCATCTCCGAAACCAAGCCAATGCCCGACACTCCATGCGCCAACGCAAGCTGTGCTTCATCCACGCTGGAAATGCAACAGATCTTGATAAATGGCGCGGGCATGGCTTGCATGGGGTATTTACGGAACTTGACAAATAATTTGCAAAATTTTGAACTTGGCGCATAATGGCCGCGTATTTCCGGTCGACCGGCGATATTAGTATGCGGTGATTAGTCAGTTTCGCGTCTGCTTTAAGTCTTCAATGGTTTGTTGATTGCGGTTATCGGACTCCATCGCTTTTTGAGTTCTTTTGAGGAGTCCTTTCATGGGCAACAAACTTTACGTAGGCAACCTGCCTTATTCATTCCGTGACGAAGATCTGCTGAACGCATTCTCGGCCCACGGCTCCGTTTCCAGTGCAAAAGTCATGATGGAACGCGACACCGGTCGCTCCAAGGGCTTCGGCTTTGTGGAAATGGGCAGCGACGCAGAAGCTCAAGCAGCTATCGGCGCCATGAACGGTCAACAATATGGCGGCCGCGGTCTGGTTGTCAACGAAGCACGCCCAATGGAGCCGCGTCCCCCCCGCAGTGGTGGCGGATTTGGCGGTGGCGGTGGCGCTGGCGGCGGTGGTGGTGGCGGTTACGGCGGCGGTGGCGGTGGCGGTAGCCGCAGCGGGGGCGGCGGTTACGGTGGTGCTGGCGGCGGTGGTGGGGGTGGTGGGGGTGGTAGCCGCAGTGGCGGCGGCGGCGGTGGCTACGGCGGTGGTCGCAGCAGCTACTAAGCCACAAGGTGGCGTACCACGCTCAACGTGTGGTGCGAAGCAACAAAGGCCCCGAGGGGCCTTTTTTCATGTCTCGTCCGCTTTGCGCTTGCGTGGTCGACCGGCAAAGAGACGGTCGAAAACAGGGTTCGGCAGCATGCGCAGAATTCGGGCAACGATCGCCATTTGCCACGGTATGACGCGGTAACTGGCCCCCGCTTCTATGGCAATAAATGCCCGATCCGCAAATGCCGTTGGCGGCATGAGAAATGGCATGCTGTAACGATTGCCCCGGGTCAGCGGTGTGTCAACGTACCCCGGACTGATCGTCACGACCCGTACACCGGTGCCGCGCATTTCAACGCGCAGTGATTCACAGTAGCTGATCACCGCCGCCTTGCTCGCGCAATAGGCGCCGTGCCCAGGAAACCCCCTGACTGCGTTCACGCTCGCAATACCCACCACCGTGCCCGATCCCCGGCTGCGCATCGCATCGAGGAAAGCATGGAAAGTCGCGGCCATACCCAGGTTGTTGAGGGCGAACACGCGGGCCATGACATCCAGGTCCTGTCGGCGCGCGGAATCGACACCCACACTGATGCCGGCACATGCAATCACCACGTCGGGTACACCTTGCTCCTCGATACAGGCCTTTGCCGCACCCACGATGCTGTCAATCACGGCCACATCGGCGCAGTAAACCCGGAACCGCCCAACCTGCCAGCCGGCCGCGCTGGCCCAGGCAAGCAAATCGAATGGCTGCCTCGCCACCAGAGCAAGGCGATAACCAGCCTGGTAAAAACGAACCGCCAGTGCCTGTCCGATTCCACTGGAAGCCCCGGTCAAAAATACCAGTTTGGTCATGTCCGCCTGCGAACCTACTTGCCAGCAACCGGAACCAGCGTTCCCCTGACTCGACCTTGCAGGACCATCGTCTGGCGAACGTTGTCGTAATCCATCGACTCGGCCTGGAACACATCACGTCCACGGCGCAACTCAACCGGGCGGTTGGACACGACACGGTCGGTATTGAGGAATGCGTGCAGGTACTCACCGCGAAACTCGATGCGCGGTGTCGGCTGCCCGGTCTTGTTGACCTGTGCATCCCGCACGATCAGTGCCTTGCCGAACAGATGGACCTCTGACCCATCACTGGTCGTCAAGGCGCGGTTCGCGGTGGCAGTAGTCAGAAGCCCCTGCTCATCGAAGGCGCGAATGCGCACTGTGTCTATTTCAAGCGTGTCCGTGTCGGGGTAGTGCCGCGCTGCGGCGCCAAACACCTCGCTCTTGAGTCTGCCAGCCTCCGCATACGTCCGGACTGAAAATCGGCTCATGAAGTAGTCCGGCTCATGCCGCGCGGGCACCACCACCCCGGGCACCCGGCTGACCGGGGTGCTTTGGACCAGCCAATAAGTGCCCAGGGCGACCAGACCCATGAGCCCAACCGGCAGGTAAAGTGAGAGGCGATCCCACAGCCGCAGCAGGACCCGAATCATGCGTCGGCCTCCCGCAACAGATCTGCATATCGCCCCGAGGCCACCAGCAGCAGGTCGCAGAACTCTCGCGCAGCCCCTTGTCCACCCGCCCGGGTGGATACATAGTCGACGCGGGCCAGGACTTCTTCGTGTGCGTCGGGCGGCGCCGCCGAAAACGCGCAGCGTCGGATCAAGGCCAGATCCGGCCAGTCGTCACCAATGACAGCCGCGTGGGCCCAGTCCAGGCCAAGCTGCGCAAGCGTTGTCAGTGCGGCCTGGCACTTGTCCTCGACACCAAAATGCGCATGTTCGATGCCCAAAGCCTGCAGCCGCAGCCGCAAGGGCTTGGAGTCGCGCCCTGTGATGACAACCGGGGTGATCCCGGCGCGTTGCAGCAGCTTCAGCCCATGACCATCCAGGGTATGGAAACGCTTCAGGGTTTCGCCGCGCGCCGAAAAATACAAACCGCCATCGGTGAGCACGCCATCGACATCAAAAATCGCCACCGAAATGCCTTGCGCCTTCAGCAGTATCTCCGGCCGATGCGCCATACGTGGCGCCCTGTGTGGTGCCATCAGATCACCTTGGCCCGCATGAGGTCGTTGGTATTGAGTGCGCCGCACAGGGCCCCGTGGTCGTCGACGACCAACACGCTGGTGATGCGATGCTGCTCCATGAGCCGCACCGCATCAACCGCAAGCGCATCGACAGCAACCGTGTGGGGCGACCGGGTCATGACATCGCCGGCTGAAAATGCGCGCAGATCGCCCCCTCTTTCCACCAGCCGACGCAGATCTCCGTCTGTGAAGATTCCCAGCACCTGGATGCCGGTGTCGACGATGGCGACAGCCCCCAGGCCCTTGGTGCCCATTTCCCGCACCATCTCGATCAGGCTTGCCGAGGGACCGATCCTCGGCACGGCATCTCCCGACCGCATGACGTCACAGACAAGTGTCAACAACTTGCGGCCCAGCGCGCCTCCCGGATGGGACCGGGCAAAGTCTTCGGCACGGAACCCGCGGGCGTCCAGCAATGCCACTGCCAACGCGTCGCCCATGGCCATCTGTGCGATGGAACTGGCGGTTGGGGCGAGGTTCAGCGGACAAGCCTCTTTGGCAACCCCGCAATCGAGCACGATGTCTGCGTGGCGCGCCAGTGTGGAGTCTGCCTTTCCCGTCATGGCGATAACCAGGGCGCCGAGGCGCTTCACGAGCGGCAGGACAGTTGCCAGTTCCTGTGATTCGCCACTGTTGGATATGGCCACGACGATGTCGTCACCCTTGACCATGCCCAGGTCTCCATGGATCGCCTCGCCAGCATGGACAAAGGTCGCCGGGGTCCCGGTGGAAGCCAGCGTCGCGGCCAGCTTGCGGCCGATATGTCCGCTCTTGCCCATCCCCATGACAACCACGCGCCCCTGAACCGCCAGCATCATCCTGACCGCCAATACAAATGGCTTTCCCACGCGCTGTTTCAGGCCAAGCACGGCGGCGGCCTCGGTATCGAAGGTTTCCCGCGCAAGGCGCAAAGCCTTGTCGTCGTCAAGTAGCGCTTCCTGCGGCGGGGTGTGGGTCATGCCGGCATTTTATAGACCGCCCCGTCTCGGCTAGTATGTCGACATGACCGCGCTGGACCTCACACTCGTATACCTGCTTGCGGCCGTGCTCGGGGTGGTGGCTTGCCGGTACTTGAAGCTACCGCCCATGCTGGGGTATCTTGTGGTGGGCGTCATCATCGGGCCCAATGCGCTGGCGCTGGCACAGAACTCCGAGGGGGTCCGGCACCTTGGGGAGTTTGGCGTGGTGTTCCTGATGTTCGTGATCGGACTGGAGTTCAACCTCAGCAAATTGCGCGCCATGCGCAGACACGTTTTCGGGCTCGGTTTGTTGCAGGTCACCATCACGATGCTGGCAGCAACCTTGGCGACAGTTTTTGTCACAACCATCGCACCTTCGACCTGGGGCATGAGTTGGCAGACCGGGCTGGCGCTCTCCGGCGCGCTGGCGATGAGCAGCACGGCGATCGTCGTGAAGCTGATGGTCGAACGCATCGAACTCGACTCGGAGCACGGCAAACGCGTGATGGGTGTTTTGCTTTTCCAGGATCTTGCGGTGGTTCCTTTGCTGGTGTTGATCCCGGCGCTGGGGGCATCCGGCGAACAGCTGTTCGAGGCGCTCGCGCTGGCAGTGCTCAAGGCATCCGTGTTGATCACCGTTTTGCTGGTCGGGGGCCAGCATGTGATGCGCTGGTGGCTGACCATCGTGGCGCGCCGCAAGAGTGAAGAGCTGTTTGTTCTGAATCTTCTGCTGATCACGCTGGGCCTGGCATGGCTCACTGAGCTGGCTGGTCTGAGCCTGGCGTTGGGCGCTTTCATCGCAGGCATGCTGATTTCGGAGACCGAATACAAACACCAGGTGGAGACCGACATCCGTCCGTTTCACGACGTCCTGCTTGGCCTGTTCTTCATCAGCATTGGCATGCTGCTGGACTGGCGCCTCGTGCTGGACCGGTGGCCGATGGTGCTGCTGCTGGTCACGGTGCCGGTCTTCTTCAAGGCCGCCCTGGTGGCGCTCCTGGCACGCGGTCTGGGAAGTTCGTGGGGCATTTCGATTCGGACCGGCCTGTACCTGGCGCAGGCGGGCGAATTCGGTTTTGTGCTGCTCACCTTGGCCCAACGCAACGCCCTTGTGCCACCTGCCCTGCTGAACCCGATTCTTGCCAGCATGGTGCTGTCGATGCTCGCGACACCCTTCATCATCATGTACAGCAACCGCATCGTGATGAAACTGGTGGCCGGAGAATGGCTGCAGCAATCCCTGCAGATGACCACCATTGCGCGCAAGTCGATCAATGCGAACAAGCACGTGATCATCTGTGGTTATGGTCGAAGCGGTCAGAACCTGGCGCGCATGCTCGAAGGCGAGGGCATCCCGTACATGGCCCTGGACCTCGATCCTGACCGGGTACGCCAAGCCGCCGCCGCGGGGGACTCGGTGGTGTTTGGAGATGCGGCGCGCCTGCAGGCTCTCATGGCTGCGGGACTTGCGCGTGCCAGCGCCGTGGTGGTGACCTACGTTGAGATGCAGGGTGCTCTCAGGGTTCTGGACCACACGCGGTCGCATGCGCCCCATGTTCCTGTCATTGTTCGCACCCGCGACGACCATGATCTCGAAAAGCTGCAGGCAGCCGGCGCGGCCGAGGTGGTTCCGGAGGCGATAGAGGGCTCATTGATGCTCGCGAGCCATGCGCTGGCACTGGTCGGGGTTCCGATGCGCCGTGTGATCCGGATCGTCCAGGAGCAGCGCGACGCACGCTACAGCCTCCTGCGCGGCTATTTCCACGGTGCCGACGATGACGGTGTCGACGAAATGCACCATGCGCGCCTGTCGTCGTTTCAACTTCCTGTTGGCGCAAAGTCGGTCGGGCGAACGCTCGGACACCTGGCGCTGCATGTGTTGGACGTCCGCGTGGTCAGCCTGCGGCGGAGCGACGGAAAAGCGCTGCAGCCGGATGACAACACCGTACTGGAGAAAGGTGACACGCTGGTTTTGTCAGGGGTGCCCGAGAATCTGGCCATCGCCGAGCAAAAACTGCTGCGTGCACAATAAGCCCGCAGCCTGTCTGAAGTTACATCATGCAAAACCTGAGCGTCAACCAATACCTGCGCAACCATATCCGGACGGTGCCGGATTGGCCCGCGCCGGGCGTCCAGTTTCGGGACATCACGCCGCTGCTGCAGGAGGCCAAGGTGTTTCGCGTCCTGATCGACGCTTTCGTTCACCGCTACATGGATGCTGGCATGCGACCCGACGTCGTCGCCGGGCTGGATGCCCGCGGCTTCATTCTCGGCTCCGTCGTGGCATATGAGCTCAATGTCGGCTTTGTTCCGATTCGCAAGAAGGGCAAACTCCCGTTCACAACCGTAGAAGAAACCTATGAGCTTGAATACGGCAGCGCGACCGTCGAACTGCACACGGATGCAGTAGCGCGCGGCAGTCGCGTTTTGCTGATGGACGACCTGATAGCGACCGGTGGCACGATGATGGCAGGCAAGAAGCTGCTCGAAAAACTGGGCGCAACAGTGATGGAGGGCGCCGCCATCGTGGACCTGCCCGAATTGGGAGGGTCGGCGAAACTTCGATCCTCCGGCTTGCCTCTTTTCACACTGGTGGACTTCGCCGGGCACTGACTGCGGCCTGGCGAATGGCGCCTCACGTGACGGCGATGCGCCGCCGGTTGCTGACCACGCGTTTCGCCATGATTGCGCCGAGCGCCATTGCCAGGGCCAGCGCCACATTGGGGTGGCGGTTGGAGAGCTCCGAGAACCGCATCGGTGTCAGGGCCCACAGCTTGCACGCGCTGCCCGCCTGCACTGTTGCGCTGCGTGCCATGTAGGAAAAGAACCCCCCCTCGCCAATCACCGATCCTGCCCCAACCGCCGCCAGCCGGATTTTGCCGTTGGGATCCTCAAAATGCACAGTCACCATTCCGGACTCGATGAAATAGAGCGTGCGGTCCTCGGCGCCTTGTGTGATGAGGATCTGCCCCGGCGCCAAACCCGATGCCTGCATGTAGCCACTGAGCACGGCCCACTGCGCCGGCGTCAGCATATGGCTCAACGTAGGGTCGTTGGGATTGCTCGTCACCGCCTCCAGCAAGGCTTTGATGTCCGGCTTGTCGTGCGCCGCAAACGGGGTGCTCATGGGGACGCCTATTTTCCTATGCAGAATCTGGAAAAAATGACACCAAGAAGGTCATCGGCTCCAAAGGCTCCGGTGATCTCTGCCAACGCATTTTGCGCCAAACGCAGTTCTTCGGCCAGCAAATCCAACGCGGGTGGGCGGGCTTCAAGTTGCGATAACGCAAGATCAAGATGCCCGGAAACCCGGCCCAGGGCCTGCAAATGCCTCTCCCGTGCCATGTAGCTGCCCTCGGACGCGGGTTGCCATCCCACAGCCTCCAACAGGGCCGACCGCAGTTGGTCCAGCCCTTGCCCGGTTCTTGCCGACAAACGAATGCCGTCTGGCTGAAGATGCCGCTGTTCCAAAACCACGGTGTCACTCTTGTTCCACACATCGATCACGGCAACCTTCGACTTCAGGCGCGACTGAAACGCGTTTGCCAGCGCGGCATCCGCGTCCAGGTAAGTCTGGGTTTCGGCCTGTGCATGCAAGGATTGGCTATCGGCCGCAAGCAGCCTCGACAGGTCGTGCAAGAAAACGATCGCATCGGCGGTGTCGATCTCCGCCCATGCCCTTGCCACACCCAACTGTTCGATTGCATCCGTACTGTCCCTGAGGCCGGCGGTGTCAATCACATGCACCGGGACACCCTCGATCTGGATGGTCTGCTGGATCTTGTCGCGCGTGGTGCCGGCGATCGGGGACACAATGGCCAGTTCCGCGCCTGCCAATGCATTCAGCAGTGACGACTTGCCTGCATTGGGCTGGCCGGCTATCACGATCTTGATGCCTTCGCGCAACAATGCGCCTTGGCGGGCGTTCTGGAAAATTTTCACCAGGGTGCCGGCTATTGCCGTCAACCGCCCCCGCAGATCGGCTTTTTGGAGGATGTCGATCTCTTCCTCCGGGAAGTCCAACGTCGCCTCGACCAGCATCCGCGCGTCAGTAAGGGCCGCCAGTGTGGTGTGGATCTCGGCAGAAAACGCCCCCGACAAGGACCTGTTCGCGCTGCGAACCGCCGCCTCGGTGCTGGCATCGATCAGGTCGGCGATCGCCTCTGCCTGCGCCAGGTCGATCTTGTCGTTCAAAAACGCGCGCTGGGTGAATTCGCCGGGTTGGGCCAGTCGCAGGCGCAAGTCGGCGCCAGCTTCGAGACAACGTTGCAGGAGCAACTGCAGCACGACCGCACCACCGTGACCCTGCAGTTCGAACACATCTTCGCCGGTGTAGGAATTCGGCGCTGGGAAGTGGATCGCCAGCCCGTGGTCGATGGCCACGCCAGCATGGTCCAGAAAAGGCAGGTACGTGGCCTGCCGCGCACGCAAGGTACGGCCGCATACCCGCTGGATGAGCGGAGCGAGGTCGGGGCCGGATACCCGCACAATGCCAACCGCGCCGCGCCCTGGCGCCGTCACGATGGCCGCGATGGGGTCTCCATGTTGCGGCGACATCAGCCGGTTTCCCGTAGGCGCTGCGGAGCCCTTCGCGTCAGAACTTTGGCAAATTGAACTGGGGAGGCACACCCATGCGTGTATTGATGATCCATTGCTGGGCGATGGAAAGGATGTTGTTGGTGATCCAGTAGAGAACCAGGCCGGCCGGGAAAAAGAAGAACATCACGGAAAAGATCAACGGCATGAACCACATGAGTTTGGCCTGCATTGGATCGGGTGGGGTAGGGTTCAAGGCTGTCTGCAACATGGTGGTCAGCGTCATCACGATTGGCAGGATGTAGTACGGGTCTGGCGAAGACAGGTCATGGATCCAGAGCACCCACGGCGCATTGCGCATTTCGACGCTGGACAACAGCACCCAGTACAGGGCGATGAAAACCGGGATCTGGACCATGATCGGGAAGCAACCACCCATCGGGTTGACCTTTTCCTCGCGGTAGATCTTCATCATCTCCTGCTGCATCTGCTGCGGATTGTCCTTGAGGCGTTCACGCATCTCCATCACTTTTGGATTGATCGCCTTCATCTTGGCCATGCTCGAATAGGCCTTGGCATTCAGCCAGTAGAACGCGATCTTGAGCAGCAGGACCAGGCCCACGATCGACCAGCCCCAGTTGAGGATGTAACTGTGCAGCTTGTCGAGAAGCCAGTAAAGCGGCTTGGCAAGAATGGTCAACCAGCCATAGTCCTTGACCAGTTCGAGCCCTGGGGCAAGCGCCTCCAGAACCTTCTCTTCCTGCGGCCCGGCGAAGAATTTCGCCTCCACGTTCTGTGTACCGCCTGGCGCAATGGCATCCAGGGGGGTGATCATGGTTGCCCGGTAACAGCAATCAGCGACTGAAGATCCGATGTCTACCGCGTCCATTGACAGGTTGCGCTTCATGCCATCGGGCAATACCCACGCACTCGCAAAATAGTGCTGCACCATGGCAACGTAACCGTTGGAAGATTGCGCCTCGAAGTCTGCATTTTTCTTCTTGATGTCGGCAAACTCGACCTTCTGGTACTTCTTGGCTTCGGTATAAACCGCCGGGCCGGTGAAGGTCGAATAGAAGGATGATTCGCCCGGTGGCTTGTTGCCATCGCGCACCAATTGGAAGTACAACTGCGCGGTGAGTGGCGCTGTACCCTGATTGGTCACGGAATGCCTCACACCCAGGTCATAGGCGCCACGGCGCAGGGTGTAGGTCTTCACCAATTTGGCACCACCCAGTTCCGGCGACTCGAAACTCAGCAGCAGCTCGTTTTCGCCTGCCTTCAATTCCCTGGCGCCGGTGAACTTCATCGGGGTCTTGTGGGTTGGAAAGACCGCGCCTGCCGTGTTACCGATCATTCCGGTTTGGGCTACATAGACACGCTCCTTGCTGTCGTCGAGCAGTACGAAGCTCTTGCCCTTGTCCTGCATGTCGTTGTACTTGAGAAACTCCGTGCGAATCAACGACCCGCCTTCGCTGTCAAAAGTCAGCCTGAGAACGTCGGTGGCCACCACGATTTGTTCACGCGGTGTGGCAAGGGCCGGCGTTGGGCTTGTTGGCACGATTGACGGGGCCTGTCCAACTGGAACGACTGGCACGGGCACGCCGGTTGCCGGCACCGCACTTGCGCCCGAAGCGGCTGGTTGCCCAGCTGTGGCGGCTGGCTTGCCAACCGGGTTCGGGAAAAAGGTGGCCTGCTTGCCATTGTGAACTTGCCATTGGTCCCACAACAGCACCATGGAGAAGCCGAATATCACCCACAAAATGGTGCGACGAATATCATTCATGAGGGTTTCTTTTGAGAAAAGTTGGCTAGCAACTTGGAAAACAGTTCTGGCTTCGCGACGGGTACTGGATCGCAACCGCCCTCGCACCAGGGATGGCAACGGGCGAGCCGCGCCAAGGTCAGGTAGCTGCCGGTTCCTGCGCCGTGCATGTCCAGTGCCTGCAATGCATAGGCCGAGCAACTTGGCTCAAAACGGCACCCAGCGCCCAGCCACGGGCTCAGCAGCAGGCGGTACATCTTCACTGCACCCATCAGTACGGCTTTGATCATTTACTTGGGCAAACCTGGTTGGGGGGCATGACCGCCGGGTGGCACCACTTTGGCCATGAGTTGGCACAGTTCCTCGCGCACGGCTTGCTTCAGATGGTCCGAGCTGGCACTGGGGAACTGCTTTTTGGCAAAGCCGCTACGCAAACGTATGACATAGGCACCCAAAGGCAAGCCAGTTTCGAAGTCTCGGGCCACGTTGAAGATTTGTCTCTTGATAGCATTTCTTGTGACAGCGCGCTTGGCCCATCTCTTGGGAATCAAGGGGCCAAGCCACAAATCGGAACGTGAAAAAAGTGCCGTGCGACCGTCAGCCTCAGCGGGGTTGCAATCCGCATTGAATGCCGGTCTGTACGCAGCGAGGTGGTGCACAACGAAATGTGCACTGCTTGCCAGTTTGTTGCCAGCCAGAACGGCTTGGAACTGGCTTCGCGTCTTGAGGCGAAGCACTAAACAACAACGACCGCGTTATGACCCGTCGTCATAAATGCGGTCGTTCTTGGTCAGACTGCCAGGCGTTTGCGACCCTTGGCCCTGCGGGCATTGATCACCGCGCGGCCACCACGGGTTTTCATTCGAACCAAGAAACCATGGGTACGTGCCCTGCGAATCTTGGAAGGTTGGTAGGTACGTTTCATGTTGAAATCCTAGAAAGCTTTGAAGTTAACCGGCGATTATCGCCATTTTTTTCAATGCCGGCAAGCTGTTGCACGCGAATCAAGGGAGTTCACAAGAACTGTCTCCACCCGGCTGGTCACCGCGAACCACATTGTGGATAAATTCTTGATAACGTACAATTTCAGGCCACCTGAAAAACAAATATCCACAGAAACCGAAAGAACAGATGGCTGAGGGACAACAAAGCGCCAGAGGCGAGGGAATGGGTATTGGCGCAGGTGAGAGTCTATGGCAAGCCTGCATCGAACAGTTGGCCCAGGAAATGCCCGAGCAGCAGTTCAATACCTGGATCAAGCCATTGTCCGCCATCGTATCGGATGACCTCTCCAAGGTCACCATCTACGTCGGAAACCGGTTCAAACTCGATTGGATTCGCGCTCAATACAGCAGCCGCATCGCTGGCATGCTGGAAAAGATCTATGGCCAGAATATTCCTCTGGAGTTAGCGCTTGCTCCCAGAGATAACCTTCCACGTACTGGTTTTCCATCATCTGGTGGGCAACGGCAAGCAATTGAGGAACCGCCCGATCTGGTGGAGGAAAAAATACTGCAGGGGCAACGCAACAGGCTGAATTCAGCACTCACATTCGACACACTGGTCGAAGGCTCGGCAAACCGCATGGCGAGAGCCGCCGCCATGCATGTGTCCGACATGCCGGGGCACCTGTACAACCCGTTGTTCATCTACGGTGGTGTGGGATTGGGCAAAACCCATCTGATGCATGCCATTGGAAACCGGCTGCTGGCCAACAGGCCTTTGGCGAAAGTTCTCTACATCCACGCAGAACAATTTGTGTCAGATGTGGTTAAAGCCTATCAACGCAAGACTTTTGACGAATTCAAGGACCACTACCATTCGCTTGACCTGTTGTTGATCGACGATGTGCAGTTCTTCGCAAACAAGGAGCGCACACAGGAAGAGTTCTTCAATGCCTTTGAAGCACTGCTGGCAAAAAAGTCCCACATTGTCATGACCAGCGACACTTATCCCAAAGGCCTGGCAGATATTCACGAGCGTCTGGTTTCACGTTTCGACTCTGGCTTGACCGTTGCCATAGAACCCCCCGAACTGGAAATGCGCGTTGCCATCCTGATCAACAAGGCGAAGGCAGAGGACAGCGAAATGCCTGAAGAAGTGGCATTTTTCGTTGCCAAGAACGTACGGTCGAACGTGCGTGAACTTGAAGGCGCCTTGCGCAAGATCCTCGCCTATTCACGGTTCAATCAAAAAGAGATATCGATACAACTGGCGCGTGAAGCTCTTCGGGACCTTCTCTCCATCCAGAATCGGCAGATCTCGGTAGAGAACATCCAAAAGACGGTTGCCGACTACTACAAGATCAAGATCGCCGACATGTACTCCAAGAAGCGGCCGGCAAGCATCGCGCGCCCGCGGCAGATTGCGATGTACCTGGCCAAGGAACTGACCCAAAAGAGCCTGCCCGAAATTGGAGAATTGTTCGGTGGCCGGGATCACACGACCGTATTGCACGCTGTACGGAAGATTGGCGGTGAGCGCCAACAACTGACCGAATTGAATCAGCAACTCCATGTGCTTGAACAGACGCTCAAGGGCTGAACAAGCATGATCTTTCCGAAGTCTGCCATGCCCCGTCAAAACCTGGGGATAGTTTTCGAACAAGCTGGTACTTGTCCACAGGGCTGGTCGAATGCCAAAAGTTGTTCATCTTCGGCGAGCATTCGGCAACCACGGATACCCACACCGTTCAAGGCATTCCAAGTGCTTGATAAAAAAGGGGAAAATGCCGCTGTCCACAGCGACGCACCGCCCTTACCTACTACTACTAATCTAAATTAGAGAAATTAAAGAAGAGGTTGACATGATCGTGATGAAAACAACTCAAGGCAAGATGCTGTCGGTGCTCCAGTCTGTGTCGGGGATAGTGGAACGTCGGCACACACTGCCAATCCTTGCCAACGTGCTGATTCGCAAGACCGGCAGTTCGTTGCAGTTCACTACCAGCGACCTCGAAATACAGATCCGCACGACAGCCGAGCTTGGTGGCGATACGGGCGATTTCACGACCACTGTCGGGGCACGCAAATTGATCGACATCCTGCGCACCATGCCGGCCGATCAGTCTGTGGTTCTGGAATCAAGCCAGAACAAGGTGATCCTCAAGGGCGGCAAGAGCAAGTTCACCTTGCAGACCATGCCCGCCGAAGATTTTCCGGTGGTTCAGGAATCACCAGGTTTCGGACCGGCTTTCAGTGTTCCTCAAAAAACACTCAAGGATTTGCTCGGCCAGGTGTCGTTTGCGATGGCGGTGCACGACATCCGGTACTACCTCAACGGCATTCTTTTTGTAGCCGAAGGCAAACAACTCAGCCTGGTGGCAACTGACGGCCACCGCCTGGCGTTTGCTTCTGCCTTGCTCGATGTGGAAGTACCGCGCCAGGAAGTCATTCTTCCCCGCAAGACGGTGATTGAAATGCAGCGTTTGCTGAACGATGCCGAAGGCGCCATCGAGATGCAGTTTGCGAACAACCAGGCGAAATTTGCTTTCGAAGGCATGGAGTTCGTGACCAAGCTGGTCGAAGGCAAGTTCCCGGACTACAACCGGGTCATTCCCAAGAACCACAAGAACAGCATCACCCTGGGTCGCGTAGCTTTGCTCGCGACGCTGCAGCGCACAGCCATCCTGACCAGCGACAAGTTCAAGGGTGTTCGATTGAACATCGAGCCAGGAACCCTGCGTGTTGCGTCCAACAATGCCGAGCAGGAAGAGGCTGTCGATGAACTCGACATCGACTACGCCGGCGACAGCATCGAGATTGGTTTCAATGTCACCTACCTGATCGACGCGCTGAGCAACATGGAGCAGGAAATGGTGAAGCTGGAACTTTCCGATGGCAACAGTTCTGCCCTTTTCACCATTCCCGATAACGCGACCTTCAAGTACGTTGTGATGCCGATGCGCATCTAGTGCTGTAACCCCTGCTACAAGTAACGTAGCGGTTCAATTCCAAACCCGCAGGTGCTGCGGGTTTGATGTTTCAAGAGTTTGTGAGATCGTTGAAGAAGCCCGCCATGACAGAAGAAAACAAGCCCGTGCCAGCACCAGCGAATGGCGATGATGCCGTTCATACCGGGGAGGGTTCGGCCGGCAGTTCCAACTTTCAGCCGACTATCGATGCCAACCAGGCCGGTGCGTCCGAGGCTTATGGCGAAGGAGCGATCCAGATCCTCGAAGGCCTCGAGGCAGTGCGCAAACGACCGGGCATGTACATCGGAGACACCTCCGATGGCACCGGCTTGCACCACCTTGTGTTCGAAGTGGTCGACAACTCGATCGATGAATCATTGGCCGGTCATTGCGATGACATCCTGGTCACCATCCATTCCGACAATTCGATCAGCGTAGTGGACAACGGGCGGGGCATACCCACTGGCGTCAAGATGGACGACAAACACGAACCCAAACGTTCGGCAGCAGAAATTGCGTTGACGGAGTTGCATGCTGGAGGCAAGTTCAACCAGAACAGCTACAAGGTGTCTGGTGGGCTGCACGGTGTGGGTGTCAGTTGTGTGAATGCCTTGAGCAAGATGCTCCGGTTGACCGTGCGTCGGGACGGCAAGGTGCATGTGCTGGAGTTTTCCAAGGGATTTGTGCAGAACCGGATTGTCGAGACCGTCAACGGTGTCGAGGTGTCTCCCATGCGGATCATCGGAGACACCGAGAAACGTGGCACTGAAGTGCACTTTCTTCCGGATCTCGAGATCTTCCAGGTCAATACAGATTTTCATTACGAGATCCTGAGCAAGCGGTTGCGGGAACTGAGCTTCTTGAACAATGGTGTCAAGATCCGGCTCAAGGATGAACGCACGGGCAAGGAAGATGATTTCTCAGGCGCTGGTGGCGTGCGGGGCTTTGTCAATTTCATCAACAAGGGCAAGACGATCCTGAACCCGAACGTCTTTCATGCGATGGGGGATCGCCAAAGCGACCAGAACACCAACATCGGTGTCGAAGTAGCGATGCAGTGGAACAGTGGTTACAACGAGCAGGTGCTCTGTTTCACCAACAACATTCCACAACGTGACGGAGGCACCCACCTGACCGGCCTGCGCGCAGCCATGACCCGGGTCATCAACAAGTACATCGATGACAGTGAACTGGCCAAGAAGGCCAAGGTCGAGGTAACTGGCGATGACATGCGCGAGGGCCTGTGCTGCGTGTTGAGCGTCAAGGTTCCGGAGCCCAAGTTCAGCAGCCAGACCAAAGACAAACTCGTCAGCAGCGAAGTGCGTGGCCCGGTGGAAGACATCGTCAGCAAGTTGCTGTTCGACTACCTGCAGGAACGCCCCGCTGACGCCAAGATCATTGTTGGAAAGATCATCGAGGCCGCGCGCGCCCGCGAGGCGGCGCGCAAGGCGCGTGACATGACCCGTCGCAAGGGTGTGCTGGACGGCATGGGCTTGCCGGGCAAACTTGCCGATTGCCAGGAGAAAGACCCGGCCCTGTGCGAGATCTACATCGTCGAGGGTGACTCGGCAGGTGGTTCCGCCAAACAGGGCCGTGACCGCAAGTTCCAGGCGATTCTTCCATTGCGCGGAAAAATCCTGAATGTGGAAAAGGCGCGTTACGAAAAGCTGCTTACCAGCAATGAAATCCTGACACTCATCACGGCCCTGGGAACAGGTATCGGAAAGGCCGGTGGCAGCACTGGCAGTGATGACTTCAACGTTGCCAAGCTGCGTTACCACCGCATCATCATCATGACCGACGCCGACGTGGACGGCGCCCACATCCGCACCTTGCTGCTCACCTTCTTCTACCGCCAGATGCCCGAACTGGTCGAGCGTGGTCATATCTATATTGCCCAGCCACCCTTGTACAAGGTCAAAGCCGGCAAGGAAGAGCTCTACCTCAAGGATGGGCACGCGCTGGACAGTTTCCTGATGCGTATTGCCCTGGTGAACGCATCGGTTTTCACGGGTGGTGAAAAGGGAACCTTGATCACGGGCGACACACTTGCCGAATTGGCACGCAAGCACCAGGTGGCACAGGCAGTGATAGCGCGCCTGCACAACTTCATGGACGCTGAGGCCTTGCGTTCCGTTGCGGATGGCGTGGCATTGAACCTCGACACCGTCGCTGATGCCGAACGCTCGGCTGCCGCCTTGCAGGCCAGGCTGCCTGACGCCGAAGTGGCCGGTGAGTTCGACCAGCGCACGGACAAACCTATTCTGCGCATCAGTCGCCGGCACCACGGGAACGTCAAGAGCAGTGTGTTGACGCAGGACTTCGTCCACGGATCCGATTACGCCGCACTGGCCGAAGCCGCCAATACCTTCAAGGACTTGCTGGGCCCTGGTGCCAAAGTGACGCGCGGTGAGGGTGAGCGGCAAAAGGAAGAGAAAGTCGGTGATTTCCGCGAGGCCATGGCCTGGTTGATTGGCCAGGCAGAAAACGCCACGTCGCGCCAGCGCTACAAAGGGCTGGGGGAAATGAACCCGATGCAGTTGTGGGAGACCACGATGGACCCCACCGTGCGCAGGTTGTTGCGGGTGCAGATCGACGATGCAATCGAAGCCGACCGGGTGTTCACGATGCTGATGGGGGACGAGGTCGAACCCCGGCGCGAGTTCATCGAGGCAAACGCCCTGCGGGCGGGCAATATCGATATTTGACACTTGTCAACAAGATCAGGGTCATGGCTCGCCTTGGCGGCTAATTGATCAGTGATTCTCCAAGTGGTTTCAGAGAAGGAGGGTACTTGAGCAGGTCCACAAAAGCCTGCATGGCCGGATTCAGTTGCGCGGCCGAAGGCCACACCAGATAGATAGGGCGCGACAAGTTTGTGCCGATGAGGCGGATGAAGGGGTGGCCAGCCAGGTCTTTCAGGGTCAGCGCCTTGCGTCTTCCAAGTGGATGCGACCGTGGGCAGACCACCACAAAACGGTCGTGGAACAGCAGTCGGTGCTGCAAACCCACCATGCCCGGGCCCTTGGCAGTCAGGGCCACATCGGCCAAGCGCTGGCGCACCAGTTCCAGCGCCCGGTCGGGCGCGGCATCGAACAGTCCTACGCTCACCCCGGGATAGAGTGCCTTGAACTGGGTAATGGTGGGAGGTAGCCAATGCGCCGCCAGCGAGGGTTGGGCCGCGATCACGACGCGGCCCTTGCGCAACGCGGCGTGTTCGCGCAGGTCGTGGCTGATTTCGTCCAACTCCAGCACCATCCGCCGAGCGGCGGCGACCATCCGCTCGCCCTCACCGGTGAAGTTGACCCGGCGCCGGTCGCGATCGACCAGGCGCAAGCCGATCTGCTGCTCAAGCTTGCCGATCGCCTGGCTCAGGGCCGACTGGGTAATGCTGCAATGCTCGGTCGCCAGCGAAAAATGGCGCGCCTCGTCAAGGGCGATCAAAGCTCGCAGGGTACGGGTGGAAACATCGAGCATAACGAATCACAGGTATAGAATAATGGGTTTTACAAAGTCCGTTCACGCCCATACGATGGGACGCCACCATCGCCACCATCGCCACCATCGCATGAAACTACACGCCTTCTTGCTCGGCCAGACTTGCACTCCGACGATCGACACGCGGGAGATCTACCGTAACCTGGTCGAAGATACACAGGCGGCGGAGAAGTGGGGATATGACTGCGCATGGTTCGCAGAGCACCATTTCTCGAACTATGTCCTGGTGCCGAACTCCCTGACGCTGATCGCCGCCTTGTCGCGCGAAACGGACCGCATCCGTCTGGGGACCGCCATCGTCCTGCTCCCGCTTCGGAACCCGACTTTCGTCGCGGAGGAGATCGCGATGGTTGATCAACTCTCCGACGGTCGACTGAACGTCGGTTTTGGCCGTGGTTATCAACCCTACGAATTCGACCGACTCGGGATCGATTTCGAACAGGCGGGAAGCCGCTTGACAGACGGGCTGGACCTGGTGACCCACCTTTTCACCAAGCGCGACCAGCCCTTCACATCGGCGCACGCCAGCGCCAATGGGTTCACGGTGACCCCGGCATGCCGCCAGACGCCCCACCCCCCCTTCTGGCTCGCCTGTGGTTCTCGGCAATCGATGGGGATGGCTTTGGATCGAGGCTGCAATGTCATCATTAACGTCGGGCACCATGGGCCCAAGGTGGCGGACCAGATGCTCCAGATTTTCGAGGAAGAGTGTGCCGTGCGCGGCATCGAACGCAACAAGATCCGTTTCGGACTCCAAATGCATGCCGGGTTGGTGGAGAACGATGAACAGCAGCAGGTCGCCCTGCGCTCGGCCGCGTATCTGCATCGGATGCAGGTGAGGTTGCGCGAGAGGCGTGAACGGATCGTCGAGGGCGTAGTCGACACGTCCGGCTCGGAGAAGACCGAGCCAACCTACGACGAATGGTCGAGCGGCTGCATGGTGGGTAACCAGCGCCACATAGAAAAGCAGTTGAGTCGATTCAGGACAATGGGGGTGGATGACCTCCTTCTGACCTACCGCTTTGGCGAATTCACGACGGAAAGCACGCGCAGATCCATGAAGTTCATCGTCGAATGCAGCAAGTAGGGCCACGGCCAGACCCGACCGGCGGCCCCTCCCTCGGCACTCCTGTGGCGCGCGACAGCCTGGAACCCGTCCAGCAACACCCGGTGTTCGGCATCCGAGACCTGGAGGTGCATTTCAGAGCTACCTCTGGTAGCGGGACACTGCGTGCAGTCGACAAGGTTTCCTTCACCGTCAACAGGGGCGAAACCTTCGGGATCATCGGCGAGTCCGGCTCCGGGAAAAGCACCCTGGCCAGGGCATTGACCTGCATGACCAGGCCTTCCAGAGGTCAAGTCCTACACGCTGGCTTGGACCCGTGGGGTATGGACAAGCGCGCACTGCGCCTGCATCGCCATAACTACCAACTCATATTCCAGAATCCGGATTCGGCGCTGAATCCACGCCGCACAATCCTGGCGAGCGTTGTCGAACCCCTTGAGATCTCGCGTGGACGAGGCGCACCGGACAATAGGACGGATGCCCTGCAGGCACTCGAAAGAGTGGGCCTGCGACCGGAGTTCGCGGAGCGTTTTCCGCACCAACTTTCCGGTGGCCAAAAGCAGCGCGTCAACATCGCGCGGGCCTTGATCCTGCAACCGTACGCCCTGGTCTGCGACGAGATCGTCTCGGCGCTGGACGTATCGATTCGTGCCGAGGTTCTCAACCTCTTGATCGGTATTCAGGCGGAACTTGGCCTCACCATGGTCTTCATCACGCATGATCTCAGTGTGGTGTCCCACGTGAGCGACAGGATCGCGGTCATGTACATGGGGCAGATCGTCGAGCTTGCCCCGGCCCATGAGCTCAGGCGCGGCCCACTGCATCCCTACACGCGGGCGCTGTGGTCAGCCGAACCGGTCATTTCCGCGATGGGCATGCGCCAGAACTCCGAGCGCGTGTTGCTCAATGGAGAGATTCCCAGTCTTTTGAGTCCGCCTAGCGGGTGCCGGTTCAGAACAAGATGCCCGCAGGCGCAGGACACGTGTTCGGCGCAAGTGCCGTCGTGGCGCGAGTCGGGCCAGGACCATTGGGTAGCGTGTCATTTTGCCTAGAATGAAATTTCGCCAGACCGATCAAAGGCTGCCGGAGCCGATATCGGGCGGCCAACCGGATGCACGCATGCGTACATCACGGTGCGTCGACCGCCCTGCGCGCGCAAGGGATCGCCCCGAACCTGATTGGGCGACTTGTGCACGGCAGGGCGGCGATGGTGTTGGATGGTTTTTCTTATTACTTGAAGGAGACGAACATGAGCGACGACAAACAACTGGCGCGGCAATTCGACAGCCGCTTCCCCAATCGCCGCGAGGCTCTTCGGGGCGGGGCAACGGCGGCGGTGGCGTTGTCGCTATCGCCCCTCAGCGCGATTTCCCAGACCTTGCAGCCCAAGCGGGGGGGCGAATTGAAAGTGGCGGTTTACTCGGCGCCGAGCAACCTGGACTCAATCGCCGGAACTTCCGGCTCGGACGCCATCATTCTCGATACATACATGGAGGCCCTTTGTCGCTTTGACGAAGATAGTTTCAAGGCCGTACCGGGTCTCGCCAAGAGTTGGGAGTACACACAGCCCAATGTGCTGGTGCTGCGATTGCAGGAAGGGGTCCGCTTCCACGACGGTACACCCTTCGATGCCGATGCTGTCAAATTCAACCTGGAACGCGGAAAGACCGATCCGCGCTCTCGCATCGCGCGCGACCTGAGCGCCATAACCGCCGTGGAGGTGGTCAACCGCTACACGGTATCTCTTCGCCTCGCAGGGCCCGATGTCTCGGTGCCCATGGTCCTGGCGGATCGCGCGGGGTACATGGGTTCTCCCACCGCCATCAAGGAGCGCGGCGATCAGTACGAGCGAAGCCCGGTGGGCACCGGACGCTGGAAGTTCATCCGGTACACGACCAACCAATCGGTCGTCGTGGAACGCAATGAGAACTACTGGCAGCCGAATCAACCCTACCTTGACCGGATCTCCATGCAGATCATCACCGACAGCAATACCGCGTTGCGGTCCGTGATCAGTGGCGAAAACCAACTCAGCCTGAGGGTCAGCCCGCAGCAGGAAGACATGGCCACGGGCTCGCCCGGACTGGTGGTTGGGAACCTGTCGTCGGGTGCGTTCTACCTTACGCTCATGAACTATGGCATTCCCCCGCTGAACGACCGTCGCGTCCGGGAGGCACTCAGCTACGCGATCAACCGGGACGCCATGAACGCGGTGATTAACAGGGGCAAAGGCGCACCCGCGTGGGGGCATTTCGGGCACACGCACTGGGCCTACGACCGCAGCCTCGAGAACATCTTCCCGCACAACATCGAGCGGGCGAAAAAGCTGCTGGCAGACGCCGGCCACCCTAACGGCCTCGACCTCGAGATCATTGCGTGGACCGATCCGGAATCGCAGCGCCGCGTCGAACTGATGATCGAGATGCTCAAGCCGGTGGGTGTTCGGTTGAAGCCGACCATGCGGACGCTTGCAGAGGCGACCCAGATGTTCGCTGTGGAGAAGAAGGGGCATCTCTACAATGGCCTGTGGATCGGCCGTCTGGATCCGAGTCTTTCCCTCAAGTTCATCTTCGAGAAGCAGTCCTTCCTGAATCCGGAGAAGGCGGACCCACCCCCCGGTTTCGACGCCGCTCTTCTGGCGAGCACCACGGCGGTCGACGTCGAAGCGCGACGCAAGGCCCTGACGCAGTTGCAACGGATCATTGTGGAGAATGCACTGAGTATTCCGCTGTACTATGACCGGTTCATCTGGGCGCATCACAGATCGGTGAAGGGCTTCAGGATGAACGCCGTCGGCAGGCCGCGTTTCGACAATGTGTTTATCGACAAGGCTTGACGAAATCCCGCGATTCCCGATGACTTCATCACCGTATGAGCTCTAGATACTGGTTGATGATCAGGGCGCGGCTGTTTCAGGTCATCCCGATCGTGATTCTGGCGACCTTTGTCGTTTTCGGCCTGTTGCAACTCGTTCCCGGCGATCCGGCGTACACCCTCGCCGGGGAGTTCCCCGACCCGGAGCTGGTCGAGCGCATCCGCAAGCTCTACGCGCTCGATCAGCCCTGGTACTCCAGATACGGCTCATGGCTCTGGAGCGCGATGGGGGGCAATCTTTCGACCTCGATCCACACGCGTGAGCCGGTGTTGGACATGCTGGCCCGCGCATTTCCCCACACCCTGCTGGTCGTCGCCTACGCGCTGGTGCTGACCACCGTGGCCGGTGTGTCCTTTGGCGTGTTCGCGGCCGCGCACCACGGTCGCCCGATTGACTCCCTGATAACCGGGGTGGTTTCGCTCGGAATCTCGATGCCGAACTTCTGGATCGCCATCATCCTTGTCTCAATCCTCGCTCTCGGGTTTCAGCTCTTCCCGGCAACCGGGGCGGTGGCGCTAACAGAAGACCCGTTGCAGGCGATTCGCCACGCGACCCTGCCGGCGCTGGCGCTGGCAGCGAGCAGTATCGCGGAGGTCACCAGGCAAGTCAGGAGCGCCATGGTGGAATTCCTCGGTGCTGTCCACGTGCGCACCCTGTATGCCAAGGGCCTGCCGAAACGTTTGGTCTTGTGGAACCACGGGCTGCGCAATATCGCGGTGACTCTCCTGACAGTCATCGGTCTGCAGTTCAACCGGCTCCTGGCCGCAACCGTCATCGTCGAATCGGTTTTCGCTTTTCCTGGCGTTGGTGGGGCGGTGATTCATGCCGCGATCAACAAGGACTTCCCGGTCGTTCAGGGGGTCGTTTTCCTGCTTGTGCTGATCGTTCTGGCGGTGAATCTGACGGTCGACCTTCTTTGCGTGGCAGTGGATCCCAGGATCAAGTAGACATGGCAGCGCAAGCCGAATCCACATCGCCCTCTGCGCCGCGCGGTCGCAATTTGTTGCTGGGCGGACGCGGCAGCAGACGCGCGGTCGTGAGCTTCCTCTGGATCGCGGGACTGGCAATCATCTCGGTACTGGCACCGCTGCTTCTCAAGCACGCGCCGTATACGCAGGACTATGGGGCCATCCTGCATCCGCCGAGCGCGGCCCACTGGCTGGGCACCGACGACCTTGGCAGGGACACCCTTGCGCGACTGCTTCACGGGGCGCAGCTCTCGCTCTATGCGAGCTTGCTCGCGGTGTCGGTCGCACTCCTCCTGGGATTGCCCGCCGGAATTGCCGCCGGATTCTTCGGCGGTGTGGTCGATCTGGTGATCAGCCGCATCGTGGATACGCTGATGTCGTTTCCCGCGATTGTGCTGGCCATCGCGGTGACTGCGGCGCTTGGCATCGGGTTGACCAACAGCATGATCGCGCTGGGCTTCGTCTTCTCGCCAGTCATCGCGCGCCTTGCCCGGGCGCAGACGCTTGTCGTCAAGAACGAGCCCTATGTCGAAGTGGCCCGAGGCTTTGGCGCATCGGAGCTTGATCTCGTCGTGCGGCATGTGCTCCCGAACGCAATCCAGCCGGTATTGGTGCAGATCCCGCTACTGCTGGCGGCCGCCCTTCTGGCCGAGGCGGGCATGAGTTTTGTGGGCCTTGGCGTGCAGCCACCGCAACCCAGTTGGGGATCGATGATCGCACGCGCCTACGGTTATGTGCAGACGTCGCCGCTCCAGATGGTCATGCCCGGGGTGGCCATCGCGATCACCGCACTGGCATTCAACACCGTCGGCGAATACCTGCGGATTCGCCTGGACCCGAAGTCTGGGCACAGGTGACCGACTGCGCTACCCATGGAGGCATGATTGAAGCATCAATTTCTTCCCACCCGCCACGGTCGTATGCACGCGCTGGAGTCAGGTCAAGGCATTCCGCTGATCCTGCTGCACACGCTTGGCGGATCGGTCTACCAGTTCGAGCGTCTGCTACTGCTCGTCGGGCAACGCTACCGGGCAATCGCCTTCGACATGATCGGCCATGGCGACTCCGATCCCTTGGGCCGCCACCTGAGCCTTGAAGACCACAGCGACGCGATAGCGGATGCGATGGCGGCATTGGGTCTGCCCAAGGCCACCGTATTCGGGCAGTCCGTAGGTGGGTATTTGTCGGCGCTCATGGGCGGGCGCTGGGCGGATCTCTGCGCGCACGTCATCATTGGCGAGGCTCCGCCAAGAACCGCAGCGGACTACGCGGCAAACTGGCTCGAGATTGAGCAGGGCTGCTCCGACCTGACCACCACATTCGAGGCACTGAAGGCGCGTTTTCGCAACCTCACGCCGGAGTTGCTTGGGCGTTGGAACATCGATCGCCGCAAGGCCGGTACGCGCGCCCTCATGGCCACCTACTGGGCAATTCGCGAGTTCGACTTCTTCCGTGCCTTGCAAGACATCCAAGTTCCGGCGCTGCTGCTGCTAGGGGAAAACGGCATCGCCAGCGGCGAGCTCGCGCGGCGCTATGACCAACTGGCGTCCAATGGCAACATGCCAATACATGTCCTGAGGGATGTTGGCCACTTCATCTCGATCGATGATCCAGACCAGTTGCTGAGCCATATCGACGCATTCGCTCAGCGGCCCACATAGCGGCTCGCAGCCCTTGCGACGCAACTTTGCAATCTGTGGCATGCGGGCCCGGCGGAGCATCCGCCAGACGCTGGCCAGCCGGGGAATCCAGAGGCCTTCACGCCGCCACCCCTGGCAATTCGATGCCCGCAGCAAGTCCGCAGCGCGCGTAATGCGCGGAGGACAGCGGGGCCAGTTCCTGGGGTTGCCGGCACGCCTCGGCAGCGTATGCGCATCGACTCTCGAACCGGCACCCGTCGGGGAGGAAATCGGGGGACGGCACAACTCCCGGGATCGAAGGCAGAAGGCTCTTGGGTGCCGCGCCGCGCGGAAGGCAGGCGAGAAGACCCGAGGTGTACGGATGCCGGGGCCTGCGCAGGATGTCGGCCACCGTTCCATGCTCGACCACCTCGCCCGCGTACATTGTCAGCATGCGCGAGCATGTCTCGGCGACAACGCCGAGGTCGTGCGTGATCAGCAGCAGTGCCGTGCCCGTATCGTTGACCCGACGGTACAGCAAGTTGAGTATCTGCGCCTGAATGGTCACGTCAAGCGCGGTTGTTGGCTCGTCTGCAATCAATAGCTTGGGATGGCAGGACAGCGCCTGGGCGATCATGACCCGCTGCAACATGCCCCCTGACAGCTGCATCGGATAGTCGTGATAGCGTTTGTGCGGGTCGGCGATCTTGACCGCTTCGAGCGCTTCAATCGCCTGCTCGCGGGCCGAGCGGCGATCCACGCGCAGGTGCCTGCGGATCGTCTCGCTGATTTGTTCTCCGATGGTGAACACTGGATCAAGGGCGCTCATGGGCTCCTGGAAGATCATCCCGATTTCCCGCCCCCGGACCTTGCGCAGATTCACCTCGTCAAGCAGGCTTGCGCCCTCGAACTCGATACGACCCTGGATCAGCGATCTCCCCGCTGGCAACAGACCAAGAATCGACAGGGCGGTAACGCTCTTCCCGCAGCCGCTCTCGCCGACAATCGCCAGGGTCTCCCCAGCCTCTATGCTGAAGCTCACATCCTTGGTGACCTGGCGATGGTCGTGTCCGCTAATGAAGGAAACACCGGTGTTGCGCAGCGCCAGCAGTGGCGGCACGCTGTCAGCCGACCCCCTGCGTCGGTCCGCGGGAACTCCATGAGCAAGCATCAATCGAACCTTTGGTGAAAATTGGCGTAGGGCATTATTGAATGAAATCAGCCACCCGCAAAGGACGCTCACAACGCGCCGCGACACTTTGGGTCGCCGTTGCAACTCTCCCACTGCCCGGGACCGCGTTCGTCTGAGCCCGTCGACAGGGACCACGGCCATCAATTCGCGCCTGCTGGCTGTGGAGTACTGGCAGTGCGCCGTTGCGGGGTGCCCGACGGTCCCTAGTGTAGTACTTCTGAATTGGTGGAACTAATTGTCATCTGCCGACTCCAGCAAACATCGCGGGCATTTTGGAGGTGGTGAGGCGAAAGGCAAAGGCGATTGAACTGGACGACGCGCAGCGCAAGAAGCTGATGAAGCTGGCGCATTCGAATACCGCGCAAGTGCGCTTGGCGCGACGCGCCGGCATCGTGCTGCTTGCGGCCGATGGACTCGACAACCATGAGATTGGCGAGATGCTCGACGTCGGACGGGTTCAAGCCGGAGGTTGGCGTGTTCGGTACGCCGTTGGCGGAGTCAAGGCCATCGCACAGGATTTGCCGCGTGGCGGACGCAAGCCCAAGATAGACCCGGCCGAGATCGTCATCTGGCGTTGCGAACAGCGCCATCGGCATGTCGAGTGGCCCACGTTTCTGCGTCAGATCGATCGGGAGACGCTGCAAGACAAAGCGCTGCATCTGGTGTGCGACAACTGCGCCACCCACAAGCATCCGAACGCCAAAGAATGACTCGCCAAGCATCCGGGCTTGCATGTTCACTTCACTTCAACCTCGGCGTCCTGGCTCAACATGGTCGAGCGCTTCTTTCGCGACATCACGACCGAGCGCCTGCGCAATGGCGTGTTCCGCAGCGTGCCTGAACTGACCACCGCCATCAAGGAGTACATCGCTGTGCACAACAAAAATCCCAAACCTTTCATCTGGACCGCCACGGCGCAGGACATCCTGGCAAAGGTCGTTCGCGCCAATAGCTGCTTAAGCTCCAAACAGAATGAAGCACTACACTAGCGCACGGGAAAAACCGGATTGCATCGATGCCGCAAGCAAGGCCAAATTCGAACGTAAATCAGCCGGGCGAATATCTATCAGCCGGGCGCATATCTGAACGATCGCTGGCCAGTTATGGTGGTTGCGAGTTCGCGCAGACCCGCAACATCAGGTGGCATGTGCGCGCCTGACCGCTGGCCCCAGGGCTTAATAAGCTAAAAGGAGATTCAACCATGCATGACGAACCCACATACGCGGTGCACTGGCCGCGGGCACAGCGCGCGATCAATGTGGAGCCGGTGGCGCCTCGGCTTGACGGCCTCGACCACAAGGTGGTGGCGTTCCTTTGGGATTACCTGTTCCGTGGGGATGAGATTTTTGCCATTGTCCAGCGCGAACTGCAAAAGCGTTTTCCGGGGATCCGTTTTATAGGCCACGAGACATTTGGTTCCACACATGGGTCCGATGAGCGCGAGGTGCTGGCTGCATTGCCGCAACGACTGCGCTCGCTCGGGGTTGATGCGGTCGTCTCCGGGATGGGCTGCTGAGGCAGTTGCACACCCGCCGTGTTGCGGGTGAGTGAGGTGGCCGAACGCTGCGGGGTACCGTCCGTGTCGTTGGTGTCAGAGGGATTCATGGGCCTTGCCAAGACATCCGCCCTGGGAATGGGCATGCCCGGCCTTGGGCTGGCCATGCTGCCCGGCCATCCCGACGTGCAGAGTGGGGATGAGTTGGAACGGAATGTGATGCAGGTGACAATCGATCACATCATCGCGCGCCTGACCCATTCCGACACCCTGGAACAGGCGGTGGCGGAACCGGAACCCCGAGCGGTCGTATTCGAGGGCAGTCTGGACGAGGTCAACCAGTACTTCTACGAAAACCTGTGGACCGATGGCCTACCCATCGTGCCGCCCACGCGGGAACGCGTGCTGGCTTTTCTGGCCTTCACCGAGCGTGCGCCAGACCAAACGCTGGGCACATTGCTTCCCGAGAAGCGCACGGCAACCGTGTGGAGCGTGGCGGTGAACGGTGTCATGGCAGGCTGCAGGCCCGAGTACATGCCGATCCTGCTGGCATTGGTCGATGCAATGGCAGACCCTGAATATGGTGTGGAGCACAGCGGCAACACACCAGGGGCCGAAACCCAGATCGTCATAAATGGGCCCATCATCAAGGATCTGAGCTTTAATTTCGAGCAAGGCGCCTTGCGCGATGGTTTTCAGGCCAACACCAGCATTGGACGTTTTTGGCGCCTGTACCTCTCCAACGTGGTAGGTTTTCAGCGGCATCAAAATGACAAGGCGACCTTTGGCGGCACTTGGCGCGTGGTGATGGCGGAAAACCACGACGCGCTGGCCGACCTGGGTTGGTCCGGCCTGTGCACCGATCTCGGCCTGCCGCCAGGTGAGAACGGGGTGTTCGTGTCGCGCTTCACCGGTGGCAAGGTGGTGGCCTCGGTGTATGGCGCCACGGCCGACGAATGCCTGCCCTATCTGGCCGACGCGCTGGTCGGCATCTCGACCTGGGAGCTGATCTTTACCGTGGGCATGACGGTGGGCAAGTACAAACCCTTGCTGGTGCTGTCGCCCATCGTGGCCAAGGTCCTGGCCAGATCCGGCCTTGGCAAGGCCGACGTCCAGGCCAGGCTGTTCGAACTGGCCCGCATCCCGGCGGTGCGCTTCGAACAGTACATGGGTGCCTATACCAACCTTGTGCCGGGTCGGCGCAAGCTGAGCGACCTGGCCATGCTGGGCAAGGCGCCCAAAGCCTTCGGTGCCGGGCGAGATCCCAGCCGCCTGGTGCCGATCGTGGTCCGTCCGGAAGACATCCTGATCGCGGTCAGCGGAGACCCATTGAGAACCAATTGTTACGTCATGGCCCACAACGGGTTTCTGGGTTTTCCCACCGTCAAACCGATCGAGTTGCCCACCCGGTGGCGAGCGTTGTTACGCGACGGCAGTGACCACGCCTGAGCATCTGGGCCGGGAAGAACCCGTCGCACTTCGCAGTGGGCAGTCTGCGGGAATCGCGTCGGTTCCCAGGCCTCCGAGCCGGGCCGTTGCAGACGCATGAACGCTGCCGGCCAGATCAGCGCCTGGGTTCACACGCCGGTGGGACAACGGGCCTGCGGATCATGGGTCGACAGCCTGTTGCCGGCGCGCGGCAGGGCGCACCATGCGCCACCTGCTGGCGGCGTGCGCGAGCGCATCGAACGAATACGTGCCGTCGATGCGCAATCCGCCGTCAACGAGTTGTTCCTGGCACGCGGTTGGACTGATGGCCTGCCAGTGGTCGCGCCCACGGTGGACCGGGTCAGGGACATGCTGCGCTTTTCCCGCGCCAGCGCGCAGACGGCGCTGGCGCCCCTGGCGCCGATGCAGGGCCTGGCGACAGTGGAGAAGGTCGCCATCAACGCGGTGATGGCGGGATGCCGGCCGGAATACCTGCCAGTGGTGTTGGCGGCAGTGCGCGCCCTTGCTTCGCCGGCCTTCAACCTGCGTGGAGTGCAGAGCACCGACGAGAGCGTCGCCCCCCTGCTGATCGTGAGCGGCCCCATCGTGCAGCAACTGGGCATCAACGACGGTATTGGCGCGCTCGGACCGGGAGTGCAGGCAAATGCCACAATCGGCCGCGCATTGAGGATGGTCATGATCAACATCGGCGGCGGTCGGCTTGGCGACACGGTGCTGGCCGGCATTGGACAGCCGGCCAGATACACGTTGTGTGTGGGTGAGAATCAGGGTGCCAGCCCCTGGCCGGGTCTGCAGGTTGAAGCTGGGCTGCCGTCCCAGACCAGCGCGCTGACCCTGCTGCGCGCAGAATGCTGCATCAATATCACTGGCGAACTCGATGACATAGCCAGTGTCATGGGGTCCGCGGTGTCGGCATTCAATAGTCTGCACGGCGGGTGCGTGGCGGTGTTGCTCGCCCCGGCAACGGTGGCAAGGTTGACGGCCGATGGCTGGGGTAAGGCTGACATCGCGCAATACTTGTACGAGAACGGTCGGATTCCGGCAGCGACATGGAGGCGCATGTGGGTGGCTCGGAAGATCATTCCCGATTACGGCGCACCCGCATGGGTGCAGGCAGCTGCAGCAAGCGGCGAGGCTATTCCGGTGGTGGCGTCGGCGCGCGACATCGTGTTGTTTGTGGCAGGCGGCAGCGCGCCGATCGCCCAGCATGTGTATTTCCCGGGTTGGGGTTTTCCGTATTGCCGCGTGGTCGAACCGATTGAATTGCCGCATGATTGGAGCCGATTGGTGGGGTCACCCCAGGTCTGTGCCCCCGAGCATTTGTAGGTACCGTAGAGATATACAAGATGATCAAATCCTGTGATGTGGCGGTGATCGGCGCCGGCCCGGCCGGCTTGAGCGCGGCTATTGCGTGTGCTTCGCGGGGCGCCGAGGTGGTTTGCCTGGAGCAGTTGCCGGCACCGGGTGGTCTCATCACCAATCTCGGTCTGGTGGACGATTTCCCCTGGCCAGTGCCCTTGGCGGGGGCGGAACTGATCGATCACCTGGTACAGCGCGCCCTCGCGCTGGGCGTACGCATGGAGACGTCGGCGGTGAGCGGTCTGCAGCCGCTGGCCGATGGCGTCCAGGTGCTGACGGCGCGGCATTTGCTCAAGGCCAGCGCGGTGATCGCTGCGTCGGGCGCGCGCCTGCGCAAGCTCGGGATAAGTGGCGAAGACCAATGGCTGGGTCGCGGTGTTTCTCAGTGCGACTGGTGCGATGGCGGCTTTTTTCGGGACCAGTCGGTTGCGGTGATCGGTGGGGGGGACGCCGCGTTTCAGGCCGCGCTGCACCTGGCCAGGATCTGCGCATCGGTCACGCTGGTGGTACGCGGTGCCCAGGTGCGAGCGCGGCGCCGTTATGTCGAAGCGGCTGCGGCCAACGAACGCATGGCCTTCCTCTGGGAAACGCAGGTGCTGGGCCTGTGCGGGAGCGACGGCCTGGAGGGCTTGCGCCTGCGCAATCTCGGCGACGGAAGTGAAAGCGGGTTGGCCGTGGCCGGCGTTTTCGTGTTCATCGGGACCGAGCCCAATGACGCCTATTTGCCACCGCAGGTGCAACGCGATGCGAACGGGCAGGTGGTCACCGACGGCCAATACCAGACTTCCCTGGCCCGGGTCTATGCGGTTGGGGCCCTGCGCAGCGGGCCGGGCCACAGCGTCCTGGGTGCGTGCGCGCAAGGCCAGGACGCCGCAAGGGCGGCCGTATCACGCTGGACGACACCTGCCTGACGTTTGGGTCCTCGCACACGCCGGTGGCCAGAACTGCAAGCGTGAACCACTGACAGATCAACAAAAATTAACTTTACTTTTGATCGTGCCTGATTGGGATCGCTCGCACGACGACACCCGCCGCTTCAAACATTTCCCAGGGCAGGTCCCCCGCAAACGCCGGCCCGCTCCGTGGCATGCGTGTGATCGACCTCACCAGCGTCATCATGGGCCCATATGGGACGCGGATCCTGGGGGACATGGCGGCCGATGTGATCAAGGTCGAGTCCCCCGAAGGCGACGGCCCGTTTAGGCACAAGGGCATGGGCGGCTCGATGCTGAACCTGCACCGCAACAAGCGCAGCATCTACCTTGACCTCAAGCAGGGCTCGGGCCAGGAGGCGCTCAAGCGGCTGATTCAAAGTGCCGACGCGCTGGTGCATAACTTGAGGCCGGCGGCCGCGCAACGCCTGGGCCTGAATTGGAAGTGCCCATGTTCGAGACCGCAATCGACTTCATGCTGGTGGAGTATTTCGGTGCTGGTGCCTTCGAGCCGACTTTGGGCAGGATGGGCTTTGCGCGCCAGCTTTCGCCCCATCGCAAGCCCTAACGCACGCTGGACGGATGGATGTGCATCCTGCCTTACCCGGATGGCAACTGGCGTGATTTCTTTGGCTTTATTGGTCGCGCCGAACTGGCTGCGGATCCGCGCTTCGGCGATGTTGCGCAACGCGTCGTCCACATCGATCAGCTTTACCAACTGGTCGAGCAACATGCCGCCCTGCAAAGCACAGACAGCTGGATGGCCTTTTGTGATCGGGTGAGCATTCCCTGCATGCCCGTGCTCGAACTCGAACAGCTCGAGCACGACCCGCATGTCGTGGCCATCGGGCTGATGGAACTGGTCGATCATCCCAGCGAGGGCCGTTACAGGCACTTGCGCTCACCGCTGCGTTTCAGCGCCACGCCTGGCCCCGCCGCGCTCCAGACACGATGCCACCGGCCGCCTGCGGTCGAGGATTTCATGCCGATGGCCGCACCGGCATGCCATAATTGAAATGGATTCAGCACGCATCTATTGACCAATCAGGAAGGGAAGCGTCCCTGGTGGGATGGCCGGACTTCAAACCCGGTATGGGCCGCTTGCGGTCCTTGGTGGGTTCGACTCCCGCTCTCTTCCGCCAGCAGTTTTCCGAAAGCGCCTTGGAGCTCCCTGCGTCTATTCCTTCGGTCGATCGTTTGCTCGGCACGCCGGCCGTGCTCGAGCAGACTGAGCGCCACGGCAGACCGCTGGTGCTCGAGTTGGTCCGTCTGCTGCTCGCTGAGACCCGCGCCGGAGAGCACGGGCGCCTGCACCCACAAGGCGAATTCGATGAGGCCGCTTTCGGTGCGCAACTCAGTGCGCGCATCGGCATGGTTGTCGAAGCTTCCCAGCGCCGCGTCCTCAACCTGACAGGCACCGTGATCCACACCAATCTCGGGCGGGCCGTCTTGCCAGAAGACGCAGTGCAGGCGATGGTTGCGGCAGCGCGAAACCCGACGAATCTTGAATACGATCTGGCGCGTGGAGAACGTGGCGAGCGCGACAAACACGTCGAAAACTGGCTTTCCAGGCTCACCGGTGCGCAGGCAGGCACGCTTGTCAACAATAACGCGGCTGCGGTGTTCATCATGCTGAACACGATTGCTGCGCGCAAGGAGGTGATCGTCTCGCGCGGTGAACTCATCGAGATCGGCGGTGCGTTCCGTTTGCCCGACATCATGGCGCGGGCAGGTTGCAAGCTGGTCGAAGTTGGAACGACGAACCGAACCTATCTGGGCGATTACGCGCAGGCAATTGGCCCGCGTACGGCCGCGCTGATGAAAGTGCATACCAGCAACTACGCGGTGCAAGGGTTCACGTCAAGTGTGGACGAGGAAGCGCTCGCCAGGCTGGCGCACGAGAATGGGGTGCTTCTTCTCTCTGATCTAGGCAGCGGCACTCTGATCGAATTGGAGCGCTACGGCCTGCCGCATGAGCGCACGGCACGGGAAATGCTTCTCAAAGGTGTCGATCTGGTGAGTTTCAGCGGCGACAAACTGCTTGGCGGACCCCAGGCCGGACTGATCGTAGGGAACAAGGGATTGATCGCGCGGATCAACAAGAATCCCTTGAAGCGCGTCTTGCGCTTAGACAAGCTGCGTCTTGCCGCACTCGAAGCGGTATTGAAACTTTATGCTGATCCGCAACGGTTGAGCCAGGCATTGCCGACGCTGCGATGGTTGGCGAGGTCGCGCGACGACATTGAGCGAACAGGGCAAGTTGTGTGTGCCGCCCTCAAGATTGCGGTTGGTGAATTGGTGGAGGTGGAGCTTGTGTCCTGCATGAGCCAGATCGGGAGCGGCGCGCTGCCGACGGACCTGCTGCCGAGCGTTGCCGTCGCCCTTAAACCGAATGGTCCGGGGAAACGCGCCGGCCGATTGGTCGAACAACTGGCGGCCTCGTTTCGCGCACTTCCAGTCCCGGTGATAGGCCGCATTCAGGACAATCGACTATTGTTTGACCTGCGCACTTTGGACGACCCATCGATCATGGTGTCGCAACTCGGGCAACTGGACATTGGAAACGTCGGCCGATGATTGTCGCTACCGCAGGACATATCGATCACGGCAAGACACGGCTGGTGGAAGCCCTGACTGGCATCGACACAGACCGATTGCCGGAGGAAAAGCGGCGCGGCATTTCGATCGATATCGGTTTCGCCTACTTGCCTACGCCGCTTGGCAACTTGCTCGGCTTCGTGGACGTGCCAGGTCATGACCGCTTCATCCGCAACATGCTGGCGGGCGTGTGTGCAATCGACCAGGCGTTGATCGTGATCGCCGCGGACGATGGCGTGATGCCGCAGACGATCGAACATCTGCAGATTCTTGACTTGCTCAGGGTCAACAGGGGTATGGTGGTAATCAACAAGGTTGATCGCGTGCCGGAGATTCGAGTCAAGGAGGTCACCGGATCGGTGCGTGCGCTGCTGCAGGGCACGTCGTTTGCCGGCTGCCCGATCTATCCGGTTTCCGCCGTCACTGGGACCGGCATTCCGGCGCTGAGAGAGAAACTGATCGCTGAGGCTGATCTACTTCCGGCACGGCGCGCCGAAGGTCAGCGCGCGCGCTTCGCGATTGACCGCACCTTCAGTATGTCTGGCAGCGGGACGGTTGTGACCGGGACGGTATTCAACGGACGCATTGCCGCAGGCGCTCGCCTCATGGTGTCCCCGAGCGGGATCCAGGTGCGCGTGCGAGGCATTCAGGTCAACGGGCGCCCTGTCAATGAGGCGTGTGCCGGACAACGTTGTGCATTGAATCTGGTGGGTGCAGACCTGCACAAGAAGGTGATTGGGCGAGGCGATTGGGTACTGGACGGGGCGCTGCATGATCCTACATCGCGTATCGATGCGCGTATTCAGATACTTGCGACCGAAAGCGAACCGGTAGCGCATCTTGCGCCGGTGCACCTGCACATCGGCACTGCGGCGGTGCCGGGACGGATTGCGATTCGTCGCGGCGAATCGATGGAGCCCGGGGCATCGCGCATTGCCCAAGTCGTTCTTGAGCGGCCGGTCTGCGCTTTGCACGGCGATCGTTTCGTGTTGCGCGACGCGTCTGCGACTCGCACGATCGGGGGGGGCTACGTCGTGGACCCATTTGCACCGGCCACCCGTCGCTACACGGTAGCGCGCCTTGCTCAGGTCAGCGCACTTGAGAGTGAGTCACCTGCGGTTGCTTTGAGGGCGTTGGTGGAGGCAACGCCCGAGGGCGTGAGTCTGAATCGCTTCGAGGCCACCTTCGGAATCGACACTGTGTCCGCCACGGCGCTTTACAAGACATTGCCGCTGGCAGTGCTCGGCAAGGCGGATCGGATAGCGATCAGCCTGGCCGGACACGATCAGTTTCGTGCCGAGGTGCTTGCCGAGATCGACCGCTTGCACCGCGAAGACCCGATGTCGCTCGGCATCGAACTGTCGACCCTGCGGGGCAAACTGGAGTCGCGCTTGCCAGAATTTGCAATTGCTCAACTACTGCGCGAGTTGGCCGTGGAGAAACTGCTGGAGATCCATGGCACCAAGTTGCGCCGCCCCGGCCAAAATGCCATGCCCAACCCGGCGGACGACCGACTCTGGAATCTAGTCCTTCCGCGCCTGGTGACAGAACGGAAGCTGCCCCCGACGGCGAAGGAATTGGCCGCAACCCTGGGCTTGTCGGAAAAGGTGCTGAGCGACCTGCTGCTGCGCAAGAGCAAGACGGGCGAATTGCTACGGTTCGCCGAAGGACGTTACCTGTTGCGCGCCGACGTCTTGAGATTCGCGCAATTGGCGTCGGAAATCGCCGGAGCGAATCCCGATGGCCAATTTCTTGCAGCCCAGTACCGGAACACAGCCGGGATCAGCCGCAATCACGCGATCGAGGTGCTGGAGTTTTTCGACCGGATCGGCTTCACGCACCGGGTCGGCGACACAAGAAGGATCAGGCGGGCGATCGAGCAGTCTCTCAGGTAGCCGGGTGGCAGCTGGATTGGGATCCGCACGCGCCAATTTGACACCATCGATTTCTGCGCTACGGCTGATACGGGTTCACTTATTGTTTGAATCCCGATCTTCCGCCCAGGTGGTGTCACGTTCTTCCACCTTTGCCGCGTCCAGGGCCGCCTGAATTCCCACCAAGTCAAAAAGATCAGTGTCGACTGTCAATTTTGCACGCCAGTGCGTTTCGCGGGCACCATACTTGAGAGCTCCCTCGACTGCGCGGGCGAGGTGCCGCAGTGGAATTGCCAGAACACCGTCGCCATCTGCCACGATGACATCCCCCGGCTCCACAAGCACGCCGGCACAGACAATTGGAATGTTGACCGAGCCCGGCCCGCGCTTCTCCGAATGAGATGGCGAAATCCAAGTCGACCAAATTGGAAAGCCCATGGCCGCGATGGCGTCTGCATCTCTGATATTGCCATCTACGATGACGCCGGCGAGCCCTTTGCGCCGCGCGTTGAGCGTTGCCATCTCACCCCACTGTGCGCCTTGAGAGATGCCCCCGTTCGACGTGACGACAACCTGACCCGCAGTCGCAAGTCGCAATGCGCGATGCATCAACAAATTGTCGCCAGCGAAGTTATAGGCTGTGATCGCCTGCCCGGCAATCCGCACCCCGCGATTGATACCTCGCATCTGTGGGGACATCAGGGCCATGCGTCCATCGATGGCCCCAAGAGCTTCGTGGAGGTCCGCAACGCCGCACGATGCTGCCTGCTTCACCAGCGCCTGATCGCAGGCGGGAATGCGCGTGTATACAACTGAATTCATATGTAATTTCCTTATCGTGACCGTGTCAAGTCTATCCGCTAAGGACCGGACCATTCCTGGAATCTCTACGCATCCTGCTGTTTCAAGGCAATGGCACCCAGTATTGCATTGTGGCCGTGCGGCCGATCCCGAAATCATCGTCAGTGCGCCATAAGCCGGGGCACTGGGGCCTCAAAGATCTGCAGCAAAGTCAATGGGTATGTTGTAGACCCTGGATGCGGTTCGCGAGAAGAGCTTGGCCTTGTCCTCCGGTGAATAGGATTTGACGATTGTCTTGAGCGCATTCCAAAGCGGGACGTAGCCGCAGGAATGGCCATCAGCGGGAAAGTTGCTCTGCATCATGCATCGATCGGCACCAAAAATCTCGATCCCTGTTTCCACATAGGGTGCCCAGGTTTCGGCAAGCTCCTCAAATCCAACGGGATCCTTGCGTTCCTCAAAGCCGAAGCCCCAAAATGGCATACCCAGCCCACCGACCTTGACCATGACGTTTGGGCGGCGAGCGAGCTCGCGCAGGCTTGAACGCCAGATTTTGAACACTTCTTTGCGAGCTCTCTCGACTGTTCCCATCGCCATCGCGAATCCGAGGTGATTCAACACGATCGGGGTATCGGGAAACTCGTCAGCCAGCCCGGCAAGCTCGCCCAATTGCGGATGGAAGACAGCGGCGTCAAAGCTAAGGCCACGCTTGGCGAGCTGAGAAAATCCGGCGCGAAAACCGACCCCGGTCATCAGGTCCTTCACTGGTCGGGTCATTATGAAGCGGTACGGATCAGGACTGGGATGCCAGATCGCCACCTGTCTGATGCCACGGAAGCGATTGCCTCCAGCCGCAATATGGGCGTCCAGCGTTTCTGCCACCTGACTGCCGGCGGACAGGTCGGCGAAGGCGACGATCGCAGAGTTGATGCGGCATGGACCATACCCGCCGCTCGCACTCATGGCCGCGATTCCGTTGGCGAATTCTGTTTCGCCGACGGGTCGAATCAATTCCGGTCCATCTGCGCGCATCATCGAATGGCTCTCAACGTAAACCGTCGCGATGATGTTGTGGCCTGCACTGACATCGTCAACGATATCGCCCAAAAGGTAGCGAACCCCTTTCTTGTCCATCAAATGATGGTGGGCATCGATGATCGGTAATTCAGGATCGACAATCGGCTCGTTCCGACCATCGTGACGTTTATGCATCGACTTCCTCCTACCCGGCGCCTATCGCCGACAAATCAGGCTTCGCGCCTCAGGTGAATAGCATAGCACCGGTACCCGCGCCCCATGGCCGCAGCGTGATTGCCGGGATTATTCCGGCGACCCAGAGGTTGGGGGTAGGCGCGATTCTTGAGTAGCCCCTGCAAGGCAGCCATGGTCGCGATCATTCGGGACGGCGTACTCCTCACCGCTTCCACAATGACCGGCGCTCCCCAGTTTCACGTGGCGCGCCTTGCTCGGCGTCGTCGAGGATCATCGCCGCAGCTTTCTCCCCGATCATCAGCGCCGGAGCGTGCATGGCAGCATTGGGCAAGCGTGGAATGATCGACGTGTCGGCAACCCTTAGTCCATCGACACCGCGAACCCGCAGGCGGGCATCGAGAACGGCACCCGCATCAGGACCCATCGCACAAGTTCCGCTTTGGTGGTAGGACGTGGCAGCCTCACGTCGGATTTCGTCGATCAGTTCGGCATGGCTACGCACCTGACTTGGCGGCGCTATCGCGCCACTTATGTACTTGGCGATCTCGGGCCGCAACATAACCTTGCGCATGCGCTCGACACCGCGCGCCAACACCTCGATGTCGCGCGGGTCGCTAAAGTATCCGGAACGAATGACCGGCGCAGCCAAAGGGTCCGCCGACCTCAGGCCGACCTCACCGCGGCTGTACGGCGTACCCTGGTAAATCGTGAGGCCAAAGCCCTGCTCCTTTGGCAACATGTCCAGCACGCCTTGGGCTCCTTTCGGTGGCAGGGCCGAAAGCATCACCACCTGCATATCGGCATGCGACAGGCTGGCTTCACTCTTGAAGAACCCGCCCACGGACGCGAAGCTTTCTGCGAGTGGCCCGGTTCGCGAAACCACATAGGATATGCCCGCACGAAGCATCCCAGTGGCGCTAATATGATTGCGGGCAGTGACCGGCAGCGAACAGGCGAAGCGCGGGCGGTAGCAAGGATGGTTTTGCAGGTTCTTGCCTACTTGTGGCGAATGCGCCGAGACCTCGATGCCAAATTTGTGCAGTTCATCGGACGGTCCGATGCCCGACAGCATCAGCAACTGGGGACTCTTGATCGCGCCAGCACAGAGGATGACCTCACGAGCCGCAGCGAACGTGATCCGCTGGTTTCCCTGCCGGGCCTCGATCCCGGTGGCCTTTGCGCGCGAGAACAGGACCTTGAGTGCCTCCGTGCGAGTCATGATCTTCAGATTTTTGCGCCGACTGGCAGGTTTCAAAAATGATCGGGCCGCGCTCATACGCAGCCCATGATGGATGTTCACGTCGTACCAGCCAAGGCCTTCGGCGTGATTGGCGTTCAAGTCGTCGACGATCGGGAAGCCGGCGGCCCCTGCAGCTTCGAGAAAGGCGTCACAGATGGGCAAGCGCGGATTGGCTCGGCGCAGCGGCATCGGGCCCACCGCACCGTGCCAATCGCCCGCGCCGCGGAAGTTCGCCTCGGATCTCAGAAAGTAGGGGCGAGTATCCTCAAAGCCCCAGCCGTCGCATCCCATATCGCGCCACTGATCGTATTCGCGGGAATGCCCGCGGGTATAGATCATGCCGTTTATGCTGCTGGAACCCCCCATCACCTTGCCTTCGAGCAGAACCATCTGCCGGTCATGGAGCGCGGGAATCGGCTCGAGAAGGAAGTTCCAGTTGTATTTGGCGATCGCGCCAGCAGCAAATCCCAAGCCTGGCACACGCAGGAAGGGACTGTAATCGTCGCCTCCAGCCTCCAGCAGGATCACCTGATTGTCCGGGTTCTCTGACAGGCGCGACGCGAGGACACAGCCGCTGGCGCCGGCGCCGACGATGAGGTAGTCGCAGCTGAGTATTTTCATCGGATTCCGATCCTGGGGGATTGTTGCGAAGGGCTCTCACGGCGGTGCGGATCCGATGACATTCCCGACTCGCATTCTCAGGACAGCCTCAGGACAAATCTGCGATAACTCTGCTGAGCGCGCGCTGCACGACAGCCAGATCCTGCTTCGAAATCGTTTGTAGCAGCAATTGCTCATCCAGACCGAGCGGCGAGTGCAAGTCGTCAGCTGTGGAGAGCACCCGTGTCTCAGGGTGGTCCGCGGCAACTGCATATCGACCTTTTGCGAACAGCAGTGGCTGGCGGTCATAGCGGCAGTAGTGTTCAACGCATCCAAGCAGGATGACGTGGTCACCGCCGTCATACACCTTGGTGCGGCGACATTCGAAGCTGGCCGCCACATCGGCCAGCACCGGGACATTGCTGTTGCCTGGCGTCCAGGAAACGCCTTCGAATTTTTTGTGGCCCGACTTGGCGAAATGCTGTGACAGACCCATCTGGTCGGACGCCAGGACATTCACGGCGAAATGCGAGCAGGCCTCGAAGGCAGGAAAACTCTGGCTGGCTCGCCTGATCGACCACAGAACCAATGGTGGTTCCAGCGACACCGAAGAAAAGGAGTTCGACGTTATTCCAAAATTTTCGCCGTCCACGTTCGTGGTGATCACGGTCACGCCGGTTCCAAACTCGCCCAGGCTGCGCCGGAATCCCTCAAGTCCGACTGAGGGGTCTCCCTCCTCCACTGGGACGCTCAATTTGCCACCCAATCGCCGAGTGCTCCCGGGGCCGTTGCACGTGATTTGCCGCCGCCATCCCAAACGAAAAACTGCATTGGCACGGACTTCTTCACGTCAAGAGCCGACCCTGAACGGAAGCCACAGCGCGATCTGAGGGAAAGCAACCAGCAAACCGACCACGACCAGCATCATGGCGACGAAAGGCAGAGACCCAAGTGCCACATCGCTCAGCTTTAGATCTGGGCTAACTGCCTTTATGGTGAACAGGTTCATACCCACCGGCGGCGTGATCAAACCTATTTCCAGCAGCAGGACCAAAACGATGCCGAACCAAATTGGGTCGTATCCGAGTTTGACAATGATTGGAAGAACGACGCCAATGGTCATTAACATGAGTGAAAGAGCATCGACGAACATTCCCAGGACAAGGTAGACCAACACGATGATCGCAAATACGACCACCCGTGGATAGGAGAGGGCGTCGATAAAGCGGGCGATCTCTGAATTCAGCCCCCAGGTGTAAATGGCATAGGAAAAGATCTGCGCACCAATGACGATAAAAAATATCATGGCAGTCAACATGACCGTTTCGGTCAGGACGGTGCGCAGCATCTTCAGGGAGAGCGCGCGGTACCCGGCCGCCACCAACATGGACATAAACGCGCCTACAGCCGCAGCCTCGGTACTTGTGGTCCAGCCGGTATAAATCCCGCCCAGCACGGCGACGATGATCGTCATGACCGGAAGCATGGCGCCGAGGGAACGCAGCAATTCGCCAGCACCTGTCTTGGCCGCTGGGTCAGATGGTGCCACTGCGGGATCCCGGACAGCGCGAATGAAGATGTAGGCGTGAAATAAGATCACCAGCACGAGCGCGGGCACCAGCGCCGCCATGAACAGTTTGCCAATCGATTCCTGGGCGACTGAGCCGTAGACGATGAGCGGAATGCTCGGTGGGATCAGAATACCCAGTGTGCCCCCTGCAGCCAACGTCCCAGTGGCAAGTCGCAAGTCATACTTGTGTCGCACCATACTTGGAAGCGCGGCGCTGGCCACCGTCGCGGCCGTAGCAACACTCGATCCATTCACCGCCGAGAAAACTGAACAAACGGCAATGTTGGCGTGCAACAAGCCGCCGGGCACCCTTCTAAGCCAGACCGCGACCGCCTGATAGAACCTTTGCGACACCATGGAGTGCTGCACCATTTGGCCCATCAGCACAAACAACGGCACTGCGATCAACGCCTCACTGGCCGACGTGTTGAAGACGGTGTGCGCAATACCTGACAAAGCGTTCGGGTTGTAAATGAATGTCCATACGACGCCAGTGGTTCCAAGTACAAGCGCGATCGGGAAGCCTGCCGCAAGGAGCAGAACGAGGGTTGCTCCCATCAGCAGAATCACGGTCATTCAGAACCCTTTGCGCGTTGGCGAAACAAACTGACGTCTTCGAAAATAACCAGGACCTGGCTGACAATCGTCAAGACGAGTCCGACCACAACGCCAATCTGGACGAAATACAAGGGCACTCTCAGGATGCCCTGGGAGCGAGCATCCCCTATGAAGTTGCGCCGGGCGAGTTCAAAGCATAACCATGCCAAGATGAGAAGATAGGCCAGCATGAGCACTTGCCCCGCCAAATTGGCCACTGATTGCAGCCAGCCAGGGAGCCTTGCGACAAGAAAATCCGTCGAGATATGAGTCCTCTGTCGATTCACCAGCGGCAAAGTGAAAAAGATAAGCCAGGCCATCAAAATGGTGCCGCCCTCGCTTGCCCAGTAAAACTCAATCCGCATTGATCGAAGGACAACATCGATCAGAACAATCGCAAATAGCGCTACCAGAAAAAACAAAGAAATGGCGAGACAGGCCTGCTCGCTAAATTTTTTAAACCGGTTCACTGGCCCAGCCTCGCCAACCATCATGGACTGCTACTTGGCGTCGGCGATCTCTGCCAGCATTTTTTGAGCATCTCCCCCAGCGCGTTTGGCCCAATTCGGGTGGACGCTGTTCACGGCGAACTGTCGAAACTGCTGGTACATAGCCGGCGACGGTTCGGTAATGACAACGCCTTTGTCCCTCAATTGTTTAATCTTCGCAGTGTAATTTCCTGGCATGAAAGCATGTATCTCAGCCTCGGCCCGCGCCATCTCCTCGAGCAGAATCTTTCTTGTTCCTTCAGGAAGCGAGTCGAGTGCCTTTTTCGAGACCAGCATGCTGGTCGATGACATCAAGACGTTGGTGGCGAAGCCTGACTTCAGCACCTCGTCCCATTTGAAGCTCACTACTGCAGCGGCACCTGTCACGATTCCATTGATTACGCCGCGCTGAAGACCGGTATAGGCGTCGCCCGCTGCAATGTTGACGGGCGAGGCACCCAACGCCGTAATGAGTTCGGCCTGCTCAGGGCTAGTGGCCCGCACCTTCTTGCCCTTCATTGCTGCAATATCAGTGATGGGTTCAGCAAACCATAGGTTGATCGGATCGTAGAACACAGTCATCACATTGACGGACCCGTGCTGATTCAGGACATTTTGTTTGTAGGCCTTGATTGTCGGAGTCGCCCAAGCGGCGATTGCCACCTTCTGGAGGGCTGCCGGCTGTTCCCATTTCGGCATGACGAACGGAAGCTCCGGCCCCGCCAGAAGCGGATAGGTTGCCGCGTTGTAGCTAGGCAGCCATTCACTCATCTCGACCAGGCCATCGCGCAACAATGTCAGCGCATCCACAGGCTTGTAGGGCGTCTCGCCGTAGGAGACGTAGTTGATCTTAAGTGCTCCACCGGTGCGTTCCTCCACCTTCTTGAAGCCCTTGATCATGATCTGGGCATAGTCGTGTGCCGAATTGATGACGCCGACATAGCGCCACGTGGCATCGGCAGCACTGGCCATTCCTGCTGAAAATAGCAGCAGCGTCCCGGCAATGATGGCGGTTGATCGGAACTTCATCTAATGTCTCCTAGTTGATGGTAAGGGCTAACGAGAAAAGAACAAAAACACCGAATTGTTGATTTCGGCGCTCAGGAATTTAGATGCTCGCGCAACGTCGTCCCTGAATATTCACGGCGAACTATGCCTCGCTTTTGCAGTATCGGCACAACATGATCTACAAACTCTTCGATCATGCCCGGCTTGGTTGCAGCGCTAAGATTAAACCCGAAAGCCCCGCTGTCCCGCCACAAGCGCTCAATTTGATCCGCGATCTGCTCGGGCGAGCCCACCACCTGGGGTAGGCCTCCCGTCAGGCCCATCTGCGTTGCCGCCTGACGAAGCGTAGTGCGCTTTCCATGCTCAGTGCCAACCTTGGACAGCGCCTCCATCATTCCGCGGGACGCCTGCGTCGGCACCTCGTCGAGCGGTTGATCAGGGTCAAGCGTGCTGCAGTCGATCCCGAGCGGCGCCGAAATTCGGCTGAGAGCCGCATCCAGAGGTACTCTCTCGCGCAACTCCTCCAGTCGACGCTTCGCCTCCGCCTCCGTGCTGCCAATCACGTAATGCAGCCCAAATAGCACTTTTGCCTCAGGCTTTCCAGCGACATCGGCCGCTTCTTTAAGCCGACGACTGAAGCCAAGCATTGCATCAAGATGAGGTTGTATCGCGAAAATGGCCTCGGCATGTTTGACTGCGAACTCCATCCCCCGTCCGGATGAACCGGCCTGGAAAATCACCGGGCGCCCCTGAGCGGAGGGCATGGTCGGCGAGACTGCGGTACATCGAAAGTACTTGCCCTGGTGGTTCACACGTTTGATCTTTTCCGGGTCTCCCAGAATGCCGGTTTTCTTGTTCTTCAGGATGGCTCCCGTGGAGAAACTGTCCCACAACGCATAACACACTTCCATGTACTCGTCGGCATAGTCGTAGCGTTCGTCGTGCTCCATTAGCTCATTGCCAATCGCACGATGCTCAGCACGCATGTGACCTGTCACAACATTCCAACCGATTCGTCCATGGCTTAGGTAGTCGAGCGTCGAGATTCGACGATACGCCAGATAGGGAGGCGTACCGGTCACCGAAAGCGTGACACCGATTCCCAACTGCTTTGTCGCGGCAGCCATCACCGCAACAAGTGGCATGGGATCATGCGTCGGCCAAACTACTCCGAACTTGATCGGTGTCTCGGGTCCACCTTTGTACTGATCGGAGGCGGCTGGGGTATCGGCGAAGAAGACTGCATCAAAGCACCCGCGCTCGAGGGTTCGGGCAATATTCTGCCAATACCCGAAATCGCCCATACCCTCGAGTTGGCCGTCGGCCTCATTTGCCCAACTTAACGCGGTGTGCGTAATCGGAGAGTGAAAAAGCATTTGAACGAGATGCATGTGTGAAGACATTAACCTACCTCGAATCTTGAGTGCCGTTTACCATGCGTTCCGAGCCGCGCACCGGTCAATTGTTTCCGCCGCCCCGGCCGGAAGTGACTGGCACCACATCAACGCGTCTGGTACGTCGCGCGTAACCTTCTGCGGCGTTCACGGCTGCTTGCCCATAGCCCACAAGTATGTTGTGAAGCCCCCGCTCGCTGTAGAGCGCGTCGTAACGAGGTAGCGCTACGCCTTCGGGATATCCAAACAGCGTTTCTACGCGGCAGTCGACCAGCGTCTCCGTTTGCGCCAGATCAATAATTGGCTGTGCTGAGACTGAATTCGGCAACACAGCGCGAATAGCATCGATAGGTTTAGCTTGCATCGAACGATTCTCGCATACAAGAAACAACTTGAAGAAACGAAACTTGGTTCTTACGGACGGCGGCGCAAGCGACGCTCGCCGCCGTGGACAACATCGCCACGAAGAGCGCACTGCTCCGCAACCCGCCCGGATGCGCGGGCCGACTGATCTCGGCCAACTGCCCAAGGGCGAGGCTTCGCCAACGCATCAGCCCTGTCGATCCTGAACACGATCTTGCGGCGTAGCTAGTGCCTGGCATCGGGAGGGCATCGAGGCGGCCATGGTCGGTACCCAACTGCTTGGCGTACGCGCGGTGATCCTGGCGTGCTTCGCGCTGCGGCTCCTGCTTCTGTATGCGGTCGGCGCTGCCGATGGGTTCACACGTCGTGCAATCCGACAAGGAGCCTCGGGCTGCGTGGTACAGGAGGGAGATCGCAATCCCTTGAAGTCGGGGTTGTTGGACAGCTTCGTCAGGCCTCAGACATTGCATTCGCGTCAACTCAGGATTCGCTGGATTGTTCTCAGTGCCGCAGCGTCACTGCTACTGGCCGGGACACTGGCCGCTCGCGTATCGTTGGAGTTCGAGCGCACGGCGGGCAAAACCCGTCCCGAACTAGGCATGTCTACAAGCACGAGGGGTCCAGGCTATATCGGGTGCCCGTCTCCTAGCCAGCTTGACTGGATAGAGGTGAAGGTAAGCGGGCCTGATTCAACAATCGAATACGAGACTCTTCCTGTATCGACTTATGGCGATCACCATATTGGAGTAACTTTCTGGTTCGACGACGGACTCCGTGTCGCGGGATGTAGGCCACCTGCCCACAGCCACCGGGGATAACTCTTTTCCGCCGTCGGTGTTGCATGTGAGAGTCGGGTCTTTGCGTTCGTGCCTATTCCAGCGATCCCGGCATGGATGTGGCACCAGCCTGGGCAAGGCCGATCGACACGAACGAATGCCGTGGTGTGGCTCGATTGACGTGGGGCCCAGCCCCAGCCGATGAAGTCGATCGGATGCACATCGACGTCATGGTGTCAGTATGACGGGGGCCGTGGCGATCCGGTCGGCATACCTCTTCGCGTTGGTGGTCGTCCAACGCGACGTTGGCAGCCGACGCGCGCGCGCCCAGGCGGGTGAGGGCGCCGATTCTGAGTGGGTCTGTTCGTAGTCCCTGAGCTTGAGCCATGACTGCGCCTTGCCGCGCGTGTTCACCGTTGGCTCCAGCGCGGCGGCCAGCGTCTCCAGGGCCCACTGGTTGGACTGTTGGTACTGGCTGCCCCACATGTAGCTGACGATGCTGTACTGCCTGGCATTGATCTGGCCAGCGTCGCATTCGCTATTCATTCACCGCTGTCGGTACCGACCAACATGCTGGGCCGACCCAGGTCGGGGCCCCGGGGTCATTGCCTTGTCGGCGTCGACACGGCATAACCCAGACGGCGCGATAACTTCGCGGCCTCGTTCGCGAGCGAAGCCGGAACCGGACCGGACCAATCGGTATCGATGGTCGATGCCGGCGATATGGCGGTCAGGCTCAGCACCATCGCGCCAGCACGGTCGAATACAGGTGCGGAAAACCCAGCGAACTCCACGTCCTTTCCCTGCACCTTGCGATGGATCAGCAAACGCGCCATTCCGCGTTGACGAACTTCTTCGATCTGCCGTTCCACATTTTCCGCAGAATGGACCGAGCTCTCGTTCGACGCCGCTGCGAGAAGTTCTTCTTCGACCATGGCGCTCGTCGAAACCCGTGGCATATAGGCAAGGAACACCAAGCCAGTCGCGCTTTGGACGAGCGACAGGACACGCCCTGCCTTGAGCTCGTCCCAGACGTGCGCCACTGGATGCTCATAACGCACTGTCGTCGGCCCGCGATTGCCCCAAACGCTCAGACCGACAGAAACCTTGATTTGCGAACAGATTTCGGGCAATGCGGCATTGCCGACCCGAAGAGCTTCGGTCTGCGGTCCATAGTCTGATCCGTCGCTTGCGCTGAGTTCGTGCGGGAATGCGAGCATGTAGCGGCCCCCGCCGAATGCCAATGGGCGGTGTCCAGATCGGTGCAGGTTTTCGACTTCACCGATGAAGATCGAGTGATCTCCTCCCGGATAGTTGGCCACCTTGCGACACTCGAGATAGGCCGATACTCCCTGTATAACTGGCAAACCTTCTATTCCGGGGGCACATTCAACACCATCGAACTTGTTCTCGATGGCACTCGCAAAACGCTGAGATACCCAGCGCTGCTCCTCCGAGAGAATATTCACCACGAAGCGCTGACATTCTGAAAAGGCCGCATAGCTGCGCGCATTGAGTGCCTGGCTCCAGAGGACCAGTGGGGGCTCGAGCGACACGGAGCTGAACGAGTTTGCCGTGCAGCCATGTGTGCGCCCTTGCGCATCCAGGGTTGTCATCACCGTCACGCCTGTCACGAACGTTCCCAAGACGTCGCGCAGCACTTTCTTGTCAATTGCAATCCCCATGCGTTCTCCTGATTGGCAAAGTACCGCCCTACGGCCACCATCCGTGTGGCCGGAGCACGTTGTAAATTGGGTGACTTCCCGCGCTCGCCTCTTGAGCAAATCCAAAGGCGCGCAAACCGCAATCACTCCTTCGGCTGGATGCCTGCCGCTTTGGCGGCCGCCGCATAACGCACGGCCTGATCGTCGATGAATCGAGCGAAACCGTCTGGTGACATGTCTCCGGCTTCGGTACCGACCTTGGCAAACCATTGCTGCATGTCCTGGGTTGTCAGAGCGGCGCGCACATCACGGTTCAAACGCGCCACGATGTCTGCCGGAGTGCCCGCCGGGACCAATAGACCGGCCCAGAAGGTCGCGTCAAAACCCGGGTACCCGCTCTCCGCCACGGTGGGTATGTCTGGCCTCGCAGCCGCGCGTCTGCCTGCGGTGACCGCCAGCGCACGGACCTTGCCCCCGTCTATCTGAGGCCCGGCTGTGGTCAGTGCATCCACCGTGATCTGCACCTCACCGGACATGACAGCAACCATGGCGGGGCCAGTTCCCCGGTAGGGTACGTTGGTGATATCGAGGCCGGTCACCGACTTGAAGAGCTCCATGGTCATGTGGCTGATCGTGCCATGCCCGACGGACGCGTAGGAAAGCTTGCCCGGATTTGCTTTTCCATACGCCACCAGGTCGGCAACGGTCTTCACCGGGAGCGTTGGTGACACCACCAACACCAAAGTACCCCGTTCCACCAGCGCCACCGGCAGCAAGTCGCGCTTGCGGTCGTAGGGCAGATTCTTGGCAATGGATTCACCGATGGCCAGGAACGGGGTTCCCATGAGCAAGGTATATCCGTCGGGCTTCGAGCGCGCGACGAACTCGATGCCTATTGCCGCCCCGGCGCCGGTCCTGTTTTCGATCACCACCGGTTGACCCAGGCGCTCCTGCAACGCGAGACCAATGCGTCTTGCCGTGACATCGGTCGGCCCCCCGGCCGCCAACGGCACGACGATTTTCACCGGGCGTGAAGGATAGTCCTGCGCCAACACCTGGGAGCCGGCGAAGAGGCCCACGCCGACAAGGATCAGCGACGGCGGAAGAATGGAGACGGTCCGGCTCCAGGCCAAACGAATGCGATTCATGATGATGATTCTCCGAAAGAAGGATGATTGGGCCACTGAAATTTACTCCTGTCCCTGCCAGAAAGAGGCCCCCGGCCTAGAACGCCTGCAGGTTCTCCTTGAACGTCCGGAACTCGTAACCGCTGCGGATGGATCCACGGCGACGGAGAATCGGCGCCACACCATCGCACATCTGAGCGATCGCCAGACGGGTCGTCGGCAGGTGGATCATGAACCCATCCCCACCAACCTCTTGCATCAGCTCATCCATCTTTGCGGCAACCGTGGATGGCGATCCAATCAAACCGAGATCACGCGAATAGCTTCGTGTGGCCATGACCTCACGCAAGGTCTTGCTTTCCTGCCCGCCGAAGATGTTGTGGATCGCCGTCTGGATGCGTCCCGAACGCTCCAGTTCGGCGATCACTTGCGGTACCGGTGTCTCCAGGTCGATGTTGCTGAGATCGACACCGGTAATGTGCTCCACGTACCAGAGCATGTATTCGATCGCGTCTGGGGACCAACGCGCCGCCTTGGTCGCTTCGACCTGACGATGCGCATCGTCGTCGGTGGCACCAATGACGGGCGAGGCCAGGTACATGATCTTGAGATCCGACGGCTTGCGACCATGCTCTGCCAGTCGGCGGTGCATATCCGCTCGAAACGCCTTCATGGCCTCTACGCTGTTGACCGAGGCGATCATGGAATCGGCGTACCGTGCCGCCAGGTTTCGACCGTCCGGGGAGTTGCCCGCTTCGACCATCGGCACAATGCGTTGTGGACCCGGTATGGTGTTGAGCGGGCCGCGGCAGCTGAAGTATTCACCCTTGAAGTCGATCCGATGGACCTTGGTGTGGTCGGCATAGCGGCGTCCATCGACATCGGCCAATACCGCTCCTGGTTCCCAGGAGTCCTGGAGCTGTCGCACGATCTGCACCCATTCTGTGGCGCGCTTGTAGCGCAGCTCCTTTGGCGGCAACGCCGCCATTCCATAGTTCATGGCGGACAGGTCGGCCCCCGACGTCACCAGATTGAATCCGACCCGGCCTTCGGTCAGATGGTCGAGCGTCGTGAGAAGACGCGCCGAAAGATACGGGGGATAGAAAGTCGACGACAGTGTCGGGACGATACCGAGGTGGCGCGTGCGCTGGGTCAACATCGGAACCAGGGGAAGCGGGTCGCTCTTCGGTGCCCACAGGCCGAGCCTCAAAGTCATCTCGGCCGAACCGCGAAATCCGTCGTCGAGTTGTGAGGTATCTTCAATCAGCAGGTAGTCGAAACCAGCCCGCTCGAGGGAAGAAGTCAGGTCGATGTAGAGATCGGCCTTCATCCATTCGGTTTCGTTGTTGCCGGTCCACGGACCGTCAACCGCAGGATTCCATGCCTGAATGCCGAATCCGTTTCCCAGGAACCAGGTCAAGTGGTACATATCAAGATCCTCCAGAAGTAGTCGATGAATTTCAGTATTCGAACAGGTGATGTCTCAATGTAGTACCGCTGTACTCCTTGCGCAACAGGCCCCTGCGTTGCAAAACGGGCACCACCTTGTCGACAAATTCGATCAGGTAGGCCACATTGTGCAGGCCGGCGCGCAGGTAGAAACCGTCTGCGTCGCCGTCGATCGCCGTCTGCTCCAGCACGTCGGCGATGTGATCCGCCGTGCCATAGATCGGGAAATTGTCATGCCTGGCCTCGCTCAACGCGATCTGGCGCAGTGTCACCGGCCCATGTCGCGAATGCTCGGGCAATTTTGACTGCATGCCGGGTCCCTTGAGACCGGCTGGCAGGGGGCTGTCCAGTTCGTAGGCCGACATGTCGATCCCGGTCTGTTCCGACAACGAGACCAAGCCCGTCTCGACGGTGGCCTCGGCGGCCAGCGCCTCCCATTTCTCTTTGGCAATCGATTCGGTTTCGCCGAACACGGGTCTCACGCCACACAGGATCTTGCATGACATGGGGTCGCGCCCGGCCTGGGCCAGCAACCCGCGCATGGAGCGGGTGTAGTCCCTCAAGCCCTCTACGCTGGTCTTGTTGATGATGACCATCTCGGCGTGCTCGGCGGCAAACCGCTGGCCACGCGGCGACCCGCCTGCCTGCACGATGACCGGCCGGCCTTGCGGAGATGACGGCACGTTCAGGACGCCCAGGCTCTTGAAATACTTGCCCTGAAAGTCGACGGTGTGAACCTTGGACGGATCGGCGAAGATGTCCGCGTCGCGATCCATGACCAGGGCGTCGGGTTCCCAACTCGACCAAAGCGCGTTGCACAAGGCAAGGTACTCGTCGGCGATGTTGTAGCGCTCGTCGTGCTCGACGAGATCGTCCATTCCAAATGAAAGTGCGGCACTCTTCTTGGTGGAGGTCACGACATTCCAGCCAATTCGACCGCGGCTGAAATGGTCCAGCGACGCCAGCAACCGGGCCAGGAGATAGGGCGGAAAAAACGTGGTCGAGAAGGTTGCCACCAGGCCGATCTTGCTGGTGCAAGCGGACAACGCACCGAGAATCGGCAATGGATCGTGCGACGGCGACCAAAGGCCCGCCTTCAGCGGGTGATCCCAGTTACCGCCATACACCTGCGGTATCCCGTACTGATCGGCAAAGAGCATCAGATCGAACTTGGCCCGCTCGCAGACGCGGGCGATGTCCTGGTAGATTTCCGGATGGCGCCAGTCATATCCATCGACGGTACGTTTCCAGTCGCCCGCCGAACCCCCGGGCCCGGCGATGCCGAACCACGCCATGTGAAGCTTCTTAGTGGGCATCGGACGCCTCAAAAGTGATATGGCAAAGTATGCCCGGACAGGTATCGAAGCGCAACGCGTTGCGCGCGCAGGGGGGCCGGCCAGGTGCGAGTGGTGTCGTGATTTCCATGGAACTTCCCAGCACCGTCGCGCTCACCAGGACCAGTCGCGCGTTGACGGGGGGCTCCAATGGCCAGCGCGCCCGAGTTCAGCCAGCACCAGGCCCAGCAGTTGTGCTTCGTGCGGAGCCCAAAATGGCATGCGCAATACAAAACCGGACAGTCCGGTCTGGCGCTGCAAGTCGATGATCTGGTCGGCCACCTCCTTCGGGGTGCCCAGCATCACCGGGTAGTCGCGGTTCAGCTTGCCACCGTGCGTGGCCTTGGAAAGTTGCGCGGCCCACGCCTTCTGTGCCGATGGGTGCAATGATTGCTCGATCTCCTCCCACTCGCGCACTGCGACGCCTGGCTCCTCCCGAACATGCACAGTCGCGAACAGCAGCACCGGGGGAGGCGTCTTGCCGATCGACGCCGACTTGCTGGCGAGGTCGGCCCGGATCTCCACCAAGTCGGCGGGCTTGGTGATGGAGGCAAACAGGTATTCGCAATATGCCGCCGCGAAACTGCGCCCGCGTGCCGACGACGCAGCGCTCACGAGCAATGGTCGGGCCATCGGGCGCGGGCCCCGCATGCGGCCATGGACATGGAAATGCATACCATCGTGGTCAATGGCACGCGGGTTGGCCCACAACTGGTCGACCACCCGCACCACCTCGTCGGCCATGTCATACCGCACGTCGTGGTCGGGAACATCATCGAAGCCGAACAACCGCGCCTCGACCGGCCGGTTGCCCGCGACCACGTTCCAGCCCCAGCGCCCGCCGCTGAGTTGGTCGAGGTGGCCGCCAAAACGGGCGATCTGGACCGGATGCACGAAAGTGGTGTGAATTGTGGACAGGACACCCAGGCGCTCGGTCGCGAGGATCAGTGGCAGGGCCCACAACACACCGTGGGTCGAGGGGTCCTGGAAGCCGATGTCGGATGCGTCGTCCGAACCCGAAGCGTAGCCGTCCGGAAGAAGGACGAAATCGAGACCCGCCTTTTCCACTTCGCGAGCCAGTCGCACATGATTGCCCAGATCCATCACGTCCGGATTGCGCTGCGCCACGAGGGCTGACGGGATTGGCGTGCGCGAATAGGGCCAGAACAACCCGAAGCGCAGGCTGGAATCCGGCCTGAATGGCTTGCGCACCCCGTGCCGTGCGCTGGCTTCTATCCACTCCGTCGTCATGAAGTCGTCCGCTGTGCGGCGCTCAGGGCGGCGGCCACTTCGGCAAGGCGGGCGCCTTGTGCGTTCGCTGCGGCCAGCGCGTCATCGTCCGGAAGGCTGCCCTTGCGCGACACCCAGGATGCACCGTAGGGATTGCCCGTGGATTTGCTCACGACCGGCGGCCCATAACCCAGCGGCATGATGATGGAGCCCCAGTGGTAGGCGACGTTGAGCATCGCGAGCACCGTGGATTCGAGCCCGCCATGCGCGGTGGATGCCGACGTGAACGCGGTGACCACCTTGCCCGCAAGGAGACCCTTGAACCACAGGCTGCCGGTCTGGTCGAGGAAGTTCTTGAGTTGTGCCGCAGGACCACCGAAGCGCGTCGGGCTACCCAGCGCGATCCCGTCGGCCCAGGCAAGGTCGTCGAGCGTCGCCAGCGGCGTACCATCCGGCGCGTTCTCCCGGTCCCGGTGCGCCTGCCATCTCGAGTTCGCCGCAATGGCCTCAGGGGGCGCCAATTCAGCGACCCGGCGCAGCCTGACTTCGGCCCCCGCGTTGGCGGCACCCTGCGCGAGTGAAGTGGCGAGTTGGTGTACCACACCCGTCGCGCTGTAGTGGATCACGGCTATGCGGACATTCATGGTGTGCAATTTCGCTGGTTTGATTCAGGTGCGCTTGGCCAGGGCGGCGTCGAGGCCCTGCCCGAGGAAAGTGAAGGCAGCCACCGCGACCACGATGGTCGTCCCCGGGGCCAGCACGGTCCAGGGCGCGATCTCCATCCATTGCCGGCCCTCCGAGACCATGAAGCCGAGACTGGGCGCCGGTGGCGGCACGCCCAGGCCGAGGAACGACAGCACGGTCTCGACCAGCAGCATGTGCGCAACCGTGATCGTGGCCTGCACGATCAGCACGCCGCGCATGTTCGGAACGATATGCCGGCACATGATGCGAAAAGGGTGGACCCCAGAAATCCGCGCCGAATCCACGAACGGCCTCGTCGCCGCCTGCAGGGTCGAAGCCCGCACGACACGCACCACCTGGGGCGCGTAGGTCACGATCAGCACCGTTACCAGCGTCGCCACGCTCGGCCCGATTGCCGCGAGGATCGTGATGGCGACCAACAGCGGCGGTATCGACAGGAACACGTCGACGACGCGCATCGAGAACCAATCGACGAAGCGCCCGAAGAACCCCGCTGTCACGCCGATGGCCGTTCCCAGCAACATCGTCACCACCGTGGCGACAACCGCGACGAACAACGACGAGCGAGCCCCCAGCACGAGACGCGCAAGAATGTCGCGTCCGATGCTGTCGGTTCCCAGGAGGTGGCGCAAGGACGGCGCCGCCAACACATCCGGGCTGGTCTTTTGCGGGTCGAGGCCGACCAACCAGCCGCCGCACAGCAGCAAGAGCGCTATCGCGATGCATGCGCCGGTGCCGACGGCCAGCGACGCGTCGGACGCAAGGAATCGCCACGCCCTGGCGAATCCGCCGGGCGGGTCCCTGGTGGTTGGCGCGGCGGCCATCGTCAGTGTGCCCCCCGAACCAGCTGCACCCGGGGATCGAGCAGCGGATAGATCAGATCGATGACCAGGTTGATGATCACGAACACCGTGGCTTGCAGCAGCACGCAGCCCTGGATCACCGGATAGTCGCGCTGGGCAATGCTGGCCAGCAGCAGCTGTCCCAGCCCGGGGAGCGCAAAGATCGACTCGATCACGACCGTGCCCCCGATCAAGTAGGCCAGCTGCAGCCCGGCTACTGTGGCGAGCGGCACCAGCGCGTTCGGAACGATGTGGCGAAACAGGATGCGCGCCTCCGAGGCACCCTTGGAGCGCGCGGTGCGCAGGAATTCGGCGCTGCGGACGATGTCTTCGGTGGCGCCGCGCACATAGCGGCAGAAGGCGGAACCGGACAGTGTCGCGAGCGACAGGGCCGGAAAGAACAGGGATTGCAGGTTGGCGAGCAGCCCGTTGCCCAACGCCACGAAGGACACGACACCAAGGTCCGGCAGGTAGAGCGAGACGGCCAACACGCACAGTGTCGCGACGAAATAGTTTGGCACCGACATACCAAGGGTGGCCGCCATCATGACCGCCCTGTCCACCCAGGTCCCGCGCCAGCGTGTGGCGATCGCGCCGCCCAGGATACCGATCAGCAGCGCGAAGAAGACCGCCAGCAGGGCCAGTTCGACACTGACCCCGAGCCGGCTCAACACTTCGTCGCGCACGGGCTTGTTGCTGCGGATCGATTTGCCAAGGTCGCCCTGCAGCACATGGCCCAGCCAGTAGCCGAACTGGACGACGACGGGCTGGTCGAGCCCCATCTCGCGCCGCAGTTGCGCCAACTCGGTGGCGCTGAGATTCTCGCCACCCAGGGCGTCCACCGGATCACCGGGCACCAAGTGCAGGAACGAGAACGTGAGAACCGAAACCGCCAGCAGGCTGAACGGCAGCACGGCCAGGCGGCCAAGCACATAGCGGATCATGCCGCCCTCCGCGCGGTTGCCAGGGCCGCCATTCGCGACGCGTCCACCGGGGCATAGTGGCAGGCGGCCGTGTGCCCTTCGCCGAGCGAGTGCAACGCCGGCTCTTCGGCGCGGCAACGGTCGTCGGCCATCGGGCAGCGCGAATGGAACACGCAGCCGCTGGACTGCTCCATCGCGCTCGGCGGATCCCCGGACAGCCGGATGCGAGGCCGGACGTGACGCCCCTGCTGCAACTGCGGCACCGCGCTAAGGAGCGCGTAGGTATAGGGATGCGCAGGTGTTTCCAGGATCTGGCGAGTCGCTCCCGTCTCGACGATCTTGCCACGGTACATGATGGCGATGCGATTGCTCATGTAGGCGACGGTGGACAGGTCGTGGGAGATGAAGAGGCACGCGGTGCCGTGCTTGTCCTGCACGCGGCGCAGCAGATTCAGTATCTGCGCGCGGATCGACACATCGAGCGCCGTGACAGCCTCGTCGCAGACGATGATCGGCGGCAGCGAACTCAGCGCGCGTGCAATGGAAACGCGCTGTTTTTGTCCTCCCGACAGCGCACCCGGGAACTGCCCGCCGGTGTGTCCGCCGAGCCCCACCTCCTCGAGCGACGCCCGAGCGCGGGCGTTGCGGGATCCTTCGGGTTCGCCGCTGATGGCGTCGAGTGGTTCACGTACGATCTGCTGGATGCGCATCAGCGGATTGAGCGAGGACGACGGATCCTGGAACACCATCTGGACCAGGCCCTTGCCGGAGCTCTCGCCGATCGGGCGGCCCATGACGGTAGCGCAGCCCGCGGTCGGCGACTCCAGTCCGACCGCGATGCGTGCTGCGGTCGATTTGCCGCTGCCGGACTCTCCGACGATGCCCAGCGTCTCTGCGGCGTTCAGGTGCAGGCTGATGCCGGCGAGCGCCCAGATCGGCCGCCGCCGCGAGCCGAACCGCTTGGTGACGTCGCGCAATTCCAGCACCGGGCCTGTCATGGCGATTCCATCTGCCCCATCCGGGCATGGTGGACGCAGCGCGAGGAATGCAAACCTGTGACGGCTTGCAGGGCTGGAACTGCGCCATCGCAGCGCGGGTCTGCATGGCGGCAACGCTGCATGAACGGACAGCACGCAAAATGGCCCAGTGCCGACGCAGGCTCGCCCTCGATCGTTTCCAGCGGTTCGCCCGCCGGCGCGTCAAGCCGCGGCAGGGACCCGAGCAGTGCGGCGGCATACGGGTGGCGCGGCCGGCGCAGCAGTTCGGCCATCGGAACGTCTTCGACCACGTATCCGGCGTACATGACCACGGCGCGATCGCAAACCTCGGCCGCCATCGCCAGGTCGTGCGTGATCAGCAGGAGGCTCATGCCATTCTCGGCCTGCAGCATCCGAACCAGGTCGATCACCTGCGCCTGCACCGTGGTGTCGAGCGCCGTGGTCGGCTCGTCGGCGACCAGCAGCGAGGGCTTGGCCAGCAGTGCCATGGTAATCATCACGCGCTGGCGCATGCCACCTGACAGTTCGTGCGGATAGGCGTTCATGCGCGCATCGGCGTCGGCCACGCCGACATGTCGGAGCACCCGGGCGGCCTCGCTACGCGCCGCGCCCGCCTTCCAGCCGCGCAGCGTCAGCCGCTCGATGAGCTGCGTGCCGATGCGAGAGATCGGGTTCAGGCTGGACAGCGAATCCTGGAAGATGACGCCAGCGTCCGCGAGAACCGGGGCGGCCGCGTCGGTGTGCAGGCCAAGTTCGCGGGACCGGCCCTTGAAGGTCAATGCGCCGGACACCCGGGCCTGTGGCGGCTGCAGTCCGAGCAGACTCAAGGCGGTCATCGTCTTGCCGCTTCCGCTTTCCCCCAATATGGCGACCCTTTCCCCCGGATGGATCGAGAACGACACGTCGCGCACTGCGTGGATCGGGCCGGCGGCGCTCGGTATGGTCACGCAGAGATGCTCGACGCGGAGCAGCGGCGCGCGCAATGCTTCCTCGGAAGGCGGGTCACTTTCCGCTTGCTGCAAGATTTCCAATTCGGGCTACTTTTCAGAACTCGAACAGGTGGTCGCGCAGCATCGTGCCGGAATACTCCTTGCGCACCAGCCCGCGCTTCTGGAGAACGGGCACCAGTTTCGTCGCGATGTCGACGAGATACCCGTAGTCCTGGAACATCTGGCGGAAATGGAAGCCGTCGGCGCCACCTTCGCGCCACGCATGCTCCAGGATGTCGGCGATCTGCTCCGGCGTTCCGTGCATCGGGAAGGTTTCCTTCAGGCTCTCGTGCTTGGCGATCTCGCGCAAGGTGAGGTGCCCCTGACTCTGGGTGTATTGCAGGAGCTTTCCGACAATGCCCTGCACCTTGAGGTCCTTTGGAAGCGGCTTGTCGAGATCGAACTGCGACATGTCGTACATCAAGGTGTTTGACAGGTCTGCCAATCCGAGGTCCACATCGCCACTGGCCAGGTGCCGCTGCCATTTTTCCTCTGCCTCGGCCGGCGTATCACCCATCACCGGCTTGATCGCGTAAAAGATCTTGAGCGATTTCGGATCACGGCCCGCTTCGGCGGCCTTTTGGCGCAGCTGATGGCTGTAGGACTTCATGTCGGCAACGGAGTTCTTGTGCGCTATCACCATGTCCGCATTTCGCACCGCGAACTGCTGCCCGCGCGGCGAGGTGCCTGCCATGATGATGATCGGATGCCTTTGCGGTGATGAAACCACGTTCAGCGGCCCGCGGCACTGGAAATGCTGTCCCTTGAAGTTGACCGTCTTGACCTTGGCCGGGTCGGCGAAGATCTTGTTCTCGCGATCCATGATCACGGCATCGGGCGACCAGGAATCCCAGAGCTGGCGGCACAACTCCAGATGCTCGTCCGCCATGTCATAACGTTCGTCGTGCTCAGGCATCTCCATGCCGAAGTTCTCGCCCCCCTTGGTCGAAGTCACGACGTTCCACGCCATGCGCCCACCGCTGAGATGGTCCATGGTTCCGAGCATGCGCGCGAGCAGATAGGGGGGATAGAACGTGCACGACAGCGTGGAGGCAAGCCCGATGCGCTGCGTGGCTGCTGCCATCCACGCGCACGTCGGCACCGGATCGTGGTAGATCATGAAGCCGTTTCGCACGTAATAGTCGGTCGAACCTTGGAACAGCGCAGGGATCGCCACGCTGTCGGCGAACATGACGAAGTCCATCTTCGCGCGCTCGCACAACTTGGCAACGTCCTGAAAGATCTCCGGCTTGCGCCAGTCGTACACCGCACCCGCGGGGGCGAGCCAATTGACCGGCCCAGTCGTACCAAACCAGCCTAGATGGAACATGGGGCGATCCTCTTTGTCGGGACAGTCGCGCGGACTAGCGATCGAGCCACACCTGGCGCAGTGATGTGCGACGCACCTGCGGCAGCGGCTCGTAGCCCTTGACATCGTTCTTCCAGACTTCGATCCGGAATGGAACCGAGAACATGTAGATGAAGTAGACGTTCTCCAGGATGTACCTTTGTGCATCCGTCAGCATCTTGGCGCGCTTGACCACATCGAGTTCAGCGTTGGCCGCGTCGATCATCGCGTCGAACTTCGGGTCCTTGCATTTGGTGCGGACTGCGCTGCCCAGCGCGTCGAAGAACGCGCCCTCCGGATCGGCGTCCATGCCGCGGCCGTTGCTCATGACCTCGTAGGTGCCGGCGACCGAATTGCGCGCGCTTGCGGAGTATTCGATCGGAACGAGCTGCAGGTCGATGCCCGAACGCGCGACCTGCTCGCGCAACAGTTCGGAGATCCGTGCGTCCACCGCGAAGGCCGGCGTGCCGATGTACTGGATCGTCAGCTTGAGGCCGTTCGGGAAGCCTGCATCCGCCAGCAACTTCTTTGCGCGCGGGATATCGGCGTTCCAGTAGGGGAGGTCGGTCCCGTCGCCCTGGTAGCCGTAGATCTTGTCGGCGGGTGCCACGGCCATGCCGGGTCGGGTCACGCGCCCTGGGAATACGGTATTCATGATCGCGTTGCGGTCGATGGACAGCGCAAACGCCTGGCGCACCTTGAGGTCGCTGGTCGGCCCCTTCTCGCAGTTGAACGGCAACATTTGGGTCGAGTTGGCGACCGCCTCGCCAATCACTACGTTGCGCAAGGTGGCCAGCAACGGCCGCTTGTCCGGACGGAAGAACGTCATGTCGATCTCGCCGGTTCGCAGCGCCGCAATGCGCGTCGAATCGTCCGGAATGATGCGCAGCTCCACCTTGTCAAGATAGGGCTTGCCGGCGTCCCAGTAACTGGCGAACTTCTCATAGGTCACGTTGACGCCGGGCGTGAAGTTCGTGATCTTGAAGGCGCCAGTCCCATTTGCCGTCTTCGTCAGGTCGTTGTTGGCCGCCTCCGTGAACTTGCGCGCAACGATGCCGGTGACCTCGGGCGATGCCATGTAGCGAAGGAATGGCGCCGAGGCGGACTTGAGCTCGAAACGGACCGTGCGGTCATCAACCTTGGTCACGGCTTTGAGCATGCGCATCTTCGTGCGCGCGTCGCTCGGGCGTTCCGGGTTCATGATGCGGCTGAAGGTGAAGAGCACATCGTCCACCGTCAGAGTTGATCCGTCGTGGAACTTCACGCCGTCGCGGATCGTGAAGGTGTACGACGTGGCGCTCTCCTGCTTCCAGGCGGTCGCCAGCGAGGGCAATATCGCCAGATCCTTGTCGATCGCCAACAAGGCCTCATAAGGCCCGTTGACGATGATCCGGTGCTGGAAGGACATCACCGTGCCGTGCGGATCGATGCGGTCGGGCCCCTCGTCCTGCGCGATGACCAGCCTGCCACCCCGCTTTGGGGTCTGCGCGTCGGCATTCGGCCCCAGGAGCATGGGCAGTACACAAGCAGCGGCGAGCATCAAGACGCGCGCGAATCTTCCAACATTGTTCATACCGAAGTCTCCGATCAGATTGCGGTGAGTGTTCAGGGCCCAGCGCTGGAGTTATTGAAATTTTTTTGAAGTCTACAATTGCTCGCCCGTCGTGTCAACAAATGAAATGTATTTCGACCAATGAAACAGGGGTGAATCTGCGAGCCACTTTGCACCCGCATGGGCGCATCCATTTTGTCAGCGACTGGGGCCGCCGGAACAGGGTGGTCAATGACTGCGCCGCGACTGCGCAGCATGCGTTCGATCCCACCAGTCGGCGGCCACTGCAAAGGCTTGTTGTTGCCTCGGCGGCCCTCGTTCGGCGCTGGTCTAGGTGGCGAACTCCGGCCCGAGAGGATTGATGCGCACGCCCCTGCGCAAGCGCGTGAACGCCAGCTTGGCCGGATCCGCCACCATCGCCCCTGGCGACTCCACCACAAGGACATCAGAGGCGATCGGCTCGAAATCGGCCCGAAAATGCACCGAGCTCTTCAACGCCACGATCCGCTCGGCCTTCGGCTCGATGCCGAGGTGGCGGAACAGCTCCTGGTCCATCGCCTGCACCTTCTTCGAGGATACAGCGACCCGAACGCCGGCACAGGACAACAGCGCCATCGGTCCCAGCGCCAGCACCCAGCCGGTCATCATCGGCCCGCGGCAGGTCATGCGGCCGTCGCCGAGTCGCTCCACCGTCCATTCGCGCTCGATCGGCTTCTCGCCCCAGGCGCCGGATTTCGCGCCGATGCCGATCGTCAGCGTGCGTCCCAGACCAACCGAGTGCGCCGCCCGTGCCGCCAGCGGGTCATGCAGGACGCCCAGTACCGCGCGCTCAGCGTGATGTCGCAGCAGCGCAGCGAGCAGCCCGACCGTGTCCGCGCTACCGCCGGCTCCGGGGTTGTCCTGCGTGTCAGCCAGCAGGACGGCGCGCGACGATTCCTGCGAGCGCCGCATCGCCTCCAGCACGGCCTCGTCCGGGCGGTACAGCTTGCCCGCGTACTGCGGCTCGGCATCCAGCACCGCGCCGTAGAGCGCGTCTGCGGCATGCACCGTGGCCTCGCGGTCCCATCCGTAGGCGAACACGGCCGGCCCGCAATCGTGGATGTCTGCAGCCGGGAAACCGGGTGTGAACGACGTGCTCGCGACGCTTTGCGACAACAGGCTGTCGGCGAACGCATAAATCGACTTCGAGGGCTCGATGGTCGAGCATTGCCAGGCAAGAGGAATCAGGTACGGGAGCTGGCGAAACGCCTTCTCGGGGCGCCGCGCCCGCAGCAGCATTTCCCTCAACAGCTGCCCGGCCTTGACCCCGGTGTCCGCCATGTCCACATGCGGATAGGTGCAATAGGAGACCATCGCGTCGCTCGCCGCAAACATCTTCGGCGTGGTGTTGGAATGCAGATCCAGGCTTACCGCGATCGGTACGTCCGGCCCGACGATCGCGCGGATGCGCTCGAGCAGTTCGCCCTCCGGGTCCTCGAGATGCTCGCAGACCATCGCACCGTGCAGGCTGAGATAGACAGCGTCCAGGGGCAGCGCCAGGCGCAGGTCCTCCAGCATCATCGCGACAATTCGCTCGAAGGCGTCCTTGGTCACGTAGCCGGCCGGCGTCGTCGAGGTCCACAGCAGCGGAAACAGCGCCGCGCCTGCCGGCCTGAACACGCCCAGCGCGCCGGCGATGGACTGGTTCATGCCTTCGAACTTCTCCAGCACCCCCTGCCCGCGGACCAGGGGCTGGCGGTCACCCGCCTCCGCGAAGTCTGCATAGGTCGTCTTCTGCGGCTGAAAGGTGTTGGTTTCATGCATGAATCCACCGACCGCGATTCTCTTTCCGTCAAGATTGTTCATAGGCACTCAGTGTAAAACGTGCCCGCGCCAGTGCACCCCATAATCTGCATTGCCCGGAATGGCGCAGGTCGGCGGAGGCAATGGACTCGGAGACGGGAGACAACGTGCAACACAGCAACCGGTATTGCCTTTGCAAGGGTCTTGTGCAGCCCGGCCAGACGGACGGGAGTGGTGCCATGCGTGTCGATGCGGCGGCCGGCGTGACCACCGATGCTCTGGCCGTTTACCTTCGACTAGCCCGGCCGGCCAACGAAACGCCGCACGGCACCGCGTCCGCTGCCGAGCCCGAGGTGTCGCTGTTCTCATTGCGGCGCCTGGACGCCGCGCCGCCCTTGGTGGGCGAGGTTTACGAATGCCGCACCACTGCGCCGGGTCCAGGCGTCCCGACGGGCCTCTTCACGGTCGATTTGGCCGGTCCACGTGGCGTGGCATGGGTCGCCGTGTTGCGTGTTCGAGTGGCTGCCCCCAGGGCTGCAATGTGGCAAGACTTGTGCGGTCGGGCAGACGCGCTGCCCGCCGTTCGGCTCCTGCAACGCATGCACAAGCACCAATGTGACCAGGCCGGACATGTGAACGTGCAGGTGTTCTTCGACCTGGTGGACGAAGCCGTGGCCGTGTTGTGCCAGGAGGCCCGGGTGCCGGCACCGCGGTTGCACGTGGTTCAGGCCCGCGCCGTGTTCAAGGCCGAATTGTTCGCTGGTGATGTCGTGAGCGTGCATTCGGGCGTTCGTGGCGTGGACGCACTGGGCCTGGATGCAGTGCATGGCATCGTGCACCAGCCCAGCGGCCGCCTGGCCTGCGTCGTCGAAACACGGCTGGCCTGGCTGGACGCATCGGGCCAGGCAGTGCCATCCGGCACCGACGCGCAGTCGTTCGAGAGCGGGGAAATCGGCGAGTGGGGGTCGCTGCCCCGGGCGCGGGCGCCGGCCGCGCCGAGCGTGCCGGCCAGGCCCCCTGCTGCGGCAGTGACAAGCTGTGTCGCTGTGGTCGACAGCTGGGACGCCGATACCGATGGCTGGCTGCAAACCCGTGCATTGGTCGACATGTGTTCGACTGGCGCGCGGCAATACCTGGCCACCATCGGCCTGGATGGTGCCCGATTCGCCCACGAGAAGATCACGGTGGCAGCGATCGACTACTTGATCGAAATTCGAAAGAGACCGCGCCTGGGTTGCAACCTGACGTTGCGCTCGTCCTATTTGTCGGGCAGCAGCAAGGTGATCCGCTTTGCCCATCACGTCATCGACTCGGATCGGGGCGAGGTGGTTGCCACCATCGAGATCGTCGGGGTGATGCTCGACCTGATGACCCACCGCCCAATGGAAGTCCCGCAGGATGTCAAGCTGCGAATTGAAGCGGCGCCCTGAAGGTTGGGCATCACGTGGCGCATGGGACACCGTGGCGCACGACCATAGTCGGTCAGTGGTTCATGGCGGCGTCTTGCGCGAGCTGAACCAGTTGCTTGCCGATGTTTCGCCCTTGCAGCATGCCGATAAAGGCGCCGGCCGAGTTCTCCAGACCCTGCGCCACCGTCTCGCGGTATCGCATGCGGCCCTGCGCCAGCCACCGCGCCATTTCCGCGATGCCCTCGCCATAACGCGGCCGATAGTCGAGCACCCGAAAGCCCTGTTGGCGTGCGCGCCACATCTCGAATTCCTTCAGGCGGCGCGGACCGACTTCCGCCTCGCGGTCGTTGTACTGGCTGATCTGACCGCAAATGACGATGCGTGCATCGAGCGCCAGCCATGTCATCACCGCATCGTAGGTCGTACCCCCGACGTTGTCGAAATAGACATGGATGCGATCCGGACAGCAACGCCGCAATGCGCCAGCCAGATCCGGCTCCGTGCGGTAGTCGATGCAGGCGTCAAAGCCGAGGTCGTCCACCACATGGCGCACTTTTTCGGCCGAGCCTGCTATGCCGACGACGCGACAACCCCGGATTTTGGCGATCTGGCCCGCGGCCGAACCAACGGCGCCTGCCGCCGCCGACACCACCACGGTCTGCCCGGCTTGCGGCTCCCCGATCTCGGTCATGCCGAAATAGGCCGTCATGCCGGGCATGCCCAACACACCCAGCGCGGTCGACGGCGGGCCCCATTGCGGGTCGATCCTGCGCAGCTCGCTGGCGCGCGCAACCGCGTAAAGTTGCCAGCCGAGGTAGCCTTCGACAAGCTCTCCGACAGCAAACGCCGGGTCGTTCGATACCGCCACGCGCCCGACCGCGCCGCCAAACATGGTGTCGCCGACCAGGATCGGCTTCACGTAGGGATAGACCGCGTCGATCAGTCCACGCATGTAGGGGTCGACCGACAACCACAGGCAACGCACCAGGACCTCACCCGGACCTGGTTGTGGCACCGGGCCGCGCACCAGCGCGAAGTCGCTCTCCCGCGGCAAGCCGTGCGGTTTCGCGGCGAGGACGATGCGCTGGTTCTCGTCCAAGGCAGGCCCGTTCAGGTCGTCGAGCGCAGGTGCGCCGTAGCCGGCATGTCCACCGTATCGCCATCCTCACTCAGCACCACGCCGTAGTGCGCCCGCGCCGCCTCCCGGCTGACCACGCCGTCGCGCACATCCAGCCGCACCGCTTCAACCGCGCGCCGGTACGGGTCGCCAAGGCCACCGCCGCCCGGCGACACCAGGTGCAGGCGCACCGGCGGCAGCTGGTTGAGCGAATACTGCGGCGGCTCGAACACGGCACCATCGGGCATGCGCACCGACAGCTCGCCAGCCACGCCCGGTTTGCCACCGGCAAAGCCGAAGCCGGACGGGTCGAACAGGCCCTCTCCGCGGAACGAATACTCGCCCGCTGTCTGGACGTCGGCCTCGTAAACCACGCCGGTGCCTCCACGCCACTCTCCGGCGCCGCCGCCGTCCTGGTTGAACTCATGCCGGTGCACCAGCACCGGGTACAGCTGCTCCCAGGTCTCGACATTGGGCAGTGTGAAGCCGCCCAGGGTGGAGAGGTGCGCGATCTGGTTCAACCCGTCGCGCCCGATCACCGCCCCGCCGCCGGACAGGCCATTCCAGTGGTACAGCACATAACGCGCGCCAGAGGCCGGGTCCAGGCCGGACGAAATCGGGATGATCGCCTTGCCCCAGCCGGCCACGGCCTTCCCGGGTGCGGCCTGGGCCAGCGCCTTCCAGATCGCCTGGATCACATCGTGCGCGGGAAAGGCGGTGGCGAAGGTGGTGGCCGCCGGCGGCTTCGGATTGAGGGTGCAGCCATAGGGCGCGATGATCCTGACCGGACGGAACGTGCCCTCGTTGCGTGGCAGATCCGGGTCGAAGAAGGACCCGATGCCAACGTAGACCATCGAATGGGTATTGGCGATGGAGCTGTTCTTGAAGCCCTTCATCTGCGCCGCCGTGCCGGTGAAGTCAACCGTCAGCTGGTCGCCGGCGACGGTGATGGTGACACGGTACAGGATCTCCTGGCGTTCGAAGCAGTCGGAATTGGCGACCTCCTCGCCGACGTACACACCATCGGGCAGCGCAGCGATCTCGGCGCGCATGCGCCGCTCGGCATGGTCCTGGATGCCGCCGACGTAGTCCATGCCCTGGGCCAGCCCCAGCTCGCCGAACAGCTGCGCCACCCGCTCGGCGCCGATCTGGGTCGAGCCCAGCATGGCGCGAAGATCGCCGTCGAGCAGATCTGGCGTGCGCGAATTCGCCAGCAGGATGCTCCAGATGCTCGGGTCGATCTCGCCATTGCGCACCACGCGCACTGGCGGCAGGCGCAGGCCCTCGTGGAAGATCTCGGTCGCGCGCGGGTTGTAAGTGCCTGCCGCGCCGCCGCCGATGTCCGACTGGTGGGCGCGATTGCAGGTGAATGCGACCAGCGTGCCGTCGACGAAGACCGGGCGCGCGATGACCCAGTCGGGCAGGTGGTTGCCACCGCCCAGGTACGGGTCGTTCACCAGGAAAGCATCATCGTGCACGATCGCACCGCCGAAGGTCTTCAGGATGCCGCGCACCGCGAACCCACCGCTGCCGGTGTGGATCGGGCAGCCGTCGGCCTGGCTCACCAGTTGGCCTTCGGCCCCGGTCACGAAACAGGAGAAGTCGTGGCTCTGGAAGATCGGGCTGCGCGCGGTGCGGATCATCACCCAACCCATCTGCTGGGAGATATGGTCCAGCCGGTTCTGCACCAGCGCCAGGGTAACCGGGTCATGCGCCATGGATTGCCTCCGGTGCGCCAAACCGCACCACCAGATTGTCGGCCGCGTCCACCTCCAACTGTTCGCCCACGCCGATGAAGGCGGTGGTGGTGGGCTCCTCGACGATCAGCGGACCGACCAGCCGATGCCCCGGGCGCAGCGCATCGCCGTCGAACACCGGCGTCTCGCACCACAAGTTCTTGTCGTCGATATAGACCTGGCGCGTCCCCATCGGCTTGGGGGTGCCGCGCGCGCTGGGGGCCGGTGCCGGACGCAGCGGCGGCAGCAGTCCGATGCCGGCCACGCGCAGCGCGGTCACGTCCACGACGCCGTCTGGCTGGATGTGGCCGAACTGGCGCCGGTATTCCGGCTCGAAGGCCCGCCGCACCAGGCCGGGCTCGGGCGCGCGGTCGGCCGGGATCGCGACCTGGATCGACCATTGCTGGCCACGGTAACGCAAGTCGAGCACGCGCTCGATCCGTACGCTGTCGCCGCTGAAGCCTTCCAGCAGCAATGCCGAGCGGGCGCGCTGCTCCAGTTCGGCGAAGCGGGTTTCGAGCGCCGCCATCGACAGGCTGTCGATCGAGTCCGGCCGCACCACGGCGACATAGTCCTGGCGCAGGTTCGAGTGCAGCAGGCCCAGCGCGCAGAAGGCACCCGCCAGGCGCGGCATGTAGACGGTTCGGCAGCCGATCATGCGGCCGATCGCGCTGCCGTGCAGCGGGCCGGCACCGCCCGCGGCAACCAGCGTGAAGCGGCGCGGATCGAGGCCGCGCTGCACGCTCATGTGCTCCACCGCGTTGACCAGTTTGCGCTCCAGCAGCCGGATGATCCCCGCCGCCGCCGCCTCGATTCCCAGGCCGAGCGGCCGCGCCACATGCCGCTCGATCGCGCGCACCGCCCGCTCCTTGTCCAGCGTCACGGCGCCGCTGCCCAGCGGCCCGGCGCGCAACCGTCCCAGCACCAGATGCGCATCGGTCACCGTCGGCTCCTCGCCGCCCAGGCCGTAACAAGCCGGTCCCGGCCGCGCCCCGGCGCCGCGCGGGCCCACGTACATCATGCCGGCGGCATCCACACCGGCGATGGTGCCGCCGCCCGCGCCGACCGAATGGATATCCACCGATGGCACCGCGACGTGGTACTGGTTGACCATCACGTCGTCGGTGACGGCTACCTTGCCATTGCTCATCAACGCCACGTCGCACGAGGTGCCGCCGATCTCCATCGAGATCAGGTTGTCGCCGGCCGCCTTGGCAAAGAAGTTCAGCGCGCCCACGCCCGCAGCCGGGCCGGAAAGAACCAGGTTGGCCGGGCGCTCGGAGACATGGTCCACCGAGACCGCGCCGCCGTTGCTTTGCAGCAGCAGCAGCGGATAACGCAGGCCGGCGGCCTTCAGGCGCTGGTCCAGCGAACGCAGATAACCGATGGCGCGCGGCGCGATGTAGGCGTTGACCACTGTGGTCGACGTGCGCTCGTATTCGCCCACGATGGGCACGATATCGGCCGAAACCGACAGCCACCGCTGCGGCCACTTCTGCCGGATCGCATCGGCCACGGCATGTTCGTGTGCGGGGTTGACGAACGAGTTGATCAGGCAGACGGCAATTGCCTCCACCCCCTCGGCCTCGAAGGTGGCGAGCGCGCGGTGCAACGATTCGCGCTCCAGCGGTTCGATCTCCCGTCCGTCCCGGTCGATGCGCCCGCCGATTGGCAGGCGCAGATGCCGCGGCACCAGCACCGGCGTATAGGCGGCGCGATGGTCCCACTGGTGGAAACGGATCCCACGGCGGATTTCGAGGCTGTCACGGAAGCCCTCGGTCGTCAAAAGGCCAACCTTGGCGCCCTTGCCTTCCAGGATGACGTTGGTCGCGACCGTCGAGCCGTGGATGAACAGACCGCAGCCGTCCAGGAACTGCTCGACACCGAGGCCAAACGCGGCCGCTGCCGCGCCAACGGCGGCCATGACACCCTCGGCCTGCTGGCCGGGGACCGATGGCACCTTGAACACCGACAGGACGCCGGCGTCGTCCACCACCACCATATCGGTGAAGGTGCCGCCGACATCGACGCCGATGCGCCACGGGGATTTGTGCGCCACCGGTTGTGGCGTCGACGAGTCAGCGGCTTCCATTTCAAGTCCCCAGGTAGGCCTGTTTCACCATAGGGTTTTCCAGCAGCGCGTCCGCGCGATCGTGCAGCACGACCCGGCCAGTCTCGAGCACGTAACCCCGGTCCGCGAGCTTGAGCGCCAGATCCACCCGCTGCTCCACCAGCAGAACAGTCAGTCCTTCCTGGTGCAATTGGTGGATCACGTCACCCAGGCTGTCGACCACGACCGGCGCGAGGCCGAGTGACGGTTCGTCGAGCATCAACAGCTTGGGCGAGGACATCAGGCCGCGAGCGATGGCCACCATCTGCTGTTCGCCGCCACTCAGCGTGCCGGCTTTCTGGGAGCGCCGCTCGAGCAGTTTCGGAAACAGGTTGTGGCAGCGCTCGAGCTGGTCGCTGAAAGAGCGGCCGCCGCGCGCCGCGCGCATGGCGCCGAGTTCGAGGTGCTCCAGCACGGTCATCTCAGGGAACAGCAGGCGGCCCTCCGGGACATGCGCCATGCCCAGCGCCAGCAATTGGTGCGGTGCCTTGCCCACGACATCCTGGCCGAGAAACTCGAGACGCCCCGCCGCTGGCCGCAACAGGCCGGAAATCGTCCGCAGGCAGGTGGTCTTGCCGGCTCCATTGGCACCGATCAGCGTGATCAGTTCCCCCTGCTTGACCTCGATGTCGATGTCGGTCAGGGCCTCGCGCAGGCCATAACGCACGGTGATGCCGGACAGCCTAAGCACCGGTCGCGCCCCGTCCGAGATAGACGCTGACCACGGTCGGGTCGTTGGCGACCACCGCCGGCGTACCCTCGGCGATCTTGTTGCCCTGGTTCAGCACGATGATGCGGTCGCAAATGCCCATCACCACCCGCATGTGGTGTTCCACCAGCAGCACACTGACGCCGGTATCACGGATGCGTCCGATGGTTTCGGTCAGGCGCCGCGCCTCATCGGGATTCATGCCGGCGGCCGGCTCGTCGAGCAGCAGCAACACCGGCTCGGCAGCCAGGGCGATGGCGATCTCGAGGCGGCGCTGGTCGCCGTAGGCAAGGTTCTGTGCGATGCGCGCACCCTTGTCGGACAGTCCGAGAAACCCGAGCACGGCGTTCGCCTTGTCGTCGACCTCCTGCTCCTCGCGTCGGTAGGCGGCGGAGAAGATGGTAGCGCCCCACCAGCCGGTCTTCTTGTGGCGGTGGGTGCCGAGCTTGACGTTGTCGAGCACCGACAAGGTCGGGAACAGGCTGGTGATCTGGAAAGTCCGGGCGATGCCACGCTGGGCCATTCGATGCGCGGGGGTTCCGACGTAGTCCTCGCCGCGAAAACGCAGCGACCCGGAGGTCGGCGCCAGGCTTCCCGCGATCATGTTGAATACCGTCGTCTTGCCGGCGCCGTTAGGACCGATCAACCCGACCACCTCGCCGTCCAGGACCGAAAAATCGACGGCATTGGCCGCCACGAGGCCGCCGAAAACCCGTGTCAGCCCATTGACCTGCAGCAGCGGCTCAGTCATGCTGCCTGGCTCCACCGCGTTGGCCGCGCCAGAACGGCAGCAGCGACACCAGGCCACCGGGGAGGAAGATCACCGACAGCGTAAGCAGGACCGCGAACACCAGCATGCGCATCGAGCCGCTGGCGCGCAGCACCTCCAGCAGGGCCACGTAGACCAGCGAACCGACGATCGGCCCGGTCACGGTCCCCTTGCCGCCAATGATGACCATGATCACCATCGGTGCCATGTAGTGCAGGGTGAACAAGCCGGGCGTGATGACCTTGAGGTAGTGCGCATACAGGCAGCCCGCGACGCCGACCATCATCGTCGCCGCGACGAACCCCAGCAGCTTGTAGCGGAACACGTCGATGCCCAGAGAGGTCGCCAGCACGTCGTTCTCGCGTACCGCGATGAAAGCGCGGCCAGTGCGGCTACGCATCAGCGAGCGGCACAGATAGGCCGATACCAGCAGGAAGAACAGGACCAGGTAGTAGTAGGGAATTCCGCCGCTGATTTCCAGGCCGAGCAGCGGGATCTTCGGTGGCGAGATCTTGGTGATGCCCAACGGGCCGTTGGTGAAGTCGACCCAATTGACGAAGACGCTGTGCAAAATGGCGCCGAAGCCCAGCGTGAGGATGGCAAACTGCGGGCCCTTGATGCGCAGCGAGGCATATCCGATCGCCAGCCCGAAGGCACCGGAGACCAGCGGCGCGGCGATCAGGCAGAGCCAGAATGGAACGCCACCGAATACCGTCAGCATCCCCGAGGTATAGGCACCCAGGCCGAAGAACGCGGCGTGGCCGAAGCTCAGCTCGCCAAGGTAGCCGACGATGATGTTGAGGCTGACGGCCATCAGCGCGAACAGCATCCACATCACCAGCAGGTGCTGGAAATAGGACCCGACGGCCGCCAGCGGGACCAGCAGCAGCAGCGCAACGCCGGCGGCGGCCGCACGGGGGAAAACAAACCGCCTCATTGCCGCGGCGCGAACAGACCGGCCGGGCGCCACAGCAGCACCGCCACCACGATGCCGTAGCCAATTGCGTCCTTGAACGCGATCGATATGTAGTTGGCGCCCAGTGCCTCGACGATGCCCAGAATCAGGCCGCCGGCGACCGCGCCACCCATGCTGCCCAGCCCGCCCATGACGACGACGATAAAGGCCTTGAGCACCGCCCATTCCCCGATGGTCGGGAAGATCACCGCGGTCGGGCCCAGGAGCGCCCCGGCGGCGGCGGCGAGGCCACAGGCAAGCGCAAAGGTGTAGGTGTGGACCCAGTCGATGTTGACCCCGCTCAGCGCCGCTCCTTCGCGGTTCTGCGCGGTGGCCTGCATCATCTTGCCCATGCGCGTGAAACGGATGAACAGGTACACCAGACCGATCAGCACCGACGCGGCCACCAGCACGATGATGCGCTGCCAGGTCAGGAATACCGAGCCCAACTCGACGGCATCGTCCGCGAACGGGCTGGAGATGTATTTGGGATCGGCTCCGAACACCAGTTCACCGCCATTGGCCAGCATCAGGCTCAGGCCGAGGCTGACCATCAGAATCGTGAACTCGTGCTCGCGTCGCAGCGGGCGAAACAGCACCTGGTTGGCCAGGACGCCAACCCCCGCGACGACGACCGTGGCCATCAGCACGGCAACAACGTAGGGCACGCCAAGCAGCGACATCGCGAAGAACGTCGCGAAAGAGCCCAGCATGTAGAACTCGCCGTGCGCGAAGTTGACGATGCGCAGCACGCCGAACACCAGCGTCAGCCCGACCGCGATCAGCACGTAGCCCATCCCGTTGACGAGCCCGTTGGCCAGTTGCTGAAAAAAAACCCCCCCCATCAGCGCCGGATTCTCCGCGACACCCGCCAGATCTGCCGGTCGATCAATTTGCGCGGGTGGTTGTGGTGATCTTGCCGTTCTTCACCTGCACGATATAGCTGGCGAGGAAGCCCTGCCCGATGTTGTTGAACTTCATGTCACCAAGCACCGTGTTCCACTGGTTGCCCCGGATCGCCGCGGCGATCTTCTCGTAGTCGGTGGATGTTCCCGCCTTGTCCATGGCCCCGGCGGTGACCTCGAGGCCGGCGGCCGAGAGTGCTGCGACAAACGAGGTCGCGTTCTTGAAGCGCTTGGCATACTCGGTCCGCCAGGCGGCTGCAATCGGGTTCTCCACATCCTCGACGTAAGGCGAAACGCTGTACACGCCCTCGATCGAATTGCCCGACAACTCGATCAGCTTCGGATTCATGTTGCCACCCGACGCGACCACGGTGCCCTTGTAGCCAAGCTGCCTGATCTGGCGATAGATGGTGGCCCCCTGCGACGTGGCGCTCGCCGCGACGTAGATCGCGTCGGTCTGCAGGCCACGGATCTTGGTCAGCTGGACGTTGAAGTCGGTGTCGGTGCCCTGGAAGAATTCGGTGCCCTTGACCTGCATCCCGCATTCCTGCAGCCACTTGCCATAGTTGCCGGCCTCGGAGCGGCCGTAATCATCATTGATGGCCAGGATGGCGACCGATTTCAGGTTCATCTTGGTGCAGATGAACTTGGAAAAATTGCCGCCCCGCATGATGGTGGTCTCGTTCAGGCGGAACAGCCACTTGTGGCCCTCCTCGGTGACCTTCGGGTGTTGCGGTGCCAGCACCACGTGCAGGATTTTGTCGCGCGTTACTTCCTTCATCGCCAGGGCGATCGGGCTGAACATGTTGCCGACGATCGCGTCGACCTTGTCCTGCTCGATAGCGCGGCGCGCGGCGCTGACGCCCTCCTCCGGAGAGGACTTGTCGTCGTAGGGAATGATTTCTATCTTGCGCCCGCCCAGGATGCCGCCCTTGTCATTGATGATGGCCGCGGCGGCCTGCATGCCCTCGATGCCTTGTTGCCCCTCGAATGTACCGGCGCCGCTGAGCGGCAGGATCGCGGCCAGCCGCACCGGTGGCTTGGCCTGCGCAAATCCGTCAGTTGCGCCGGCGAGCAGTGCCACGCTCGCAGCGAAGGCAAACAGGCTTTTACGTTTGATTCCAAATTGCATGGTGGTTACCTCGGGAAGATATGGTTGTTCAGTGGCGGTGGAAATCTATCATAGCCGCGTCAGAGGTGCATCGGGCGCCACGACCGCGCCCAACGTCGCGTCAGACCTTGGCCGGCTCGGCATTCATGAACTGGCGCTGCAGCGCGTCGATGCGCTTGAAGCCGATGAAGTCGTTGAAATCATGCATCCCCGTCACCGGCTGCGGCAGCGCCTTCGACGACTTGGCCTCCGCCAGCGCGCGCAGGTTCAAGCGGATTGCCTGGGTGGCGCTCATCAGTGCTACCAGCGGGTAAGTGGCCAGCGCCGCAACCTGCTCGATCTGCTTGCTGTCCAGGTCGGCTTCCAGCCATCCCAGCAGCTGCAGCGAGAGCGGGACACCACAGGCTTCGCGCATCGCCTGCAGACCGGCGAAGTCCTTGAAGCACTTGGAGATCGGCTGGATGATGTCGGCGCCGGCCGCCACGTAAGCCTTGCCACGCCGGAATGCCTCCTCGGGAACGATCGCGTCGGTGCGGGCGATGATCAGCACGTCCGGGTTCTTGCGCACCGAGGCCACGGCGCGGATCTTGTTGACCCCCTCTTCCATCGAGATGGTCTCGATCAGATCGAACGAGCACGGGCAGCGCTTGGGCGAGATCTGGTCCTCCATGATGATGGCGCTGGCACCCGCGTTCTCGAATTCGCGCATGGTACGCATGACACTGACCGGATTGCCATAACCAGTGTCGATGTCGGCGATCACCGGGATCGTCACGGCATTGCAGACATTGCGCACCACCGCCAGGTTCTCCGTCATGGTGTAGAGCTCGGTATCGGGCTCGCCCAGGAACGACGACGAGATGCCGAAGCCCGAGGTGAGCAGGGCATCGAAGCCGGCCTCCTGAATCAGGCGGGCGCTCAGCGCATCGTAGGCACCGGCTGCCCATACCGTGCCTTTGCTCTTGATCATCTGCTTGAGATTGTTCATGCCGAAGCTCCTGTGTTTTTCTCGCTGAAGAACCGCTTTTTCAGATAACTCTCCAGGCCACCGGCTTCGAGCATCTCTAAATCTGCGCGCGGCAGCGGCTCGAAAGCCAGTTGGGTACCTTGGGTCAGGTTGCGCACGACGCCCGCGCTCCAGTCCACCTCGATGTCGTCCCAGCGCTGGACGAAGCCCAGAATGCCCGGACATGACACCTGCGGAAAGCCCATGCTGATCTCGCCGCGCCAGTAACCGGGCGAGAAGGACTCGGCAATGATGCCGGCTACGCCGAGCTGGCGCATTGCCTTCATCGGCGGATAGTGGGGATGGCCATAACCGAAGTTGTGGTTGCCCACCAGCAGGTCGCCCGGCTTCACTTTGCCCGCGAACTCGGGGTCGTAGGCCTGCATCGCGGCCTTCACCAGTTCATGGATGTCGGTGGTCTTCATGTTCTTGACGCCGACGATCTGGTCGACGTCGAAGTCGAGTTCGTCAAACACGAAGGCCACCCGGCCGCGCAAGTTCCGCATTGCCATGGTCGACCCCTCAGTCGCGCAGGTAAGGGCGTGGATCGGCGATCCTGCCCTCGAGGGCGGAGGCCGCGATCACTGCCGCGTTGCACAGATAGATCTCCGAGTCCGGGCTGCCCATGCGACCGCGCACGTTGAGCGTGCCGGTGGACACGGCCCGCTGCCCCGGCGCCATGGTCGCGATCCGGCCGAAACAGTAATCGCAGGACGGCGACGACACGAAGGCGCCGGCATCAACCAGCGTCTCGATCAGGCCTTCGCGCGCGGCGGCGGCCATGATCTCCTTGCTGGTCGGCACGACATACAGGGCAAAACCGGGGGCAATCTGGCGACCCTTGAGCACCGAGGCCGCGGCCCGCAGGTCGTCGATCCGGCCAGAGGCGCAGGAGCCAAGATAACCGGTCTGTACCTCGAGGCCGAGGTAGTCCTTCAGGTCGCGCGTGTTCGCCGGGCTGGGCGGGATCACGATGATCGGCTCGAGCGAAGACAGGTCGATTTCATGGCGCGCGGCGTAGTGCGCGTCGGCATCGCTGCACACCGGCTCGAGTTTCTTGCGCGCACGCGGCAGCGCGTATTCGAGGCGTTTGGCGTCGGGGTTGACGATCGCCGTCACGGCACCGGTGAACATGGCCAGCCCGGTGATGGTTTGCAGGCCGTCGGTGGACATCTCGGCCACCGCCGACCCGCCGATCTCAAGCACCTGAAACCGGCACGAGGCCGACCCGAGCACCCGCACCATGTGATGGAACACGTCGCGCGCCATGACGCCCGGTTGCAGCTTGCCGACCAGGTCGACGCGGGTGGTCTGCGGCACCCGGATCGACACCCGCTCCATCGCGAACGCCTCGAGCACATTGCGCCGGATGCCCATCGCCAGCGTGCCGAAGGTGCCCAGTTGGCTGACGTGCCCGTCGAAGTGCACGACGAAGGCGCCTGGCGTCGCGAAACCGACCTCCGAGGCGACCTGGTGGCCGATGCCCTTGCGCTCGTACAGCGCCACGTCGTTGACCTTCGTCCACTCGCGGGTGCCGATGTGCAACTGCTCTTCCGCCGCGGTGGCGGTCGGAACCATGTGGTCGATGAAGATGCCAAAGCGCTCCGGCTCGGGCATCTTCTGGATGCCGAACTCGTCCTTCAGCTGCTTGAAGATAACATCCGTGTAGCCCGGGAAGTCATAGGCAAGCACGTAATCGGGCTTGGCCATGACCTCGTCGCCCGCCTTGACGGACGCCAGGCCAGCCGCCCGGGCCAGGATTTTTTCGGTGATTGTGGAACCCATTTCGCCGCCATTCTGTCGTTCGGAGTCTAGACTAACGGATTAGAATTGCGGTGTCAACCAGTGAAAATCGTTTCATCGATCGAAATGCCCCTTGCTAATTCAGAAGAAGCTGCCAGTGGCACGGTGCGGGCCGTCCGACGGGCGCTGGCGATCCTGGCGGTGTTCGATGGCAATCGGCGGCTGCAATTGCGCGACATTGCCGAAAAGGCCGGTCTGGACCGTGGCACGACACGGCGTTTGCTTCTCACCCTGATGGCCGAGGGCGTGGTCCTGCAGGATGGCGACAGCGGCCAGTACTCTCTGGGCCCGATGATCCGTCGTCTCGCACGCTCCCTTGGCGATGTCGATCTGCGCGAGCTGGCGGCGCCGCAGCTGCGAGAGCTCGCGGCCGAGCTCGGCCTGACGGTGTTCCTGTCCGAATACCGCGATCACAGCGCGGTCTGCCTGGACCGCCACCACGACCACAAGGGCATGGAGGTGCATTTCTGGCCCATCGGCGGATCGCTGCAGGTCAATTGTGGCGGCGCGCCGAAGCTGCTGCTGGCCTGGCAGTCGGACGACGAAATCGACCGCGAGCTGGCCCGGCCACTGACGGCGCTGACAGCCAAGAGTCTCGTCGACCGGCGGCGACTCAAGAAGCACTTGAAGCTGATTCGCCAACGCGGGTGGGAGCTCGCGGTGGACGACGTGGTGATCGGCCTGAGCGCCCTGGCCGTTCCGCTGTTGAACACCCAGGACCAGCTGTGCGGCTGCATCAGCGTTGCCGGGCTCAACAACCAGATGATCAAGCGCGGCGAACCAGTCTATCTGGGCCGGCTGCTGGAACTGCGTGACAAGATGCGGCCACTGCTGCCATGATGAATAAACGCTGGCCGGTATGACTGCATCCGCGGAAACCCTCGCCGCCTTGTCGGCCATCGTCGGCCCGGCCCATTTGGTCACCGCGGCGGGCGAGTTGGAAAAGTACGAGCGCGACTGGCGCGGCCGTTACCGCGGCGCAACGCTGTGCGCGGTGCGGCCCGACAGTGCCGACCAGGTGGCGGCGGTCGTGCGTTATGCCCGCGCCGCGCGGATTGCCGTTGTACCGCAAGGCGGCAATACCGGCATGTCGGCCGGTGCCTTGCCACCCGCCGCGCTTGCCAACGTCGTGTTATGCCTGGACCGCATGGACAAGTTGCGCGAGATCGACCCTGCCGGCAACACCATCACGGTCGAGGCTGGCTGCACGCTGGCGGCGATACAGCAGCAGGCCGCGGCACACGGGCGACTGTTTCCGATGGCGCTGGGCAGCCAGGGTTCGTGCCAGATCGGCGGAAACATCTCCACCAACGCGGGCGGCACGGCCGTGCTGCGGTTTGGCAACATGCGCGACCTGGTGCTCGGACTCGAAGTCGTGCTGCCCGATGGCCGCCTGTGGAGCGGCCTGCGCGCGCTGCGCAAGGACAACACCGGCTACGACCTGAAGCAGTTGTTCATCGGCGCCGAGGGAACGCTGGGCGTGGTCACCGCCGCAGTGCTGAAATTGTTCCCACAGCCGAAGGGTCGCGTTGCCGCTTGGGTCGGACTGGACAGCCTGCAGCACGCGGTTGAGCTGCTCGGGTGCCTCCAGGAGAGCTGCGGCGAAAGGCTGTCGAGTTTCGAAGTGATGTCGCGCGGGCAACTCGACCTGGTGTTGCACCACATCCCGGGCACGCGCGACCCGCTGAAATCCGCCCATCCCTGGGCGGTGCTGCTGGAGGCGACCGATTCGCGCGCCGGCACCGATCTGGCAGACCATATCCAGGACACGCTTGCCGGCGCGATGAACGCAGGCCTGCTGCAGGATGCCGCAGTTGCAGCCAGTGAGCGCCAGGTGGCTGAATTCTGGCGCCTGCGCGACAGCGTGTCGGAGGCCAACCGCAACTCCGGCTACAGCGTGTCGCACGACACGTCGGTGCCGATCGCCCGCATCCCGGAGTTCGTCCAGCGCGCCACCGCAGCGCTGCGCGCGAGGCGGTCCGACCCGCAGGTGGTGGCGGTCGGCCACGTGGGCGACGGCAACATCCACCTGGTGGCGATCTTCCCGCGCGCTGGCAAGGATGCAACCGAGTTGCAGCGCGAGGCGGACGCCGCGAGCGCCGAGGTGCACCGCATCGCCGCCGAGCTTGGTGGCAGCATCAGCGCCGAACATGGCATCGGCGGCGCCAAGCGGGACGAGCTCAAGCTGTACAAGGACCCGCTGGAGCTCGGACTGATGCAGGGCATCAAGTCCCTGCTCGACCCGGGAAACCTGATGAACCCGGGCAAGTTGCTCGACCTGCCCAGCGAAGCACGCCTGGCGGACCGGCGGTAGCGGCCGAAGCCCGGATAAACCGCCGATGAAGGGACGTGCGGCACGTGCGGTCAGGCCGGCGCAAGATCCGGATGCACCTTGCCGAACGCGCGCCAGTTCTCCGGTCTGACCAGTTCATACTGTTGCGGAAAGTGCGGTGTCGCTCCCAACGCCAACGCCGCGTGCCAGCCCCATCGCGGATTGTCGAGAAAGGCGCGAGCCAGGGCCACTAGATCGGCCTTGCCATCGGCCAGAGTCGCCTCCGCCTGCGCCGGATCGGTGATATACCCCACTGCGCAGATCGGCACGTCGGTGCGCTGCCGGATGTATTGTGCGAGGGCGGTGTGGTCCCGCAGCAGGGCCGTGGCACCACCGATGCCACCGCTCGACACACAGACATAGTCGTACCCGACCGCTCCGAGAGCACGGACGAATTCCACCGACTGGTCCAAGTCCCAGCCGTTGTCATGCCATTCCGTCCCGCTGATGCGCATGCCGAGCGCCCGTTCAGGTGGCCATACGTCGCGCACCGCCTTGGCGACCTCGAGCGGAAACCGCATCCGGTTGAGCAGGCTTCCACCGTATTCGTCCGTGCGCTGGTTCGCCAGCGGAGAGAGAAACTGGTGCAACAGGTAGCCGTGGGCGCCATGCACCTCGATCAGGTCGATTCCGGCCCGCAAGGCCCTTTGAGCGGATGCGGCAAATGCGCCGGCAATGCGCGCCATCCCCCTGACCGTGAGTTCTCGCGGCACCGGCCATCCCGGCATGTGCGGCAGCGCCGAGGGACCAAACGACTGCCAAGCGCCCGCCTCGGGTGTCAAGGGCGTCATGGCACCGTTCCAGGGTGGTGCAATGCCTGCGCGGCGACCGGTGTGGCCGATCTGAAGCCCGATCGCCGTGGACGAATAGCTGCGGATACGCTCGACCACTTCACGCAATCGACGCTCCTGACGGATGTTCCACAGACCGGCACAACCATGCGTGATTCGTCCCTCCTTGCTGACCCCGGTCGCTTCGATGATGATCAGGCCCGCTCCTGACAAGGCGAGATGCCCCAGGTGCTGGTCATGCCATGGCTGCATCACGCCATCGATGCAGCTGTACTGGCACATCGGTGACACCACGATCCGGTTCGGCAGCACCAGCCCCCCCAGGGAGATCGGAGAGAATAGCTGAGATTCCATGTCCTTCGACTCCAAATGCGGTGAGGAGCAGCGCGCCGCAGGCGCGGCACCGCTGCCGCAGTCAATTGCTGCGCCAACGACCCAGGAAGCGCTCCACGGCGGTCATTCCAGCCGAAAGGGCACTGGTCAGCAAGATCAGAACGATCAGCACCGCAAAAACCTGGTTGGTTTCGAAGGTATTCGAATAGAAGCTCACCAGCGTGCCCAGCCCCTTTCCGCCGGCCAACAATTCCGCCGTGATCACACCCAGCACGGTGTAGATCATGCCCAATCGCATGCCAGCGAAGATCGACGGAATCGCCGTGGGGATGACGATCGTCATGAACACGCGCCAGCGTGGTATCCCCAGGCTTCGGGCCAGCAGCAAATGATCGGGTTCGACGGACTTGGCGCCGGCCAGGGTATACGACAGCAGAATGAAATACATGATGGACACGCCCGAAACGATCTTTTGCGCCAAGCCCAGGCCGAACCAGATGATGAACAGCGGGATGAGTGCGACGCGCGGCAATGCGTTGAGCGCATCGATGATCGGCGCCAGCAGGCGCTCGACCAGCGGGACCGCCGTCATCAGCAGAGCCGTCAGTAGCGCCATCACGGTGCCGATCAAAAACGCCGCGATCGTGGCCTGCATCGTGACGACCGTGGCCGACAGGTAAGTTCCGCTGACCAAGCCGTTCACGAAGTCGCGCAGGAAGACCGAAGGTTGGCCGATGAAGTTCGGTGGCGCGAGTTCCACGCGGGCAGCCCATTCCCATGCGCCCCCCCACACCAGCAGCACCGCCAACTGCCCAAGCAGCAACAGCGCCCTGCCCTTCGTTCGATCCGGTTGCGCGGACGGCGCAATTTCGGGCGAATTTCGCACGGGTGTTTCGGCCGACATGGTGAACTCCTCGCAGGCTAAAGGACGGCGATCGGGCTGACCAGGGAACCGGTCACCCGGGTCATGTGCAGCGGCGCCACCGTGAACAGGAACGTATTGCGCTTCTTTTCGGCACAGACCTGCGCGAATTTCTCCAGATCCATGTTGTGCAGCAAGTGGATGCCGTAGTAGGCAAGGCACAAGGTGTGCGTCGGGGAGCGGCAGATATGCTCGTAGGGAGAGGGAAAAACGTCGCCTGGCCCGTCGCTTGCGATCACACTCACATCGCGCTCGCCAAGCACTTCGGCGCACGCCGGGTGCAGACCTGGCCAGGTCCCATGCTTGTTGCCCGAGCCAGCGGGCGGAATGCCTCCGGCAAGTGTTCCCCCGAGGCGAATCAGCACTGCATCACCGGGTTGCAACTGCTTCGCGGGCTCCACCAATTCCTCCGGGGTCACGAATTCGCCCGGCTTGAGAAACGCCACGTTTCGGCCGCGTGCCACGTCGATCAATACGCCGCGCGTGACAATCCCGATCGCGTTGCTGATGGGTGCGAGTTTGACGCCATCGGCCTTGGTCGCAATGTCGCTGAATGCATGCCCATTGAATCCCTTGCCGCTGTAACCGACATGCGACAAGGCGTCGAGGTGGGTGTTGACCATCCCGTGAATCCGATAAGCCACCTTGTCGCTGGCGTTGAGCGACTCCGGGCGTTCGGGCTCCAGATCCCAGGCACCGGCCGCAAGCATGGTGTGCTCGAAGCACTTGTCGGCGCGCAGCGGCTCCTTGTCGGTCACCGGCCGGCTGAGCGGATAGACCTCGCCCAGCCTGGCAGCGCCGATGCCGCGCATGACCACTTCGGGGGTCAGGAGGTTGAGGGTGCCGCGATCGTTGGGCCAGCGCCCCCAGTTGCCGCTGTGCCCGGGCCATCCTTCCTTGGGTGGTTTGATCGTGCTTGAAATTGCAACGTCTGAATTCATGGTCGTGTCCTCGTTGGTGTGGCCTGCTTCGGAAAGGGCGCTGCAGGAAGACGCCTATGCCTTGAGCCACTCGTGGCTCAGTTCCTTGAGCAGCTTCAGGGTCTGGCTGCGCGTGCAGGCAGGGCGCAAGCGCTGCCGCACCGCATGAAAGGCGCGCTCCTGCGCCTCGCGCCGGACAATGCTCGGGAAATCCTGGATCCAGTCGGAAATGGCTTCGTATGCCGCCCCCCAGTCCCGCTCCCAGGCGGTTCGCCCGGGCCCGAGATCGAACACCCCGGGCTTGACCGCGACCACCGCCTTGCGGCGCAGCGCGGCTGTTGCCTTGGCGTCGACTTGGAGGTCTGCGCCGAACACAACGCCATACACTGTGCGTGCGCGCTTGCGCGACACTAATCCGTCGCGCACATCCCTCTGCACCGACGCCGGGGAGCGCAGCATCGGGTCGCCGTATCCCCCGCCGCCGCCGCCGCCGACCACGATGACCTCACCCAGCCTGGGCCGGTACACGGCGGCCTTGCCAAGCGCAAAGTCCGGCTGCCCCGGCCGCCTGACGTGGCTGTAGTTCGTCGATCCGGCCCGGCCACCGGCCGCCCCCCAGGACGAAAAGCGGTGCCTGTCCTTGCTCCTGGTCACGATCACGGCCTGGGGATGCTGCACTTCGAACGCATACTCGATGCCGAACCCGCCTCGGAACTGGCCCGCGCCCTCCGAGTCGGGACGCAGGCTGAAGCGGTGCACGAGCACCGGCGCCTCCGACTCGAGTATCTCCACCGGTACGTTGCGCAGGGCCGCGGCAGGAAAATCCGTGCCGTTGATCCCGTCCAGTCCGAGGCCACCGCCAGACCCACCCTCTACTGCATTCCCGACGACCACGCGCCCCCTGCCGTGCATATCGGTGGTCGAGATCGAGGTGATTGCCAGCTGACTTGCGCCGCCCACCGGCACCTGCCCCGGCAACGCCTTGGTGAGCGCCCCCAGCGCCATGTCGTGCACGCGCATGCTGGTGATCACGCGCATGCCGCAAGCAGCCGGAAACGACGAATTGACGACCGATGCCTGCGGCAGAACGAGATCGATGCAACGCACGATGCCGCTGTTCGGATACATGCCTTCGGCATTTGTCATCACAAAATTCATGACTGCCAGCGAAAGCATGGGATGGTGCTTCTGGCCGCAGGTCGGAAGATTGATGGCCGCCTTGACCTGGGGGTCCGATCCCCGCAGATCGAGTTCCACCGAGCCATCCGCTCGTGGAGTGAGTACGAGTTTCAGGCGAACCGGCACGTCGCTCTGGTAATCGTCCTCCAGGAACTCGGTGAACTGGTAGCTCCCTGCCGGGATGCGCTTGAGCACGGACCGGGTCAGCGCCTCCGTGCGGTCCAGGGTTCCATACATCGCCGCGTGCACCGCGGGCCTGCCATAACGCTCGGCCAGGCGCTTGATCCTGGCTTCGCCAGTGTCGAGGCAGGCGATCAGTGCTGTCAGATCCCCCCAGTTCAAGGCTGGGCTGCGGCAGTTGTCGCAGATGATCCTGACGATGTCTTGATTGAGTTCGCCTTGCCGGTAGAGCTTCATCGGGGTGAGCCTGAGCCCTTCCTGGAAGACTTCGCGGTTCGCGCCGTCGATGCTTCCCGGCACGCTGCCGCCCACGTCGCTGCAGTGGATGAACGCCCACGCGAAGCACAACAGCTTGTCGTCGACGAAGATCGGCTTGAGAACGAACATGTCGTTCAGGTGCATGACCGCGCCCATGGTCGAATAGGGATCGTTGCTGATGCCCACGTCGCCAGGCTGCCAATCGGCAACCGCGTCGATGAACGGTCGCATGGGAAGGCCAATCAATGCCGTGACCCCGGTGGTGTCCAGGATGGAGAATTGCTCACCTTCGGGTGTCACGAGCGCGGTGCCGAAATCCTGCGTCTCCTTCACGAAAGTCGTGTGCGAGGAGCGATGGACGATCCAGGCCATCTCGCCCACGATCGCCCGAAACAGGTTCGCGAACACCTCCGCGCTGACGGCATCGCGCACCTTGTCGGATTGCTGGCTCATGCCTCGACCTTTCTTGAAAGCACCATGGCGCCACTCGCAACAGAGTGCACCGTCCACCCGTCGGGTACCAGCGTCGTGGTGTCCATTTGTTCGATGATCGCGGGCCCGTCCAGCGTACCCAGGCCCGGCAGTTCCGAGCGGCTGAAAACCCGGGCCCAAGTCTGCCCACCCCGAATGCGCAGCCGACGGCGGCTGCCCGATGCGACCGGCGGCGCCGGCGACCGCGCCGTGACGACCGGCCGCGGAACCCGGCCTGTCACATGGGCTCGCAGTTCCTTGACCCAGATGTGCGCCTGCTCGTTGTGGTGACCATAGGCAGCTTTATGGGCGTCGTGGAATGCGCGTGCCAGGGCCGACCGGTCCCCGCCCGTGAACCACGCGGCGTCCACCGCAACCGTGACGTCGTAACCCTGCCCGTCGTACCGCATATCGGCGGAAAATTCAATCAGCGAGCCCTCGAGTTCGAGCACCTTGGATTCGGCGCTCAACCAATCCGTCGCGATGCGCGCCAGCGCCTGCAATTCCGCGGCCATCGAGCGGTCGCCAAAGGCCTCCAGCAGCTTGTATACCGGGCGAACGAAATCAGCTTCGAGGTCGGCCCGCGCCGCGCCAAGCGCACTCAGCGCGCCGGGCGTGGGCGGGATGAGCACGGTATCGATGTAAACCTCCTCGGCCACCAGCGCGGCGACCAGAGGGCCGGCGCCACCATATGCGACCATGCTGAACCGGGGCAGGTCGACACCCCGCCGGGCGAGCACGTTGGTCGCCTCGGCGGCCATCATCGCCGTCGCGATGCGTATGGCGCCATCGGCCACCTGCTCCGGACTCCAGCCGATCTGCTGTCCCACCCGCTGCAAGGCGCTGCGTGCCGGCTTGAGCTGCAATGCGAGCTTGGCTCCCAGTTTCTGCCCGGGCGCAAGGAAACCTGCCAGCAGGAACGCATCCGTGAGGGCCGGCGTCGCACCGTGGCCATAACAGGCAGGCCCCGGGTCGGCGCCGACACTTCGGGGGCCGACCTTGAGCGAGCCAGCCGGGTCGATCCAGATGATGGATCCTCCACCCGCCCCTATGGCGGACACCGCAATGGTAGGTATCAGGATCGGAAAGTCGGCGATATGCTCTTCGCTGCTCAGTACTGGACGGCCGGCACGGACGATGCCAATGTCTGCACTTGTCCCGCCGACGTCGATGGTCATCAGGTCGGCCTGGTGCCATCCGGCATCCAGCGCCGCAGCAGCGGCGCCAGCGACCCCGGCAGCGGGACCGGACAGCAGGGCCACCACCGGCCTGGCCGCGATGCCACGCAGCAACTCCATGCCACCGTTCGAACGCGCCCCGCGCGCAGGCGTCCGGACGCCCCGCTCGGCCAGACCCCGCACCAGCTGTGCGACCTGCCGTTCGATTACGGGGCGGACATACGCATTGATTGCCGTCAGCGTGGAACGCTCGAACTCGCGTGCCTGCGGCCAGACCTCCGACGAAAGCTCCACCGTCACGCCCGGACAAGCGCGCCGGATGGCGCGTTTGGCGGCACGCTCGTTCACAGGGTTGCGGTAGCTGTGGAGAAAGCTGATGACGATCAGCTCGGCTCCAAGCTGCAATAACTCCTTGGCCGCATCGACCACCCCTTGCGCGTCCAGCGGAGTCAGGACCTTGCCGCCCGCGTCGACCCGTTCGCGCACTTCGCGGACCATCTCCCGTGGCACCAGGGGCTGGGGCCGCCTGGAGTCGTAGCGTGTCGGTCGCGGCGTCGCCAGGCGTTGGATTTCCATGAGGTCGCGGAATCCCAGGGTCGTGATGAAGCCAAGGCGGGCGCCCGTGCGCTCGATCAATGCGTTGGTCGCCACGGTGCTGCTGTGCGTGTGCTGCAGCCCGGCCCATGCGGCATCGGGCAAGTCCAGCATGCCCTTGATCTCGTCGATGCCAAGCAGTGTGCTCAGACCTGGGTCGTCGGGCGTGCTCGGAACCTTGACGCACAGGAAGTGACCGCGATCGGTAAAGAAGGTCAGGTCGGTGAATGTGCCGCCGACATCCGTGCCGACGAAGCAGCGTGGAACAGGGTCGGGGGGCGGCTGTAGGATGGCCATGGTCGGATCGGATCCTCTTTCGGTGTGTCGCAACTTGGGCGCGGGTTCAGCCAAGCTTGCTCCAGAGCTCGGCCACGTACTCGTGGAAGCGACTGACAGACTGCAGTGCTCGCACGTTCCTGGGCCTCGGAAGGTCGATCGTGTAGTCGGCGATGATGGTACCGGGCCGGGGAGACATCACGATGACCCGGTCGGACATGGCAACCGCCTCGGCCAGGTCGTGTGTCACGAGCACGACCGTGCACTTGCTTTGTTCCCACAATGCGACGAGCTGGTCCTGCAGCGCCACCTTGGTGAGGGCATCGATCGCGCCGAACGGCTCGTCGAAGAAGACGAACTTGCTCTGCAGCGAAAAGGTGCGGGCCAGCGCGACACGCTGACGCATCCCCTGCGAGAGCTGGCGCGGGTAGGCGTTCTGGAACCCTTCCAGACCCACTTCGCGGAGCAGGCGGGCGATCCGCTCGGCCCGCGCCTTGGGGTCGGCCAGTCTGGTCGACAACGCGAAGTCGATGTTGTCCGCAGCGCTGCGCCATGGCAGCAGCGCGTCGCGCGCGAACATCCGCGCCGTATCGACGCGTCCAGCCGACGGAGGCGCACCCCCGACGGTGACGCTGCCGGACTGCGCACTCGCCAGTCCACTGAGAATGTCAAGCAGTGTTGTCTTGCCGCACCCGCTGGCGCCGACGAGCGAGACGAACGTGCGTGGCGGAATCGCCAGCCCCACGTCTCGCAACGCCAGGACCGGAGGACCCTTCTGGGGGTAATAGTGGTGGCTGAGACCCGTGATCTGGATACCGCCGCTGTCCTGGCTCATGGCTCCCTGCACAAGCATTTATCTACAGTCATTGGTGCACTTGGGGGCGCCGGAATAGACGGCCTTGTCGAAAGCGACACGCCGCTTGATCAGCCCATTGCGCAGGGAATAGTCGTTCCACTTGTCAATCGTCTCCTCGCTGATCTGGGTACCCCAGAAGCGCTGGTAGTTGGTCACGACCTTCTGCAGGACCGCGTCGTTCTCCGCCGGCGACAGGCCGGACACGGGCGAGTACTTCTTCGCCATGTCGATCAGTCTGGCGTTGTTGGCCGGATTACGGATCCATTCGATGGACTCCTGGATCGACTTGATGTACGCGTCGACGACGGGCTTGTTCTTTTGAATGAAATCGCCGCGCGCCACCCAACCGCTGTAAAGCCCCTGGAAACGCAGGATGTCCGGCCCGGTCTCACCCAGCACCATGATGGGCTTGGCGAGATTCAGCGCCTCTAGCAGTTCCGGGATCGGGGCAAAGGTCAGCTGGGCATCGACCGCCCCGGCCTTCCAGGCCGCGAAGGTGTTGGCGCCGGTCCCGGTCGCCACGAACTGGACATCGTCCTTGTTCAACCCCGCATCCGACACCATCATGAGAGCGGCCAGGTGCAATGTCGCCCCGATCGCGTTGACCCCGACCCTCAGCCCCTTCAGGTCCTGCATCATCGCCGGATAACCCTTGGAAAGATTGGGCATGGACACCTTGGGCGACACGATCACCGTCGCATAGTTCTTCACTTCGTTTGCGCTGACGTACTTGATGTCGATTCCCTTGTCCTGGTTCGCCAGCACGAATTCCGCACCGGTCTCGACGACATCGATGCTGCCCCCGATCAATGCTGCCACTGCTGCCGAGGAGGACTGGGCCGGGATCTTCTCGATCTTGAGCTTGTTGCGCGTGAAGATTCCCATCTCGTCGGCGACATGGATCGTCATCGACGTGTAGGCGCCCGGGTAGATCTGCACCCGCAGTGGGTTGAGGTCAGCCTGAGCGAGCGCGGGCTGCGCCGTCAACAGCAGATAACCGGCTAGCGCGAGCAGGGGTCTGCGGGCGATCGATACGGTCCGGGTCATCAGCGACACACCGGGGGCGGGTGAGCGCGCGCCGGGTTGCGCGCACTGCCCGCTATCAGAGAACTTCATGCATGGCTCCTTTGGTAGGTAGGTTGGAAAAAGAAGGCGGCTAACTCGCATCCCTGCACTGAACGTGCAGGACATCGATATCGAACCCGCCCAAGGCACACGGGCAACGCCTCGGGAAAAATCGCAAGCAGCACGTTCACCACCGCCGTACCGCTGTTCCATCACCTGGACTCGGCGCGCGGCCGGGGCGAACACTCCGGCAATGTGGTGCAACACGTCGCGCGGCATCACGCCACGTCGGAGCGTGCCGGACGAATCCAGCTTGACCATGAACCCCACCCGGTGCGAACCGTGCGATGTTCCGACACCCTGGCCGGGATCTTCTCGGTGATGGTTGAACCCACTCTGGACTCCTTCCGATATTGCTTTGGATCCGATACGCGGCAATCTAAGGCCGCATATTGCTGGCAGCGAGCCACCCGTTTCACGCTTCGTGAACGTAAGAATAGCTGCTATATTTCGTAGTGTCAACACACAAAATGCATTTCAACAAGCGAAATCATGGAATTGCGACGGCGTCTCGACCGGCAGCGGAATTCCATCGCAGCGGTCCATCGCATGGGCCTGTCATTCGGTTGCGGCGACCGAGCCGGGGCGATGGAGCGGCTGGCTTGGGTCGGACGACAGTGGAAGTCGACGACCAGGACCACATCATGCTGAGGGAAGCGGAATCCGCCGACGATCGCAACAGGGCCGGCCGCACCATGCGTCACCGCCGGGAGCAGCGCACAGTTTGCCTCGAGCGTTACCACGACCGTCAGGGCATGGAGGTCCGCTTCGGGTCCGTCGGCGGCAACCTGGCACTGGACCGAAGTGCCGCGCCCAGCGTGCTTCAGGCGTGGCGATCCGCCGCAGAGTTTGACCTGACGCTCGCGCGGCATATGGTCGCGCCCACCCCGAAGCGCTGCAGGAACCGCAAGAATCTCAAGCCACATCGGGAGCCGATCCGCCTGCGCCGAGATGGACTGGCGAAGGGCGAGGTGGTGGACGGACCGACCGCAATGACGGGCACGCCCTCTGCGGGCTGGCGCGAACACCACCAATCCGACCGAGGAACAGGCAATGACCATGGCTGAATACGACATCGGCGTCGACATGGGTGGGACCTTCACCGATGTGGTTGTCCGCGACGAGTTCGGTCAGCTGCGCATAGCGAAGCTTCCCTCGTCGCGCTCGAATCCGAATGCGCCGATCGCGACCCTGCTTGAACGCTTGCTGCCAGCGTGGGCCGTCGCCCCACCCCAGGTCCTTCGGCTGGTCCACGGCACCACGGTTGCCACCAACTCGGTGCTCGAGAGAAGGGGTGCCTGTGTTGGCCTGATCACTACGAGTGGCTTTGCCGATATTCTGGAAATCGGCTCTGTCAAGCGGCTTTCGCAGCTGTACAGCCTGATATTGCGCCCCGTGACGCCGGTGTTCCTGGCACCGCGCCAACGGCGCAAGGGCGTCGTCGAGAGGGTCGAGTCCGACGGATCGGTGTCGACTCCGCTGGATCTGGCCTCGCTTGCCGCCGCCTGTGACGATCTGGTCGCCCAGGGTGTCGACGCCGTGGCGGTCTGTTTTCTGTTCTCCTTTCTCAATCCGATTCATGAACGTCTGGCGGCAGACTTCATCAGACGGCGCCACCCCCAGCTGGCGGTCTCGATTTCGAGCGAGGTAGACGGCGCGGTTCGCGAGTACGACCGGCTTTGCGTGACATGCTTCGACGCATACACCAAGCCCCTGCTGAACCGCTACCTTGGTGAAATGGAGCAGCAGCTTCAACGTGTCGGCATTGCGGCTCCGTTTCAGATCATGCAATCGCGGGGCGGCACTGCGGGCTCGGCGGGCGCCCGCAGGCGTCCGGTTCGACTGTTTCTCTCCGGGCCCGCCGCTGGCGTGGTCGGTGCCAGCGCCGTCGGCCGCGGCGTGGGGCACGAGAACATCATCAGCGTCGACGTGGGCGGCACCAGTTCGGATATCGCGTTGATTGCCAGGGGCAAACCGATGCTGCGACCCGAAGGTTATGTCGACGGCTACCAGATCCGGGTGCCCATGGTCGACGTAAACGCGGTGGGCGCAGGGGGCGGCAGTATTGCGTGGCTGGACAGTGGCAACGGCTTGCGTGTCGGGCCCAGGTCCGCCGGTGCCGAACCCGGGCCCGCCTGTTATGGCAAGGGCGGTGAAGACGCAACCGTCACGGACGCATCCGTGGTCCTGGGGTGGCTGGATCCGGGCTATTTCGCCGGTGGCACGCTGGCTTTGGACGCCGATCTCGCGTTTCGGGCCATCGAGCAGAAAGTCGCCAAGCCGCTGGGTATCGGCGTGGAGGACGCAGCGCTCGCGATCCACAGGGTCGTCAACGCTCAGATGGCGGAGGGAATTCGGCTGGTCTCCGTCCGACGGGGTGTCGACCCGCGTGATTTCGCACTGCTCGGGTTCGGGGGCGGCGGGCCGATCCACGCGGTCGCGTTGGCGCGTGAGCTGGGCATAGAGACGGTGATCATCCCCAATTTCCCCGGCGTTCTCTCGGCCATCGGCCTGTTGGACGCACCCATCGAACACGAATCGTCACACGCGTTCGGGTCCGTTTTTCGGCGCGAGCTCGGGGACGACATCGCGCGCATCTGCCGCGAACTGCAAACCCGCTGCGAGGTCGACATGGCCAGGGAGGCCGTCGAAGGAGCGTTCATCGCGATCCGCTTCTTCGCCGACGTCTGCTACGTCGGCCAATCCCACCACCTCGAAGTCGAACTGGATCTCTCCGACACGCACCAGATCGTCGACAAGGCCTACCTGGCATTCCTCGCCCTGCACCGGGACGTGTATGGGCATGCAATGGACAAGCCCGCCAGGTTCGTGCAGCTGCGGGCCGTCCAACAGGCCATCCGCCAGGGCCCCACACCCGTGCACCAGCACGACCCGGCAAGCGAACCAGTCAAGGGAAGACGGGCCATCTGCCTCGACGGAACACAGGGACGGGTGATGGCGACCGTGTACGACCGGCTGGCCCTCCAGCCCGGGATGCGGATTGCCGGACCGGCCATCATCGAGCAGGCCGATACCACGACGGTCATCGAACCAGGCTGGACCTGCGAGGTGCGTCCCAACGGGGTGCTGATCCTGACTGGCGATCCCGCCAAGGCGGCACCGCGACAGTCATTCGACCCGGTGGCGCTGGAGGTGATCCGCCACCGATTGGACGGCATCACCAACGAAATGCAGCTGACCTTGATGCGTACGTCCTTCTCCAACATCGTGAAGGAGGGGGAGGACTGTTCGTCGGCCGTGTTCTCGGTCGACGGCGAGACCATCTCGCTGGCGCTGGCCCATCCGATCCACATGTCGACGATGATTCCCGGGCTCAAGGCCATTCTGGACGACTTCCCCGTCGCGCACATGGAAGATGGCGACATCTACGCGATGAACGACCCCTATTCCGGCGGAACCCATCTGCCGGACATCATCATGGCCAAGCCCGTGTTCCACGGCGGCGCGGTGATCGCATTCAGCGTGTCGCTGGTACACCATCAGGACGTCGGCGGCATGACGCCGGGCTCGATACCGCCCAACGCCACCGACATCTTCCAGGAGGGCCTTCGGCTTCCTCCTTTGCGTGTCTGCACCGCGGGCCGGTTCGACCAGGGTCTGCTCAAGGTCTTTCGCTTCAACAGCCGCATGCCGGACGAGTTTCTTGGCGACATCGACGCCCAGGTCTCGGCGTGTTCCATCGGTGACCGGCGCCTGCGCGAACTGGCTGACACCTACACGGCGGTGGTGTTCAAGCAGGCGTGCAAGCTGCTGCTGGACCGCTCTGAAGCGATGACCAGAACCGCGCTGCGCCTACTCCCCGAGGGCACCTACCACGGCGTCGAATACCTGGACAACGACGGCGTCGACCTCGATACGCCGGTCCGACTGGAGGTGGCAGTGACGGTGCGAGACGGGGGTTTCCACGTCGATTTCAGCGGCTGCGGACCGCAGACCCGCGGCCCGGTCAACAGCACGCCCTCAAGCACCATGGCAGCGGTCTACTGGTGCATCCGCGCGTTGACCGGGGACGACATCCCCAGCAACGGTGGGTGCTTCCGGCCGGTGACCGCCACACTTCCCGCGCGCTCCGTCGTCAATCCGAGCACACCGGCTCCGGTCAACGCCCGAGCCGGCACGGTCAAGTTGTTGTGCGCGCCGATCATCACCGCCTTTGCCGATTGCATGCCCGATCGCATACCGGCCCCGTCCGCGCACATTGCCACGTTCATGGCCTTTGGCGGAGTGCGCGCCGACGGCACACCGTTCGTGGCCAACCAGGCCATGATGGGGGGGGCCGGGGCCAGCGCGACCGCCGATGGCGTCGAGTTCATCGAAACCGACGTCACGAATGGCCGACATGGGGGCGTCGAGGTCGTGGAGCTGAGCGCGCCGGTGCGCATCCGTCGCTATGAGTTGCGCACCAATGGCGGCGGCCAGGGCATGCACCGGGGCGGCTGCGGTGCCGTGCGCGAGATTGAGTTTCTTGTGGATGGGGTCAAGGTGTCCTATCGCGGCGAGCGCCACTTTCATCCGGCCCCGGGGCTGCACGGCGGATCGCCCGGCCTGCCGAGCCGCGCAACCGTGAGGCGCTCCGACGGACGAACCGAGGAGATCCAGTCCAAGGCGGTGGTGGTCCTGAATCGAGGCGATGTCCTGATTTGCGAGAGCGCCGGCGGGGGCGGCTGGGGCGACCCGGCCCGGCGCTCAGCGCACGCCGCGCAGCTGGATATCAGCACAGGCAAGGTGACCCTCGATGCCGATACGCGCGCGAGTGGGGCCGGCAGCAGGCAGCCAGAGCGGAGGCCATGAGCATGCCCGCATCCAGTCGCTCCACGCGAATCGGTATAGACGTCGGCGGCACGTTCACGGACCTGGTGCTGGTCCGGCCCGAGGCCGGCACCACCGTCTACTTCAAGGAGGCGAGTACACCTCACGAACCATCACTCGCGGTGGAGCGTGGCGTGCAGGGCATCCTGGAGCGGGCGGGTGCGCACCGCGGCGAAATCGAGCTGATCGTACATGGCACCACGCTCGGCCTCAACACCATCATCCAGCGGCGCGGGGCCCGCATGGCACTGATCGTCTCGCGTGGCCACAAGGACCTGCTGGAGTTCGGCCGCCTGCTGATGCCGGACTCCTTTGATTTCTTCGACCTCAAGGAGGTACCGCTGGTGGCGCGCGACCTCGTGTTCGAAGTCTCCGCCCGCACCAGAGCGGACGGGACCATCGAATCGCCGGTGGACCGGCACGAGATCCTGCGGCTCGCCGACGAGCTGCGCAGCCGCGACATCCGGTCGATCGCGCTGGTCCTGCTGAATTCCTACCGCCACCCTGACCTTGAGCTGGAACTCGGCCGGCTCCTGCGTACCGCCATGCCCGAGGCTTTGGTCACCGAATCATGCAGCGTATGGCCTGAAATGCGCGAGTACGAGCGGGGTATGGTCGCGGCCCTCAACGCCTACATCCATCCGCAACTGGACCGGTACTTCACCACACTGCAGCGTCGAATGGTGGACATCGGGGTGCTTGCGCCGATCTACATCACGGCCAACAACGGAGGAACGATCGGCATCCGCACCGCCCGCGAACGTCCGATCGACACCGTCCTGTCGGGCCCCGCCTCCGGCGTCGTCGCGAGTTGCAGGCTCGCCGCCGCCTGCGGCGTGTCGCAGTTCGTCACCTTCGACATGGGAGGAACCAGCAGCGACATGGCGGTCACCGTCGGCGGCCGTCCGGAGCACTCGACCCAATCCATGGTGGGTGACTTCCCGTTGATCCTTCCGGTGATCAACGTGTCCGCCATCGGCGCGGGGGGCGGCTCCATCGTCTGGGTGGACGCGCATGGCCTGCTCAAGGTTGGCCCGCGCAGCGCGGGCGCCGACCCCGGGCCTATCTGTTATGGCCGCGGCGGCACGGAGGTCACTATCACGGATTGTTATCTGACCTTGGGCATGCTCCGGGCCGACGGGTTTCTCGGCGGAAAGATGCATCTGGACGCGCCGGCGGCCGGGCGCGCGCTCACGCTCTTGGGTGCGCGTCTGGGCTACATGGATGCCGATGCAGCCCCGCGCGCCGCGGAAGCCGCGCTGCGCGTCGCGACCGCGAAAATGGCGACGGAGGTGCGCGGCGGCTTCGCGCGGCGCGGGCTGGACCCGCGCGACTTCGCCTTGATCGCCTACGGCGGCGCAGGTCCGACCCACGGTGCACTGCTGGCGCACGAAGTGGGCATGGCGGAGATGCTGGTCCCGCTGTCGCCTGGCACGCTGTGCGCGTTGGGCGCGGTGGCCAGCGAGCTGCGCCGGGATTTCGTTCGGACCATTCGCAAACCGGTGGGAGCGGCGAGCACGTCGGACCTGCAACGAGCCGTCGCAAGCATCCGCACCGAATCTTCCGGATGGCTAGCCGACGAGCGCCATCTTTTTGGCGCATCGATCGCAACCCACTGGACGGCCGAGATGCGGTATCCACAAGAGGGCATCGGGCTGGTCGTCGGGTTGGCCTCCGAGGTACTGGACACCGGTGACTCGGAGGCGATGGCGTCGGCCTTCCATGTTGAACACGAGCGCTTATACGGCTTTCGCGACACCAGCGGCGGGGTCGAGCTGATGAGCTTGCATGCCCAGGTGGTGGGCGGCGAGCCCGGCTCGCTCGTCTCGGGCCCGGGCCCGGGCGGCACCAGCACGGGCAGCGCGCAGACAGGGGCTCGCCGCGTGTTCACGGGTGGAACATGGGAAACAGTGGCCATACACCAGCGCCATGCCTTGACGGCCGGCACCTGTATCCCCGGGCCGGCATTGATCGAGCAGGAGGACACCACGGTATGGATCCTCCCCGGCTGCGTGGGCGTGCCCGAGGCCGGCGGGATCATTCGCGTGCGGAGTGCAAAGCCATGAAGACCGATCCGGTGCTGCTTGAAATCATGAGCCACACGCTGGCGTCGATCACCGACGAGATCGGCTACACGGTGAAGCGGATCGCGCATTCGCTGTACATCCGCGAGGCCGACGATTTCACCTCGGCGCTCGTCACGGTCGAAGGCAAGGTCTTCGCCTATCCCGCGAAGGTGGGTGTGTCGCTGTTCGTCGACCAGGATTGCGGCCCGACCATCCGGCTGGTGCCGGACGTCGAGCCGGGCGACGTGATCATCACAAACCACCCCTATCTGTCGGAAGGCATGGCGTCGCACCTGCCCGACCTGCACTTTTTGGTGCCCTACTTCGACGCCGGTCGGCTGGTCTGTTACGGCTGGCTGTACGCCCATTTCAGCGACGTGGGAGGACGGGTGCCGGGAAGCCTGTCGCCCAGCAATGTCGACCTGTTCCAGGAAGGCCTGCAGATACCGCCGATGAAGCTGTGCCGCCGGGGCGAGTTCGTGCAGGACACCCTGGCGCTCATTGCCGCCAATACGCGGACACCGACATCCAATATTGGCGATATCCGCGCCCTCGTTGCCGCGGCGATGATCGCCCAGCGCAGGATCTCTGAAGTGATCGCCAAGTACGGCGTCGATGTTTTCGTCCAGTCGCAGTACGACCTGATCGAGTACGCCGGCCTGCGCGCGCGCGATGTCTTCAGGCGGATTCCGGACGGCGACTACGATTCGTGGGACTACATGGACGACGACTTGCTGTGCAACATTCCGGTGCGGCTCAGGGTCCGCATGTCGGTTCGAGACGGCATCGTCGAGCTCGACTTCACGGGGACGGACCCGCAGACGCCTTCGGCCTACAACATCCCCAGTTGCGGGAAACGCAACCACTGGCTCACGCCGCGCCTGATGGCCTTTGTCGTCACATACGACAAGGATATCCCCAGGAATTCAGGGCTTTTCGATCCGATTCACGTCAAGGTTCCCAAAGGCTCGATCCTGAATCCGGAATACCCGGCTTCGGTCGGGCTTCGCGCGACACCTGCCACGCGCCTCGGGGACGTCATTCTCGGGGCACTGGTGCAGGCGGTGCCGGAGCTCGTGCCGGCGGCCCCGTGCGGCACCGCAGTTCCGATCGTGTTTTCAGGACCGGGGCGCGACGGCTCGGCACCCGCCGTCCTGATCGTGCAATGGTGTGACGGTGGCTCCGGCGCACGGCTCGGCTTCGACGGCAACGACGGACGCGGCGGCTCGAACGCGAACATGTCCAACAACCCGATCGAGACCGTCGAGGACGGATCCCCGGTGGTGGTCGAATCGTACGCATTGCGGCCGGATTCCGCCGGCTCCGGCCGTTGGCGAGGCGGGGTGGGGATCACGGTCACGGTCAGGATCCTGTGCGATGGCGCGAGTGTGCTGGCGCGCAACAGCGACCGCTTCCGATTCGCGCCCTGGGGCGCCTGCGGCGGCCGGTTCGCAGCCAATACGCGCACCGTCCGCAACCTGGGGCGCGACGACGAAACCGAGATCGGCAAGATCGACCAGCTCGAGCTTGCGGCGGGAGACACGCTGACCATGATGATCCCTGGCGGTGGCGGTTACGGCGACCCTTTGGACCGCGATCCGTTGGCCACCGTCGTGGACGTGCAGCGCGGGCTGGTGTCGATCGAAGGGGCGCTTCGGGACTACGGTGTCGTCGTCCGCGACGGCCAGGTCGACGTGGCAGCGACGGAGCGTGCGCGTGCAGGCCGGGCGCGGGCCTCCGACGCATGCCTGGGTCTCGACCCGGAGCGCGTGGCCTGGGAGGCCGTTTTTGACGACGAATCCATGAACATGCTGGTAGCCAGACTGGAACGGCTTCCCGCCGGGCAGCGCTGGGCCACGCGAAAGCGCCTGCTGGAAGATGCATTTCCTGGACTTCGCACGCGGGGATTCAAGCCAACCGAGGTCTTCAGCGATGTGGAAGGTGCCAGGAACAAGCTCGCCGCGCTGCTTGCCAGACTCTAGCCCGACTTGCTCAACGGGGCCCTGACAACACTGGTAAGTGCTTAATTTTGCTTGGCACGCCGCCATAGGTCTTCACCACGCGGGCAATGCCTGGCGGGAGCGTTTGCGCGCGAGTGTGGCCGGTATCTTCGGTGGTGGCTGCGCGGGCAGGCTCGGCCGCAATTGCTGCAGCAGCATACGGTGTTCAGCTTCGGGCAGCTGTGCACCAAGATTGGTGTACAGCAGATAACGCCCTTGACGCAGTCGCACCTTGGCCCAGCTTGATTCGGTCGATTCTGAACTGCATCCGCGCCACCTCTTCGCTGGCGGCTTTGGCGAGATCAAAAGGCCTGGCAAGCGCAGCATCAGGATCAGGTGAAGCCATGTGCCCGTGCATGGGTAGGCGGAGTGCGGGTTTCGAGGATGGCTGCGGGTGCGGTATCCGGGCTGGGGCGGTTGGATTGCCTATTCCCCGTCTGGCGGGCTGATCCAACGCTAGAGAATTGCCACCGGAGTACAGAGCGAACCGGTCGCCTTCGGAACGTTGAGAGGTGAAACGACGAACATGAAGTTGTCGCGCTCCTGCACCGCGCATGCTTGTGCCAGCGCCTCCAGGTCCATGTTGTGCAACAGGGGGATGCCGTAGAAAGCCAGGCACAGCACATGGACTGGCGACTTGCAGAACTGGATCACCGGGCTGGGGAACGTGTCGCTGACCGAGTCTGATGCGATCACACTGACGTCCTTGCTGGCGAGAAGCTCGATGGTATCGGCGTGCAGGCCAGCCCAGGTACCGTGCTTGTCGGGGCTTTCCGGCGCCGGGGGCAAACCACCGCTAAGTGTGCAACCGAGGCGAATGACGATGGCGTCACCCGGTTGCAACTTCTTCGCCGCCTCGGCCACCTCCTCGGGTTTGACCGAATCACCGTGTGCAAGGTGGCGAACACCCCGCGCCCGCGCCACGTCGACGAAGATGCCGCGGGTGACGATCGAGACCATATCGGTGATGTCACAGAGCTTGGCGCCCTCCTCCATGCTCACCATGTCTGCGAACGGTCGCCCGTTGAAACCATAACCTTCGTAGCCGATATGGGAAAAGGCATCGATATGCGTGTTGATCATGCCGTGCACGCGAAACTGGATACTGTCGCTGGCCGACTGCACGTTGCGCGCCGGGTCCTTGTCCCACTTGCCGGCGGTGAGCATCTGGTGCACGGCAGTCGGCGTGTCGCGGATCGGATCCTTCGTTTCCAGGGGACGGGCGCAGGGAATGGTCTGGCCGGTGCATACCGCTCGAACGCCGCGCAGCGCCACCTCGGGGGTCAGCAAATTCAACGTTCCACGATCGTTCGGCCAGCGGCCCCAATTGCCGGTATGGCCGGGCCACCTGCGAAGTATCTCGGGAATCTCGCTTTGCTTGTTCATGTTCGACTCTCCTTTTTCAAATGGTCATGCCGGCTCTGGGAGCTCGGCGGCGAAATGGCAGGCCACGCTGTGGCCGGTCTTCAGTTCGGACAGCACCGGCGCCTCAGCCGCGCACCGTTCGGCAGCGAAAGCGCAACGGGTGCGAAAGTGGCAGCCACTGGGCGGCGCTAAAGGGCTCGGCATCTCCCCGGTCAGACGTACCTCCCCCAACTTCTGGCGGCCCTTCGCGGTTGCCACCAGCTTGCGAGTGTACGGATGCAGGGGCCGCCCGAACAAAGCAGAAGCCGGGCCGATCTCGACGATACGCCCGAAATACATGACACCGACATGGGTGCTCATATATTTCACGATCGCCAGGTCGTGACCGATGAAAAGATAGGTAAGACCCAGTCTTTGCTGCATCTCGCGCAACAGGCCAAGGATCTGAGCTCGGACCGAGACATCGAGCGCTGAGACCGGTTCATCGAGGATCAGCACCTTGGGCTCCACCGACAACGCACGCGCCACCGCGATACGCTGTCGCTGCCCGCCGCTGAACTGGTGCGGATACCTGTTCAGCGTATCGGCGCCAAGGCCAACCGCTTCCAGCATCCGGCCGGCCGCTGCCAGGGCCTCGCCACGCGCCAGCCCCTGGGCGCGGAGCGGCTCGGCCACAATGCTGCCGATCTGCATCCGCTGGCTCAGCGCGCCATAGGGGTCTTGCAATACCGCTTGCACGGATCGCCGGTAGATTCGTTCCTGCCGTCTGTCCTGGGTGAATATGTCACTGCCTTCGAACCGCACGTTGCCGGCGCTGGGGAGATCGAGTTTCAGCAGCATCCGGGCCACAGTGGTCTTGCCGCTCCCGGACTCACCGACCAAGCCGAAAGTATCGCCGCGGGAAATGCTGAACGAGACGCCATCGACAGCGACGACCCGGCGCGGCGGCGCAAACAGGCTGTGCCGCGGCAACGCGAATTCGCGCCGGATGTTCGTGACCTCGACCATCGGCTTGCCATCAGTCAAGAGGACACCTCTGCCATCCAGCAGAACACACGATGACCTGCGCCGCTGGACAAAGGCTGCTGCAGACCACATGCCGGCAGCACATCGGTACAACGCGGAGCGAAGGCACATCCATCCGGCAGCCGGGTCAGGTCTGGCACCTGGCCCGGGATTGATGACAGGACAATATCGTTGTCCTCCAGGTGCGGCAACGAGGCGATCAGGCCCCGGGTATAGGGGTGACGTGGCGCAGAAAACACCGCCTCGGTTGGGCCATCCTCGACGACGCGCCCGGCGTACATGATGACGATGCGATCACAAACGCGCCGCAATGCGTTGAGGTCGTGCGACACGATGATGACGGCCGTGCCATGGGCGTCGCGCACATCGCGCAACAGTAGCAGGATTTCCTCCTGGATCGTCGCATCCAGCGCCGAGGTCGGTTCGTCCGCCACCAGCAGCCGGGGAGCGGAAGCGGCAGCCATCGCGATCAGGACACGCTGCTTCATGCCTCCGCTCAACTGGTGCGGATACTGGCTCCAGCGCAACTCCGGTGCCGTAAGGTGAACCCGGCGCAGCAGGGCGATGCCCTTGGCGCGCAAATCGCCCCCGCTATCGCGAACCTGCAGCACCTCGGTGAGCTGATCACCAATGGTGAACATCGGATCGAGCGACGTCATCGGGTTCTGCAGGACCATGGCCAGTTCCCGCTGGCGCAATCGCCGCAACTCACCAGGCGATACTGCGTAGAGATCCCGGCCGCCATATTGCACTTCGCCGGACAACAAGGCGGCGCGTGGCAGGGCACGGATCAGCGCGGCACACAGTGTGCTCTTGCCGCTTCCGGACTCCCCGGCAATACCGACGATTTCGCCCGCCAGGACCGTGAAGGCGACGTCGGCGACGGCACGCACCGGGTTGGCCCCTTTGCCATAGACGACGCCCAGTCCGGTCGTGCTGATTAGCGGCGGCTCTCTACTGGTCATAACGCGGCCCGCGGATCGAAGCGCAGCTTCAGCCAGTCGCCCAGCGCATTGAATGCCATGACCGTGGCGACAATTGTCAGGCCGGGCAACGTCGTGATCCACCAGGCGAACGACATGTACGCCTTGCCGTCGGCCAGCATCAGGCCCCACGACACCTCCGGTGGCTGAATGCCAAGGCCCAGGAACGAAAGCGAGGACTCCAGGATGATCGCCCGACCGACATCGAGCAGAGCCAGGACCGTGATCGAATTCAGCGCATTGGGCAGGATGTGGCGGAATGCGATGAGATGCGGAGCGAGACCGGCGATGCGCGCAAGGGTAACGAAATCACGCTCTTTGATGCTCAGCACCTCGCTGCGAACCAGCCGGGCATAACGCGCCCAGTTGGTCACGATCATGACCAGGATGATGTTTTCGACCCCCGAACCCAGCGCCGCGACGAGGGCGAGCGCCATCAGAATGAAAGGCAGTGCCAGGAAGGCGTCGACCGCCCGCATGACAATCGCATCCACCAAACCACCGGCGTAACCGGCCAAGAGACCCAGCAATACGCCAATCGTGCCGGCGACGAAGATCGCGGCGCCCGCTGTCAACAGCGAGATGCGCGTGCCGGCGATCAAGCGACTCAGCAGGTCGCGTCCGAGCGTGTCGGTCCCTAGCGGATGGGCCAGCGAGCCGCCATCCTGCCAAAATGGTGGTGCCAAGGTGGCCGAGAGATCGGCGAAGTCCTTGGCATAAGGCGTCGCGATGTCGCCGAGAACAGCCACGATCACCAGCAGCACGCAACACGCCAGTGCCAGCATCGGTGGCCGACCGCGCCCACCCGCCCCCTGTTCGATGGCGCTCAAACCCGCAACCTCGGATCAAGCACCATGCACGTCACGTCCACAGCGAGATTGATGAGCATGAACATCACAGCCGTGACGAGCACTGTCGCCTGGATCACCGGATAGTCCCGGTGCAGGATCGCATCGACGATGATTTGACCAAGACCAGGCCAGGCGAACACCCGTTCTGTCACGATTGCGCCGCCCAGCAGCAGGCCAAACTGCAATCCGAGATAGGTGACGATGGGCAGCGAAGCGTTACGTAGCGCGTGGCGCAGTACGATATTGGTTTCGGGCAGACCAAGCACGCGCTCCATATGGACAAAGTCGCTTTGCATGGCCTCTGCCATATTCGCCCGTGTCAGGCGGGTTATCGATGCCGACGCGAATACCGACAAGGTGATCACCGGCAGGACATAATGCCATGCCGTGCCGTGGCCAGACGACGGCAACCAGGGTAGATTGATGGAGAACAAGATGACCAGCATGAGGCCGAGCCAAAAGCTGGGCACCGCCTGACCAAAACTGGCGTAGAGATTGACGAGCCGGTCGATCCACACATTGCGCGAGACGGCGGCCAAAATGCCGAGCCCCAGGCCAACCACAACCGCCAGGAGCATAGCAAGACCAGTCAGCCGCAAGGTCGGACCAAGTCCGGCCATGACGAAACCGATCGCCGGCTCCCGATAGCGGAATGAGACGCCAAAATCACCGCGCGAGATATTGCCGAGAAATATCAAATACTGCTCAGGCAGTGACCGGTCCAATCCATACTGCTGGCGAAAGAACTGTGCGTCCTGGGCCGTCGCTTCAGTTGGCAGGACCAGCGGCGCCGGGTCACCGGTCAAACGCGCCAGCGCAAAAACCATCAGCGTCAGAAACAACAGCGTGACCAGCGCCTGGCCAAGCCGCTTGACCAGATAGACGCTCAACCAGCCCCCCGGACTGCGGCCATGGGCCTGCGCATCACTTCGGCGCCTTTTCCGCGTACCAGAGAATTGGCCAGGTGATGTACCTGAACGGCTCGTACTTCACATTGGAGCGTACGGCATAGATGGAGTCATAGGCCCAGAGCGGAATCATCGCTGACTGTTGATGGATCAGACGGAACACCTTGCGCGATTGCTCCTCATAGGCGGCCAGGGTGGGCATGGTGCCGAGTTTTGTGAGTTCCTGATCCAGCGATGCGTCGGAATAGAAAGACATCGCCTCGCCGGTCTTCAGGGTACGCAACTGACGCGGTCCGGAATCGCGGTTCGCGTCAGGCGCTGCCAGCAAATAGAGATCGATCTCAGGGTTCTTCTCCTTGGCGAACGCGGTCGTCGCCCATGTCCCGTACTCCAAGATCTCGATCGTGGTCTTGACCCCGGCGGCATTCAGAAACTGGGCGATGCCCTCGACCGTTTCCTTGCCCTGGGTCACCCGGCCAGTGGCCGGACCAACCACTTTGATCGGCCGGTTGAAATCGAAGCCCGCCTTGGTCAGCAATGCCCGAGCCGCTGCTGGATCGTACTTGTAGGGATCGGTGAACTTGACGTCGCAGCCGATCATGCCTGGCGTGCAGGGTGATTCATGCAGGGTCGCGAAACCGAAGGTCAGCGCCTTGGCCAGCGTCTCGCGGTTGATCGCCATGTTCAGCGCCCGGCGCACGTCGGGCTTCTTCAAGTCCGGGTTGTTGCCGCGGTTGTTGATCACCATGAACGCATTGCCGAAGCTGGGCACCCGAATGATCGTGAAATCCCTGGCGCCCTGCATGCGGGAGCCGAACACCAGCGGCACCGAGGTGACGATGTCCGACTCACCGGTCTGGATCTGCGCCATCCGGGTCTGGTCGTCGGCCACGACCTTCAGCACCACTTCGGCAACCTTGGGAACCCGCCCCCAATGGCCTTCGAAGGCTGCCAACCGGGTGAACTCGCGCGGCTTACGCTCCACGAACCGGAACGGACCCGTACCGACCGGCGCCTTGCCGAACTCGTCATTGCCGACGCGCTCGATCAATTTCTTCGGTGCCAAGTAGAAATACGTCACCATATTCTCATGCAGACTGGCATCCGGTTGCTTGAGGTGAAGACGGACCCGCAGGGGATCGACAATCTCGACATCGCGAATCTTGGCGGCAACCACACTGGCGCGCGGGTTCTTGATTTCCGGATCAATCGAGCGCTGCCAACTGAACCGAACGTCATCGGCCGTGAAAGCATCTCCGTTGTGCCATTTGACGTTCGGGCGGAGCTTGAAATCATGCACCAGTCCGTCGGCGCTGACGCTCACAGACTCTGCCAACGCCGGAACCAGGTTGCCCCGGGCGTCGTTCGCGAACAAGCTCTCGAAGACGTTGGCGAAAAATGAATGGTCGATTCCTGAAACCAGCTTGTGCGGATCAACCGACACAAGATCGGCACCCAGCGCTACTGTCAAGGTCGATTTGGGCTGGGCCTGCGCAACGCTGGTTGGCGAGCCAACGGCAACCAGCGCAGCAATCGCCCAAGTCACGCCGCGCCCGAGCAATGTCCGCCGGGCCCACCAGCTTTCGCGCACTCTTCGCATTCGTTTCTCCAAGACAAGGGTTGTCATAACTGGTACGGGACTGCACGGGGCATGCCCTGGTCGCTCGCACCAAGAATTGCACCTCGTTGCCACTACCGTCAATTGGCAGAGGCGGCAATTCGTTGTGCAGAACTGCCGCGGCCGGGCAAAGCCTGGTGGACACCATCGCGACCCGGCGATGGGGACGGCGATCGGCCCAATTGCTGCTCACATCGCGCCGCCGAAACACAAGCCTTCTAGAGTACTACAAAATGCAGAGGTTTCGGTTTTACGAGGCCACAGGGTATTCCCTGATCGGCCATCGAGCGGGTGGCCGACTGCGGGCAACAGGCGCAACTTTTAGCATTGTCGAAATATGGTGCAGTGAATTCAAGAGTGCGCTTACGTGCTCACAAAAATGCGAAACCTTGCATTTGACCGGACAAAGCAATAGACTCGGCCAAAACCTGACGCAGCATGATCGAGTTTCGCCCCTTGTCAACCCACGTCGGAGCTGAAGTGACCGGCATCGACGTAGGCACGATGGTCGACGAATCCGCCGCCGCTGCGCTGCGCCAAGCGCTGTCTCGTTGTCGCCTGCTGCTGTTTCGGCAGCCGGGCCTGAGCCAGGACGCGCAGATCCGGTTCACCGAGATATTCGGCCAGTTGTACTCCTCCAAGGCCTACAAAAGCGACATGGGCGGCAAGGGTTACTACTTCTCCAATACGCGCGAAGACGGCCAGGTCCCGACTGGGGAACTGAGTTACCACCACGACCACCTTTTCAACGAGCGTCCCTGCAAGGCGGGCGTCTTGTATGCCATGGAAATCCCGGCCTCCGGAAGCGCCACCAAGTTCCGCGATTCGGTGGTCCTGGCGGATCGCCTGCCGGCGGATCTGCGCGAGCGCGCGCGCGGCGTGAAGTGCCTGCACATGCTGGACTATGCCGGTGTGTCCAAGACCGGGCGCGTGGATCACACCGCAGCCGCAGCGAAGGCGCGCCGCGCTTGGCAACCTCTGCTTTGGACCCAACCGGAAACCGGCAAGCAGGCCTTGTGGGTGGTGCCACTTACCACCGTCGACTTCTCGGGTATCGAACGCGCCGACGGCGATCGGTTGCTGTCCGAACTGTGGGACTACGCCGAACAACAGCACGATCTCGAGTACGCCCACGCGTGGAAGGTCGGCGACCTGCTGATCTGGGACAACCTGCTGCTGTGCCATGCGCGAGCACCGTTCGAACCGACCGAGGGCCGCACGCTGCGACGCACCACCGTGTTCGAATGATTTCCATCTGAACTCATCATCCACCCCATCTACGATCTTTCGGAGAAGTACACCATGCGCGTATTGGCTTTTCTAGTTGCGACCGTGTTCGCGCAGTTGATCATGGCCCCCATGACTTCCGCGCAGACCTACCCAACACGCACGATCACCATCCTGGTCAATTCAGCGCCGGGCGGGCCGACGGATATTGTCGCGCGGGCGATCCGGGAACCGCTGCAGATGGCCCTCGGGCAATCGGTGGTGGTCATGAACCGCGATGGGGCGATCGGCCGGACCGGAGCTGCCGTAGCAGCAAAGGCCGAGCCGGACGGCTACACGATCCTCTTGACGGGCGCGGGCCCGATGCTCATCTCGCCTCTGACGATGGAGTCGATGCCCTACGACGTGAACAAGGACTTTGAGCCGGTTACGTTGTGCGTCGAGGTTCCTGTGATCATCTCCACCCATCCAAGCGTCGCCAAGACATTGGGCGAGTTGGTGGAGAAAGCGAAGAAGGATCCTGGCAAGTTGACGTTCGCCTCCACCGGAGCGGGTGGGCCGGCCCACATGGTCGGTGAGTCCCTGAAACTGATCGCCGGCATCGACATGCTGCATGTACCGTACCGGGGGCAGCCGCAGGCGGTCCTGGCCCTGATGGCCAACGAGATTTCGATGTACACCGGCACCCCCGGCGCGGTGATTCCGCATGCGCAGGCGGGCAAGCTCAACTTGCTTGCAATAACCGGAACGCAGCGTTCTGCATCGGTTCCGAACGTCCCGACGACAGCCGAGACGGGTTATCCGCAACTGGGCGCACCTGCCTACTTCGGGACCTACGTGCCCTCCAAGACTCCGCGGGCCATCATTGACCGCATAGACGCCGAGACGCGCGCCGCGTTGAACCGGCCTGACGTGACCAAGCAACTGGAATCGCAGGGCTTCAACGTGCGTGCCTATGACTCTTCCAAATTCAAGGACTACCTGAAGCGTGAATTCGAGGTATGGGGCAAGGTTGTCAAGCAAGCCGGCATTCGGGTGTCACCCGATTGAAGACACGGCATCGACCAGCGCACCTGCGGTCGACCGGCCAGCAGTGCGCGCGCCAACGAATATTCAAGTGGCCGCCCTGCCAGCCTGCCTTGTTACCTTGTTACCTTGTTACCTTGTAGCCGACGACTTCGCGGTCCCAGGTGAAAGCTGTGACGCCACGCTGGCGAAGCTCGGTACGCTTGATCTTGCCGTTTTCCGTCAGCGGCAATGCCGCCATGAACTCGACATAGCGGGGGATGGCAAAGTACGCCAACCGTTTGTCCAGGTGGCGCAACAAGTCCTCGGGTTCGACGCTGCAGCCCTCGCGCATCACGACCACGGCCATCACGTCTTCATCGCCGATGCTGGACGGCACGCCGAAAACCGCCGAGTCGGAAACACTTCCGTGGCTCAAGATTGCCTGCTCCACTTCCCAGGCCGATATGTTCTCGCCGCGGCGGCGAATCGACTCCTTGAGCCGGCCCACAAAACGAAATATGCCATCGCGATTGCGCACGACGATGTCCCCGGTATGGAACCAGAAGTTGCGCCAGGCCGATAGCGTTGCGTCGGGTGCGCCCCAGTAACCACTGGCAAACGCAAACGGCACGTTGCTGCGCAAGACCAGTTCACCGGGTTCATCGGCCGGCACCGTGGCATCGTGCGCATCGACGACGTCGGCCTGGAACAAAGGTACGGGCCGGCCCATATTGCCCTGGACCTCCCAACCGTTCTGCGCAAAAAACGCGGCATTCGTTTCCGTCGATCCGTACCCCCCGACACGCCGCGGCAGGTTGAATCGCACAGTGAACTCCGTCCACACGCTGCTGCGAATGCTGGACGCGAATACCGTGTGAATCCCGTGCGCCTTGTCCAGTGGTGATGGCGGCTGCGCCAGCAGGATGTTTCCCATGGCGCCGATCAGGCATGCGTGGGTCGCCTTCGCTTCAACCGCCTCCATCCAGAAGCGCGAAGCCGAGAAACGCTCCATGATGACGCAATGGCTGCCATTGACAAAGGGCTGGACCGACGTCGACAAGGCATGAATGTGGAACAGTGGCAGAGTGGTGAAGATGACCGAGTCCGAAGTGCTTTTCATCATCGCGCCCATCACGGCCGCCCACCAGAAAAGCTGGTCCGCCGGGTAGGCCACCCCCTTGGATGGCCCGGTGGTACCCGAGGTGTAGAGAATCGCACACGTGACCTCGGAAGACGACGGTTTGTACGGCACCGGGGCCGCCGGCGGCGGTAGCGGGCCAATATCGACGCCATCGGGCAGTTCCCCGACCGCGAGGTCCAGCAACCAGACCTTTTTCAAGTTCGGGGCGACAACCCGCAAAAGGCAGCCCACCAGGTCACCATCGAGAATGAGCAGGCGCGCACCTGAATCGACCAACTGGTGCGCGAGCTGGCTGCCGCGCAGGCCGGTGTTGACCGGTACTGCAATGGCGCCCAACCAGACCGTTCCAAAAAAGGTGGTCAGAAACTCCATCCGGTTGCGGCACATGATTGCCACGCGGTCACCCGGGGACACCCCGGCGGCGAGCAAAGTGCCGGCAAATCGGGCGACCTGGTCACGAAAATCGGCAAAGGTCACCGTACGATGCTGTACCGTGACATACACACGCTGCCCTTGCACGCGCGCCTGACGCTCCACCAGCGCGGGCAGATTGCGTTCGGGTTGAGGCGGCGCCTCTTGCAGCAGCCGGGTGAAGGGAGAGAAATCAGGTTCGTGCATCAGGACCTCGCCAATGGATGGGAGTTGGATTCGAATGAAAGTTCATCAGGGTTCGGCGAACCCGTCGCAAAATGCCAGTCTGCAGGGAGAGTACCGCCAACGTTCAAAAGGATTATGAGTGGCGCAAGAAGTCCGGTGCTACAGATCGGCGGCCTCGAACGCCGGCAGCAGCGTCTGGCCGTCGGTGCTCTCGAAGATCAGGCGCACGGGAAGGCCGATGCGCAGGGCCGTGGTACCTGGCCCACGCAGCGGTGCGTGGATACGGACCCCTTCGTCCAGATCCACGGTGACGAGTACCAGCGGCAACTGGTCCCGCCAGGACTTGTGGAACGCATGGTGCGCCACGGTCCAGGTATGAACCACGCCTTTGCCTGAGGCCTCGACCCAGTCTGCAGCCATCGACCAGCAGGCCGAACACACCGGCCTTGGGTAGTGCCGCAGGCAGCCGCAGGAGGCGCAGCGCTGGATCAGCAGACGACGCGCCTGCAGACCATCCCAGTAGGGCTGCGATTCGCGCTGGATCACCGGCGACTGCGCTGCGGTTTGCGCACCCGCCATCATGCCCACCTTCGCAGGATGGCGATAGAACCGTCGCCGAGATCGCCATAACCAGTGACCATGCCGATACGTGCATCCGGCACCTGGGCCGCACCGGCGATGCCGCGCAACTGCCGCACCAGTTCGACGACGTGGTTCATTCCGGACACGTGTGCCTGCGACAGCAGGCCCCCATGGGTATTGACCGGCAGGCGCCCACCCAGCTCGATGGCACCGCTGTCGACGAAAGCGCCGCCCTCGCCCTTGCGGCAAAACCCGAGGTCCTCGAGCTGGCACAGCACGGTATAGGTGAAACAGTCGTAGAGTTCCGCGACATCGATGTCGCCGGGCCCGAGCCCCGCCATCTCGTAGGCGCGGGGCGCGGCCTTGGCGATGCCCAGCACGGTCATGTCGCTGCGCTGGGTGATGGCGCTGGGCGAGTCCGGATGGCCCTCGGCCACCGCCATGATGAGTGCGGGCCGGGACTGGGTCCTGCGCGCGAGGTCGGCCGATGTCACGACGATGGCGGCGCCGCCATCACTCTCGATGCAGCAATCGAGCAGACGCAAGGGGTCGGAGATCATGCGCGACTGCTGGTGGTCCTCGATGCGCATTGGAGCCGTCATCAGCGCACGCGGGTTCAGCGCGGCATGACGTCGGGTCGCAACCGCGATGCGCCCCAACTGGCGAGAGGTCGTGCCGTAAAGCTCCATGTGGCGGCGCGCCATGACCGCGTAATACTGGACCGGCGCGAGTGAACCCACCGGTCCCTCGAACTCGGCGACCACGTCAAGCTGCGGCATCTCCTTCATGCGTGCATCAGTCCTGACTTCCGAATAACCGTTGCGGCCGACCGGAATCAGCACGTAACGGCAACTGCCCACGGCGATTGCCGCGACCGCGGTCTGCAAGGCCGCCACGCAGCTGGCACCGCCCATGCGGACATGGGCCGACAGTCGCAGGTCGGGAATGCCGAAGTTGGTAACGAAGTCCTCCGCCACAACCGGGCCCGTCGAGCAGGTGACGATGCCGTCGATGTCGCGCGGCGTGATGCCGGCGTCGGCAATGGCGACGAGGGCAGCCTCCATCTGCAGGGCGGTGGCCGACTTCCCCGACCCCCTGGTATATGCGGTTTCGCCGATGCCGACGATCGCGCCGACGTCAGCGATGGACATGCGGTTCCCCCCCGACTGCTTCCCGATCCCAGGTGGCCGCAGTGAGACCACGTTCCTTCAGCTTCGACCGGTTCACCTTTCCGGTATCCGTCAAGGGCAACGCGTCGGACAACTCGAGGTAGCGCGGGATGGCGAAGCGCGCCAGACGCGACTCAAGGAAGGCGCAGATCTCGTCGGGTCTCGCGCTCGCGCCCGGGTTGCCCCAGTAACACAGGAAATGAACGAAGGGCACCTGGCTGCGCACCACCAGTTCGCCTGCTGTTCCCGCCGGTACGGGCTGGTCCTGCGCATCGACCACGGCGACCTCGAAGCCTTCAGTCGCGAATCCCATGTTGCCCGGAACGTCCCAGCCATCGTCCGCATTGAACACCAGATTGGTTTCGGTGGACCCGTAGCCGCCGACCCGGCGCGAGACGCCAAAGCGCGCCGCGAAAGTGGGCCAGAAGCCGGTTGCGGAAAAGCGTTCTCCGATCACGCAGCTCGCACCGGTGAGCATGCGCACGAATGCCGAGGCCGACGATTTACCAACAGGTGTCACCTTCATAAGCCCTGGTTCTTGCCGATGGCGCCTCACCGGAGATTGAATCCGAAACTGGTCACGATCTGGCGCAGGCGTTCGCGGCCATTCATTACCGCCAGGCCGCTGACCCGCCGCGCCACGGCGTCGGTCCACGTCGAAGGACTGCCGCCCTGCGACATCCAGAAGTCAATGAGATTGCGATCATACTGCTCGATCGCCTCGTGCTGCACCTCCGAGTCGTACCGTTCCCGGTGCAGCACAGCCTGCTGCGGCAGCCGGGGCTTGACCGCTCTGCTTGCCTCGGCATCCGGATATCCGACACACATGCCAAACACGGGAATGGTCATTTCCGGCAGGCCAATCTCGGCCGCCACCGCATCCGGCGCGTTGTTCATCGTGCTCAGCCTTCCACGCAACTCACCCGGCCTCGATGTTGCTTTCTCGGATGAACCGACCACACTGCCGCGCCTTGTCGCAGACGATCCGGTCGCCCCCGGCGGCACCGATCGAGCGCATGTTGAAGTAGGCCCCGCGCAGCACCTCCCGTACCTTGGGCGCCGCCAGGCCCTCGCGCGCCACTGCCTTGCACACGGCAGCGGACTGTGCGCGGGAGGCCGGGCCGTACAGCCAGACCATCGGCGAGTTGCTCGATCGCGTACGCGCAATCGGGAGAGTCGCCATCGCCGATGCCGCGATGGTCGTTATGGATGCATCGGACACGCCGCGCTGGCAGTTGCAGGTGCCGGACGCAGGCGCGCACGGCTCGCGCCCCTTCGGTCGCGATCGACAACGTCGGTCCTTCCCTGACCGCCTCGCAGTGCATACGGATGTCGGGTACGCGCACCTTGGGCATGGATTCAGGTCTCCGTGATGATGAGGGCACCCGACAGCGCAACCCGGGCCACCTGCCCCGGCAACAGCGTCGTGGTGCTATCAAGCTGAAGGACGATCGCCGGGCCGTGCAGCACGGCCCCGACGGCCAGATGCGATCGCTTGTAGACCGGGCTGTCGTGGCCAATCCCGTCGACGATCATCGTCTCACGGGCCACAGGCGCCGGCCGCAGGCTGGCCTGCGCCACAGGTGCGCTGCTCGCCTGCGGCCGCCGCAGGCGACCGATCGCAGTCACGTGGAGCGTGACCAGCTCCACCGGCGTGTCGGTCTGAGCGAAGGTATAAAGCTGCTGGTGCAAGGTGTGGAACTCGGCGATGGTGGCGTGCAAGGCTTGTTCCGTCGCGACCTTGCCCGACCAGGGGACGGTCAGCTCGAAGCCCTGATGCGCATAACGAAAGCTGGCCTGCCACCCGGTTTCGCGATGGTCCGCGGGCACCCCCTCGGCGGCGAGCCACGCCATGGCCTGTCCATCGACCTCCGCAAAGATGCCCTGGATGCGTGCGATGTCATAGTCGGGTGGCGGCTCGAAGCAGGTCCGTGACAGGTCGGTACGGATATCGGCGACCAGTAAGCCAAAGGCTGCAAGCACGCCCGGCGCAGGCGGCACGATGATGGTCCGCATGCCCAGCAGGCGCGCCATCGAGCCGCCGTGCATTGGGCCCGCCCCGCCGAAGGCGAGCAGCGCGAAGTCGCGCGGATCGTGACCGCGCTCGACCGAAACCTGCCGGATTGCCCCGACCATGGCGTTGTTGACGACTTCCAGAATCCCTTCAGCCGCGCGCTCTACCGAAATACCCAGAGGCTCGGCGACACGCATGCGGATGGCCTCGCGCGCGGCCTGCCGGTCGAGCGCAAAGCTGCCATCCAGCAGCGACGAACACACCCGCCCGAGCACCAGATTGGCGTCGGTCACCGTCGGCTCGACGCCGCCACGGCCGTAGCAGGCCGGCCCCGGCGCTGCCCCCGCGCTGTCCGGCCCGACCATCAACCCGCCGCCGGGCGAGACACGCGCAATCGAACCGCCGCCAGCGCCGATGGTGGTGATGTCGATCATGGGCGTGTGTAGCGGCCAATTGCTGATGCGACCACGATTGGTGACGCCGTGCCTGCCGGCGCGGATCAAGGCGACGTCGGCTGAGGTACCACCGATGTCGATGGTGACCATATTTTCGAAGCCGGCAGCGATGCCGACCTGGGTCGCGCCAATGACGCCGGCCGCGGGACCCGAGAGCGCCGTCTGCACCGGCTCTCTGCGCACAGTCTCGGCTCCGGTCACACCGCCGCTCGACTTCATCAGGAGCAGCGGCGCGGTGATGCCGCAGTCGCGCATGCGTTGCTCCAGCCGGGTCACGTAGGAGGCGACTGCGGGCATGACGTAGATGTTCAGGATGGTCACCATCGCCCGCTCATACTCCCGGAACACCGGCAGGATCTCCGAGGATATCGAGACCAGGGCATCGGGTACGACCTCGAGCACCAGGTCGCGCACCTGGCGCTCGTGCGCGGGATTGGCGTAGGAATGCATCAGGCAGACTGCGATCTCACGTCGGCCAAGCGCGCGCAGCTTGCGCGCGAGTGCGCGAACTTCGTCGGGGTCGACCGCATGTAATTCACTGCCATCGGGTTCGGTCCGGCTGGCGATCTCGAAAATGTCCTTCGGGTGAACCGGGCGCGCCGGCTTGACCCACGAGAACATGTTGGCCTTGCGCGGGATGTCGTGCCGGCCGATCTCCAGCACGTGGCGGAAGCCACGGCTGGTGATCAGGATCGCCGCCGCGCCCTTGCCTTCGAGGATGACGTTGGTCGCCACCGTCGTGCCGTGCAACACCTGCGAGACGGCCGAACCGTCGGCACCGTTGTCCGCCAGGATCTTCAGAATGCCGTTGACGAAGCCTATCGACTGGTCTTCGGGAGTGGTCGGCACCTTGGCCGACATCGTCCGGCCGGATGCCGATTCGATCATGACGACGTCAGTGAAGGTTCCGCCGACGTCCACGCCGATCAAGACGGCGCCGCCAGCGGAGCGCACCGGACGCGCGGCAGCACTGCTTCGATCAGTCACTGGAATCCCTCCGTGTATTCACCTCGATGGAACATCTTGACCGGCGGGCGGCGCTCCGCCCTGAGCCAGCGCGTCGCCTCGGCGTCGAGCTCCATGCCATCACCCACCAGAACCACGCCGTAGTCGCGCTCGGCGCTCTGCTGGCTTACGAATCCACCAAGCACGTCCATCTGCACGCGCTCAGCCTCGCGATCGAAGGGATGGCCCCAGCCGCCGCCGCCGCCGGTTTCGATCCGGAACACGTCTCCGCGCCGAAGCATGACGCCATCGCACATGGGCGGCAGGACACGCGCATCAGGCCGGCCCGGGTTGACCGAACATTGGCCCCGGCCGCCATTCATGCCGCCATTGATGCCCCAGGGCGGAAAGTCGTTGCAGTCGATCCGGTTGGAGACCATCGCCTCCTCGCCCAGGAACTCGATCTCGCGGATCACCCCTGCGCCGCCGCGCCAGCGCCCCGGCCCCGATGAATCGCACTTGATCTCGTAGCGCAACAGTCGTACCGGATAACTGAGATCGAGGAACTCGGCAGGATAGTTCTCCTGCGCGACGAAATACACGGCATCGATCCCGTCGGAAAGCGGCCGTGCCCCGTAGCCCACTGCGACGCCATCGACCAGCAGGAACGTCTCGCCATTCTTCTTGCTGCCGCGCATATAGTAAAGGGCGTAGGCATTGTTCGCCGCCACAGACTGCCCGCCAGTCGCGACGCCGACCAGTCCACAGCAGCTGTTGATGACCCGCACCAGGGTGACGCCGCGCTGGCCGAGCGGCGCGGGAAACCGCGGCTGCAAAATGCTGCCCGGCCGGACCGCGACACTGTCTATGGCGCGCGCCGCGCCCTCGTTGAGCATGCTGTCCTTCTCGGTCGACAACAGATAGATGCCGAGGATCATTCCCGGCACGTCCGGGTGCATCAGATAATTGATGGGACCCTTGGCCTGGTCGTCGCTGCGTGTGGCGTCGATCCGAAAACGGTCGCCCTCCGAGATCAGATCGAGACGCACGCCGAAGGGACCGTTGCCGTGGCCGTCGGTGTCGACGTAGTCGGCGAAGCTGTAGGTGCCGCGCGGGAACAACTCACCCAGCCTGCGCCGGATGATCGCTTCCGTTTCGGCGATCAGAGAGTGGAACACGCCAAGCACCGGGTTGCGGCCGTAACGCGCGAAGATCTCCAGCAAGCGCCGTTCTCCCAACCGCACCGCAGCCACTGAGGCCCGGGTATCACCCAAGACCATGTCGGGATAACGCGAGTTGCGCTGAAAGATGCGAAACGCGTCCTCGTTGTGCACTCCTGCGGCGTACAGGCGCACGGGGGGCACGATGGTGCCTTCCTGGAAGATGTCGATGGCGTCAGGAGACAGCGATCCGGGCCGCATGCCGCCGATGTCAGTGAAATGCGCCCACGACTGGATGAAGCCGCAAAGGCGGTCTTCGACAAATACTGGGGCGACGAACACCTGATCCGGTGAATGTGACACTGCACCCAGCGACGCGTAGCAGTCGTTGTACCAGTAGATGTCCCCTTGCTGCATGGTCTCGGTGGGATACCGGTCCAACAGCGGCCGGATCAGATCTCCAAAGACCGGGATGTTCGTACCCACAATCAACTGCCCCTCGGGGTCGAACACACCTGCGAAATAGTCCTTCTTCTCGCGGATGAAGGCCGACATCGCCGTCCGTTCGATCAGCGCCTCCATTTCCGCCTGCAGTGCGCGCAGTCCGCCACGCACCACTTCGCGCACGATCGGATCAATCGCGTCTTGGCCAGGCTCTGCGCGCGCCGGATCTGTTTCATTGACCATCAAACAATCTCCAGAATTGAATCAGACACTTTCAAGTATACATATAAGCAAAATTGGGTTAGGATGGGGCCACGACGCGCCAACAGTTTCCAGAAAAAGGCCGATGTGGGATAACTTTCGGCAGGTTGATGCAACGGATCATGTATTCTTATTGTGCCTATCACAGGCTGCAGCGCGTCGTTTGGTAGCTAGTCCATGTCAACCAGTGCACTCGATTGGAAGCTTCGGAGGTCACCGACCCAATCCAGTGAAAACGATGAGAGAGTGACATCCATGAAAAAGCAAATTGCGGTTGTTGCCTTGATTTCCGCGCTGTTCAGCGGTGCGCAATCCCAGACCTTTCCCACGCGACCAATCACTCTGGTTGTCAACTCGGAGGTTGGAGGTCCCGTCGATGTGAACGCCCGCCTGATGCGGGACGAACTGCAGGCCGCCCTCGGCCAGCCCATCATCGTCGAGAACCGCCTCGGCGGAGGTGGCCAGGTGGGCGCCGCCATGGTGGCACGCGCGGCACCGGACGGGTACACGTTGCTGCTTTGCTCACCCGGTGCGGTGGTCATTGCGCCGCATTTGTACAACCTGCCTTACGATCCGCTGAAGGACTTTGAACCGGTCAACCTGATCACTGAGGTTCCGGTTCTGTTCGCCATCAGCATCAACTCCCCGGCCAAGACGCTGGGCGAATTCGTAGCGCTGGCGAAGGCCAACCCCGGCAAGTTCAACTACAGCTCCAGCGGCAATTCGACGCCGGCCCATCTTGGGTCCGAGTTGCTGAAGTCTCTCGCAGGCATTGATATCACCCATGTGCCGTACCGCGGCACGCCCCAAGCCCTGCAGGCGCTGATGACCGACGATGTGGCCTTGTTCCTCTCCGGCCCCGCGGCGGTATTGCCGCAGGACGCCGCCGGCAAGATACGGCTGGTCGCCGTCACCACGAAGAACCGCATCAGGGCCGCGCCGCACGTGCCGACGACGGCCGAGGCCGGACTGCCGGAGCTCACGGTCCCCGCCTGGTATGGCATCTTCGCGCCCAAAGGTACGCCCCGGCAAGTGGTTGCCACGCTGAATGCGGCGATCAAGAAGACGCTTGAGAACAAGACCGTGCGTGAAAGGTTCGAGGCTGCTTCCTATCTGGTAATCGGGGACGGCCCGGATCTTTTCACACCCTTCATGAAGAAGGAAACGGACCGTTGGGGCGAGGTCATCAAGAAGGCCGGTATCAAGGGCTGAGGCCAGCCGAGCTCAACGGCGCACCTTCTCATTGGGCGCAGCCGTGGCGCGTGTCTTCGGTCGGCGCTGCGTGGCTCAGGCTGCTTCGCGCGGCCTGACCCGTGGGAGCACGATCCCGGGCGCGATTTCGTCGAACCAAATTTCGACCGGCAGGTCGAGCCGTACCGCGTCGGCGTCGATGTGGTCGAGGCGGGCAATCAGACGCACCCCGGGCTCGAACTCCACCAGGGCGACCACATAGGGAAGATCACCCACAACGCCGGGATGGAAGGCCCGATGGCAGACCGTCCAGGTCCGCACAACCCCCTGCCCGCTGCTTTGCGCCCACTCCCAGTCACCCGAGCCGCAGTGCGCGCAATAGTTGCGCGGCATGTGGCGCCATCGTGCGCAGGCCAGACAGCGTTGGAAGCGCAGATCGTGCGCCGCGCAATGCCGGTAGAACTCACCGTGCAATGCATCGCCGCGTGGTTGCGGCCAGGTGACCGAATTCATGCGCCTCTCCGCAATATTGCGATGGCCCCATCGCCCAGGTGCCCCCAGCCGGTCACGACACCGATTTCGCAATTGGGCACTTGCAGGTCGGCGCGGTGCCGAAGCTGACGCACGGCTTCGGTAATGTGATTCATGCCCCCGATGTGCGCCTCGGAAAGCAGGCCCCCGTGGGTATTGACGGGCAACCGTCCACCGATGTGCAACGCGCCGTCCTGGACGAAATCCTTGCTTTCACCGATGCCGCAAAACCCCGCAGCTTCGAGCTGCAGAAGAACGACATAGGTGAAGCAATCGTAGATCTGAGCGAAATCAACGTCGGCCGGCGAGATGCCGGCAACGTCGAAGGCGCGCGGGGCCGCCCGCGAGAGCCCGATGTCGAGGATGTCGTCGCGCCCGCACAGGTCGTCCGCTGGCATCGGCCGCCCCTCGGCCGCGGCCATGACGGTCACCGGCACCTGCGGCAGATCGCGCGCGCGCTGCGCGAGCGTGAGCACGAGGGCGCATCCGCCATCGGTTTCGAGCGAGCAGTCAAGCTTGCGAAACGGGGTGGCGATGATCGGCGAACTCAGGTATTCATTGATCGTCAATCCGCGCCCGCGCATGAATGCGCGCGGATTGCTTTGCGCATGGAGACGGCATGTCAGCGCCACTTCGGCCGCCGCCGCGTCGGTCGTGCCGTAGCGCAGCCGGTGTAGATTGACGAGCAATGCGTAGTTCTGCACCGGCGTGAAGAGGCCCTGCGGCATCAGGTAGTTTTCCGTGACGGCTGTCATGCTGTATTGCGCGCGGCGCGGCGCGGTCGGCAACCCGCGCTGGCTGGTCCGCGTCTCCGAATATCCATTCCAGGCATACGGCACCAGGATGCTGCGCGCCGCGCCGCTGATGAGCGCCATGGCCGCGACCTGCAGCGCGGCGACCGGGCCGGCGCCGCCCATGTCCGAGACCGACGCAAACGCCAGCTCCGCGATTCCCAACTCTGCGGCCAGGGCTTCTGGAAAGATGCTTCGGGCGAACGGACAAACAATGCCGTCGATGTCGGTCGCCGCGAGTCCCGCGTCGCGAATCGCCTGCAGCGATGCCTCGACCGTGAGGCCCATGACACTGCACCCCGATCCGCGTGTGAATGCGGTCTCGCCAATCCCAACGATGCAGGCCTGGCCTTTCACGCTTGCCTCCGTTGCATTGGTGAACCCGCAGGCGCGTCTCAGGCGTCGCGTGGGTCGGCGGACGCGACCACATGGTCCCGCTCCAACGCGCAGATCTGTTGCTCGTCCAGACCGAGCACGTCGCGCAGTATCTCGCGGGTGTGCTGCCCCATCAGGGGTGACGCCGCAGTGATGGCGCTGGGAGACTCAGAAAACCGAACCCACGGTGCCAGCAAGCGCACCGGCCCGGCCTTTGGGTGTTCGATGGTCACGAAAGCGCCGCGCGCCTTCAGGTGCACATCGTCGACGCTTTCCGCTACCGACAGCAGCGGCGCGCTCGACAGCCCGAGGGCACCCATCATCTCCCAGAGCTCGGCGCGGGTCCAATCAGCGACGAGCTCGGTCAGCGTGGCCTCCACCAGCGGATAATTGCGTCGCCGCACGGCCGGCGTATCAAAGCGCGGATCGGTAGCGAGTTCCGGCTGGCCCAGGGCCTTCACCAGCCTGCCCCATAGATCGTCTGTGATGTCGCGGACGTGAAAGGCGTAGTAGCCATCCTTGCAGGGCTTGGGCTTTGGCCCGACCTCGACCCCTTCAAACAGGGTGTGGAGCTGGCTGACCATGAAGGCGAGCATGGCTTCCTGCATCGATACCTCGACCTTCTGGCCTGCTCCAGTCCGTTCACGGTGATAGAGGGCGCCGAGGATACCCACGCACATGGACATGCCCGCCGTCTCGTCGCCCATCGGAATGCTGCGCGCGCCGGGCTTCCCGGCGAGGCGCATGCTCTCGTGGGCGAATCCCGAGATGGCCGAGATGGTCGCGGCGTTGGCGCGGATGTCGCGGTAGGGACCACTCTCGCCGAAACCCCGCGAACAGGCATAGATGAGGCGCGGATTGATCGCGTGCAGGGCTTCGTATCCCAACCCGAGGCGCTCCATCGCGCCAGCGGTGAAGTTCTCGACGACGACGTCGGATTTTTTCATCAGCTCGATGAATATGCGCTTACCCTCGGCTTGCTTCAAGTCGAGCGTCAGTCCCTTCTTGTTGGCATTGACCGCAATGAACTCATAACCGTCGCGCTGCACGTCCACGGGCATCCAGGCATGCCTGAAGCGGTCGCCTGCGCCGTATTCGACTTTGATGACTTCGGCGCCCATGTGGGCGAGTTGCACTGTGCAAAAAGGCCCGTTCAGGACATGGGTCAGATCGAGTACGCGCACACCGTCGAGAGCTCCGGGCATACCTCCTCCAGCAAGTTAGTTTTAAAAGCGTGCGATTAAAGTATACATAAAATCAGAAAACTAACGAAAAATTGTGATATTGACGAATATCTCGCTATCGCATCAATTCTATGTATTCTTGATAGATTCTACAATTTCACGGGCTGTCAAAACACTTATTCCCTGCATGCTTACCCGATCCCAGTTCGTCGCCGATCAACTCCGCAAGTCAATCCTTGAGGGCGAACTCGCGCCTGGCACGCGGTTGGAGGAAATACCGCTCGGCAAACGGCTGCAGGTTTCGCGCACGCCGGTGCGCGCGGCGCTTGCCATGCTCAGGTCGGAAGGCCTGCTGACCTATGAACCCAAGCGCGGCTTCGAGGTGCGCCGATTCTCGGTCGACATGGTCCTCGACGTTTACCGTGTGCGCTCAGTTCTCGAAGCCCACGCCGCGTCGGAATGCGCGGCGCGAGACATCGATCCGGCATTGCTCGCGATCCTTGGGCAATGCCTGGCGACCGGCGATCGCATACTGGGAAAGCAAAAACTCGACCCGGCCGACCTGCCAGAGTACCGCGAGATGAACTCCCAATTTCACGGCGCAATCGTCCGCGGCAGCGGCAGTGCCTTGACGGACAAGATGGTGCTGCAAGCCCAGTACATTCCCCTTGCGTCGGATCGCATCATCCTGTGGCATGACTACTGGCTGATACAGCGCTCTCACGACGATCACCATCGTCTGGTCGACGCAATCCGCAAGCGCCAGAGCGAACGCGCCGGGGCGCTGATGCGCGAGCATATCTACTTCATGAGCGAAGTCATCCGCGACTATTTCAGCACACACTACCGAGACGATAGCGGTGCTGGCACCGCTCTGCTGATCTAGGTATGGTCTGCTCGACACGCGCCACAACCAATGGAGCGTAGCGTTCGAGCATCACCAGATGAAAGCAGAAAATGGTTGGGCCAGTTTGCGACGCAGGTTTAAACTACTTTCAAGTTGGGCTGGGGGGCACCCTTATGTGTCGCTGGCGATCACGCCCAACTCCTTCAGTTTCTGTAATGCTACCGTGTCAAAGCCGGCTCCGCGCAGCAATGCCTCGGTATGTTCGCCCATTCGCGGTGCCGCGCGCTGTGGCAAGTCGACCCCCTGCACCCGAATCGGGTTTGCGACCATGCGTGCAACGCGGCCGTCCGGATATTCATAACTGAGCACAGCATCGCGTTCGCGCGCAAACGGGTTCTCCAGCGCCTGCGCCACATCAAGCACCGGCGAAACAGGAACCTTCCCGGAAAGGCGCGCCATCCAACTGGCGGTAGTTTGCTGCATCAACGCGGTGTCAAGCAACCGCGTCACACGATCGCGATGCTGCAGTCGCATGGCGAAACTGGAGAGTTCCGGGTCGATGATCCACTCCGGGTGGCCCAACTCGGTCACGAGCAACTTCCAGAACTTTTCCTTGTTGCACATGATGAAGATCCAACCATCTTGCGTTCGATAAAGCTGGCTCGGTACCAGACTCGGATGACCGCTGCGCGCCGTCCGGCCGGTGACGACGCCAGCGTTCAGATACCAGGTTCCGGGATAGTTCAGGTTGTGCAGTGCCACGTCGAAGAGCGAGGTATCAATTTCCATTCCAACCCCTGTCGTACGCGCCTTGATGACGCCCGCGAGCAGGCCAAAGGCTGTGGCAAGTCCGGTCATCAAGTCAACGATCGACAGTCCGTAGCGCGTCGGAGGCCCGTCGGGTTCACCGGTTAACGAGAGGTGACCAGCCTCGGCCTGCATCAGGTAATCGTAGCCGGGCCACGCGGCACGCGTACCTTGGCGTCCGTAAGCGGACAAATGGGCGCAGACGATTTTGGGGTTCGTTTCCTTCAAGGCCTGGAAAGTTGTGCCGAGCTTGTCGGGCAAGTCACCACGGAGATTGTCAAGCACCGCATCGGCTGTTGCCGCCAATTTACGGAACACCATCTGCCCCTGCGGATGTTTCAGGTCCAGCGTCAGGCTCTTCTTGTTTCGGTTGAACGTCTGATAGAAATGGCTGTCTGTTTCGCTGAAAAAATATGGACCAATGCGCCGGCCGATGTCGCCACCGTCATTGTGGTTCTCGATCTTGATTACTTCGGCCCCCAAGTCCGCCAGGTAAGAGGTGCCAAATGGGCCAGCGCCATATTGCTCTACAGCCAGCACCCGCAGTCCGTACAGCGGTAATTTTGTCGTGTCGTTTTCTGTCATGGCGTGGAACTCGAATGGCCGCTGGCAATGACGGACTGCGGGGACCGCGCAAGCAACTCCTCCAGAGTCTGGACCGATCTCAGTCGCTCCATCGCCAACACCTGCTCGCAAATCGACTGTGCGTGGTGGTGCGGAAAGTGAATCACGGCGTTGTCGAAGAATTTTTCGCGCACTTGCGCGTTACTCAGCGGCAACTCGGCATGACCTCGATTGACGGCTTCGCGATGCGTGAGCACTGTGCCGTCATCCATGGTAAGGCGCAATTCGCCACTGTAGTGCAGCGGGAAGGTTGACTTGTCATCGACCACATGGACTACACGGTCCATCAGTGCAAGCGCAGCCGGATCGGAATACCCCCCGGGGCCAAGATCTTCCAAGCCGAGCCGGCCGCGCAACAGGCCACAGGCGATCGCGTAGGGCAGACTGAATTTGGCGTCGTAGTCGCTCTGCGGGCGGCGCTTCGCGCCAACGGGCTCGCAGACCGCCTGCACGACGCCCGCCGGTACGAGCGCCTCAATGCGGCGAATCCGGGCCACATCGACTCCGGCGCGGTGCAAGGCAATGGCCGCGTCCGCGCAGGCATGCGAAAAATGGCACACGGGAAAAGGCTTGACTGCGACATTGCCAAGTTCCCAGATCGAGCAGCTGCCGTCCGTGCCGAGACCGGCGGTCGCGAGGGCAAGATCGGCACCCGCGAGGCCCGCCGCGCTCAGGTGCAGGCGGAACAGCCCGTAACGCCCCTCATATGCCAGTGTGGGCCCCGGCACGCCGTGGGCTGCAAACGTCGTCGCGGTGATTGCAGCCTGGGCAGCCCACCCGGGATGCAGCCGCTTCGTCCACGCGCCATCCTCGATGAACTGCAAGCTGCCGCTGGCCATGGACAGCGCCAGACCCTGCGCCTGGGCGAGTGCGCTCGGCGAAAGTCCCATCACGCGCCCGGCCGCCAAGGTACTGGCAAACACGCCCACCAGGCCAGTTGGGTGAAAGCCCTGCGCGTGGAACCCCCCTTTCGCAACGCTGGCGATTCGCGAACCGGCCTCAAGCCCGGCGATGTAGGCCGCCAGCATCGTCGCACCATCGGCCCGACGCTGGCCGCACAAGCCAAGTAGCGTGGGAAAAACGCTGACCGTCAAATGCACGATACCAGCAATGTGGGTGTCGTCGAAGTCCAGCCCATGGGCGAGCATCGCGTTCAGCAGGCAGGCATCACGAAGGGGCAGGCGCTGGTCGAAGCCCATGACACCGCTACCCGGGCTTTCCGTCAAGGGCGTCGAGAGGGACCGGGTCGCCTCGGCGAACGTCATGGCAAACGTTTCGCCACGGGCCGCAAGCGCGCATCCTATTGCGTCAAGAATCAGATGTTTGGCGCGCTCGCGCACGTCAGAAGGCACTTGCTCAAGGCGAAGTTTGTGCGCGAAGACCGCCAGGGTCTCTGAGATGGGGGGCACGTGCGTCGTCTGCTGATCTTTAATTGTGCGGACAATATAGGATCTTACGGCCAATATGTCAATGTCAAAGATGCTGGGACGACCCTGCGACGGCGGGAGAGCATCACAAGAAATGACGCGCTACTTGCCCAGCTGCATATGGTAGATGAATCTATCCCCCGGATGCATGTTTTCTGCGACCTCCACCAGCCGTCCGCGATCATCAAAGTACCGGCGCACGATCAGCAGCGCCGGGGACCCAGCGGCGCAGCCAAGATTTGCCGCATCTTCCGCGTCCAGGGCCACACTCTGCAGGTATTGCTCTACCCGCTGGATAACCACGCCGTACTCGCGCTCGATCATGGCATAGACAGCGGTCTTGCGATCGCGCAGGCGCGCCTCAATGCCTCCGAGTTCCGGGCTCAGGTAAAGCCTGGTGATACAAATTGGCCGGCCGGCCTTTTCCTGTCCCTTGGCACTCGTCAGCACGCTCTCCTGGCGCATGCCCATCGCATACACCCACTCCTCGCCAACGGCTGCACCGAACTGCATGGCCTTGTCCTTGGCAAGCGGAACCCTGCCAATGAACATCAATTTCAGTTCCGTGTCCTGGGCGTACTGAAGAAGATCACCGACCGAGGCCGCGGCATGGGTGTAGCGTGCATCAGCGGGGGTGGCGATGACCACAGTTCCAATTCGTTGACGCCGCGTGATCAGCCCGGCCGACGACAACACACGGACCGCCTCGCGGGCTGTGAATCGGCTGATCTTGAAGTGCTTGCACAACTCGAGTTCGGTCGGCAGCTGATCTCCCACTTGATACTGCCCAATGGCGATCGCCGCAGTGAGTTCGCGTGCGACCTGCAGATAGCGCGGGCCCGAAATCTCGACAGCCGGTTCGCCTGCCTTTACCCGACGTATACCTTTGCCAGGCGCGATCAATTTGGGTAACGACGACTTTGTCGGCGCGGTGCGCTTTTTGGGGTTCTTGGGGGTTGGGCTCACCGACGAATTTCAACACATTCAGGCTGACCCACAAAGCCTTATTGTTCCGTAAAATGTCCGTACAAATATTTTTGAAATTGTCGCATGAACTCCATCGAAGTTCCGAGTATTGATTGGTCCAAGTTTGTTCGTTCGGGCGATCGGATCGTGTGCTCGCACATGGCCTCCGAGCCGGTCGCGCTACTGCACTCTCTGGCCGCATCAGGCGCACATGACGGCAGAATGAATATCTTCCTTGGTGTCCCGTTCTCGAGTGCCGCAGGATTCCCGCCAAATACGACGTTCACGACATTTGGTGGCATGGGCACCGCCGGAGTCCTCGCGCGCACCCATACGACACACATGTCAACGGTGCACTATTCGCGATGCGCGAACGGCTTCGCCACGGGCGAGGAGGGTGTTGACGTCGTGCTTGTCAGCCTCGCCCGTGCGCCTGATGGCAAACTGCATCTCGGTGCTTCCCACGGCTACGCGCTGGCGGCAGCCCGACGCGCACGGTGCGTCCTGGCCGAGATCAACGCGCAGGCACCGGTTGTGTTTGGAGCGCCATGGCCCGCCGATTTGAGGATCGCCAGCAGCATCGAAGTCGCATATCCTCTTGCGAACACGATCGACGCGGGCGCCAGCGAGGTCGAGCGGCGCATTGCCGCGCATGTTGCACCACTTGTCGCAAACGGAGCGTGTATACAGGTAGGGATCGGCAGCCTGCCATCGGCGGTCCTGGCGGGACTGCGCGATCACCGCGCGCTGGGCGTTCACAGTGGCATGCTGACGCCTGCGCTTTGGCAACTGGTCGAATCCGGCGCAATCGACAACAGCCGCAAGGCGATCGATCCCGGCATTTCGATCGCAGGGTCTGTCTATGGCGATGCGCCGCTCTATTCCGCCGTGCACCTCAACCCGGCGGTCGAACTCCGGGCGCCTGCATACACCCATGCGGCCTCCACTGTCACGCGACTCGTCCGTTTTACAGCACTGAACAGCGCGCTGGAAGTCGATCTCCTGGGTCAGGTGAACGCCGAGACGGTGACGGCGCGCGACGGCTCAGCGCGCCATGTTGGCGGCGTCGGAGGGCTGAATGACTTCGTGCGAGCGGCGCAATGCGCCGCGCACGGGATCTCCGTGATCGCGCTGCCATCGAGACAGGTTCGGCACGACAGTACGTTTGGCAGGGCGCGGATCGTCCCTGTCCTCAGCGGCCCGGCCACAGTGGCCGCGTCGGATGCCGACATTGTCGTCACGGAGCACGGAGTGGCGCAGCTGCGCCACGCAACCCTTGACGAACGTGCCCGTCGCCTCATTGCGATCGCGCACCCGGACGATCGTCCAGGGCTGCTCGGGGCGGCCCGGCGCTCCAATCAGATCCGTTGACAAGCTTCGCATCCCCGGCAATAATGTCCGGACATTTATCAGGCCATCGATTCGCCCCATGCAAGACAGCAATCCCCGCTCAGTGCTGTTCGTCTCAGGTGAACGGGTCGATCGATTTGACAAGGCGATGGCGTCCGATGCTGACTTGGTCTGCATAGACCCCGAAGATGCCGTACACCCCAGCCGCAAGCAGGGGGCTCGCAACCAGGCGGCTCGCAACCAGGTATTGGGCTGGCGCAACGCGCACCCTGTTGCCGCGGGTGACAGGCGTGTAGCGCTGCGCAACTGGCTGCTGCTGCCCAAAGTCGAGGACGCCGTGGACATTCAGCGCGTGGATGCCTTGGCCGGCTCCCGGTTTGGCAGCGTTGCCGCGCGCATCGAAACGCCCCTGGGAATCGAAAAGGCGCTTTCCATAGCGCGTGCTGTCGACCTGCAATTGTGGGACGTGCCGCAGCCAGCGGCGGAAGATCTTGATTGGGCCGAGGCACTGGTGGCGTCGGTGCCGGCGCGTTCCTGTTCAGGGGCCACTTGGTCGACGAGCCGGTATTGCGCAAGGCGAGGCGCATCTTGGAGCCGCGGCGTCACCCATAGGCATTAACGTTGATTCCTTGCATTTTCGGAGAAGTCCAGTGGTTCAGTTCAACAAGCAACTTGGCGAGAAGCGCTTTCGGCAGTCGTTTGGCCGTCACTACGAGGAGTTCACCGTCGGGGACGTCTATGAACACCGGCCCGGACGAACGGTTACCGAAACCGAGAATACCTGGTTTACGCTCTTGACGATGAACACCCACCCGCTGCATTTCGATGCCGAATACGCGAAGGCCAGCGAATTCAAGCGTTGCATCATCGCGAGCCCGTTCACCGTGGCGCTGATGGTCGGAATGAGCGTCAGCGACGTGAGTCAGAAGGCCATCGCCAACCTCGGCTGGACAGATATCAAGCTGACCCACCCGCTTTTCGCCGGCGACACGTTGTATGCCGAATCGGAGGTGACCGACAAGCGTGAGTCGAAGTCGCGGCCCGGCGCCGGCCTGGTGACCGTAAAGACCATCGGTCTGAACCAGCACAGCAAGCTGATCGGCAGCTTTAGCCGCACCATGCTGATACCCAAGATCGGTCACGGCTTCGAAGAAAAAGTGAACTATTGAATCGCCCAGGAATATCGCCATGTCAGTACAGGTCAATAATCAGCAGGAGTTCGTCGACGCCGTCGAGGTCTGGGTCGAAAAGGAGCTGCGTCCGGTTGCACGGCAGTACGACCTCGCGGACGAGTACCCCCACGCGATCGTCGAACAGATGAAGGAATTGGGCCTTTTCGGCGCCACGATTGGCGAGCAATACGGCGGCCTCGGCCTGTCCGCCTGGACGTATGCGCAGATCGTCATCAAGGTGGCTTCGGTGTGGATGGCGCCCTCGGGGATCTTCAACTCGCACTTGATAGCCGCCGCCGCGATCGAGCGCAGCGGCACCGAGGAGCAGAAGCTGAAGTACCTGCCGAAGATGGCCAGCGGCGAGTTGCGCGGCAGCCTTGGCCTTACCGAGCCCAATGCCGGGTCCGACCTGCAGGCCATTCGCACCGTCGCCAAGCTCGACGGCGAGCACTACGTCGTCAATGGAAGCAAGACCTGGATCACCAACAGCTTGCATGGGCACATGACGCTGCTGCTGGTGAAGACCGATCCGGCGGCGCAGCCTCGCCACAAGGGCATGAGCTTGCTGATCGCCGAGAAAGGTCCTGGCTTCAACGTCGACGGCAAGCTCAAGAAGATGGCATACCGCGCCATCGACACGTGCCAGCTGAGTTTCGACAATTTCCGCGTACCGCGGCAAGACCTGCTCGGCGGCGTGGAAGGCCGCGGCTTTGTCCAGACCGCCGGCGGCCTGGAGCTGGGCCGCATCAATGTGGCGGCGCGCGGCGCGGGCATAGCCGAAGGCTCCCTGAAGATGGCGCTGCGTTATGCGCAGGAGCGCAGCGCGTTCGGCAAGCCAATCTGGCAACACCAGGCGATCCAGCTCAAGCTGGCCGACATGGTGACACAGGTCGAGGGCGCGAAGCACCTGATCAAGGACGCGGCACTCAAGTACGATTCCGGCGAGCGCTGCGACCTTGAAGCGGCGATGGCCAAGCTCGCCGGCTCGGAGGCCGGTGTCTTCTGCTCTCAAGAAGCGATGCGCATCTTCGGCGGCTACAGCCTGTCGGTCGACTACGAGATTGAGCGCTTCTACCGCGACTCCATGCTCATGGTGATCGGCGAAGGAACCAACGAGATCCTGCGCCAGGTCATTGCGAAGCAGCTGATCGAGCGCCACAAGATTTGAGGATGCCATGAAGCTCGAAGGCATCAAGGTGCTTGACCTGTCCATGTTTCTGCCAGGACCGCACCTGACCATGATGATGGCCGACCACGGCGCGCAGGTCATTCGCATCGAGCCGCCTGGCGGAGAGCCGACCCGCGCGCTCGGAGCTTCACAGAACGGCATGACGGTGTGGTTTCGCAATACGCACCGCAACAAGCAGAGCGTGGTGCTTGACCTGAAGAAGCCAGCTGCCGTGCAGGCTTTCATGCGCCTCGCCGCGGATGCGGACGTGGTGGTCGAATCCTTTCGTCCTGGCGCGGCGGACCGGATGGGCATCGGCGCGGCCACCGTTCGCGCCGTCAATCCGCGCGTGGTGTATTGCTCGATTTCGGCATTCGGACAAACGGGGCCCCTTGCCACACGCGTAGCCCACGACCTGAGCATCGAGGCGGAGTCTGGTGTCGTCAGCCTCACCCGCGGGTCCGACGGGCAACCCGCCATTCCCGGCCTGCCGGCTGCCGACATGGCCGGCTCCCTGATGGCCTTGAGCGGCATTCTCATGGCGCTCCTGCGCCGTGAGAAGACTGGTGTGGGCGATTCACTCGACATCTCGATGCAGGACGGACTGGTATCGTGGATGGTCAACAATGTCAGCCCGGTATTGGCGCATGCCCGTGAACTCGATACCACCACCGAACGTTCCCTGGGTGGCGCCGCGTTTTATAACCTGTACCGCTGTGCCGATGGCCGTACGCTCAGCCTCGGCGGCAGCGAAATCAAGTTCGTCGAGAATCTTCTCACGGCGCTCGACCGCCCTGACCTGATCACTTTGTGCCGCTTGCCACCGGGACGCGGACAGGACCCGGTGCGCGATTTCCTGACCAAGACTTTCGTGTCTCGCCCTCTGGCCCATTGGCAGGAGTTTCTGGCCGACATCGACCTGTGCTGGGCACCGGTCAAAAGCGTCGTGGAAGCGATGCAAAGCGAGCACCTGGCCGCGCGCGGAATGAAAATTGACTTCCCCGATGGGCAGACCCACCTTGGCATCCCGATCAAGTTCGCCGACGAACCAGGCGCGATTCGGCCGGTGGCGCCCAAGCTGGGGGAACACAGCCGCTCGGCGCTGGCGGCGGTGGGCTACAGTGCGGTCGAATTGGACCAGCTTGAACGCGAGGGCGCCATACTGTAGCTCGGCTCCTCAACGATACGGTTGGCGCGCCACCACGCCATGGCTGCTGAATTCACCAAGCACCGTCTTGAGCGTGGTACCGTTCTAACGATTTGGAAAATGACAGGCTACGGCGTGGCCAGAAAAGCGCTCGGCCAACGGAGGCAGTTGTTCACGGCAAAGCCCTTCGGCGCGTGGGCAACGGGTATGAAATGGGCATCCCGTCGGCGGTCGCGCGGGACTCGGTACCTCTCCCGTCAAGGTGATCCGATGGCGCTGCGCCTCCACTGCGGGATCGGGTACCGGAGAAGCATCCAGCAGCGCGGACGTATAGGGGTGTAGTGGTGTCTCGTACAGGGCGTCGCATGGGGCAATTTCCACCACACGGCCGAAATACATCACAGCCACGCGGTCCGCTATGTGGCGGACTACTGCCAGATCGTGCGCAATGAACAGATAGGAGAGCTTGAACTCGGCCTGCAACTCCTTCAACAACTTGAGGATCTGGGCCTGGATCGAAACATCCAGTGCCGAGACCGGTTCATCCGCGACGATAAAGTCCGGCCTCAGGGCAAGCGCGCGCGCTATGCTGATGCGCTGGCGCTGCCCACCGGAGAACTGACGAGGATAGCGATCCGCGGCCATCGCCGGCAAACGCACCGCATCCAACAGTCTTCGAACTTCCGCCTCCAGCGCCGCGCGGTTGCCCGCCAATCCATGAATCTGGAACGGCTCGGCCAGAATCGCGCGCACGGTCATGCGCGGATTGAGAGAGCCAAACGGGTCCTGAAAGATCATCTGCATGCGCTTGCGAAAGGGCCGCAGTCGTGTCTCATCGAGACCGGTGAGTTCGGCTCCGTCAAAGCGAACGCTGCCAGCGGTGGGCGGATCGAGCTGCAAAATGGCTCGGCCCAGCGTACTTTTGCCAGAGCCACTCTCACCGACCACCGCAAGGGTTTCGCTGCGCTGCATGCTGAAGCTGACACCATCGACCGCGCGGATGCTGGTGCTGTCGCGCCACAGCGCCCCACGGGCCCGGAAGTCCTTGCATACTCCCTCGACCTGGAGCAAAGGCGGCAATGAGGACACGGAATTCATACGGCACTCCCGGCGGCGCGCCAGCAAGCCGCGCGATGACCCGGGACAATGTCGACCCAGGGCTGGGGTTCGCTGCAACGCGCGGCAGCCACTGGACAGCGGGTTCGGAATGCGCACCCGGCGTCGCGCTCCTCCAGATCGGGCGGGAGGCCCTCGATCGCCATCAAGGAGTCCTGCCGAGGCAGATCAAGACGCGGCATCGACGCCAGCAGGCCGCGCGTATACGGATGCTGAGGCTGCGCGAACAAACGCTGCACGCCGGCTTGTTCGACCAACCGGCCGCTGTACATGACGTTCACCCGTTTGGCGTAGCGGGCGACCAGACCAAGATCGTGGGTGATCAGCACCACTGCGGTGCCGGATTGTGCTGTCAAGGTCTTGATCAAGTCGAGAATCTGAGCCTGAGTCGTGACATCCAGCGCGGTTGTCGGCTCGTCCGCAATCAGCAGGCGCGGACGGCAACTCAATGCCATCGCCACCATGACCCGCTGGCGCATGCCACCACTCATTTCGTGGGGATAGCCTCCAAGGCGGCGCGCGGGGTCCGAAATTCCGACGGAACCAAGCAGTGCTTCCGCCTGGCGCAGCGCGTCGTGGTGGCTGATGCCCCGATGCACCTCCAGCCCCTCGGTCAGTTGGCGGCCGATGGTGAGCGACGGATTGAGCGAGGTCATGGGTTCCTGGAAGACCATCGCGATACGATTGCCCCGCAAACGGGAAAACTCATGCTCATGCATCGCACGCAGGTCGGCACCGTCAAATTCAATTGTTCCGCCGGTAATGGAAGCAACCCGGCTGTCCAGCAACCCCATGATGGACAGCGCCGTGACGCTCTTGCCGCTGCCGCTTTCGCCAACCAGCGCTACGACCTCACCCTCGGCCACGTCGAAGCTCACCCGGTCCACCGCGGTGAGTGGACCGGAACGGCCGTAAAACACCGTGCTCAGTTCATGAACCGAAAGCACCGGTGCACCGGCGGGGCGGATGGCGGAAAGCCGGGTTGCTTGAATGCTCAATTCGACTCCCGATATTCGCGGTCGCGGGGGCTGGTGGCCAACAAAGCGGTCACGGAGGAACCCTCCAGATTCAAGTTGGCCACACCAAAGTGGGACATTCTAATTGTACGGACATGCGCCGCAATTTCCAGGAATCCTTGAGCGACACTACCTGGCCATTGCCGGTACAGTTGTGTCGAATTTGGCGCCTCAACTTGTCCGGACATATCGGCTTGATTTTCATCCTGCATGCTAGAATTTCAGCAGTTTCGACGGTAGTACTTGATTGGGGTCGGCAATGAATGGTGACAATAGTTCGGCGCGAGACCTGTCTGTGGCAGTCGATACCGGCGGCACGTTCACCGACGTCACGCTGGTAGATCGTGCTTCAGGAGAATTATGGAAGGCCAAGGTCTCGTCGACGCCGGCGGACCATTCGCTTGGCTTCATCGAAGGAATCCGCAAGGTGCTCGCCACGGCAGGCGTTTCCGCCGGACGGATCAGCCACGTATTCCACGGCACGACGGTCGCCACCAACGCCATTCTTGAAGGACGCGGCACCAAAGCCGCGCTTCTGACGACGGCCGGCTTCCGTCATGTCCTGGAGATTGGGCGACACGATGTGCCGCGCGGCGCCAACATGTACCACTGGGTCAAGACCAAACGACCGGTGCCGCCCCACCTGATCTTCGAGGCCCGGGAACGCCTGGATCACACCGGTCTGGTCCTGAGGCCGCTTGCCGACGAGGATGTGCGGGACGCCGCCGCGCGAATTCGCGACTTGGGCATACAAGCCGTCGCCATCTGTTTTCTGCACGCCTACGCCAATCCGGGCCATGAGCAGCGCGCCGCCGCCATACTGCGCGAGGAATTGCCGGATGTCTTCGTATCCCTGTCTTGCGAGGTGCTGCCCACGTTCCGTGAGTTCGAACGCACGATGGCCACAGTGCTGAACGCCTACGTGATGCCAGCCGTAGTGTCCTATACCGCACGGCTGGAGCGGCGCCTGGCGGATGAGGGGATTGTTGCACCGCTGCTGCTCATGAAGTCGAGCGGTGGCGTGACCGGGGTCGAGACCGTTCGTGCCCAGCCAATCCAGACCGCCCTTTCCGGACCGGCGGGCGGCGTCGTTGGAGCGGGTCTGATCGCGCAACTGGCCGGGCATCCGGACATCATCACGCTGGACATAGGAGGCACCTCGGCCGACATCTGCCTGATGGCGGGTGCGACGGCCGCCATGACGACGGACGGTCGGATCGGCGATTGGCCCCTGCAACTGCCCATTCTGGACATCAGCACGATCGGGGCCGGCGGCGGATCGATTGCCCGTATCGGACCCGGCGGGTTGACCGTGGGACCGATCAGTTCCGGCGCCAGCCCTGGCCCAGTGTGTTACGGACGAGGTGGACGCGAGCCCACGGTAACCGATGCCCACGCCGTACTTGGTCACCTCACGCCGTACCTGCTCGGCGGCGAATTGCAGCTAGACGTACAAGCGGGTCGTGCGGCGATCGATCAATACATCGCCAAGCCTCTTGGCGTCGGAGTGGAGCAGGCAGCGCGCGGCATTATCGACATAGCGAACAGCAACATGGTGGGCGCCATCCGCGTCGTGTCGGTTGAGCGCGGCTACGATCCGGCGCGATTCTCCCTGGTACCGTTCGGCGGGGCCGGCCCTCTGCACGGGTCCTTTATTGGCCGACTCCTGAGCATGAAGTCGATCGTGGTGCCCCTGACCCCTGGAGTGTTGTCGAGCTTCGGGCTGCTGGTATCGGATCTCAAGAGCGACTTCTCTCGCACCAGCCTGCAGCGTCCGCCCGACTACAACCTGGAAAGCATCGCAGCAACCTTCGCCGAACTGGAAACGGCGGCGGCGCAATGGTTGCGCAAAGAAGACGTCCCGCAGGAAAGCTGGGGCTTGCGTTGGATGGCATCCTGGCGCTACGAGCACCAGGGCTTCGAACTTACCGTCGACTGGCCCGCCCGCAGCGTGAATGCGCAGACGCTGGAGGGAGCCATCGCCGCGTTCCACCGGGAACATGAGCGCTTGTATACATTCGCCCAAACGGATACGCCGGTCGAACTGGTGCAGTTGCGGGTGCAGGCTATCGGTTCCATGGTGAAGCCTTCACTGCCGAAGGTGGCCGGCAATGGATCCGCCGCGCAAGCCCAGGTCGGCGAACAACAAGTGTGGACGAATGACGGGTGGACGCGCAGCCCGGTGTACGAACGCGACGCGTTGTGCCTTGGCGCGGTGATGAACGGCCCCGCGATCGTCCAGCAGCTCGACGCCACCACCTACATCCTTCCCGGGCAGCAGGGCAGCGTGGACGCCTACGGAAATATCGTGATCGTCGAACGGCACTGATCCAGTTCAGCCAGCGGCCTCGACCTCGATTTCGACGAGCAGATCCGGGTGGGCAAGGAACGGGGTGCCCACGAGTGTCGCTGCCGGATAGACCTGCCCGAGGAACTCGCGATGCGCCTGCAGGTAGCCCGTGATATGGCGTACATCGGTGACGTAGGCCCGCACCACCACGATGTGGCCGAGCGACAGGTCCAGTTCCTTGAGTGCCTGGTCGATGCGGCGAAATGCCTGGACCGACTGCTCATAAGCGTTCCCCAGATGTGCCCTGGCCACCGTCCCGCCTGACTCCAGGGCGGTGGAGCCGGAAACAAAAGCCCTGTCCGCGACCCGCACGGCGCGGCAGTAACCATAGGCGCGCTCGCTATCGAGCCCGGAAAAAAAGTGCTGGCGCGTTTGCATTGGCTTTCTCAATTTCAAATCAACAAGAATCCAACCTGCCTTGGAGCATTTCATGCTTGTGAAGCGGCGGCTGCAAATCAACCGCGGCGGTCCAGTTTCGGCAACGCCGCGCTTCGTGAACGCTTTCGAAGCTCCAAGCCCGCTATGCCCTCAGACAACAACCGCCATGCCGCCGCCGCGCGGGTCGGCGGCCCCGTCAAGCTGCGCACCATCGCGCGACCGCCGCGCAAGATGCGGCCGGCCCGACGTGTAGTCATAGCTGTAAACGGAATGATTGACCGGATGACCGCGCGCCTGCAGGCCCTGAGCAACGGCCCGGAGGAAACGCGCCTCCATTTCGATCGTGTCGCCCTCGCAATGCAGACGAGGTGCCGACACCGCCTCGACCGGCGACATGTCGAAATCCACCAGATTGCTGATGGTTTGTGCGACCCCCGAAATGATCCCGTGCCCGCCTGGCGCGCCGATCGCAAGAACTGGCGCATCACCGCTGAAGGCCAGCGACGAAGCCGTGGCGTGCTGCCGCATCCGCCCCGGTGCGATTGAATTGGGCTGGCCGGGGTTCGGATCGAACAGCATCATGGCATTGTTGTACATGAAGCCCAAGCCATCGGTCACGACGCCCGAGCCCAGCCCAAGGGTGTGGGTCATGGCCACGGCATTGCCCTGCTCGTCGATCACGCACACCTGTGTGGTGTCGCGCGAATCTGGCACCAGCCGGGCGCCAACCTCCGCCATCGTCAACGCACTCTCATCGCTGATCAGGCTGCGCAACCCATCCACGAAAGCGGGCCTGAGCAGCGCGGCCGGATCCTCTGTGACGAAATGCGGATCGCCGCTGCGAGCTTTCCAGACCGCGAGGCCGAGTTTCAGGCACTCCGCGACGCGATGTGCATGATCGATGCCATTGTGCCGGGTCGCGCTTGTCACCCAGGGCTCGAGCAGAGCCAGCGCCAACAACAGTGCCAGACCGCCGCCCGGTGGCGCTGGCGCCGCGATACGCAGGTCCCGATAGCGACCCCACAGCGGACTGCGCTCGGTGGCGGCGCACTCCCGCAGGTCTGTCTCAGAGATCAAGCCCCCATGGCGCTGCATGTCGGCCACGATGGCGCGGGCAATTTCACCTTCGTAGAAATCCCGCGCACCGTGCTCGGCCAGCCTGCGCAATGTGCGTGCCAGATCATCCGTTGGCATGCGTTCGCCAGTGGCGAGCATGCGTCCGCCCGTCATGTACAGTCGCTCCGCTGCCGGCGTCGCGGCATGGCGTTCGATGCTGTCGGCGAATCCGGCCGTCGGTCGCAACCAACGATCGTGTACGTGGTGGTAGACCGGCGCGCCGGCAGCCGCAACCTCAATGGCCGGGGCGAGCAGATCAGCCCAAGGGCGGGTGCCAAAGCGGCGCGCGGCGACGTCGGCGGCCTTGACGAAGGTCGGTACACAAATCGACCTGTAGCCGATTTCGTTCTCGCGGTTGCGCAGACGCCAGCCACCCCAACGCACCCGTTCGACAATCAGCTGCTGGAACATGTCCGCCGTGGCGGCCAGCGGAGCAGGCGCATAAAACGCGAGCTCGATGGTCTTGCCTTGGAGCGCATCGTGCACCAGCATGACGCCGCCGCCGCCGAGCCCGCACATCTGTGGGTCGACCACGCCCTGCATGAAGGCACAGGCAAGCGCGGCATCGACGGCATTGCCGCCGCGGCGCAACACGTCCGCCCCCGCTTCGACCGCGAGAGGCTGCGGGGCGGACACGACGCCGCGCATGCTCAGTCCGCGATCCCGATCGCCGCGGCCATGCGAAGCGCGTCCACGCCACTTCGATGCTCGCCGGTTTGCGGATCGACGGCAATGCCGACCGGCCGCGCAAAATTGGCCGTCACGAACGACTCTTCCAGAATTTCCAACGCGTGGCCTCGTCGCGCGAGCTCGTCGAGTACTTCCGGCGCAACGCGCGAATCGATCTGAAGCTTCGCGCCTTCGCAATGCAGTCGCGGCGCACCCACGGCCTCTTGGAGGCTGCGCTTGTGGTCGACGAAATTCACGATCGAGTGCAGCACCGAAGTGGTCACCTTGCGCCCCCCCGGCGCGCCGATCGCAAACAAGGCACGACCCTCCCGGCAGCCGAGCACTGCGGTCAGGTTTGACAGTGGCGCCTTGCCCGGTTCAACCGAGTTGATATGACCGGGGACCGGGTTGAACCAGATCATGCCGTCATTGAGCAGCATTCCGGTACCCTCGGCCATGGTGTACGAACCCCATAGGTCGCCCAGGGTGTTCGTGAGCGTCACCATGTTGCCTGCGGCGTCGGACACGCAGAGATGTGTGGTGCACCCGGCGTCGCGCAGCGCTCCGCGCTGGCGCCCGTCTTGCGGCTGATTTGATCGCTGATATGGCCATGGGTCACCCGCCGCCAACGGCCCGGCGCGATCCAGCGAAATGGCGCGCGCCCGCTCCAGGGCGAAATCCTTGGAAAGCAGGCCCTGCAGCGGCACCGAGACCCGCGCCGGGTCGGCCATATGGGCGAACCGATCCAGGAATGCCGCGCGCTGGGCGCAGGCCATTAGGTGCAGGTGGTCTGCACCCATGAAACGACAGCTGCCGATGTCGAATTGCTCAAGAATATTGAGCGCCTCGAATGCTGTCGTGCCGCCATTGGCGCCGGGCAAGGTGTGCATTGTCAACCCGCGGTAACGGATCTCGGCCGTCTCCGCGTGGTAGATGGCGCGATAGGCCTCCAGGTCCTGGGCCGTGATGGCACCCCCCTGCCGCTCCATCGTGCGTACGATGGCGCGCCCTACCTCGCCCCGACAGAACTCCTCGACCCCGCCGGTGCCGAGCCGCCGCAGCGTCGCAGCCAGTTGCGGCTGGCGAAACCTGGTGGTGGCCAGATAGGCCCGTATGGACGGCGCTGGTGGCAGGCCGTCCGGCAGGAAGACGTCCGTCGTCTCGGGAAAGCCGCGCATCAGTCGCGCGGCGCCTGCCACCATGGTCGAAAGGTACCAGTCGGGAATGAACCCTTCTTCGGCCAGTTCGACGGCCGGCTCAAACAGCCGCGCCAGAGGCAGCGTTCCGTGCCGCTCAAGCGCCATGGTGAGCCCAGCCATGGTTCCGGGGACGGCGACGGAGAGAGCGCCAATGGTATTTGCGTCCCCTTCGACCAGAGGCCAGCCGAACATGCCGCCGGCGGTGCCGTCCTCACGCATGCGGTACATGTCGGGCCGCGCGCGGGCCGGCACGCGCGGCAAAAACTCGATGGCGACATTCTTGCGCTGCTCGGCAAGGTGGATCAGCATGGCGCCACCGCCCGCCAGGCTGCTCATGGACGGCTCGACCACCGTGATGGCGGCTGCGGCGGCAATGGCCGCGTCGACGGCATTTCCGCCGGCCGCCAGGATGCGCGCGCCCGCCTCTGCCGCCAGCGGATGCTGCGCCACGACGAGTCCGCCGCGGCTGGCGACTTCGGTCTTCTCGACCAGGTAGCGGGAACGCCGGAAATTGGTCTCAGTCATCGCCATGGGTACCAAAGAAATCGCGCGTAACTGCTCCCCACTCGTCAAATTTTTCGACCCAGAAGTTGTGAGAGGTGCGCTCGAATATGTGCAGTTTGGAATTCGGGATGGCTCGCTGCGCCTCATAGGCGAAGCGCGGCCCGGTGATCAGGTCCTGCTCACCGGCACTGGTGACCAGTGTCGGACAGTTGATGCGGCCGGCACGGCCGGTCGCATCGTAGGCGCAATACGCATCCACAATGCGGTCAAATGACCACGGCTGAGCGAAGGTCTGCTCCCCACCCCGGGCGCGGGCCGCCGCGGCGGTCAAGTCGGGCCGGGCGTTGAAGGTCTCGGGGGTGTAGCACCAAAGGGTCACCTCGCGCGCCCACAGCACCGGATCGAGACGGCGCAACTCCTTCCACATCTGCAGGGTCTCGCGCAGGAAGTTGTCGACCTTCAGGCACGGCGAGCCCAGCATCAGGGCCGACACCTTCTGGGGGTGGCGGATCGCGAGCTCCATGCATACCAGCGCGCCCATTCCGCCGCCCCCGAGCACCCGGCAGCGCGGTATGTTCAAGGCATCGAGCAGCCCCGCAAGATCGTCAGCCATGGCCTCGATGCTGTAGGGGGCGTCAGGAGAATCGCTAGCGCCGATGCCACGATGGTCGTGGCGAATGCAACGGAAATCCTTGGCAAGCAATTCGCGGTGCTGGATGAAAGCCCTTTCTGCACGGGCCCAGCCAGTTGAAATCAGCAGGGGCGGGCCGTTGCCGACCTCCTCATAGTGCATCTCGATGTCGGAAACGCGCAGCTTTGGCATGGAATTCCTCGGGTTCAGGGTTTTGCGTAACGGTCGTACCACTCGTCGGCGTCAAAATAACCGCCGCGATGGAACAGCTTTGTCTTCCAACGGGCCCGCTGACGATGCTCTTGTGTGGCCGCATGGTCGACGGACTGGCCGCCTTCCGCCATGATGACACCATAGTCCTGCAGCGCACTTGCAGCGCTGACGAAACCTCCAGCCACATCCTGCAACACGTCGAGTGAATCGCGGTCAAACGGATGGCCATAACCGCCGCCGCCCACTGCTTCGAAGCGGATGACGTCGCCACGCTTGACGATGATGCCGTCTTCCATGTTGAGGAACTGGCGCTCGTCTGGGCACCCGGGATTGAGCAGGATGCGGCCCGAACGGCCGCACATTCCCCCGGCCAGCCCCCACGGCGGGTTGTCGACGTTGTCCATGCGCACGCCCAGCATTGCCTGCTCCGTCAGAACCTCCACTTCGCGCACCACACCGGCGCCTCCACGCCAGCGCCCGGGCCCGCCCGAATCACGATTGATGCCGTAGGCCAGCACCCTCAGCGGAAAATTTTGCTCGGTGAACTCGACCGGATAGTTCTTCTGTGCGATGAAATACACCGCATCGATTCCGTCGGCCGTGGCGCGCGCGCCATGGCCGACTCCCAGGCCCATGCTTTTAAGGAATGGTTTGCCCGTGCGGGAGTCAATGCCTCGCAACTGGTTGAAGGAGTAGATCGACGATCCCGCGTGCCCATGCTCTGGGTCGGCGATATCGAGCAGCGCCAAGCAACAACTTTGCACCTTGGCCAGCGTGTTGGTACGCTGGCCGAGCGCGGCCGGAAAGCGAGGCTTAAGCAGGCTACCGTCGCGCAAGATCACCTCGTCGAGTATGCGCAGCACGCCTTCGTTCAACAACAGACCCTGGTCAGCGGCCAGGAAGTAGATGCCGAAAACCATTTTCGGCACGGACGGGTGCATCAAGAAATTGACGGCGCCCTTGACCTGGTCGTCGCTGTCGACGGTGTCCAGAACGAAGGTGTTTGCATTCGCGGCCAGCGCCATTCGCACGGTCACCGGACCACTACCCTGTCCGTCGCTGTCCAAGCGGTCGGCGAACCGATAAAGACCATCACGGAAACGCTCTCGAAAGCCCTGGCGCACCGCGCGCTCGGTCTGCCCGATCAGTTCTTCGAACGCGCCGTTGAGCGTCGCGACCGGGTAGCGGCCGAACAACTCCAGCAATCGCTTTTCGCCAAGCCGCACCGCAGCCATCATCGCGCGCATGTCGCCGCGCGTCATGTCGGGAAAACGCGTATTGCGTATGAAGGTCCGGAACAACTCCTCGTTGAGCCGCCCGGCGTCATACAGCTTCACCGGCGGGACGATGATTCCTTCCTGGAAGATATCCGTCGCGTCCGGCGTGGTCGAACCCGGCCGCATGCCGCCGATGTCCAGAAAATGTGCCCAGGAATGCGCGTACGCGACGATCTCGCCGCCACTGAATACCGGGCTGACGAAGACCTGGTCGGGCGAGTGGGAGACGCCGCCCTCCGATCCGTAACAATCGTTGTACCAGTACAGATCGCCCGGTTTCATGGTCTGCGGCGGGTACGCCTTCAGTATTGGTCCGATGATGTTTCCGAGGACCGGGATCTTGGTACCGATGAGGAGTCGCGCCTCGGAGTCGAACAGACCACAGAAATAGTCCTGCTTCTCACGAATGATCGGCGACATCGCCGTCCTCTCCAGCAGGGTTTCCATCTCGGCCTGGGTCGCGCGCAGAGCACCCTTTACGATCTCGATCGTGACCGGGTCAACGGCGGCAAGCGACGACTGCTTGTCAGGTGCATTCATGGCGGCAGGTCCTCAAGATGATTACGCCAGGCGCAAATTGGGGTCGAGCCAGTCCCGCAGCCAGTCCCCCAGGATGTTGACCGACAGGACTGTGAGCATGATCGCCAGGCCGGGCAAGGTTGCGATCCACCAGGCTTGTTCGAGGTAATTGCGGCCCGAAGCGAGCATGGAGCCCCAGGATACGACTTCGAGCGGCATCCCGACACCAAGGAAACTCAATGCGGCCTCGAAGATGATCATTTGCGGGATCGCGAACGTCGCCACGACCAGCAGCGGCGTGAGCGCGTTCGGGAGGACGTGACGCAACAGGATGCGCGGCCAGGCGGCACCCAGCGAACGCGCGGCGAGCACGAACTCGCTTGTCCGCAAGCGCAGCGCCTGCGCCCGGGCCACCCGCGCGTACAGCGGCCAACTCGCGATGATCAGCACGACGATCACGTTGAGCAGGCCGCGCCCCAACACATACATGATCACGATTGCAAGCAAAATGAACGGGAAGGCAAGCTGCACGTCGACCACCCGCATGACCACCTCCTCCAGCCAGCCACCGAAGTAGCCGGCCAGGATGCCCACCACCGTGCCGAAGATGCCCGCGCCCACCACCGACGCAACACCCACCAGCAGCGATACCCGTGCGCCGTGGATGATGCCGCTCAGGACATCACGACCAAGAATGTCCGTTCCAAGCAGGTGCGGGAATCCATCACCGCCCGCCATGGCCGGTGGCCGAAGGTTGTTCATGATGCTTCCCTGCAGCGGCTGATAGGGGCTGATCAATGGAGCGCACAATGCCGCAAAAACGACCAGGGCGATCAACGCCAGGGCGATCATCGGCAGGATCGGGCGAGCCTGCCGCCCGGCGCGAAAACGATCGGGATTGACGCTGTTATCAGACAAAACGAACCTTTGGATCGAGCCAGGCATAGGCAAGATCGGCCGCCAGATTGGCCAGTACCACGGCAACTGCTATGACGAAAGCCCCGGCCTGGATGATTGGAAAATCGCGCTGACCGATGGCCTGGATCATCAGCCTGCCCACACCGGGCCAGGCGAAGATCATCTCGGTTACCACCGCGCCGCCAATGAGGGCGCCGAAGTCGACCGCGAGAACCGTGATCAACGGCACGGCGATATTTCGGAACGCGTGGCGCCGGAAGATCAGGGCCGGTGGCAGACCCTTGCTGCGCGCGGTGCGGATGTAGTCCTGGGCCATCACCTCCAGCAATTCGGAGCGGACCAACCGTGTCAGCCGCGCCATGAAGAAGAAGGCCAGGGTCACTGTCGGCAATACCACGTGGGCAAGAGTACCGTAACCCGCTGATGGCAACCAGTGCAGCGTGGTCGAGAACAACATGATCAGCATCAGGCCAAGCCAGAAGTTCGGCACCGATTGCCCGAGCAGGACCAGGCTCATCGCTCCATGGTCCATCGCACTGCCACGGGTCAGAGCCGACACGGCACCAACGACCAGCGCGATGAAGAATGCTGTCAACATGGCACAGGTGGTCAACAGCATCGTGGCCGGCAGGCGTTCCAGAACCAAGCCCAACGCGGGTTCCCCCTGCCATGGGGACAGCCCGAAATCACCCCGGACCACGTTTCCCGCGAAGACCACGAACTGCTGCCACAGTGGCTTGTCGGTCCCCAGCGCCCGTCGAAGATCGCCGATCTCGCCTTCAGTCATTCCGGGTTGAATCATCAACGCGACGGGGTCGCCCACAACCCGGGCGAGCAAGAACACGACGACGACGATCCCAACCAACACCAGCATGGAGCTGAAAAGGCGTACCAGCACGACGTGGAGCATTGCGGCTTCCCCTGGCAACAGGCTCGCGAAGACGACGCCTGATCGGCTAGCGTGCGGTCATATGCTCGACGTAGATGAACTCGTCGGCCCGCACCTTCCAGTTGATCTTGTTGCTCACCCCGTACAGCGGGAGTGGTTCGTACAGGAAGAGCCAGGGCGCCTCATCACGCACCACGGCGGCCATCTCCTTGAACATCGCCGTTCGCTTGGCGGCATCGACGGTGGACTCTGCCTGATTCCAGGCATTGTCCACCTTCGGGTTGGAATAGTGCGTCCAGTTCCAGTTCTTCTCGGTGACAAGCACGGTCGACATCACCAACTCGATGGTTGGCCCTGCCTTGTAGTACATCAGGAACAGGTCGCCGAGATTGGCCTGCTTGTTCTTGAAGTCGAAAAGCTTCTCCGCGAAGACCTTCCACTCGTCCTGGATTATCTCGGTCTTGATGCCCACTCGAGCCAGATCCGCGGCGATCGCCTGCGACAGCTCTGGCCCGTTCGAGACCACTCCCGTCGGGAAATGCAGCTTCAGGCTGAGGTTCTGCACGCCGGCCTCGCGCAGCAAGGCACGTGCCTTGTCCGGGTCGTAAGGATAGGGCATCAAGGTCGCGTCGTAACACGACGTCTGCGCTGAACATGGCTGCCCCATGGCCCGGCCGTAACCCTGGAGCAGGCGCTCGACAATCGCCTGCTTGTTTACCGCATAGTTGATGGCTTGGCGAACCCTCTTGTCCTTCAGGCCTTCACGATCAACCACCAAACCGCCCCATATTGGCAACGCGCCCTGATCAGCGGCTTCGATGCGGACAGCGCTGGAGCTCTTGACCTTTTCGACCTGGATTTGCGGCACATTCGATATCAATTGCACTTCGCCATTGAGCAATGCCGCGACGCGCGTGCCCGGCTCCGGAATTGGCCAGAACACCACCCGATCAGCCTTGGGTCGCCCGTTCCACCACTCGCGATTGGCCTCCAGGATGACACGGTCACCACGACGCCAACTGACGAACTTGTAGGCGCCAGTGCCGATGGGTCGGCGCGCGATCCCTTCTGCGCCAACTTCCGCGAAATACTTTGGCGGAACCGGCAGCAGGTAATCCGCCACCAGAATCAAGGCATTCGCGAACGGTTTGTCAGTGATCAAATCGACCGTGAAGTCGTCAACTACCCGTACCTCCTTGAAGCGCGAGTAGTAGCTGCGTGCCTGGGAGGCCGGCTTTTGCATGAGTTCAACCGCGAGCTTCACCGCGGCGGCGGTGAGCTGCTCACCGTTGTGGAACTTGACATCGCGCCGCAAATGGAATCGCCAGGTGAGCGGGTCGATCTGCTCCCAACGTTGGGCTGCGGCGGGCAGTACCTTGCCATCCGCGCTGAGCGTGATCAGCGGGTCAAAAATATGCCGGTAAACCCACCTTTGGTGGGTGTTGATGTTTTGTGTCGGATCAAGGGTGTCCACGTCCAGGTGAGTTCCAATAGTCACCGTGCCAAGGGACTGCGCCCACGACACAGGAGAACCCAGCACCGCAAACGCTGCTACTGCCAAGGCCGCAACGGTGCCGCGTGTCGACATTGCCAATAAGTTTTCCAGTTTCATTCCTGAGTCCTCCAAAAGTAGAGTCGCCGAAGGTCAAATGTCCGGACATAATAATACAGCATTCCGTTCAATTGGGATCCCCAATTCGACTTTTCGAGCCCAGACTGTTGCCAGTCAGCCCGTTGAAACGGACGGCAGGCCAACTTGGGCTCAGCGTCAACGCTTTGTCATTCGACCCGTATCGTTGCGGGTACAAGGCACGACTCTGCGGTCTTCCCTTGTCTGCGTCTTGTCGTTGCCATCGCAAACACATCCTTCAGCCGCCCCGAGTAGTGCCCCCGGTTGGCGGTCCAGAGCTGTAGCGTCTGGCAGCGTGGGTGTCTGGGGTTGGATCCGCCGTCGCCGCCCAATGGTCGGGTGCGCGAGGCGGGGCCGCACTTCGCTGCTTTAGCCGCTCGCGCTGTCGGGCTGCGGCCACCCTGCAGCCGGGGTGGCGCTGCGCGCTGTGTCGGCAAGCCATGGCCAACATCAGGGTCAACCCTGAGACCAGGGTCCAATCCTGCGCGCCGTGAAGGTTCAAAGACCTGCCAGCTCGCCAGCGCCGAGCCTCCAGACGCCCGGATCGCGTGCTAAATCCGCCCAGACTTGCGTACTTCGGGGCCCTCTGCGGGCTCGGCCGAGAGCCTTTTGAGGCCTGTTCTTGGGGTGTCCTATGGCGTTTGAAAATCCTATTCCAGTGCGATCCCAAGCGCTTGGCCTCGTACAGTCGGTGCCCGTCGATCTGGTTCTGCACCGCGTACGCGCCAAGTTTCAGGCCCGAGATTTCAGCCGCCTTCAAGTCCTGCAGCGACTTCGATTTCTTCTCACCCATCGAGCTCTCCTTTTGAAAGCCGCAGGTGTATCGCGTTCAGGTGTTCGGGGGAAGGACGGGGTCAATAGATCGCATACACTCGCTCAGTTTTGAACTCAATTGGTAGGCTCTAGGAGCATTTGAATGCACTATCGGAGACTGACGCGACTGCTCGTCGCAATTGTTTTGACCACGCTGTGGACATCGGTAAGCTTTGCCCAGGAATTCCCCTCCAAAGTAGTCAGATTGATCGTGCCGTACGGTCCTGGAGGCCCGGTGGATATCCTGGCGCGCATTCTCGGCGAGCGAATGGCTCCTAAACTCGGCAAGCCGGTCATCATCGAGACCAAGCCCGGTGCCAATACCCTGGTGGGGACGCGAGTCGTGCTCGAAGCGCCCGCCGATGGCCATACCCTTTTCCTGGAGACGAGCAGCGTCGCAAGCAATCTCCTGCTGGTCAAGGACCCCGGCTATGTATTGGATGATTTCGTGCCGATCGTGGCCGTGGGTGCCTTGCCGATCGTATTTGTCGTGTCCTCATCGCTGCCGGTAAAGACCATCCCAGAATTCGTGAAATATCTGAAGGACAGGCCCGGCAAAACCAACTATGCAACCACCGGCAGCTTCACCGAATTGCTCAGTGACCGCTTTACCAGCGTGGCCGGCGTGAAGATGGTTGCGGTTCCGTACAAGGGGTCGAACGAAGCGCTGGTGGCGGTGATGTCGGACGACGTGCAAACGTTTTCCTCGGGCATTTCTTCCGCCCTGCCCATGATCAAGTCGGGAAAGCTACGGCCCCTGGCGGTGGCGAGCGAGCAACGCTCTGCCCTCTTGCCGGATGTCCCGACGTTCAAGGAAATAGGCTACCCGGACATGCTGGGCGCTACCTGGATGGCTGTCTCCGTTCGCGCAAAAACGCCACCCTCAGCGATCGACAAGTTGCGGCAGGTATTGGTTGAAATCGTCAACTCGGAAGACTATCGGACCAAGATAACCAACATCGGCATCGATGTATGGGCGACCAAACCGGAAGAGCTTCAGGCATTCATTAAAAATGATTTGTCCTTGTCGGAAAAGGACGTCAAACGAATCGGTCGCAAGCCGGAATGAGCGACGTCCGTTCTGCGAGCACGACTGTGCAAGCACTTGCCGTGATGTCGATGGCTCTGCAAAGGAAGTGGCATGCTGCCGGTGGTTAAGCGTTTCAATCTGGGCTACCTCTGCAGCCGGGCGGCGCAAAGTACGCTGGAAAAGCCCGCGGTCATCGATCTGCATGAGGGGATGGAGCGTGTCATACGTTGCGGTGAGCTTGAGCGACGCCTGGATCGCATGGCTGCTGTTTATGGTGCATTAGGTCTTGCCGTTGGTGAACGGGTTGCCTTGCTCGTCGGGAATCGATTCGAGTTCGTCGAGGCGGCCTACCGCAATGCGGGCCGGCCGCGATGTGATCGAGAGTCCGCCTGATCTGCGTGCCCTCGGCAATGAACGCGATCAGGCGCATCTGTCCACCACACACCGGGCACTGCCCGGCGTCGCTGCCACGGGTCAGCCGCAACTGCACGAATACGAAGGGACTTCCCACTTCCAGGTAACGGCATCTCGTGCCAAGATTGGTTTGGAAGTCAATCTACAAGCTTTGGACGGAGAAGTCCCATGAGCGAAATTACACGAGTTGGCGTTGATTTGGCGAAACGCGTTGTCCAAGTCCATGCTGTGGATGGCGCTGGCCAGCGGGTTACCGGCAGGGCCCTGCCGGACGATCTTGGGCAGGTATCGAGCCTGCTGGCCGACACGGGTTACTGCAGCGCATCCAATGTTCAGGCATGCGAGGCGCAGAAAATCCAGCCAATGCTGGCCATGAAGCACAAGAAGCACAACTTGCCGCTGCTGGAGCGCTTCGCCGCAGATGCTGCGGCCCCTGAGAGTGAAGATCCTGTGGTCAACATGGCCCACCGACTGGGGACTCAAGCGGGGCGAGTACTGTATGAATTGCGCAAGCAAACGGTGGAGCCGGTGTTCGGAATCATCAAGCGCGCCATGGGCTGGCAGCAGATGTCCATGCGCGGACTGGACAAGGACAAAGGCGAGTGGACGCTGGTGACGATGGCTTGGAATATTAAGCGGCTGCACGTGCTGCGGGCGGTATGATGGGAGAAATGGCGACTGGAAATGCAGCGGCAAAGAGGTAGACTACGACACAGGAGCAGCCATGGGCTCGCCCAAGCGCCTCGCTGAAAAAAATCAGACAAGCACCCGAAAATCGAAGATCGTGGCACCGATATCAACACCTGTTCGGACTCAAGTCCGAACAGGCTCCTAGGAGAAGGGTATGAAGAGATTTGCGGGATTGATACTTGCCTCAATTGCAGCCTTGGTTGTGCCGACGGCCGTTGCCCAGAGCTTTCCCATCAAGCCGATCACGATCTTCATCAACTCCGAACCAGGCGGTGCCAACGATGTGATCGCCCGCACGATAAAGGACAGAATGGCGGCGGAACTCGGCCAGCCGATTCTGATCGAGTACCGCGTCGGTGCCGGCGGCGTCATCGGCTTGTCGGCGCTGAAGCGGATGGAGCCGAACGGCTACAGCATCATGCTCTCGGGTCCAGGACCAGTGACGCTGGCGCCGCTGCTTTCATCGGTCCCATACGATCCGCTAAACGACTTCGAGTTCATTAATCAGGCCGTGAACATCCCGATCTTGGTTGGTATCAACACCAGTCTGTCGGCCAAGACATTGCCAGAATTCATTTCCATGGCCAAGCGTGAGCCCGGCAAGTACAGCTTCGCCTCGACTGGCATGGGCGCACCGTCGCACCTGTTCGGCGAGCGCTTGAAGCAGATGACCGGCATCGACATGCTGCACGTCCCCTACAAAGGCCCGCCGGCCGGCGCGCTGGCGCTCGCGTCCGGCCAGGTGTCAGTCTTCTTGACTACATCCTCGACGTTGGCGCCTTTCGTCGAGTCCGGCAAAGTGCGCGGGCTTGTTCTGCTTAACACGACGACTCGCCTGAAGTCGATGCCGGAGATGCAGACGTCGGCGGAAGTCGGTATGTCAGAGCTGACCATCCCCAGCTGGATGGGCTTCCTCGCACCGAAGGGAACACCGCCCGCAGTGATCGACAAGCTCGACAAGGCGGTTCAGGCGGCGCTGACAGATCCGAAGACGAAGGAAGTCTTCGACCGCCTGTCGTTCGAGCCGCTTGGCATTCCGGGGCCACAGTTCGCTGCCCGCCTGAAAGCCGACTCCCAAGTTTGGGGCGAGGTGGTGCGCAAGGCCAATATCAAGCCCGAGCAATAGCGCAGGACTTTGCAGAATCGTGCCGTGAACAATAGAAACTTCGACAACTGGATCGATGAGTGGAGTGCAGCGCGGCCGGCGATTCCAAAGCCCAGGCTGCGCGACGGCAAAATGCGTTTCGGCATCTTCTGGCCTTACAGCCAGACGGCTTTGCCGACAAAGCTGTTGATTGAGCGCAACCCAGACGTGATGGATGTGGCCAACCACATTCGTCTCGCCCGCGCCGTCGAGCAGGCGGGTTTCGACGCCATATTGCTACCGGACGGCTATGCCGCTCAGTCGTACGAAGCCAGCGATATCATGTTCCTTGATCCGTCGACGAGCGGTGTAATCTGGGCAGTGCCGATAATCATGGCAACGAAGCGGATCGGAATTTTCTCGACCCTGCACACCACATACTTCCATCCCCTCCACATCGCCCGCTTCGGCGCCCACCTGTCGCATCTAAGCGGTGGGCGGTGGGGTTGGAATATCGTTGCTGGCCACCGCCTCAGCGAGGCGTCGCTTTTCGGCTACGAGGAGCTGCCCGACCACGAGCATCGCTATGCCCGCGCCGAAGAGATGGTCCGGCTCATCCGCAAGCTTTGGGAGAATCCGCTCGGCGTCGACCATCAGGGCGACCTATTCAGGGTGCGAGGCCGCATGCGAGGCCCTTTTCCGGTCGGCAACCCGGCACTTGTCAGCGCCGCCTCGTCTGGACGTGGCCACGATTTTGCCATCGCCCATTGCGACTATTTGTTCGGCCAGGTGTCGCAGGAAAGTGGCATTTCCGAGATCATCTCCGATATGGCGGCGCGCGCCAAAGCGGCGGATAAGCCGCCGCCGCCCTTGCTGATTACCGCTGTGGTCTTGATTCGTGACGAGCCGGGCCTTGCCCGCCAGCATATCGAGGAACTGTATGCCTCGTTTGATCCCGTGGTATTTGACCAACTGAGCGGGTCGCGCGGGCGTATCACGCAGGGCGGCAAGGTCACCGACTTCCCGATCTTGGCTGGCACCACCGACGAGGTTGCGGAACAGATCATCGACCTGCACCGGCGCACCGGTGTTTCCGGCCTGGTGCTGCGCATGCCCTACTGGGCGCCGGAAGAAGCGCTCCGCCTCGCCCCGGTGTTCGCCAAGCTGCAGAAGGCCGGCGTATGGTCGCCGCCCGAGGCGCGGGACTATTGCTGGTAGATCGGCACTGATCGCGGTTGCCTACGGCCACCGCCGGACAGGTGGTGCTGAAGTTGAAGACCCCCTGGCGTGATGGCACCACGCACCTGGTGATGTCGCCGCTGGAGTTCAAGCAGCGGCTGGCGGCGCTGGTGCCACGGTCACGGTTGCACCTGATCCGCTTCCATGGTGTGCTGGCCCACAACGGCAAGCTGCGCGGGCTGGTGGTGCCGCAAGAGGTGCCGCAAGCGCCCGAGCCGACAGCCCAGCAAGCAAAGCCTGCCGAGTGCGAGGCGAACTGCGCGCACCACCAACCGTTGCGGCCGAGCTGGGCCTGACGGTGTTCCTGTCCGAATACCGCGACCACAGCGCGATCTGCCTGGACCGCCACCACGACCACAAGGGCATGGAGGTGCATTTCTGGCCCATCGGCGGATCGCTGCAGGTCAATTGTGGCGGCGCGCCGAAGCTGCGGCTGGCCTGGCAGTCGGAGGACGAAATCGACCGCGAGCTGGCCCGGCCACTGACGGCGCTGGCAGCCAAGAGTCTCGTCGACCGGCGGCGACTCAAGAAGCACTTGAAGCTGATTCGCCAACGCGGGTGGGAGCTCGCGGTGGACGACGTGGTGATCGGCCTGAGCGCCCTGGCCGTTGCGCTGTTGAACACCCAGGACCAGCTGTGCGGCTGCGTCAGCGTTGCCGGGCTCAACGACCAGATGATCAAGCGCCGCGAACCAGTCTATCTGGGCCGGCTGCTGGAGCTGCGTGACAAGATGCGGCCACTGCTGCCATGATGGTTAAACGCTGGCCGGTATGACGGCATCCGCGGAAACCCTCGCCGCCTTGTCGGCCGGTGCCTTGCCACCCGCTGCGCTCGCCAACGTCGTGTTATGCCTGGACCGCATGGACAAGTTGCGCGAGATCGACCCTGCCGCCAACACCATCATGGTCGAGGCTGGCTGCACGCTGGCGGCGATACAGCAGCAGGCCGCGGCACACGGGCGACTGTTCCCGATGGCGCTGGGCAGCCAGGGTTCGTGCCAGATCGGCGGAAACATCTCCACCAACGCGGGCAACTCGACCTGGTGTTGCACCACATCCCGGGCACGCGCGACCCGCTGAAATCCGCCCATCCCTGGACAGTGCTGCTGGAGGCGACCGATTCGTGCGCGGGCAAGGATGTAACTGAGTTGCAGTGCGAGGCGGACGTCGCGAGCGCCGAGGTGCACCGCGTCGCCGCCGAGCTTGGTGGCAGCATCAGCGCCGAACATGGCATCGGCGGCGCCAAGCGGGACGAGCTCAAGCTGTAAAAGTACCCGCTGGAGCTCGGACTGATGCAGGGCATCAAGTCCCTGCTCGACCCGGGAAACCTGATGAACCCGGCAAGTTGCTCGACCTGCCCAGCGAAGCACGCCTGGCGGAGCGGTGGTAGCGGCCGAAGCCCGGATAAACCGCCGATATCGGATCGCATCGGTCAAGCCCAGCTGCGCACCTTGGCGCGGGTCCGGGCCGGGCAATCGCCTTACCTGATTCCATCGGTTCAGCCGATGCAGTTGCTGGCCGGCCCGCCGTAAGCGCCCGTCGAAGTCCCTAAGAAGGATGATCGATCTCGCGTCCCGTCGTCCGACGGAACTTCCGCAAGATGGTCCCCAGTGACTGGACGTGCGGCCAGTGCTGTCAGGCCGGCGCAAGAACGCGGCGATCGTGGCCTGCATCGTGACGACCGTGGCCGACAGGTAAGTTCCGCTGACCAAGCCGTTCACGAAGTGGCGCAGGTAGACCGAAGGTTGGCCGATGAAGTTCGGTGGCGCGAGTTCCGCGCCGGCAGCCCATTCCCATGCGCCACCCCACACCAGCAGCACCGCCCTTTCCTTCACACGGGTGTTTCAACCGATATGGTCAACTCCTCGCGGGCTAAAGGACGGCGATCGGGCTGACTAGGGAACCGGTCACCCGGGTCATGTGCAGCGCAGCCACCGTGAACATGAACGTATTGCGCTTCTTTTCGGCACAGACCTGCGCGAATTTCTCCAGATCCATGTTGTGCAGCAAGTGGATGCCGTAGTAGGCAAGGCACAACGTGTGCATCGGGGAGCGGCAGATATGCTCGTAGGGAGACGGAAAAACGTCGCCCGGCCCGTCGCTTGCGATCACAGTCACGTCGCGCGCGCCAAGCACTTCCGCGCACGCCGGGTGCAGACCTGGCCAGGTCCCATGCTTGTTGCCCGGTCCATTGGGCGGAATGCCGCCGGCAAGTGTTCCACCTAGGCGAATCAGCACGGCATCACCGGGTTGCAACTGCTTCGCGGGCTCCACCAGTTCCTCCGGGGTCACGAATTCGCCCGGCTTGAGAAACGCCACGTTTCGGCCGCGTGCCACGTCGATCAATACGCCGCGCGTGACAATCCCGATCGCGTTGCTGATGGGTGCGAGTTTCACGCCCTCGGCCTTGGTCGCAATGTCGCTGAACGCATGCCCATTGAATCCCTTGCCGCGGTAGCCGACATGCGACAAGGCGTCGAGATGGGTATTGACCATCCCGTGAATCCGATAAGCCACCTTGTCGCTGGCGTTGAGCGACTCCGGGCGTTCGGGCTCCAGATCCCAAGCACCGGCCGCAAGCATTGTGTGCTCGAAGCACTTGTCCGGGCGCAGCGGCTCCTTGTCGGTCACCGGCCGGCTGAGCGGATAGACCTCGCCCAGTCTGGCAGCGCCGATGCCGCGCATCACCACTTCGGGGGTCAGGAGGTTGAGGGTGCCCCGATCGTTCGGCCAGCGCCCCCAGTTGCCGCTGTGCCCGGGCCATCCCTCCTTGGGGGGTTTGATCGTGCTTGAGATTGCAACGCCTGAATTCATGGTGGTGTCCCTGGAGGTGGTGTAAGTCCACAGCCCGGCCAGGCTGAGATACACGGTACTCAGCGAGCCACTGCTGGCAGCCGGGTCGGAACAGTATCGCAGAGGGTTTGCAGACCCTCAAACTGCATGTAACGCCGGTTCAGGCTCCACTCGTCGTTCTGTTCCAGCATCACTGGCTCTTGGAGACGCCGCTCGTGCCCAGCGCCTTGACCAGGTCGTCCACCGAGTGGGTGGAGATGGCCTGCATGCAGGCTTCCTGGATCACCGCGGTGAGCGCCGTTTTGGCTGTTGATACGTTCGGCAGATTTTTCGTCGCAGCCGGCGCCGCAGCGACCGTCGATGTCGGCCCCCTTTTTGGCGAGCTTGACAGGTGCGATAGTAGCGGTGGCCACCCTCACTTCAGATGGCTCCTCACATGCTCTACCAGCGCTATGGACTTCGCCCTTCGCGCATCAGCAGATCTGCAAGCGGAATCTGCAAAGTCAACGTTGGCACGAACTTGCTCCCAATTCGGGACTGCAAACCGCAGCAATGCCGTCATTCCCGCAGGCAGGCGAATGCCCTCGAAACGCCCGTGTAGGCTGGGCGTCGTGCGCTTGTCAAGCACATCAATGAATTGCGGCGACACGTCCGACAAATCCAGTAGAGGCAGCTGCGTTGCCTTTTTGGTAACCCGCGCCGCCAGGTAGGTGGCCAAACGTTTCAATACCATGTCCTCGGCGTTGCTGAAAGTTGAAGCCAGCTCCTGGATCGCGGGTTGGTGCGGCTGCGCTCGCTCGGCTCGAGCGAGGACTTCGGCAGCGCAGGGTTCATCCCGGATCACCTGAATGGCATAGTCGGTGCGCCGTTCAACCTCGTCCCGTGCGAAGTGCTCTCTTGTCCATTCCACAATCTGCGTCGCTTGGTCGCTGACCACGGCCAGGTCCGGCGGCGTGTGGATCTGGACGTAAGGCCGCTTGGCATGGGGCGCGCGCGTGATCACCAGCGTCGCATTCCTGTCGAGCAGGGGGCTGGCATCGAGGTCGCTGCGCTTGAACCCAGGCAGATGGACGGTGCCGCCGTGCGCCAGTCCTGACATGACGATCTCGGGCAGTGACGAGCAACCCGGCGGCAGGACGATGGTATCTATCCGGCCTTTCAGTTCCGTGCAACTGCACAGGCCGATCAAAAAGCCGTCGATATCTTCCGCAAGAAACCTGGATAAATCGAGCTCACGAGGTGATTCCTGTTTGAGCACCAAGGGCTCGAGCATTCGTGCCAGCTCTTGTCTCCGCGCGAGCGATTCCGGATCGTCAGCCGAGCTGACGTAGTCATTCAATTTGGTCTGCAGGCGGAACGGCGTGGGTTGCGCGGCGATCAAGTGCTGCGGCGGCGAAGCCAAAGTGGCAGCCAACGGGCGGGTGAGCATTTCTGGTCGCTTTCAGAGGTGGCGTGCATCCAGAAGACAACGCCGAAGCCACGGCAAAAATCTGCCGCGCATCTCAGTGCGAGTTGTGCGTCGAAAAGTTCGCGCCAGATGATATATATTTTGGCCGCGCGTACGCGGCTCCAGCCCGACGCGCCCTGCGGGACTGGAAGGGAGTGGACGGCGCGGTTCTGGGCCGTGCAGCGCCGCGAAGCACCGCGTTTACAACACTAGTCGACCGCCACCGGGTACTTGGCCATCAGCGGCTCGAGCACCAGCATTTCCTGCGTGACCTCTAGTGCAAACGCCGCCGGATCGCTGAAGACAGGCAAGGCCGCGCCGCCTTCAATGGTGGCCAGAAGGGCCGGATTCTTCGAGATGGCTTTGACAGCTTCCCAGATCCCGTCGAATATCCGCGGCGGCGTGTCCTTTGGGACCATCAGTCCGAACCAGGAATCGCCGATCACGTTGTAGCCCGCCTCGGTCAGCGTCTGCACGTTGGGCAGCTTGTTGAAGCGTTCGGTGGTGCCGACGGCCAGGTACTTGAGGCGGCCGTTACGGTAATGCGGCAGGCCGGAGGAAACCGCGGGCAGTCCCATTGTGATGTGGCCGCCGAGCAGGTCGTTCATCATCGGCCCGGTGCCCTTGTAGGGCGCGTGCACGGCCAGATCCTTCAGTCCCGCGACGTCCATCAGGTGGCGGCCGATCAGCGTGCCGTACTTGGTGGAGCTGCCCCAGCTGCAGGCTGGCTTGGCTGTCTTGCAGTAGGCTACGAAGTCCGAGAAGTTGTTGCCCTTGAAATTGCTGTTGACCGCGAAGGACAGCGGTGAATGCTGGATCTTGGAGATCAGCCTGAGCTGCTCCATCATGTTGTTGCCGGCGGCCTTGTACAGCAGCATCTGGTTGACCTGCATCAGGATGGTGTGGCCATCGGGCGGCGCGCGCAACACCTTCTGCGTGCCGATGATGCCGTCGGCGCCGGAGACGTTTTCCACGATCACCGGCTGTCCGCCCCATTGGGCCGACAAGGCGATCGACAAGGAGCGCGCAAGTGCGTCGCTGCCGCCGCCGGGCGGGTAGGGCACCACCAGGGCGACGGGCTTGGTGGGCTGCCACGCCGGCGCCTGGGCGAAGGCGAAGCCGCTCAGGCCGAGGGCCAGCAGAAAAAATACCGGCATCCGGCTATAGAGTTTGCGAATGGCTTGGATCATTTTTGTCTCGGTCATATCTATTTGGTCAAACTGGAATCACGACGTCCAACACCGGCGCATGCTGCTGCGAGCCGTACACGTCGGTATCGCCGATGTCTCCGGCCGGCACCAGCCGCGGCAGTGTCGCCTTGAACGCGCGGCCGGCGTCGTAGGCGGTGAACAGCACATCCTCGGCAGCAACGTTGTAGAGCCTGGCGAACAGGGCGCGGCATAGCACGCCGGTTTCGCGCACGCGGCGGTACATCGCCTCGTCCTTGAACACGACGTCGATGGTGACCTGGAACGGCCCTGCGTTCTTGCTCTTGCAGATCTGGGCGATTTCGCGGACGGTAGGCATTGTCAAACCATTTCGTAGCTGATGGGGAACATTTCCAGCGGGCTGTCGGGCAGCACCACGTGGCACATGCTGAAGCGGTACGCAGGGCCCACGGGCAGGTCCGATGGCGACAGCGGAAACGCCATGTTGCCCTCGGTCGAAATCCGGCCCGGAAAATCGGTGTGGAGCATGTTGGTACGGGCCAGCCCGATCACGGCGGCGGCCAGCTCGGCGCTGGGTGCCACCACGTCGACCAGAAAACCCAGCTCGTGGCCGACCTGATCGCGCAGCGGCTCGCGCGCGCCCATCACGCCGTCGCGGCCATAGGTGTGTATGGTCAGGTGGTAGTCGCTCTCGGAGATGTCGAGGTCTGCCGCCTTCTTGCGGACCTGGGCCCGCACCAGCGCGAGGTAGTTGTCGATGGTGGAGATCACCACTGGATCGCGCGTGCCGCAGAAGGTGACAGCGCGGTAGCCGATCAGCTCCGCCGCTTCCAGCTTGACGCTGTAGGCGTCGGCGGGGTTCCAGCGCATGCCGGTGACTTCGGTGGCGCGGGGCGTCACCGCATCGAAGGAGCAGGCCTCGGTGTCGAGGATGCCGCCGGGCTCGACGTGGCGGATCGGGCTGGCGTTTTCGTGCAGGGAGAAGTTCGCCATCGACATCGGCGTGCAGATGCGCTCCGCGCTCATCGGCTCGCAGGTCACTCCGGTATCGGTCACGGTCGCCACCATGCAGTCGGGGCCTTTGGGTGTGACGGGGCTGGCGCCGCATTCCAGCATCTTGCCTGCGTACCAGGCCTGGGCCGGAGGTATGCCGCCGCGCATTGCGACTGCGGCGAAAGGCGCGGGGTCGGTGGTGCGTCCACCTAGGATGACCTGCGCGCCGGCGTTCAGTGCTTCGATGTAGGGCTCGGGGCCCATCAGGCCGACGATGCGTTCGGCCTTGTCCACCGTTGCGGCATCGAGCGCTGGCATTTTTCCGAGCGGCCGCACGCGGCCTTCGGCGACGCGGCGCTTGATCAGGTCCTTGCTCTGCTCTGCCTCGATCAGCGCCATCTTGAATGTCAGCTTGTCCTCGCGGGCTATGTCGCGCGCCATCTGCGCGACCAGCGCCAGGTGCGGCGAGCCGCCGGCGCCGCCGCAGGTGCCGATGATGAGAGGGACGTTGTGCTTGCGGGCTGCTATCAGCATCAGGCGCAGGTCGCGCCGGATGGCGCGCGGCGAAACGAAAGGCTTTCCGCTGCCGAGGTAGTAGGGGCCGGGGTCGGTGCTGCCGCCATCGGCGCCGACGAGGTCGACGCCGCGGGCCATGGCCGCATCGAGACTGCTTTCAGGGAAGCCGTAGCCCAGGATGCCGCAGGTGGAAACCATGCGGACTTCGCGTTTAGCGTTGCTGACCGGGACCGCGCTCATGGCAGTGCCTCAGCGGTTGCTGTTGTAGCAGGCGTTGCCGCCGGCTGCGCCACGGCTGCCTTCGGACGGCTGCTTGCCGCTGACGGCAGCTCCAGCCCGAGGTTTTCGCGCAGCGTTGTGCCGCGGTATTCCTTGCGGAAGAGGCCGCGCTTCTGCAGCTCGGGCACTACCATGCGGGCGAAGTCTTCATAGCCGCCCGGCACATGCGTGCCCGCGACCACGAAGCCGTCGCAGCCGAACGTGTCGTACCACTCCTGCAAACCGTCGGCGACTTCGGAAGGCGTGCCGATGAACAGCGGAAAGTCGTGCATGGTGCCGCGCTTGGTGCATTCGACGAAATCGCGCGGCGAGGGATTGGCCTTGCCGCTTTGCTCGACCACGCGGTCGCGCATGGTCTGCATGCCGCCCATGCTGGCCATGTCCGAATCCGACAGCGGCTCGTCGTAGGGACGGCTGCCGAAGTCGAAGTTGATGATCTCCGACAGCAGCGTCAGGCCGTCCACCGGAATGCTGAGTCCGTCGATCACTGCTGCCTTCTGCAGCGCCTCTTCATGCGTCGGCGCCACCACGGTGTAGATGGCGCAGACGATCTTCACAGAGACCGGGTCGCGGCCTGCATCGGACAGCGCCTGCTTCAGCTCCTTGTACTGCTTGCGTCCCGATTCCAGGCTCTTGTACGAAACGAAAATCAGCTCGCCCCAGCGCGCCGCGAAGCGCTTGCCCCGCCCGCTCTGGCCGGCCTGGATGATCACCGGATGGCCTTGCGGCGATTGCGGCACGGTGAACGGGCCGCGCGACTGCAAGTACTTACCCTTGTAGTCGAGCCGGCTCACCTTGGCAGGATCGGCGAACAGTCGATTCTCCTTGTCCATGATCAGGGCATCGCGGTCCCAGGACTTCCAGTGGCCGAGCACGACTTCAACGAACTCGTCGGCGCGGTCGTAGCGGGCGTCATGCGGTAGGTGCTCATGCTGGCCGAAGTTGAAGGCTTCCGAATCGTTCAGCGAAGTGACCACGTTCCAGGCGGCGCGGCCGCCGATCATCAGGTCCAGCGTGGCGAACACGCGGGCCACGTGGTAGGGCTCGTAGTAGGTGGTCGAATAGGTGCCGCCCAGGCCCAGGTGGGTGGTGGCCATGCCCATCGCGGTCATGATCGGGATCAGGTCCAGCTTCACCGCGCGGATGCCGTGGCGCACCGTGGCCTGGTAATCCTTTTGGTAGATGTCCGGCATGGCCAGCCGGTCGTCGAAGAAGGCGAGGTGGAATTTGGCGTCTTCCAGCGTGCGCGCGACGCGCTGGTAGTACTGGGGGGTGAGGAAGTCGTTGACGGCCTCGGGATGGCGCCAGGAGGCCGCGTAGTTGGAGCAGTTCTGCGCCTGCATGAATGCCACCAGCGTCATGCCTCCACCGGGCGTGGTATCCGCTCTATCTCGCATCTGTTTGTCTCCGTTGTGGGCCGCCGGCTTCGGGGCTGACCGATTCTGGTCCGCAGCTGCGAAGGAGGGAAGACATCTCTGGCTATAAGTCCATCCGCGCTGCTGATAAGTCGCGCCTGCCGGCGGCCCACTTATCAGTGCAACGGATGGACTTATAGGCATTCGCGTCTTCTTCCCGTGCATCCCTGTTCCTATACTGGCCAGGACACCCGGACCCGAGCCGGGGCGCAATGCATCAACGGAGACAAACCCATGCAACAGCTTCGCTGGACGACGGCGCTTTCCACCCTCGCAATGGCGCTTTGCGCCGCGCCGGCCCTTGCCGCGTTCCCCGACAAGCCGGTGACGCTGATAGTGCCTTACGCCGCCGGCGCCGGTACCGATTCAGCGGCGCGCACGCTGGCCACCGCCCTGCAGAACCACTGGAAGCAGACCGTGGTGGTGACCAACATTCCCGGCGCCGACGGCATGATCGGCAGCCAGCACGTGCTGAACGCGCCGGCCGACGGCTACACCGTGCTGTTCCAGATTCCGCAGATGCTTATGTGGCGCTGGACCATGGTCGGCACCGGTGTCGAGATCCAGAAGAACTTCCGCATGCTGGGCAAGATCCAGCAGACGCCGCTGGTGGTGAGCGTCCCCGCCAAGTTGCCGGCCAAGGACATGGCGCAGCTGGCCGCGATGTGCAAGACCGCCAGTCCGCCGTGCAGCATAGGCACCGCCACCACCGTCGGCGAATTTCTCGGCAGGCAGATCATGGATGCCGCAGGCGTGGGCCAGGACAAGGTCACCTTCGTGCCTTACAAGGGCGGCGCGCCGATGATGAACGACCTGCTAGGCGGCCACGTGACGGTGGCCATGGCCTCGTCGGTCGGCGCCATGCCGCAGGCCAAGGCCGGCCTGGTGCGCATGATGGCGGTCACTTCGCCCAAGCGCTTCAGCCTGCTGCCCGAGGTGCCCACGCTGCGCGAGCTCGGCTACGACGTGGTGATGACCACCTGGTATGGCCTCATGGCGCCGAAGGCGACGCCGCAGGCTGCTGTGGATGCGTTGGTCGCCGGCATCAAGGCGGTGTCCGCCGACCAGGCGCTGCTGGAGTCGATCCGCAAGAACGGGGCCGAGCCGCTGTTCGGGACGCCCGGAGACTTCGAGCGCGAGGTCGCCGCCGAGCTGACAGCGCTCAAGCCGATGATGGAAAAGTTCATGAACCAGCGCTGAGCCATTGCCGTTACCGCAGTCTTCTTCGAGCAGCGCCAGCTGCGTGACGTGCTCGGCACCTTCATGACTGGCGTGACTGTGGTGACCACGCAGGACGCGGCCGGTGTCGCGCATGGCGTCACCGCCAATTCATTCAGCTCGGTTTCGCTGGATCCGCCGCTCTTGCTGTGGAGCCAGGCGCTGGCCTCACGCAGCAATGCGGCGTTTCGCGACAGCGCGCATTTCGCGATCAACATCGTGGCGGACAACCAGATCGGCATCTCCAACCATTTCGCCAAGTCGCGCGACGACGAGTTCAGCGGCATCGCGAACTCGACCGGGATTGGCGGCGTGCCGGTGCTGGACGGTGTGGCAGCGCATCTGGAGTGCACCAAGGTTGCGGCTTATCCTGGTGGGGACCACGTCGTCTTCATCGGCCGTGTCGAACGCATCAGCCATTCGAGCCGGGCGCCTTTGGCCTTCGGTAGCGGTCGCTACATGGTGGGGTATTCGCATGACCTGGGGCCGGCCTCGCTGCGGTTGGGAACCTCGCGTCCGGCGCATCTGCAAGGGCTGCGCGTTGCTACCGAGGCGCTGCCGCAGAACGCGCGCGACGTTGGCGACCACACGCTGTGTCTCGCAGTGTGGGGCAACCATGGGCCGACGGCTGTGCATTGGGAGCCTTCGTCACAGCCCGTCAGCAACCAACTGCGCAACGGCTTCGTGATGGGTATCGCGCGCTCGGCCAGCGGGCGGGCGTTCACGGCTTTTCTTCCACCGGAGATGACCCGTCCTCTAGTGGAGGAAGACCTGAGGCTGCTGCCAACGTCCGGCGAAGACCTGGCCCTGCGGCGCAATCGCTTCGGTGCGGAAATCACCGAAGTGCGTGAGCGCGGCATCGCGCGCGCGATCGGCGCCGGCGCCTCGGACCTGCACCAGGTAGCGGTCAATGCCTTCAGCGTGCCGATCTTCGATGCCGACGGGCAGATGGTGATGGCCTTGTCGCGCACCTCCAGCGCGGCGCGGCTGTCGCCGGACTGGGATGGGGAAGTGCCGCGTGCACTGATGCAGGCGGGACGCGAGTTGTCCTCCAAGCTCGGGTATGTCGGCGCCGTCAGGCAGCCGCCCGCAGACTGCTGATAGATTGCGCCAGCCGTATTCGGTACGCTTGCGTGCCAACGCTGCTGCGCTGCGGCGCCGATGGGCTAAGATGCCCCGTGAGAGAGCGGCCTGTTCATTGCCTCCGCTTTCCCGGAACGCGCGAGGCCCTTGCATGCCGAAGACAGCTGGAATGAAGCCGGTGACGCCGTCACAGCCACCCGACACAGCGCTGGCCATCTCCGGCGTTGGCCTGTCCGAGCTTGAAACTTTCATCGCCGTTGCGGAATTCGGCAGTTTCAGCGCCGCAGCCCGTCACCTGCATCTTTCGCAACCCGCCGTGACGGCGCGGGTGCAGAAGCTCGAATCGCTGCTGGGCACGAAGCTGCTGCATCGCACAACCCGCAACGTCGCAGTCACCGATGACGGCCAACGGCTGACCACAAGGGCCAAGGAAACCTTGTGCCAGCTGCGGCTGCTGATCGGGGAGTTCACGCAGCAGCGGGCGCAGCACCGCCATCGCGTGGTCGTGGCGTCAAGCCCGATGCTTGCCGCCACCATGCTGCCCGAATTGATAGGCCGCTATTGCACGCGTTATCCGGATGGCGATATCACTGTTCTTGATTCGCGTTACGTGATTGCCTTGCAGGCCGTGGAGCGCGGCGATGCCGAGCTGGGCTTCCTCGCGCTGGACGAGCCTCAGCCGCGGCTGCGGTTCACCTCGCTGGTGACGGAACCGCTGGTGCTGGTGGTGCCGCAGGGCCACGCGCTGGCGGGCGAGGCCAGTGTCAGCCTGCAGCAGCTCACACCTTGGCCGGTGATGGTGCTGGACCAGTACTCCGCACTTCAGCGCCTGCTTGGCGAAGCCTATGAGCGGCAGGGCCTGCAATTCCGGCCGATGGCGACTGCCACCAACCTTGCCACCTTGCTGGGTTTGCTGGACGCCGGCCGGGGCGTGGTGCTGCTCGCGCGCAGCATGGCGCAGCACAATGCGGTGCGCCCGCGCGTCGTGGTGCCGCTGGCCGATTGCGATCTGGTGCGCAACTACGGCATCCTGTCTTCGCGCGCACGGGAACTCAGCCCGGCAGCGCGCAGTTTTGTGGAATTCGTGAAAGAGGAGTTCGGGAAGCGGACGGGGCAGACGGAAGAAGCCTAGTCCATGTTTGTCGAGTTTCCGATGGTTTTCGTAAACATTCGGTGAACCCGTATCTGCCGTAAAGCAGAAATTGCTGAACACAGGGAGATTTTCCCGTTACGGTTCGCCCCATGAGCGCGATGCCGTGCATCTTTGAAGCCGACGTAGACACAATCGTCGCCAAGCCGGTGCCGTTTGCCAGTGTGTACGTGACGCTCACCAAGCAGGCGCACATCGTGTTGGTGATGCAGGCCGCCTACTGGAAGTCCTCCCACCACCGCGCCACATTGCGTTTGCACTGGGCTGAACTCGAACACCGTGGGGCGCTGGAGCAAGCCGCACTGCGCGAGGCGGCCTTGCGTGGCGAATTGGAGGTGGCGCAGGCGAAGATTCGAGACTTGCAGCAGCGCGTGTTCGGACGCAAGAGCGAACGCAGCAACGGTGCGAACGAATCGCAGGCGTCTGTGTCAGGTCGGCCGCGAGGGCACCAACGTGGCAAGCCCGGGCATGGGCGCAAGATGTCTGCGCACTTGCCCGCACACGTGCAGGACATCGAGCTCGCCAGCGCGACATGCCCCCAATGCGGGTTGGGCCTGAGCGAGTTCCCCGGCACCGAAGGCTCGGAGGTGGTGGAGCTTGAGGTCAAGGCCTATCGGCGCGTGATCCGTCGGCACCGGTACCGGCCCAGCTGCAATTGCGGCTGCTTGCCAGGAATCGTCACGGCACCCGTCCCCGCACGGCTGATCGAGCGCGGACACAGTTCGGGCTGTCGGTATGGACCAGCGTGCTGTTGGACAAGTTTCTCTACGGGCGCCCCAGCCATCGGCTGCTGCAGGACTTGGCCGATCCCGGCTTGAACATGGCCCCAGGCACGCTGGCCGGGGGCTTGAAGACGCTGGCGCCGCTGTTCGCCCCCCTGGAGCAGGCCTTTTTGCAAAAGCTGTGCGGCGCCTCGCACTGGCACGCCGATGAGACGCGCTGGGCGGTGTTCATCGATGTGGCGTGTGTGTCGTCAGTCCCCTATCGGGGCCTGACGAGGGTGGGCCACCGTTGGTATCTGTGGGTGTTTCACTCCAATGCGGTGGTGCACTATGTGCTCAACGCGTCGCGTTCGGCCCAAGTGATCGAATCCGAATTGGCCGGCGTGGAGCGCGGCATCATCAGCTGCGACCGCTACTCGGCGTACA
>CAMAWD010000002.1 GCA_945861785.1 Rhodoferax sp. OV413 | reverse complement strand
GCTGATTCAACTGATATCCCAGCATTTTGCCACTGGACTGCACGTGCTTTCCACATGATTCCGATACTGATTTCCTCAGTCTTCATAGCCTGAGCGAAAGCTTCGTTTGTTGGGTAAATACGCACACCAGCTTTTTTCGAAGCAAGCAGTATCTCCTTGGCCTTTTCGAAATCAATCATTGAGGCCCCGTTGGTGGCTGCCAGAGACGCCGCCATGATCACAAAGAGATATTGAATATCGATGATTCCACTCTTGTTGCCCCACTTTGGATCAAAGGCGTCTTTGAAACTGCTAGGCGCGGGTTTGATAATTTTCGGGTTGTAAACTACTACCTTGCCTGAATAGAATTGACCTATCCCGTAGCTGTATTTCATACTGCTAATAAGCAGCTTTGAATTCGGAATTTTTGAATAGTCAAGGGGCTCGAGAAGGTCGACCCCATTCATCTCAAACATATTAGCCGATGAGAAAGCCTGAACATCAACTGAGCCACGTGGCAAGCGCTTTTCAGCAACCATTTTCGCGCGACGGGGCCCATCTGCAGCTTGGTCCTGTACGACTTCAAGACCCTTTGGTTTCAAATAAGGAACGTCAATATTTTTCGTCAACAATTTTGCGTAGTCTCCACCCCAAGTTCCAACGACGACACGTTGCTGCTGGGCGGCTGCAGGGCTCAAGTAAAGCGTACTGGCCCCTATGGCTGCATACTTCAACAACTGGCGGCGCTTGAGGGTATTTTTTTGCATGCGAATCATAATAATCTTTCTTTAACCTACCGGTCGTTTGCCAAAGGATAAACAAGCCCGGTAGTTTTGGCCCATCCTATCCATATTTGATCATCCTTGTCGGGTTCATGGCCACCATCTCGATTGGCGACCTGTACAACCACACGCGTTGATTCACCAATCAGCAGGTGGACATCAATTGCTGGTCCTAGAAAAGAAGTGTACTCCACCCGCCCGAGAAACCGATTTTGCATTGCTTCTGCTCCCGCCCCGAGCGTTAGTTGTTCGGGGCGCAGGGCAAGACTGGCCGGCCCGATAAAAAAACTATCCTCGACCAGCAAATGCAGTCCATCGTTACTTCGGAAGTTTCCCGGTGACGTGATCTGGCCATCAATAAAGAAACTACGTCCTATGAAGCCTGCTACATAACGGTCGGCCGGGCGCTCGTAAATATCGCGCTTGGTACCGATCTGCCGCACGCATCCCTCACTTATAACTACCAAGCGATCGGCCACCGTCAGTGCTTCTTCCTGATCATGCGTCACAAGCACTGTCGTAATACCGAGCTTTCGCTGCAGTTCACGGATCTCAAGGCGCACTTCCACCCGCAGTTTCGCGTCAAGATTTGACAACGGTTCATCCAACAGGAGAATATCGGGTTGAATAGCCAGGGCCCGTGCTAACGCCACGCGCTGCTGTTGGCCGCCAGACATTTGACGAGGATAACGGTCCTCGAAGCCTCCGAGTCGAACAAGGCGCAATGCATCTTCTACGCGTTTGCCGATGCTGGCGTTGTCGACCTTTTGCATTTCAAGGCCAAAGGCGATATTTTGGGCGACCGTCATATGCGGGAAAAGCGCATAACTTTGAAAAACCAGTCCGCAATTGCGACGCCAAGGCGGAAGTGTCGTGACCTCCTTGTCCCCGATCGATATCACACCGGATGATGGCGTGACAAATCCGGCTATCATACGCAGAATAGTGGTTTTGCCGCATCCTGATGGGCCTAACAGCACCACAAACTCACCATCTGCAACCGACAGCGAAACATCCTGTACGACCGGCACATGGTCATAAGTTTTTGTCAGATGCTTAAGTTCTAATTGGGCCATTCAGACTACTCGGCTTAGCTTGACGTAATGATCGGTTATGAGCAACGATAATCCGATTATGACTATTTGCATCACTGATGCAGCAGCAACGGTTGGATCTATTTTCCATTCCAAATATTGAAGAATCGCGATAGGCAGTGTTGTCCGTCCTGGCCCAACAAGAAACAGGCTCATTTCAAGATTGCCAAATGAATTGACAAAACCGAACAGCGCCGCCGCCACGATACCTGGTCTGATTGTTGGCAACGTAATGCGCCAAAACGTTACAAAGCGATTTGCTCCGAGATTTTGAGCGGCCTCTTCAATCGACCGATCCATGCCCGAGAGACTGGCGGATACCAGGCGTACAGTCCACGGGATGACAATCAATGTATGGGCAGCTACCAAACCTGCAAACGATCCCATAATGGGTAATTTGGTAGCTACCTCGGCCTCAATTTGAAATACATAAAGTGACGTTCCAAGAACCACACCTGGAACAACCAGAGGTGCCAGTAGCAGCGTATTGATCCATTGTTGGCCGATAAAATTACTTCGAACAACAGCGAGGCTTGCCGGCACTCCGAGTAAAAGGCCAATCGCTGTTGCCAATAGACCAATCTGTATGCTAAGACCAAAGCCACTGGCGAAGGCTTTGTTACGCGTTACCTCCGAAAACCAGCGAAGCGAGTAGCCCTCTGGAGGGAAGCTTGGAATTTCTTGTTGGAAAAAAGCCAGCCATGTGATGAAAAACAAGGGCATTAGAATAAATGCCATCGAAATAGATGCCACACAGTTCAAAGTTAATCGCCCTAACCGAATTTCTTTCAATGCGTTCCCTCTGGTAGTTTTCTTGATGTCTAGTGGACCAGTTCGTTCTTGTGAAATTGGCCAGCTTTCATGATCAAGGCAAGATGACGGCCCTGATGTTGAAGCAGGCTTAGATCTTTAAGCGGGTTACCGTTTACGAGCAGCATGTCCGCAAAAGCGCCGGCTTTTAGAGTACCCAATTTATCTTCCATTCGAACCACTTTGGCACCGATACTGGTGGCCGACCGAATTATTTCAATTGGGCTCAGCACCTCTGCCCGAAGCTGAAATTCGCGTGACTGGTCGACCTGCAATTGACCGAGCAGGTCGGTGCCGTATGCCACGGGTACATTGGCTTTCTTGCATATTTCAAGAGAACGTAGCGCGCCGTCGATAACCATGTCATTCTTTGCGAGCATATGAGCGTTCATATCAAACTCGGCGGCACGCTCTTTCATGGCATAGTATGCGACCAGATTGGCGACTAGAATCATGCCCTTTTCTGCCATCAACTTGGCAGAAGCTTCGTCAATCAAATTGCCATGTTCGATTGTCCGTACGCCGGCATGTGCGGCACGGGTGATCGCCTCTGGGGTATAGGCATGCGCACAAACGTAGCGGCCAAACGCGGCCGCCTCTTCAACAGCGGCGCGGGCTTCTTCCATGCTAAATTGCAGGCTGGTCAATGGGTCGTAGGGTGACGCAACGCCACCGGACATCATGATCTTGACGTGATCCGCCCCTTGTCGCATCTGTTCACGCGCAGCGCGACGCACCTCGGTCACTCCATCCGATACGCACATGGTGAACGACATTGCATTGCAGCAGTGGCAACGCATGCCATAGTCAGTGCGACGGCGTGAATCAGAATGACCCCCGGTGGGTCCAATAGCCTGTCCTGCAATAAACAGTCGGGGACCAACGATATGTCCCTTTTCGATCGATTCCTTGATTCCCCAATCAGCGCCACCAGTATCTCGAACTGTTGTAAAACCGCGGTCGATCATGCCCTTGACCAGGCCAACAGCCCGTGCTGTCATGAGGGTCAAGGGTATGTTCTCGAGGTTCCGAATATAGACCTCGCTAAGAAATACATGTACATGGCTATCGATGAGCCCAGGCATTAAAGTGCGACCACCGCAATCAATCACGGTGGCATGGTCAGCCTTGATCGGCTTGTCAGATACTTCGCGAATGGTCTGGCCTTCTACCAGCAGTTCATAACCGCCCCTGATTTCATCCCAGCTAGGCTCAAGCAGCTGAAAATTCTTAAAGTGATATTGGCTCATAAAGGAATGCTTTCTAATTTTCTACTTTTATCATACCGCACCAAGAACCTATCGTCCGAACGGGAAAACCCTAGGCCGGCCACGCGCAAACCGGCGATACAAACGCATGCCGTTCCAGGCGTCTGCGTTGACCGGGCTGCCGCTGCACCTGCAGTATCTGCCCCGCTGACGGGGCGTCCGGTTGGCCCGACGGGCCTTGCCGTACGATCAGCGCTGTTCTGACCTCCTGCCATCCGGGCGACCGGCCGGCCAACAAGCCACCATGCGCATACTGCTCGTCGAAGACGACAAGATACTTGCCGACGCCCTGTGCCGGGCGCTGATCCAGTCTGCCTATGCGGTGGACGTGGCGGGCGACGGCGACCAGGCCGACAACGCCCTGGCACTGGAGATCTACGACCTGGCCATCCTGGACATCGGATTGCCGGGACTCAGCGGCCTGGATGTGCTGCGACGCTTGCGTGCGCGCAAGTCGCGTGTGCCGGTATTGATGCTGACGGCCTTCGACACCCTGGCGGACCGGGTGCAGGGTCTGGACCTTGGTGCCGACGATTACCTGGCCAAACCGTTCGACCTGCCGGAACTCGAGGCCCGGGTGCGGGCCCTGCTTCGACGCGGCAGCACCCATCCAACGCCCTCGCTGGTGCATGGCCGACTGCGTCTTGACACGGTCGGACGTCGGGTCTACCACGACGAGCAGCCGCTGGAGTTGTCGGCGCGGGAGTTCGCGGTGCTTGAGTTGTTGCTCATGCGCGCGGGGCGGGTGGTCAGCAAAGAGCACATGGTCAATCACCTGTACGGCTGGGGTGACGAGGTGGGAGCCAACGCGATCGAGGTGTATGTGTACCGGATCCGCAAGAAGCTCGAACCGCTGGGCTGCGAGATCCGGACCGTGCGGGGCATGGGTTACCTGATGGAGCGTATCGGTGGGCCGGATTGAGCCGCGGCTGCAGTACAAGCTGCTGGCCTGGCTGCTCGGCCCGCTGATCACCTTGCTGGTGTTCGACACAGCGGTCAGTTACTGGACCTCCGTGAATTTCTCCAACCGGGCGCATGACCGCTCGCTGCTCGAAATCGCGCGCGAGGTGGTGCTGCATGTCCGTTCCAGCGGCAACGGCCCCAGGCTCGAGATGTCGCCGACGGCCGAACGTGTTCTGCTGGTCAACCAGGACGACCGGGTGTATTACCGACTCGCCTCGACCCAGGGCACGCTGATCGGTGGCGACCCGGAAATTACGGGGCCCGCCGGCCTGGCGCACGACAAGCCGCAGTTCTACGATGCGGTGTTGCACGGCGTACCCGTGCGTGCGGTTGCCGCCTGGATGCCGTACGAAGACAGTGACGGCTCGTCCGCGAAGGTCTTGGTGCAGGTGGCAGAGACGCTGAACGGGCGCCAACGGCTGGCAATGGAAATCCTTGCCAGCGTGGTTGTGCCCCAGTTGTTGCTGATCGTCATGGCCTGTGCGGCGGTCTACTTCGGCATCTCACGCGGCCTGTTGCCCTTGAAACGCCTGCAGGCCGCGGTGTCCGACCGGTCCCACCTCGACCTGAGCCCGATCGACATTCGCGACGTGCCGGCCGAAGTGAAGCCGTTGGTGGACGAGGTCAACGAATTGCTGCAGCGCCTGGGCAAGACGCTCAATTTCCAGAATCGTTTCATCGCCGATGCGGCCCACCAACTCAAGACTCCGGTCTCCGGCCTCAAGGCGCAGATCGAATTGGCCCTGCGCGAGAGCGACCCGGCACGGGTGCGCCACTCGCTGGCGCAGCTGTATGTCAGCGCCGACCGCCTGTCGCGCCTGGTGCGCCAATTGCTGTCGCTGGCGCGCAACGAGCCCGGTGCAGTCGATGCGGTCGACCTGCAGGCGATCGATCTCAATGCGCTGGCCGTGGAGGTCACCATGGGGTGGGTTCCCGATGCCCTGAAACGCGGCATCGACCTCGGCTTCGAGGCCTGGAGCGGCCCGGTCATGATCGATGGCGACCCGGACCGTCTGCGCGAGCTGATCAACAACCTGACCGACAACGCCATCCGCTACAGCCAGCTGGGTGGGCGCGTCACGGTGGCCATCACGGTGGCGAGCGACGGCCGGGGACAGATGTCGATCAGCGACGATGGCCCCAGTATTCCGGTCGAAGAACGGACCAGGATTTTCGAGCGTTTCCACCGCTTGCTGGGCAGCCACGCCGATGGCAGCGGACTGGGCCTGGCAATCGTCAGCGAGATTGCTGCTTTGCACCGGGCGAGCATCACGCTGGAGGAAGACCTCGACGGCATCGGCAACACCTTCAGCGTGTTCTTCCCGCCGTCGCAACCGTTGGACCGGGTGGCGCTGTTGTAAGCCTGGCGACAGCGCGGCGACATCTTCCAGACAGCCAAGCGGCAGTACTCTGAAAGCGCCGCTCTCTATCCTTGAATGAGCTTGGGGCGACTACCGCTGCGCCACGACATTTCATCGAGGAGACCCGGATGTCCGCTTTCATGACGCCAGAATTCTGGCTGGCCCTTTCCGAGATCATCATGATCAATATTGTGCTGAGCGGCGACAACGCCGTGGTCATCGCACTGGCCTCGCGCGGGCTGCCGCCAGCGCAGCAAAAAAAGGCGATTCTGTTCGGCAGCGTTGGTGCCATCGTGCTGCGTATCGTGTTGACCTTCTTCGCGGTCTACCTGCTGAGCCAGCCCTACCTCAAGCTGTTGGGCGCAGCCCTGCTGCTCTGGATCGGGGTCGACCTGCTCAAGGGTGAAGAAGAAGAATCCGATCTGGTCGGCCATGCGCACCTGAGCGGCGCGATCAGGACCATCATCATCGCCGACCTGGTAATGAGCCTGGACAACGTGATCGGAGTGGCTGCTGCGGCCAAGGGCAACACCCTCTTGCTGGTCATCGGCCTGGCCATCAGCATCCCCTTGATCATCTATGGCAGCACGCTGATCCTGAAACTCATGACCCGCTACCCGGTGATCATCACCATCGGCGCGGGCTTGCTGGGATGGGTGGCAGGCGAGATGGCCCTGTCGGATCCGGCCATCAGCAACTGGGCCAGCGCGCACGACAACCTGCACATGCTCGCCCCGGTCGCCGGAGCCGTGCTGGTGATTGCGGTCGGGAAATGGCGCGCAAGCCGGAGCGGCACGCCGACGGTGGACACCGCCCAGCTGAGCCGGGTGGCGGAATGACGACCAGGGAGCAGCCACCATGCGAAATATCCTGATCCCGATCGACAGTGGTGGCAGTGCCGCACGGGTGAAATCCGCCGTGGCCGAGGCGATTGCCATCTACCGCAGGGAACCGGTAGAAATCCACCTGTTAAGTGTGCAGGCCAGCGTGACGAGCCATGTCGCGATGTTCTTCAAGGGCGGCGAGCTGTACGAGATCCAGCGCCTGGCGGGCACCGAGGAACTCGCCCCGGCCGAAGCCCTGCTCGCAACTGCGGGCATTCCGTATACGTCCAGCGTGCTGGTCGGCCGCAAGGCCGAAACCATCGCGAGACGCGCGCGCGAGCTGGGTTGTGACCGCATCGTCATGGGTCAGGAGGCCGGCGTGGGATTGGCCGAAAGGATCTTCGGTAGCCTGGCGGGCCAGGTGCGCCAGCTCGTCGGCGGCGCCAGCGATTGCCAGGTGCTGGGTTCCTGAGCGTCGGGTGCGTAGCGCCCGGGTGCACTGCCCGCGCGCAAGGTCGGACACAAGATAAAGCCACCGCATGGGGTGGCTTTTTGCTGGGAGGCTAAGCCCTCAGGCCGCCTTGTTGGAGGGGAGAGCGCGGTGTCTGCGGGCACCAGGCCCAGCGCCTTGTGACGCGCCAGGCGATCCGCGCGCAGCACGCGGCCCAGCCGGCTTCGCAGCGGCCGCGCCACAAGCACATGTCCATTCAGGGCTTGCGGCCGAGTTGCTCCGAAACTGCCGGAACCCAGGTCCGTGCATAGGGGAACTGCCGATAGCTGTAATAACGCGCTTCGCTGCCGGGGTCCAGCGTGCGCGCCAAGGTGTTCAGGGCCGCCGGTGATGTATCGCTCCACTGCCCGCTGTCGATGCGCCGCATCACGCTCTCTACCGCTGCGGCGCTTTCGGCGGCGGAGAAAGTGCAATGCCCGGCCGCGTTGACGAAGGCTGTGCGGTAGTGCGCGCCATAACCCCTTGCGGCCACCAGTGCGTCATAACCCTGCACCAGACTGACCGGCACGGCCTTGTCGCCATTGGTGTGGATGCGCAGCACCGGGACTTTGGGCTCACCCACCACGGTGCGTCCCGGGGCGCTCCAGTGTTTGACCGCCTTCGGGTCGGCAGCGATGCGCGGCGCCACATCCAGCTGGCGCAGGTCGTCCTCGAGCCGTGCGCCTGCCTGGGTGTACAACTGCCGCACGGCGTTGCGCAGGTCGGGGTCGGTATGGCTGTCAAAAAGGGTGGAATACACCACACCGGTATTCCACGACGGCTGGCCCCGTCCACCTTGCTCGAACATGCGGCGCGACTGCCCTGTTGGCTGTGTGGCTCCGATCATGGTCGACTCGAACATGCTCGACTGGAGCGCGTTCACGTCGCGCGCATCCGGCTCGCGGCTGCCGGGGCCAACCCACGCCGCCAGTTGCCCCAAGGACGTGGCCAGCGCGATCCGGGCCCGCCCCAGCGGTGTCTGCTGGGCCTTCTCCAGCGCCTGCTTCCAGGCCGCCGTGATGGCGCTGTGATCCGCCGGCAGGTCGATGATCGCCAGTTCCGGCGCAATCAGCGTCTTCAGCGTAAACCAGGCGTCGAGTTCCGAGTTCATCAGCCACACCGGTGTGTGCGCGCAGCCGACAATGGCGCCGTCGATGCGATCGGGCCGTGTCTCGGACATTGCAAGCGCCACGTGGCCGCCGCCCGAATGGCCGTACTGCAGGATGCGGCGCGGCTTGCCGTAGCGCTGTTCCACCCGGTCCATCACGTTCACGAGGTCGTCGATCTCGCGCGCCGGGTCGTACTGGGTGGGACGATCGGCGCGCCGGGCCGTGCCGGAAACCGCGTAGCCGGCCTTCAGCAGGTACTGGTAGCGCGGCGCGTCGGGAGTCTGTGCGAAATCCAGATCGCTGATGAGCACGCCGTTCCACGGTGTCGGCATGCGGATCTCATAAGTTGTGCCGCGGGGCAGGGTACCGCGCTCGGCCTGTGGAGGTGTTTGTGCCAGGGCCGCACCGCCAGCCAGTAGCAGAGGCAGGAACCAGAGCCCGCATTTGCGTGGCCCAATGAAAGCGGGGTGTGTGTGTCGTGGCATGGTGTGTCTCCTGGCCGGCCTGGTGAATCGAGGCCGGCGCCGTGGCGCTCAGCCCACATGGACCATCGGCGGCCTGGGGCAGAGCATACGCCCTGCGCAGCAGTGCGCGAGGGGGGGTTTTCCCGGGAGCATGCTCTGTCTGCCTGCCCGATCAGGGCTGGCGTCACGGCTTCGACAACATGCTTGCCCGGTGCGCCGGCATGTCCGCACCGGAACAGGCAGACGTCACGAAGCGTGTCAATGACTTCGCAGCTCGGGCCGTCTGGTACGCTTGGGCAACTGCGCGCAGCAGCAGTAAACACAGGCTACAGTCCTGTGTCGAGGTATGCAACTCGCTAGAGTTGAGCGTAGTCTTTAAAAAGATCCGCAGTTTGGAGCATCCATGCAGCCACCATCCAACATTCCTCGCCGCGCTGCCATCACAAGCCTGACGCGTTACGCTGTGCTTGCCGGAGTTGCTTCGCGGTTTGCCACTGCGGGCGCGCAGACAGTGCAGGGCCAGTCAGCGCCAGACCTGGCCCTGCAGTGGCGAGCCCTGTCGCGTGTCGGTTATGGTCCGACGCCGGCGCTTGTGCGCTTGGTACAGGCAGCGCCCAACCCCAAAGCCTGGGCCTTGCAGCAGGTCGACCTGGCCTATGCCGCCAGCCAGACCGCACCCAGCCTGCCGCCAGATCTGGCCGGCATCAATGCACCCTTGCCCAGCATTTTTGCCGACGCCAGGCGGGAACGCGAAGCCCGCGCTGCCGTCAAGGCGGGTGCTGCGCAAGATGAAGACACGCCAGCGGCACGGCGCATGGATTTCTCGGGGCCACAGGACCCGCTGTATTTCAATCGCACCATGCTGCGGCGTGCAGCGGCATGGCGACTCGAAGCCAGCAGCCAGCCCGAAGTCGAAAACCCGCTGCTCGCCCGCATGACCGAGTTCTGGTTCAACCACCTCAACATCTATGCCGGCAAAGGCGCCGTGCGGCCCTTCACCGGGCACTATGTGATCAACGTGGCGCGCGCGCACGCGCTGGGCAAATTCGAAGATCTGTTGCTGGCCAGTGCGCGCCACCCGGCCATGCTGCATTACCTTGACCAGTTCCAGAGTGTCGCCCCCGACACCCCGGGTGCTGATGGCCGGCGCCGTGGCCTGAATGAAAACTATGCCCGCGAGTTGATGGAGCTTCACACCCTGGGCGTACATGGTGGTTACACGCAAGCCGATGTGCGTGAGCTGGCCCGTGTCCTGACCGGTTGGACAATCGACCCCAACAGCAACGACGGCTTTCGTTTTGCAGCGCGGGCGCACGACACTGGCAGCAAGATGCTGATGGGGCGCAGTTACCCGGATGGCCTCTTCTCCGGCGGTGAGCGCGAGGGTGAGCAGGCCATTCGGTGGCTGGCGCGACACCCCAGCACGGCCAGGCGCATCAGTCTGCGGCTGGCCCAGTTTTTTGTCAGCGACACACCTTCGCCGGCACTGGTAGCGCAATTGGCCCAGACTTTTCAGGGCAGCCAGGGTGATATGCGGACCGTGATGCGCAGCCTGTTGGAGTCGCCTGAGTTCTGGGCCAGCGAGAACCGGCTGTTCAAGACGCCGATGGACTTTGCCTGCTCGGCATTGGCGGCAGTGCATGTGCAAGCGCCTGACAGGCGCAAACTGGTGCTGGCGGCGGGTTTTCTGTCGCAGGCCGGGCAACCGATCCATGGCTGGCAAACACCCGACGGTTACAGAACCGACGCCGCCACCTGGCTGGCTCCAGAGGCGCTCACCCGGCGTGCAGACTTTGCGTTGGCGCTGGGCCGCCAGGTCGAACAAGTGGATTTTTTGCTGCCTTTCATCAGCGAGACGACGCGCTCGACCATTGCCCAGGAAAGGCCTGCGTTGCGCGTCGGCCTGATGCTGGCCAGCCCCGACTTCATGGTCAAGTAAGCGGTACAACACGATGCCCAACCTGCAACCATCTGCAAAGTCCTCCTGCTTCTCCCGCCGGACCACTTTGCAAGCCCTGGCAGGGGCCTCCACTGTCTGGGCGCTGCCGTCGGGCTGGGCGCAGCAAAGCCCCAACCCCGGCAATGCGGCCAGCAATGGCCGGCTTGTCGTGCTGTTTCTGCGCGGTGCCTACGATGGGCTGTCGGCCCTGGTGCCGCATGGCGACGCCAACTACTACAAGCTGCGCCCGACCATCGCCTTGCCGGTGCCCGATGGCACAGCACAAACCACCCTGGCGCTCGACGCGACCTTTGGTCTGCACCCGGCACTTGCAGCGCTGATGCCGTTGTGGAACCAGGGTGTGCTGGCGGCACTGCCCGCTGCAGGGTCGCCCGACACGACACGCTCGCATTTCGACGCGCAGCACCATTGGGAGATTGGCGTGCCGGGCAAGAGCAGCAATTTGCCGGGTTGGATGAATACCTTGGCAGGCATCAAGGCGCAAACGCCAGAACCAGCCGCTCAGGGCCACACCAGCAAGCCGACGAATGGCGTGTCGGGCGCGCTCGCCATTGGTGTGGGAGAAGCCAACCCGCAAATCCTGGCGGGTGCGGCGCCGGTGCAACTGGTGCCGCGCGGGCAGGCTGCTACCCGACAGGGTGCAGTTGGTGATGAACGCACGCGCGATGCAGTGTTGCGCCTCTACAGCGGTCAGGACGCCCTGTCGCAGGCGTTTCGGGCTGGCGCCAACAGCCGCATGCAGACCGCGCAAACCCTCAGCGCCGAGATGGCGGACCCTGCCATGTCCAGCCGCGAGATGGTGGCCGCGAACAATGGTGCGGGCAACGCGCAGGGCCTGCTGCTCGATGCCCGGCACCTGGGCACGCTGATGCGCCACGACCGGCGTCTGCGCCTTGGTTTCTTGTCTGCCGGTGGTTGGGATACCCATGCCAATCAGGGGGCTGTGGCCGGCGGGCTGGCCAATAACCTGGGCAGTCTGGCGGCCACTCTGGTCCAGTTGCGCAAAGACTTTTCACAGCCCGACGATGTGGTGGTGGTGTGCAGTGAATTCGGCCGCACCAGCGCAGAAAACGGCACCCGCGGCACCGACCACGGCCATGGCAATACCTTGTGGCTCATGGGCAACCGGGTACACGGTGGACGTTGGCATGGCGGCTGGACCGGGCTGGCGCAGGGCAACCTGCACGAAGCGCGCGACCTGCCGGTGCACAATGACTTCAGGGGTGTATTCGCGCAGGTTCTGCGCAGCACGCAAGGACTTTCGTCCGCTGAGACAGAGCTGCTCTTTCCTGGATATTCCTGGGACAAGTCGCTCGATGGGTTGATGCGCACCTGAGGTGGATTTGCGGCATCGCAGAGTGGCAAAACCGCGCTGCGTGGGGAGTTTTCATGGCGCTGCGCCTGCCACAGAGCCTGTTGCATCCAGGCAGGCACAGCAGCAGTCGCAGCGTCAAAGCGGGTATGACGCCCTCATTCGAAAAGCTTGTCCAGGTCGCTCTGCGAAAGCTCGCCGTTGTCCTGAAGGGCGGGGGCCTCGGCGTTGGAGTTGGCATGGGCCGATTGATTTGCGCCAGCGTCAACGGTGGGCGTGATCGAGGTATCGGGCGGATTTTCAACCAATTCAAGGTGGGCTGGCTCCACGCGAAACAGGCGCAACTCTGACCTTGCGCCATCCGCCGGAAAGTACACCGTGGGCTTTTTGACGAGCTTGCCATCGGTTTGAACCACACCGATGCGGCCTGCCAGGCCCTTCCTGTCGCGAGGTGCCAGGGTGGACAAGCGCTGTTGTGCGAAACGCACCTTCGCCCCGGTTGTGAATGCAGTACTCATAGACCGTTCTGGCGGATAACGAAGAGGCATTTCAGTCGCATAGGGTGCAGTATCCCATCTCGCGAGCCTGCCACTTGGGTGCCTGTGCAACCAGCACCGACGTCAACCCCGCTGTGGGACCCGCTTGAAACCTGCCGCTGCGGCCGCAGCCCCAGTCGGTGCGGGTCCGACTGGCAACGGCAGCAAGGTGCGGTGCCGTCGCGCGTGGGGCAGAATGCACCCACAACACTTGAAAGGCACCGATGAACCTGGAACTGAACGGCAAACGCGCCCTTGTCACCGGAGGCAGCCGTGGCATTGGCAAAGCCATTGCACGCGCCTTGGCGCACGAGGGTGTCGACGTGGCGCTGCTGGCCCGCGGCACCGACGCGCTGATGGTGGCTGCCGCCGAGATCGCGACTGAGACCGGGCGCAAGGTGGTGGGCGTGTGTGCCGACACCACCAGCGACACGCAAGTGCGAATGGCCGTGGCAGACGCGGTGCAGCAACTCGGTGGCACCATCGACATTCTGGTCAACGCGGCAGCCGAACCGGCCGGGTTCGCCGGGCCACCCAAGCTGGGTGACATCACGTCGGACTTCTTTCATGCCGAGATGAACACCAAGGTAATGGGCTACATCCGTTGCGCGCGCGAAGTAGCGCCCGGCATGCAGGCACACGGGTGGGGCCGGATCGTCAACATCAGCGGGCTGGCGGCGCGCCAGACTGGCAGCGCAGTGGGCAGCATCCGCAATGTGGCGGTTGCCGCCCTGACAAAAAACATGGCCGACGAACTCGGCCCTTTTGGCATCAACGTCACGGTGGTCCACCCTGGCCTGACACGCACCGAACGGACGGTGCCGCTGGTTCAGGCCCGGGCTCTCGCGCAGGGGATCACGCCGCAGGAAGTGGAGGCACAAATGGCCAGCGGCAATTCCATCAATGTCTTGTTGGACGCAAGCGACGTGGCGCATGTTGTGGTGTTTCTGTGCTCCCCGAAATCGAGGGCGGTCCACGGCGATGTGATCGCTGCAGGTGGTGGGGCGCCGCGCAGCATTCACTATTGACCTGCGGGCTCGGCCAGCCCGAGCACCTGGGTGCGGTCGCCATTTCCTGGATGCAACGCGCGCTGCGTGTCTGGCGCAGGAATACAACGGTCTGTACCGTTCCACCTGTCCTGGTCGGGTCTGCAGGCGCGCTGCTTGCGGCCGGTGTTATCCCCCGCGGCTGTGGTCTAGTCTGTGGATAACTTTCTGGATAACCCGCGGGAGCGGCGCCAGTGCTGGTGCGGCGGCGGGCGCCTTCAAAACGGGCAGAGCTGGACCTTTTGCCCCCGGAAAGCCAGTGTTCCTCCAGTGCACACCAAAGATGCCGCAGCTTGTCAAGGTCTTTGCAGTAATTTGTGCAAAACCTGCCCGGATCCATCCGGCTGCCGGTTTGTCAAAGGGTGCATGGCGCACAAGCTCGGAACCGGGGTCACCTGGTGCGCCCATGCGCGCGACCGGCAACCACGGTGCCGCTGGCGATGTAGATGCTGCCAAGCCACAAAAGCGTCACATCCAGCGGCCCGAGGTAGTTGCCTAGCTGGCTCCAGGGTTCGCGAAGGCCTTCCAGGGATGTCACGGACCGCAGTGCGGCGGCCGCCACGAACAGGTTGGCCGGCATGGCCCAGGCCGGCGCCCATTTCAGGCCGCTGGCCACCACCCTTGCCCCCGGTTTCAGGTGCCGCACCACGTTGGAGACAGCCTCCGGGTGCAGCAAGATGTCGTGCGTGAAGTGGAAAAAGGCCGCATCAGCCTGCCCGGCAATGCGTGCTGATTCGACCGGCGAACACGACAGGGCCACGTTGTTCCAACCCGATTGCCGGACCCGCTCACTGGCCTGCTCCATCATGGGCGGGCTTTGTTCGATGCCAACTACCCGGCCCGCGCCGCCGACCCCTTCGCGAAGCAGGCCAAGGCTCAGACCGGTGCCGCTGCCCACGTCCAGCACGGTATCGCCCGGCTGCAAGCCAAGGCGCGTGATGGCGAGGCGGCGGATCGGCTCGAACAGGGCCAGTTCCAGGTCATAGACCGCCGCTCGTTGCCGGTACTGCGCGAGTGCGGCTTCGCGGTCCGGGCCACGGTGCTCGTTGCGGGTCTTGGTCATGGTATGTCCGCCAGGAGGCTCCGGTACTGAGGTTGCGGGTTGCGCACACCATCATGGCACGGCCGGCATGCCGTTGCGCAGTTTCAGCCGGATCGTTTGACCAAGCGCAACGCTCCCAAAGCGCTCTGGCACGGCGTGGGCACAATCTGCAACTGCGGCTCAGGGCTCGCGGCGCAAGACCACGTCGCAGCGGGGGTGGGCCACGCAAGGCAACACGTAACCCTCGGCCTTTTCTTCCGCGCTCAGCCCGGGCCAATCGATCTCGTACCGGACCTCGCCACTCTCCAGGCGCCCGATGCAGGTGCGGCAGGTGCCGTTGCGGCACGAACTGGGCCAGTCCAGGCTGCCTTGTTCCAGCGCTGCCAGCAGCGGCTGGTTCGACCAGGCGTCGCACCGCTGGTCGCCGGGCTGCACGCGGGCGGTGAAAAGTGCCGCCGGTCCTGGTTCGGTTTGCATTGCAGCTTATTGTGTTCCTGCCGGCGCGGGCCCGCTGGAAGACTGGGACTGCCCGGTCGGCAGCAGCAGAAGCAGGGTCTGCCGGGGCAGCAGGTTGGCTTGCGCCAGCATCGCCAGCCCGGCGCTGCGGGTGATGCCGGCGCGCGTGAATTCGGTGATCTCGGTCGCATAGTCCGCATCGAGAACGCGCGAAACTGCTGCCAAGGCTGTTTCCTGCGTGATCGACAGTGCGCTGTTGCGCACCTCGAGCGCATTCAAAGCCGCGCCGAGCTGGGTCCGCAGGGTAAGCAGTTTCTCCAGCTTGCGGTCCATGATGCCGATGGTGGCGCTGGCATTGTCAACGCTGGTCAGGTTGGCGTTCTGGTCGTAGCCGGCGGCTTCGTCAAGTGGCATGGGCACCGGGTCGCCGGAGCCAGCCACCGTGGCACCGACCGACTGGCCGTTGATGGTGAGGTTGCCCGCAGACAAGGCGCCGGTCGGCGTGGCGCTGGTCGTGGCCTGCGCGAATTGCGCAAACCGAAACAGCACGTCGGTGGTCCGGGACAGGAAGAGCGGGGCCAGGTGCAGCGCCACCGCCGCGTCCGACTGGCCCACGAAGCCCTGGATATTCAGGCTGCCGTCGAGCAGGGCCTGGCCGTTGAACGTCGTCCGCGCCCGCCGTTGCCGGCTCGCCTGCACAAGGGTGGCGGCTTCGCGTTGCAGTGCCAGGCGCGCCACGGCGCGCGTGATCGCCTGCCCGGACTGGGAGAGGACGCGGTTGGCGGCAAGCGAAGAGGGATTGCTGAGGATCGACAACATGTGGTGCAGACTTTGACTTGTCCGACCTATCGGCCGGTTCTGCAGCGTGCTTGAGCAGTTTGTCTAGCCCTTGAGGGTCTTTTCCAGGTGGGCGCGGCCATCGGGGCTGACCATCAGCACCAGCGCTGTGCCGGCTTTGACCAATTGGCTTCCCGGCGGGTTGAACACCCACTTGCCGTGGTCGTGTGTAGCCATCAGCAGGTAGTCTCGCGATTTCGGGACCAGGTCCTCCAGCGGGGTAGCCGGTACATGCGCCGGCACAATGATTTCCTCCACCCGCAGGTTCTCGTCGCTGTAGAGCATCTGGTCCATGAAGTTCACCACATGCGGACGCACCATGGCAGAGGCAATACGCATGCCCCCGGTGAAATCCGGCGACACCACCTCATCGGCGCCGGCACGGCGTGCCTTGGCGGCATTGCGGATGTCGTGCATGCGCGCCACCACCCTCGCCTTGGGGTTGAGCAGTTTGACCGACAGCGAAATCATCAGGTTGTGGCTGTCGTCCCCGGTCACGGCAAACACGCCGGCGGCCGCCTTGACGCCGGCAAAACGCAAGGCATCGTCGTCGGCCGCGTCCCCGTGCAGATAGAGCGTCCCGGGCTCGTGTTCCAGCCATCGGTTCAGCGCGTCGCGGTCGGGTTCGATCACGACGAAAATTCTGCGCGTCTTGAGCAGTTCATTGGCCACGTTGGTGCCCACGCGGCCGATGCCGCACACGACAAAATGGCCAGTCAGTTTCGCGATTGATTTTTCCATGCGCCTTTTCCTCAGGTCGGTATTGAGATCGGACTCCACCAGCAGGGCCACCAGGGTGGAAAAAAGGTAACTCATCGCCCCGATGCCAACGATGGCGATGAACACCGTGAACAGGCGCCCCATCGGGTGGGTGCTCAAGTCGACGGTTTCTCCAAAACCGATGGTGGCAACGGTGATGAAGGTGAAGTAGAAGCTGTCGATCCAGGTCGCCGTCGGATAACCGATGAACATGTAGCCCAACGTGCCGACCATATGGACCAGCACCAGCAGACCCAGGCCGTACAGGAGGCCGGAGAAATGCGCGCCGCGCAGGATTTTCTTCAGGGTGCTTTCACGGGAGTTCACGGTAGTCGCGATGGCAGGGTTGCATGAATGTGTCAGGCTGGCCGGTCTGCAAGCGCCATGGGTTGCCCGTCAGGCGCCAACCGCGTCAAGCTGGGCCGAGAGTTCGAGCCACCGGTCTTCCAAATGCCGCAATTCGTCATTCACCGACTTCAACCGGCGGCCAAGCTCGGCGATTTCCGAAGGCCGCACAGCGGTGCTCAGGTGGGATTCCACAGCTGCACCTTCTCCATTGAGCACCTTCATTTTCAATTCCACCTGATCGAGCTCCGAGCGCAGTGGCACCTTGGGCTGGTGGACCTTGGGTGCGCGCTTGCCGTCCGCCTTTGCGGCTGCCTTGCCGGCCGGTGATGCCGCCTGCTTGATGGCTTCGCGCTGGCGCTTGGCTTCGTCGAGCAGGTAGCGCTGGTAGTCGTCCAGGTCGCCGTCAAAAGGCGAAACGCCGCCATGCGACACCATCCAGAATTCATCACACACCGAACGCAGCAGGGCGCGGTCGTGGCTGACCAGCATCACCGTGCCTTCGAATTCGTTCAGGGCCATGCCCAGGGCTTCGCGGGTGGCGAGGTCCAGGTGGTTGGTGGGTTCGTCGAGCAGCAGCAGGTTGGGGCGCTGCCAGACGATCATGCACAGCACCAGGCGGGCCTTCTCGCCGCCGCTCATGCTGCCAACGGCCTGCTTGACCATGTCGCCGCTGAAATTGAAGTTGCCCAGGAAACTGCGCAGATCCTGCTCGCGGGTTGCCTGCCCCGCAATCTTGCCGGCGGCGCCCATCTCGCGCACCATGGTGATCATGTGGTCGAGCGGGGTATCGGCCGGGCGCAACACGTCGAGCTCCTGCTGCGCGAAGTAGCCGATGTTCAGGCCCTTGCCTTCGGTGATCTCGCCTCCGATCGGCGCCAGGGTGCGCGCGACGGTCTTGACCAGCGTGGACTTGCCCTGGCCGTTGGCACCCAGGATGCCGATGCGTTGCCCGGCCAAGACCGAGCGGCTGACGTTGCGCACGATCACTGTGGGAGCGGTGCCGGCCGGGGCATCCGGTGGCGGCGGGTAGCCGAAACTCACGCCGTGCATCGACAACATCGGGTTGGGCAGGTTGGCCGGCTCCCGGAACTCGAAACTGAAGTCGGCCTCGGCCAGCAGCGGTGCGATCTTCTCCATCCGGTCGAGCGCCTTGACGCGGCTTTGCGCCTGCTTGGCCTTGCTGGCCTTGGCCTTGAAGCGGGCGATGAACTTCTGCAGGTGCGCGATCTTGTCCTGCTGTTTGGAGAACGCGTTTTGCTGCAGTTCCATCTGCTCGGCGCGCATGTCCTCGAACTTGCTGTAGTTGCCGGTGTAACGCAGCAGCTTTGCGGCGTCGATGTGCAGGGTGACGTTGGTCACGGCGTCCAGAAACTCCCGGTCATGGCTGATGACGAGCATCGTGCCTTCGTAACGCTTGAGCCAGGTCTCGAGCCATACCAGGGCGTCCAGGTCCAGGTGGTTGGTGGGTTCGTCGAGCAGCAGCAGGTCGGATGGGCACATCAGCGCCCGTGCCAGTTGCAAGCGCATCCGCCAGCCGCCCGAAAAGCTGTTGACCGGGTTGTCCAGCTCTGTGGTCTTGAAGCCGAGGCCGAGGATCAAGGCCTGGGCCCGTGCCGGCGCGTCATGGGCGCCAGCGTCCTGCAGTTCCATGTAGGCGTGTGCCATGCGGTCGCCGTCGTCGCCGGCTTCGGCTGCCACCACTTCGGCTTGTGCCGCCAGCAGCCGGGTATCGCCGTCGACCACGAAGTCGGTCGCTCCCTGGCTGGTCTCGGGCATGTCCTGTGCCACCTGGCCCATGCGCCACTGGGCCGGCACGTTGTAGTCACCGGCGTCTTCGTGCAGCGAGCCGTCGAGCAGCGCGAACATCGAGGATTTGCCGGCGCCGTTGCGCCCGACCAGGCCGACCTTTTCACCAGGGTTCAAGGTAACGGACGCGTTGTCAAGCAAGACCTTCGCGCCGCGGCGCAAGGTCACATTCTTCAGGGTAATCATGGGTTCAGATTCTGCCGGTGGCGGGTTGCGCCGGGCGTGGGAGGGTTGCAGGCGGCCAGCGCCACCCGGGTGAGAATGCAGACCTGGTCAGCACCGGCGCTGGTGTCGAGCCAGATTGCTTCCAGGCCAGGGAAGGCGGTCTCGAAATGGTCGCGTTCATGGCCGATTTCCAGTACCAGCGAGGCCGATTTCGCCATGTGCGGCGTCGCTCCGTGCACCAGGGAACGTACAAAATCCATGCCGTCGACGCCACCGGCCAGGGCCAGTGGGGGTTCGGCCCGGTACTCGGGCGGCAGCTTGTCCATGCTGGCGGTATTCACATACGGAGGGTTGCACAGAACGAGGTCGTAGACGCCTTCGGCCGCGGCCCAGCCGTCGCCCTGGCGCAGTCGGACGCGGTCATCGAGCCCATGGCGGCGCCGGTTCAGCCGGGCCAGCGCGAGGGCATCGGCCGAGATGTCCGCACCGTCGACTGCTGCACCAGGCCAATGCAGCGCGGCGAGGATGGCCAGACTGGCAGAGCCGGTGCACATGTCGAGCACGCGCTGAGGCGGCGCGGGAACCCAATAATCGAGCGCGCCCGACACCAGCAGTTCGCCGATCAGGCTGCGCGGCACGATGGCACGCGCATCGGCATGGAAGGCCACACCCTGCAGCCAGGCCTCGCCGGTCAGGTAGGCGGCCGGCACGCGGGTCGCGATGCGCCGCTCGAGCAGCGTATCGATGGCCTGGTGCTGCTGCGCTGTCACAGCCATGCCGTTGTCGCCGTCCGGCGTTTCCAGTGGCGTGTGCAACGGCAGGCCGAGTTGCCACAACACCAGCCAGGCAGCTTCGTCAAATGCGTTGTCGGTTCCGTGCCCGAACGACACACCGGCCGCTTGGAGGCGCACCGCCGCACTGTCGACGATCTCCAGCAGACGCATTGGCGCGTCGGGCCGCCGTGCGATGCTCATACCGGCCCGACGTGGTGCAGGTTTTCCAGAATGCGCCGGTAGATGTTCTTCAGGACCTCGACGTCGCCGATGGCCAGATGCAGCGCGCGCGACATCAGTGTTTGACGTCCAGAGTGATTTCGGTGAACGAGGGTTCGTCGTCCGGGTCGTCCTGTTGCTGGGGAGCAACCGGCTTGGCAAAATCGTTCTGCATGCGCCACATCAGGTTGGTAGGCGAATCGGCATTCGCCAGGCCCTCCTTGCGCTCGACCGTGCCATCCATGATCATGCGGGCGATGTCGGCCTCGAAACTCTGCGAACCTTCTGCCATTGACTTCTCCAGCGCTTCCTTGACGCCGGAGAAGTCGCCTTTTTCGATCAGTTCCGAAATCAGTTTGGTGTTGAGCAGGACCTCGACCGAAGGTGCCCGTGTGCCAGACACGGTGCGCAGCAGCCGCTGCGACATCACCGCCTTCAATGCCGCAGCGAGGTCACCCAGCATGGTCTGGCGCACCTCCACGGGATAAAAGCTCAGGATCCGGTTGAGCGCCTGGTAGCTGTTGTTGGCGTGCATCGTCGCCAGGCACAGGTGGCCGGACTGGGCATACGCCAGTGCCGCAGACATGGTTTCGCGGTCGCGGATTTCGCCAATCAGAATCACGTCGGGGGCCTGGCGCAGCGCATTTTTCAGTGCCACCTGCAGCGACTCGGTGTCGGTTCCGATTTCGCGCTGGTTGATCACCGCGCGTTTGTTCTTGAACAGGAACTCGATCGGGTCTTCGATGGTGAGAATGTGGCCGGCCAGCGCTTCGTTGCGGAAATCGATCATCGACGCCAGCGAGGTGCTCTTGCCCGAGCCGGTGGCGCCAACCATCAGCAGCAGGCCACGCTTTTCCATGATCAGTTCGCCCAGCACGGCAGGCAAGCCGAGCTTGGACAGCGCCGGGATATCGAGTGCAATGAACCGGATCACGGCAGCGATCGAGCCACGCTGGCGCATGGCGCTCACCCGAAAACGCCCGATGCCCGCCAGCGGAAAACCCATGTTGAGCTCGCCGGTGGTCTCCAGCTCCACCATGCGGTCGGCTGGCAACACCTCGGCCAGCAGGGTTCGCGGCGCATCCGGCGGCAGCACCTGGTTGTTGATGGGAATACACAGCCCGTTGATCTTGATCAGCGCCGGCGAATGCGCCGACAGGTAGACGTCTGACGCCTTCTTGTCGCTCATCAAACGCAGGATGCGTTCCATCGTTCCCGGTGCAGTGGTGGTCGCCATGGTGGGGCCTTGTGCTGGTGGATGGGCGGAGCTCAGTCGCGCAGCAGTTCGTTCAGGCTGGTCTTGGCGCGCGTCTGGGCGTCGACGCGCTTGACGATCACCGCACAGTACAGGCTGTACTTGCCGTCCGCGCTGGGCAGGTTGCCCGACACCACGACGGAGCCGGCAGGGATGCGTCCATACGTCACGGTGCCAGTGGCGCGGTCGTAGATCTTGGTGCTTTGGCCGATGTACACGCCCATGGAGATGACGGAATTCTCCTCCACGATCACGCCCTCGACCACTTCGGAGCGCGCGCCGATGAAGCAGTTGTCCTCGATGATGGTGGGGCCCGCCTGCATGGGTTCGAGGACGCCGCCGATGCCCACGCCGCCGCTAAGGTGCACATTCTTGCCGATCTGCGCGCAGGAGCCCACGGTGGCCCAGGTATCGACCATGGTGCCTTCGTCCACGTAGGCGCCGATGTTGACGTAAGACGGCATCAGCACCACGTTGCGGCCGATGAAGCTGCCGCGGCGCGCCACGGCCGGCGGCACCACACGGACGCCGGTGGCCTTCATTGCCTCTTCGTCCAGGTTGGCGAACTTGGTCTGCACCTTGTCGTAAAAACCGAGGTCGCCGGCCCGCACCACCACGTTGTCCTTGAGCCGGAAGCTCAGAAGCACCGCCTTCTTGATCCACTGGTGGGTGGTCCACTGGCCCACGCCGTCGCGGGTGGCCACACGCAGGTGGCCGCGGTTGAGGTCGGCGATGACGTGTTCGACGGCGTCCTGAACCTCTTTGGGGGCGGATTTGGACGAGATGTTGGCGCGGTCTTCCCACGCGGCGTTGATGGTGTTCTGGAGTTGTTGGGTCATGGAAGTGCTGGGTAGGGGTCGCGGGTGTTTTCAGGTTCTGGATCGGACAAACTGTGCAATGCGGCGGGCGGCTTCTTCGCATTCGGCAGTTTCGGCCACCAGCGCCATCCGGATGCGGTTGGCCCCCGGATTGTGGCCGTTGGCTTCGCGCGCCAGATAACTGCCGGGCAAGACCGTCACATTGTAAAGAGCGAACAACTCCCGCGCGAAGGCGGTGTCGGACCCACCCACATCGGCCCACAGGTAAAACCCGGCATCGGGCAGGGCCACATCCATCACTTCTGCCAGTATTGGCGTGACGCGGGCGAATTTCTCGCGGTACATGGCGCGGTTCGCGACCACATGGTCTTCATCGTTCCATGCCGCGATGCTGGCTGACTGGACCACCGGGCTCATGGCGCTGCCGTGGTAGGTGCGGTAGAGCAGGAACTGCTTGATGATGCTGGCATCGCCCGCCACAAAGCCGCTGCGCATGCCCGGCACGTTGCTGCGTTTGGACAGGCTGGTCAGGGCGATGAGGTTCCTGAAGCCCGGTCGGCCCAGGGCGGCGCAGGCCTGCAGACCCCCCAGAGGCGGCTCGTCGCGGAAGTAGATCTCGCTGTAACACTCGTCCGAGGCGATCACGAAGCCGTAGCGGTCGCTGAGCTCGAACAGCCTGCGCCACTCCGACAGCGGCATCACGGCCCCCGTCGGGTTGCCGGGGGAGCAAACATACAGCAACTGCGTGCGCGACCATACCGCCTCGGGCACGCTGTCCCAGTCCTGCGCAAAATTGCGCGCCGGGTCGGCTGCCACGAAATACGGGTGGGCGCCCGACAGCAGGGCCGCACCCTCATAGATCTGATAGAAAGGGTTTGGGCAGATCACCAGCGGCCCCGCGTCCGGGCTGTTGGCGGCGGGCGTCGGACCGGGGTCGATCACCGTCTGGGCCAGTGCGAACAGCGCTTCACGCGAGCCGTTCACGGGCATCACTTGTGTGGCGGGGTCGAGATCCAGCGCGTAGCGCCGCCGCAACCACGCACAACATGCGGCGCGCAGCAAGGGTTCACCCGCCGTGGCCGGGTAGGCTGCCAGCCCGCTCGGAACGCTCGAGACAGCGTCACTGAACGCCTTGCCGATGAATGGCGGGGTAGGGTGTTTCGGTTCGCCGATGCCCAGGCTGATGGCCCGAAGAGCCGCAGCTGGCTGGACGCCGGTGAACAACTGTCGCAAACGTTCGAAGGGGTAGGGCTGCAGGCGGCCGAGCAATGGGTTCATGGTGGGGGATTATCCGGGCTCAAAGCGGTCGTCCGGCACTCGGTGGGTAGTTTGTGCCTGCGCCAGCCCAGACCGGTTGATTGATCACGGTCAATCCGGGGCGTTTCAAACATTTTCGAAAGCATGCCAAGGCGCTAGCATTTCTTTGGTCCGGGCAGCAGGGCAGTGCACAGTCCCAGCAGCCGAACCGGCCTGCGCCCGATGCCTGCAAGGAGGATGGACCGATGCACAATATTATGAAAACGAAAAGGCTGCCCCGGATCAAAATTCTGGTGCTGGCCGTCCACGCCGCCATTGGCGGGTTCGCCTGGGCGCTTCCACAGGGGGCGACATTCGTCAATGGCCAGGTGTCGATCCAACAGCCGGTGCCAGGCAGCCAGGTGATCAAAGCCTCCAACGGCGCGATCATCAACTGGAAGCAGTTTTCCATTGGGCAGGGCGAAACAACCCAGTTCATCCAGCCCAATGCAGCCAGCGCGGTGTTGAACCGCGTCACCGGGCCGGGTGTCTCGCAACTGCTGGGACAACTGAAGGCCAACGGGAACGTCTTCCTGATCAACCCCAGTGGCATCGTGGTCGGCGGGGGGGCACGGATCGACACCAACAGTTTCGTTGCGTCGACGCTGGAACTCTCAGACAAGGATTTTCTTTCCGGAAAGTTGCGTTTCTTCGCAGGTTCCACGGCCGGCCGTATCCGCAACGACGGCGTCATCACTGCCGCTCCGGGTGGCCGGATTGCATTGATCGCGCCCGACATCGAAAACTCCGGGATCATCCAGGCGCCCGACGGGCAGATTCTGCTGGCGGCAGGGCGCAAGCTCGAAATTGCGAGCCTGGACCTCGACGGCGTCACCTTCGAGATCCAGGCGCCGACCGATTCGGTGCTCAACCTGGGCAAACTGCTGGCCGAGAATGGGGCCGTCCGTGCCTTTGCGGGCAAGCTTCGCCAGAGCGGCGAGGTTCGCGCCAGCCGGCTGGCACGCGACGCGGATGGCAGCATCGTTCTGGCTGGCAGCAATGATCTGGTGCTGACAGCCGACAGCATCACCAGTGCCAACGGGCTGTCCGGCGGCAACATCACGCTGCAAAGCGCCCATGGAACGGCACGGGTGTCGGGGGCGGTGTCGGCCAGCGGCACGGCCGGCACGGGGGGCGATGTGCGCATCCTCGGCGAGCGCGTGGCGCTGGAGGGCGGTGCCCGTGTGGACGTGTCTGGCAGTGCGGGCGGCGGGCAGATCCTCGTGGGCGGCGACTTCCAGGGCCGCAACCCGGCTATTCAGAACGCCAGCCGCGTCCACGTGGCTGCTGGCGCCGAACTGCGCGCCGACGCCACCGACAACGGCGACGGTGGCCGCGTGATCGTCTGGGCGGATGGCGACACACGTTATTACGGCGACCTGTCGGCCCGGGGTGGCCCACAGGGCGGCAACGGCGGATTTGCCGAGGTGTCGGGCAAGACCAACCTCGAGTTCGCCGGGCCCGCCAATCTGGGCGCGCCCGCAGGTGCCAGCGGCACCCTGCTGCTCGACCCGCTGGACCTGATCGTCTCGGCGACCAGCGGCCTGCTGCCGGTGGTGGCCGACGAATTTGCCGATTTCATCGGCAATGTGGTCACGGTGGCACCGGCCACGCTGGCTGCGGTGGCCGGAAATGTGGTGCTGCAGGCGGGGCGCGATATCTACATCAAGGACGAGATTGCCTTGACCACTGCCGGCGCCGGCATCTCCATGACGGCTGGCGGCGACCTGTTCGGCACCGGCACTGTCGGTTCGATCTTCAACAACGCGGGCATACGCACCAACGCGGGGGCGGTCACCCTGCGCGCCGATTCGATCTTCGGCATCGGCGGCATCGCCAGCACCGGCGGGGCGGTAGACCTCCTGACCCACGGCGAGTTGCAGTACAGTGGCGCGGTCAATTCAGGCGGCGGCAATGTGACACTCGCTTCACAGACCTCCTACGTCAACAGTTCCGACGTCAATGCCGGCAGCGGGACGATCCAGGTTACCGGGCAAACCGGCGTCTTCAATGGGTCGTTCACCACCACAGGAACGGCCAATCTGGTGGCGACCACCGGCAGCATCTCCAGCACCAACGTCACCGCGGCGGTGGTCAACCTGACGGCGCCCGGCAATATTTTTTCGTACGTGGACGTGACCGGCCGCGTGAATGCGACTTCGACCGGTTCCAGTGTGCAGATCTACGGCAATGGCACCAACCCGTTGCGCCTGGGCACCTTGTCCAGCAGCAGCAGCCTCTTCCTGAATTCTTCCACCGGCATCGAGCAGGCCGCAGGCGGCCTGCTGACCGCCCCCTTCGTTGACATTGACACCAACCAAAGCACGGCCCCGGCCGGTTCGCAGACAGCACCGCTCCTGATCGCCGCGCCGTCGGCCCAGGTGCCAACCGGGGTGTATGTGTACAGCATGGCGGCCCCGGTGCACCTGGCGTTTTCAGGCAGCCCCACCCTGGGCAGTCTGCAGCTCGACGGCACGGTCGCGGCCCTTGGCGGCAGCACGGTTGCGGCCAGCAGCACGGCAAACCTGACTTCGCTGAGCCTCGCTGCGGGCGCCGGTGTACTCAATGTGTCGGCCAGTGCCTCCGCAGGATTGGCCGGCGGGTTCGAGCTGAACGTCACCGATGGGGCCATCAACGCGGCAAGCCTGGCCATGACCGGCGTACCGGTCGAACTGACGGCCAACGGCGCAGTGACGGTCGGGACGATGGCGGGTGACCGCTTGCGCATCGAGGCCAACGGCGCCGTGGCCATCGGTTCGGTCGCGACGACCCACGATTCCAGCACCGACAACCAGCCGGGCATTCGGGTCAACATCCAGACTTGCCAGGACTTCGTTGCCTGCATCGCAACCAACCCGATCACCGCTGCGACGCTCGATGCCGGAACCACGGGCGATGTGACCCTGCGCACCCTTGACAACGGCAACATCGTGGTCAGTGGCAGCCTCACCGGGCGCAATGTCAATGTGTCTGCAGGTTCTACCTACCGCACGGGAACCAGGCCGTTCTTCCCGTTCGTCACTTTCACCCAGAGCACAACCAACACGATCGACATCGCCTCGGCCACGGCCAGCGGGTCTTTCACGGCGGCAAACAACGGCATCGGCGACCTCACGGTCCGCAGCCTGGCCGCTTCCGGCGACGTTTACATTTCCGCGGGCACCACCTACAGGATCAGTACTCCTGGTTCTCCCTTCTACACAGACGTCCGCACCACCAACAACATTTCCGTCACGAACGCCGAGCCGGTGGCGGCGCTGGGCGATTTTCAAATCGACAACTCTGGCACCGGCAACGTCACCTTGACGGGTGCTGTCGACCGAACGGCCTCGGGGAGTGTTTACCTCTATGCTGCTGCTGGCGATGTCACCGCCAACAACAACCTCGCGGCGCTGTACTACATCGACCTAAGCTCCGACACCGGTTCTGTGAATGTCAAGAACCTGTCGACCACCGACTACGACATAACCTCAAGGGCCGGGACAACATTGACTGTCGGCCAGGTGTCGTCCGGCCAGTTTTCCGGCGTTGATCTGAGTGCCGGTGGCAACCTGCTGTTCGATTCCATCGCTGCCAATGGCATCGACAGTTCCTACGGGAACATCAGGCTCAGTTCCGACTTCGGTTCGGTTACGACCACGGCCGACAATACGACAGTCGACGTGATGGGGACGGGCAACGTATCGATCACCGCATCAGATGCGACCAATGGCGCCATTGGGAACGCCTTGTCCGCCAATCCGATGGACATCAAGGCCGGTGCGAGCAATAGCGTCATGCTCTACGCCGGCGCGAACATTGGCGCGCCTGCCAGGCCGGTGAACGTGGACACCAGCGGAACGATCGAGGTGACGTCCACAGACGGGCGGTTCCATGTCGCCGCGACCGACGGGGTCACCGCGAAATCCCTCTCGACGATCCGCCTGTCCGCGTCCGCAGCCGGTATTGGCAGCGGCAATGACGCAACATTCGCTTCTGCGGACCTGAGCGTCATCGCGAGCAGCAACCCTGGCGTCATCACCATCGGCGATCCTGGCACGGGAAATCTCGTGCGCGCGGCTGGTACCTTGAACGAATTCAAATTTGCGGCGACCGGAACCAGCGGGTTGGCCTTTGGCAATGTCAGTTTCGGAACCGACGGTTCGAACAAGCTGGTATTGAGCGCCACCAATGGTCTGGCCCAGTCGGGCCTGCCGGCCAACACGATCACGGCTGGCAGCGTCAGTCTGGCCGGGGGCGGCGGGGGCGTCAGCACCGGCGCCATCTCGGCGCGAACAGTGGGCGTCAGCGGCGATGGCCTTTCCCTCGGTTCGATCACGACGAACGGAACCAGCCGCTCCACCTCCAGTGGCGCGATAGCGGATGCGTTGAAGCTGTCCTCCACGGACGACATTTTTGTGGTCGGCAACCTGACCAGCGCAACCGCGATCGACGTCAACAGCACCGGTGGTGACGTCAATGTGACCGGTTTCGTCAATGGAACCGGCAGCACCCGTTTTGCTTTCAGGGCGGCACCCGACCAGGTGCAGCTGCGCGCGTCCGGCGACATCACCACCGGTGGCGCAGTCACCAGCCTGACCACCACATCGGTGGTCGCGGGTGGGTTGGTCAACGTCGGCGGGGCAGGTGTTGGCGGCGGAATCACCGCCCCATTTGGAAACAACCTGAATGACTCGGTGACAGTGACTTCCGGGTCGGCCTCGAGCATCGATGCAGCCGCCATCACGGGTGGTTTCACCAAGACCGTGACCGGTGGCACCTTGAACGTGGCCGGCATTGCGGGCGCGGTGCAAAGCACCACGATCAATGGCACCACATTCAACACCGGAAACATCTCAACGGGAGGCGCACTTGTGATCAACGCGACGGCGGCCTATGTGCCGGCATCGGCGATCGCCTTGTCTGCTACCAGCAGCCTGTCCATCACCGCTCCTGGTGGCATCGACCTGGTAACGAATGCGGCCACACTGAACTCGCCGAATGTGACGCTGAGATCATTGGGTGGCGCATCGGGCGGCGATGTGAAAGCGGCCCTGACCGGCACGACCAACCTCACGGTCAACACCGACCACAAGTTCGCCATCACGTCCGGCACCGCATTGACCAACTTGAATGTCACTGCCGACGGTGTTGCCGCCGGCGCCGGGGCCGGTTCGAGCGCAGGCGCGCCCGGCCAGTCAATCAGCGTGTCGACGGCCAGCGGCGCAATGGCGATGGGCCTGCAGTCCGGTACGGTCCTGACCGATCGGTACACAGAAAACTCGTCTTTGGTGACCAGCATCGACATCACGACGACCGGTGCGTTCGGCACCGGCGGCAGCTCGATCAACGTGTCTGCGCCAGTGGCCAACATCACAGCGCCCTCGGTCACCTTGTCCAGCGGAAGCCTGACCTTGTCGACTGCGGGGGATATCACCCTGACGTCGGTTGCCACCGCAGGCGGTTCCGTGAGCGCCACCACCTCCGCCGGAACGGTCAACCTGACATCGGTCGCGAGTGGTGGCGGATCTGTCACGGCACGCACGTCGGGTGACGCGACCAAGCATGTGAATGTGGACAATGTGACATCGCTTGGCGGAAGCGTTTCACTGACCTCCGACAACGGCAGCATCGTGCGCAGTCTCGGCGCGACAGGCCTGCAGGTCGACACCCGCAACGGAGTCGGTGCAGCCAGCGGCACCACCACGCTGAACGCATCGAATGGCAGTGTGGGGACGGCGGCGGCTCCGATACTGACCCGCGGTGCATTGACGCTCAGCATTCGTGCCAAGGACGAGATCGAGGTCGATGCGGGCACCGCAGCGGCGCTGACCAACCTGTCTGTCACTGCCGCAGCGACCGGCACCGGCCTTGTCAACGTGGCGAATTCCAACTATGCCGGCCTGAGCGTGACGCGTGTGGTCGATGCCGATGGCCCGAACCTGACCCTTGGTGCCTTGACCGGCGCGCCCGGTGCGTTTTCATTGACCGCCTCTGAGGGCGACATCAAGGTCGGCGGAGACATCAGTGGGGTCACCACGCTTGCGCTGAATGCCGGCAACGGCTTCAATACCACCGGCGACCTGTTCATTGCAGCCGGCACCGGTCCGAGGTCGGTCAGTGCGGGCAGCTACTCCATGCAGGCCGGCCGGGATGTGTTGATCACGGCGGGTGCCACCGCACTGGACAACGTCTCCGTAACCCAAACCTCGGCCTTTGTGAACAACACCGTGTCCGCAGGCCGCGACATCGTTCTCCGGGCCGATGGCGGGTCCGCTGTCCTGAGCCAGGGGGTGTCGACATTCACCCAAACGGTGTCGGCGGGCAACGACCTGCGGGTTACCGGTGGGTCGGCCGGGGTGGCTGGCGCCTCGGCTGCAATCACCTCGGCTGGTTCCCAAAGCCTGACCGCGAACAACAGTCTGGTGATTCAGGGGGGAAGCTCCGACGGTGCGACCGCAAGAATCACTGCGGTCACCAGCCAAAATACCGGCTCCATCACCAATTTGTCGGTACTCGGTGGCGGCAACAACGCCAGCGCCCAGCTGACCGCAGGCACGTCGCAGTCCATGACGCCGATCACCGGCGAGATCAAGGTACTTGGTGGCGGCGGCACTGACGCTTTCGCAGAGATCGTAGCGGTGTCCAACCAATCGCTGGGGAGCACCAGTTCCGCGACCGATCTGGTGCAGGTCAAGGGAGGCACAGACCCGGGCGCCTACGCGTCGGTGCGAACAACCGGCAGCCAGACCATCCTGAGTTCTGGCGATATCCGCGTCGAGGGTGGCGCGGGCCCGACCCCAGGCGCAGGCCCCGGCGCGTATGCCGAGCTCCGCGCCGGAACATCGCAGACCATCGGCAACACCGACATTCCGTGTTGTTCTTTCAACGACCCGACCGCTGCCATCCTGGTCCAGGCCGGCTTGGGCGGCACGGCACAGATTTTGGCCGGGGGGTCGCAGGTCTTGCGTGCGGGTGAGGGCATTTCGGTGCTGGGCGGAAGCGGCGTGGGGTTGTCGGCGTCGATCGAAACCACGGTCGGCACGCAGAACATCGGCACGTCGGGCACGTCCGGGAACAATCCCACGGCCGACATCCTGGTCCAGGGGGGTACCGCCACCAATGCCTTCGCGTCGATCAAGGCGCCGGGAACCCAGACCATCAATACGGGTGGCACGATCAGTGTTCTGGGCGGCTCTGGCCCGAGCGCGGGCGCCGTCCCTGGGGCGTATGCCGAGATTGTCAGTAGCGGCGGCGCGCAGACCATCGGCTCGACGTCCACCAGTTCCAACCTTCCCACCGGCTCCATCGTCGTTCGTGCTGGCACTGGAGGCATCGCGCAGATCAAGGCCCATCTCAACCAAACCATCAGAACCAGCGGCGACCTCTCGGTGATCGGTGGCGACGCTGCCGACCTGACCGCATCCATCGAGTCGGTGGCGGGGTTCCAAACCATCGGGGACACCAGCACGTCCGGCAGAAATCCATCGGATTCAATCTTTGTCACAGCGGGCACCGCCACCGGCGCGGCGGCGTGGGTCAAGGCAGCAACCGGGCAGACCATCGATGCCGGCGGAACGATCGATTTGCTTGGCGGGCCGGCGAACGCCTTTGCGGCAATCACGACAGCCGCCGGACCGCAGTCCATCGGCAACCAATTCGGTTCGAATCCGACCAACAGCATCAGCCTGACCGGCGGAACGGCCGCCGGGTCCTATGCCAAGATGTCGACGGCGGGGTCACAGACCTTGCGGACGGCCGGCAACCTCTCGCTGACCGGCGGCACCGGTGACAACTCAGGCGCGATGTTGCTGGCCGGCACTGGACAGACACTCGGCGTATCGGGCAACCTGGCCATGCTGGGGGGCAGCGGCAGTGCCCCGGGGCTCAACGAAACCGCAATTCGCAATGACACGAGCGGCGGCCAATTCATCACCGTCGGCGGCGACCTGCGCATCACCGGCGGGGGTTTTGGTTCCGACACCTGGATCAAGCAGAACGACGCACCTGCTCAACCCACCACGGCTACGCAGCAAATATCGGTCGCAGGCAACCTCGCCCTGCTGGCACCAGCGGCAACGCCCGGCACCGGTGTCACCAGCATCGAAGCACTGACCGGTGGCCAGGACATCCAGGTGGGCGGGGCCATAAGCATCGACAACCAGGGCGGCTGGCAGACCTACCTGACGACCACCGGCACCCAGGACATCGCGGCGCAGTCGCTCGCCGTCAGCCTGTCGTCCACCAATGGCACCAACCCCTTCGCCGGCCTGTCGGCAATCGGCGACATGGCCATCAACCTCAGCGGGGACGGCAGCCTGCGCACCGACGGCACGGTTGCACCGTCTGCAACGCTGACGCTGACCAACCTCAGCGCCGCGGCCGGCTCGTTGGCCGCCATCAAGACTTCGGGCAACCTGTCGGTCCTGATGGACTACGCAGATGGCCGGTTCACAAACTACGAGGCGGCAGGCCTGGTGGCACTCGGCAGCACCAACGGCGCCGGCGCGACCACGATTTCCGCGGGTGGAGACCTGACGGTGGTTGCCGGGGAACTGCTGCTGCAGGGCGGCGCCACGGCCGCCTCGGACGCCAGGCTGCTGTCGGGCGCACAAGCGCCGGGAGCACCCAGCGGAACCATGCTGATCAGCACCCTGTCCGGGCCGGTCAACATGTTCGGGGGGGCGGGTGGTGGCGCCTACATCGACCCGATGGCACTGGACATCGTCTCCAACGGCTCGGTGCTGATGCAGGCCGGCGCCGCGCCGTCGTCCAACACGAACATCACAGCCGGCACGTTCAACCTCGCGCCGACGGCCGGAAACCTGAGCCTGATCAATTCGGGCACCGCAACGTCCACGATCACGGCGGGCACCTTCAACCTCTTCGGTGCTGGCAACGTGGTGCTTCAGGGGGGCACCATCAGCGTGGCCAACCCCAGCGCTATCAATATCATTGGCCAGTGCATCGGTTGCGACACCAACCTCTTGCCGGCGAGCCTGTTCACGATCTCGGCCGCTCCACCGCCACCACCCACCGACTTCGGCGCAGCGGTCGTGGGCGAATTGCTCGCGCTGGCGGAGTTGTCTGTGGCCATGTTTGAGTTGGTGTTCGATGAAAACGGCGACCAGGTGCTCCGGCCCAGGCGCCTGAACCAGTGTTATTGATTGAATGAACGAGGACACGGCCATGAGCGGTTTCACACAGTCGGTTAGTCGTTCATCTTCCGCACACCTGCCGCGGCCCCGCGCCAGCACCGCCGCAAACGCGCGACGATGGCTGGTCGGATTGGGCATCACGGTGCTCGCATGCGCGGCGAACGCCCAGCAGAGGGCCGGCGAGGTGGCCCATCTTCAGGGCATGGCCACGGCGCAACAGCCCGGCGGCGCATTCCGGTTTCTCGGGCGGGGCGACTCCGTGCTTGAGGGCGATGTGCTCAGCACAACCGAAAAGGGTTTCGCCGTGGTGTCCCTGGCCGACGGTACCAAGTTCACTTTGCGCCCGTCGACCACTTTTGCGCTAGAGCGGTTTTCGCAGGCTGAAGGCGCCGAGTCTTCCGTGATGCGCCTTTTCAAGGGGGGCTTGCGGGTGGTGTCAGGGTTGATCGCCAAGCGCAATCCGGCTGGTGTGGAATTGCGTGTCAACACAGCCACCATCGGTATCCGCGGCACCAGCTTCGATGCCCGCATCTGCGGCGTGGATTGCCGCCAGGAAGACGCTGCGCCGGTTTCCGCAACGGCGCAGTCAGCCAATACCTTCGTAGCCCCGACGGTCGGCCCGGTCGTGGCGCGGGTGGTGCAATCCAGCGGCGAGGTCGCGGCGAGCCGACCCGGGCAGGCGGCACCCAGGCCGCTGGCCGTTGGCGCCGCGCTTTATGAGGGAGATGCCGTGCGTACCGGCGCTGCCGGTGTGGCGGTGATCGGGTTCCGCGACCAGACCAAGGTGTCGGTCAATCCGCAGACGGCCATCCGCATCGACGGTTTCGTCTACAAGAAACCGCAGGCCAGCGACAACATGGCCTTGTCGCTGCTCAAAGGGGGGTTGCGGGTTTTCACCGGCTTGATCGGCAAGCAGTCGAGCGACTCCTTTTCCTTGCGCACCCGCACGTCGACCATCGGTATCCGTGGCACCGGCATGGACATCAGCTGTGAGGGGCCGTGTGTGGACCCCTCCATTGGCGAGGCACAGGTTGCTGCATCCGGGGACACGTCGAACCCGAAAAAAACCGATGGTGTGTTCATGCTGACCTGGCAAGGTGGCACTTATTTCGCGGTCGGCCCGCTCGATGTTCCACTGGACCGCGCCGGTTTCATCGGTGGAGACACCCCACCGCGGCTGCTCGATTTCATTCCCGACTTCTTTGCCGAGTTCGGTTCTCCGCGCCCGGATGGGGTCGAGGTAGACTGGGAGAACCTGTTTGCCACCGTGTCCCCTGATGGAGCCGACGGCCTATACTTGTTCGTCCGCGAAGGGCATGTGTTCCTGGCCGACCGCTCACGCATCGACCTGGGTGTGAATGAGACCGGGTTCCTGGGTCCAAACGGTTTGGCCCGGCGCATGTCGTCGGTGCCCGGTTTCCTGGCCAACGACCCGTACCCGCTGCCTGAGCTGTTCAGCGGCTCTGACACGCAGATTTTGCGGATGTTCGGCGTGACACTGGGCGTGCCCGGCCAGGAAATTTGCCGACTCTGAGGACGAAAACATGCCCTTCCAAAACGCCAAGGTCCTGCCCATGAAAGCTGTCTTCGTTGCCGCACTGCTGATGGCCCACGGCGCGTCGGGTCAAGCGCAAACCGCTGCGCCGCCGCTGCCGGCCGAACCCACCCTCGATATTCAAAGTTATGTCGTTGAAGGCGACAGCCCCCTGTCGCAGGAAGAGTCGCGCGCCGTGCTGGTGCCATTTGTCGGGCCAAACCGCAAGCTCGGCGACATCGAGTCGGCAGCAACAACGCTTGAGCGCGCCATGCGCGAACGTGGTTTCGCTTTTCACCGAACTTTCGTTCCGGTACAAAAACCGGCTGACGGCGTGATCCGCCTGCAGGTGATCAGCATCAAGCTCGGCAAGGTCGAGGTAACCGGCAACGAGAAATTCACCACCGACAACATCCGGCGCAGCCTGACCACCCTGCAGGAGGGGCAGGTGCCGGAGGTTAAGGCGCTGGGCCGCGACATAACGGCCAGCAACACCAACCCGGCCAAACAGGTAAGTGTCACGTTCAAAGAGTCGGCACAGCCCGGCGAGGTCGACGCCGTCGTGAGGGTCAAGGACTCGCCGACCTTGGTGTTCTTCGCCGGACTAACTGGCAACCAGGGTGTTTCAAGCCATGCACCGGCGCAAAACAGCTACCGGTTAACGGGCGGTATCCAGCACGCCAACCTGTTTGACCGGGACCATGTGGCAACTGTCTCCTACACCACCGACCCCGGCAATACCAGCGCGGTGAGCCTGTTTGGCGCGTTCTACCAGGTGCCGTTCTATGGCACTGGCATCAACCTGGCGGCCTACTACACCAAGTCGGACATCAGTTCCGGGCAGGTGCAGCAGGGTGTCAATGTGTTCGACGTCAGTGGCAGCGGTCGCTTCCTGGGGGTGCGGGTCAGCCGTGCACTGACACGCATCGACGCTTTGCAGCAGACGATCGGCATCTCCCTGGACAACCGGCTGTTCGAGAACGGTACGACATTCAACGGCGCTCTGTTACAGCCGGACGTCGGTTCGCGGGTTGCGACCCTGCAGTATTCGTTCAGCAACGAACCCAGCTGGGGCGAGTTGTCTGGCGGTATCGAACACGCGGTCAACGTCGGGGGAGGCAAATCCAATACCGCCGCCAACCATACGGTCCTTGGCGGTACCAAGGATTGGGCCGCCTGGCGGTTCCATCTCGCGGCGGCAACACAGGCTGCCGGCTGGCAACTCAGCGGGCGGCTCAGGGGCCAGCTCTCGAACGATGCCCTCGTGCCCGGCGAGCAGCTGGGGCTGGGGGGCTCCAGTTCGGTGCGCGGCTTCGCGGACCGGGTGGTGGCCGGAGACTACGGGCACCACGTGACGCTTGAGGCACTGGGGCCGAGCTTCGGCAGCCTGGAGCTGCGCCCGGTGATGTTCGTGGACCGGGGCCAGGTTCATGCGCGGGCGACCGGCGCCAGCGAGATGCTCGCCAGCGCGGGAGCAGGCCTGCGCTTCAGCCAGCAGAACATGCAGTTCGCTCTGGACCTCGCCCAGGTGCTCGACGGCGAACAAGCGCGGGGCAACGTCAGGCCGATGCGCCTGCACATGGCCATGTCGTACCGGTTCTAGCGGTCCACGAGACGGGCAGCTTCGGGGCCTGGCAGTGGCAGCGTCAGATGCGCCGCCAGCGCCACCCGCACGCAATCCTTGAGGTGCTCTTCGCCCAGGTAACGCAAGACCGAGTACCCGAGCGCGGCAGACACCACCTGTCCGGCCAGGGGCACGAAGCGGGCGGCCTGTTTGGCACCCAGGCGCAAGCCCACGGTCTGCGCCAGGCGCAGCACCAGCTCCTTGCTGATGAACTTGCCGATCAGCGCCGAGCCCACCATGGTCACTGCCTTTTGCACCTGGTGGCGCTGTTCCGGCGCCAACTGGTCGATCTGGTCCGGTGCCAGCCCGAAGCGCGCATTCATCGCCGGAATCAGGCGCGACAGCAAAGCTGCGTCTACCGCCCAGTCCAGGCCTGGCAGGGGGACGGCACTGGCTGCTGCCGCCACGACTGCCCGCCGGTGCAATAGTTTGCGACAGGCGAGCACGGCGGATATGAGATGCGGATGGCCGTGGGCCAGTTGCAGGGCGCTGGGCATGGTCGGCAGTGGTTTGTTACGGCCCCAATATACAGTGCCTTGGTGTTGTCGGCCATGGCGCGGGCGGGTCGATCCCTTGTGGGTAGCTTGCAACATGCGCGGCTGCACCACGCTTGGCAACCGACACTGGTGACCGTAGGAATCCCACCACAGTTCTGCGAATCAGCGCCACATCAACTGGCAAAAAGTGTTTCCAATCGTGGTGGCTTGTATAAACTGGCACCGTTGCGGATTCTGCGGTTGGTCGCAGTGTCACTTTCGCGTGAAACGCTGAGGCCAGCCCTGATTCGAATGCTTTCGTTGAATTTGCCCGGATTGTCTGGAGTGCAGATTGTCGGAGTGCCGGCGGTCACAGGTACGTCCAGGCGCGGCAGCCGCTGGCCGAATCGGTTTGTCTCGTCTTTCCTCGGTCTGATCCTCCTGTTGACCGGAAATGCGTGGGCGGTGACGTCCGACCTGGTGCAACTGGGCAGGGCGATTTACCAGGCCTCGCCAGGCCTCGCGCCGCTGAGCCTGAAGGACGCGAACGCGCCGAATGCGGCCATCACGAACAACGCTTGCAGCAGTTGCCACTATTCGGGCAATGCGCCGGGGCCCGACAACATGGGCTCCAACCACAACCTGGGAGCCAACAGCGCCGCATTTGTGCAGCAGGCGTTCAGCACCGGCGGTAGGATGCTGGGCCAGTTTGGTATTGGCGGCATCCAGGCGGTGCCGTCGCCGACCGCAGCACAATTGGATGCCTATTTCAAGATCGCACTGTGGATCGGTCAGTTTGAGACACCGGTTTTCCGGACGGTCGCCGCAGGTGCTTGCACCGACCCCAGTCTGGCGATCAACGCCACAGCGGGTGTCGCCTTCAGCAAAGACGTTTTTCCGTGCCTTGCTTCGCCCAGCGGCGTTGCCAAGGATACGGGCGGATTGACCACCACGGGCGCGGCAGCGGGCCTGACCGTCAGCGCCGCACAAAACAAGGGTGCATCCGGGGGAGTGGCTACGCTGTCATACGACCTCAGTTTCCAGTCGACGGCAGCGTTCACGCCCGGATCAGGTTCATTCACCTTGCAGGTGATCAACGACACGGCAACGACCAACAAGACGATCAACTGGACGGTCTACGGGGTTACGAGCGGCGCAACGGCAACGGCAATCCGTGGCACCACCTATACCGTGGGTTCTCCGCTGTATACGGTGACATCCAATGACGGCAGCGGCACCTTGGCAATAGCGCCAGCGTCACCCACGGCGCTCAGTTCCCTCGGCGCCGGCATGAGCATCGATTCAGCCGGGCGGATCATCGGTCAGGTTACGGCGGTGGCCGGCACGTACACCGTGCAGGTCCAGGTCACTACCGCCGTGGCAACCGTGGGGGCCGGAAACACCGGAGTTGTCACCAAGGATGTGACCGTCACGGTTGCAGGCATCAGCAGTGCCAACCCGCCGACCCTGACCCAAGACACGGCAATGGCAACCTACACCGTCACGGCTATTCCCACGCCGGTCACCGCCGGCAGTTACACCATGAGCAGTGTGCCGCCTGGACTCAGCTTCAACACCAGCAACGGGCAGTTGACCGGCACCCCGACCACCAGCGGTTCGTTCACCGGTATCACGTTCGGTGCCACGACGGCGGCCGGCGCTGTGACGCAAAGTGGTTTTGCCGTCACGGTGAACTCCGCCGGACTGCCGACCATCACGACCACCAACCTGCCTGCTTCCGGCACATCCGCTGGCAACGTCAATACCAACTTCACGCCGCTCGGCTACCAGATCAACATATCACGCCCTTCGCTCACCGGAATGGTCTATGGCGCCACCGGCACCCTTCCTTCCGGCTTGACAGTCAACGCAACCGGGCAGTTCATCGGCACGCCGACAGAAAGCGGCGACTTTCCGCTGAGCCTGACAGGCTCCAATTCGAGCGGGGCGGGTACGCCGCTGCCCTACACCTTGCGCGTCAACCCGACGGCCGTGCCGGTGCTGACCTCGACGCCTGCCTTGTCGGCGTCGCCAACAGTCACCGGTACGGTGAACACGCTGCTCAGCCCCACCATCCAGATCAATGCCAGCAACGCGCCCATCAACACGGGCAGCTACCTGGCCACTGGTCTGCCAACCGGCCTGGCGGCCAACGCGAATACCGGCGTGATCTCCGGCACACCAACCCAGAGCGGCGACTTTGCGGTCGTGCTCAAGGCGACGAACCCGTTCGGCCAGGGCAGCTCGGCCTCCGTGACGATTCGCATCAACCCCAATGCGGTGCCGGTAGTGACGTCCACGCCGGCTCTGCAGGCAACACCCACAGTCACAGGCACCGTGGGCCTTGCGGTCTCTACCATCCAGATCAATGCCACCAACCTGCCCCTGACCACCGGTTATTCAGCGACCGGGCTGCCGAACGGGCTGACAGTCGACGCAATTTCCGGCCAAATCACTGGCACGCCAACCCAGAGCGGTGATTTTGCAGTCGTCCTCAAGGCCACCAATCTCGTCGGCGAGGGCAGCGCGGCATCCGTAACGATCCGGATCAATCCCAATGCAGTGCCGGTGGTGACCTCCACGCCGGCATTGCAGGCATCCCCATTGCTCACCGGCACAGTCGGTTCGCCGATTTCGTCGATCCAGATCAACGCCTCCAATTTGCCCCTCACCGCAGGCAGTTACCTGGCCACAGGTTTGCCCTCCGGTTTGACTGCCGATGCCAGTTCGGGCGTGATTTCGGGTACACCAACCCAGAGTGGCGACTTCGCGGTCGTGCTGAAGGCTTCCAATCTGGTTGGCCAGGGAAGCGCTGCGTCGGTCACGATCCGTATCAACCCGAATGCAGCACCGGTCGTGAGCTCCACGCCGGCCTTGTCCGCGTCGCCGGCGATCACGGGGACTGTGGGCACCCCGATTGCCCAGATCCAGATCAACGCCACGAACCTGCCGATCACCGCTGGCAGTTATGCGGCCAGCGGGTTGCCGACAGGTTTATCGGTCGATGCCAATACCGGCCTGATCACAGGCACACCAACACAAAGCGGCGACTTCGCCGTGGTGCTGTCTGCCGCCAACCCGTTCAACACAGGGAGCGCCGCCTCGGTCACGGTCCGTATCAACCCGAACGCTGTGCCGGTGATTTCGGGTTCGACCACGGTCACGGCCAACCAGAACCAGTCGTTCGCCGGTTACCAGATCACGGCCAGCAATCCGCCGATCACCGGTTATGCCATCGTGGGGCCGAGTGTCCTGCCCACCGGCCTGTTGCTCAACACCAGCACCGGCGCCATCGCGGGCATTCCGACCGTCAGCGGCAGCGTCAGCACGACTTTCACCGCCAGCAACCTGCTCGGCGCAAGCAGCAATTTCACGGTGGCATTCACCATCACCGCGACCACCTTGCCCAGCGTGACAGCACCGCTGCTTGCTTCGCCTGGCACCACCGGCACCGTGGGTACTCCGATCGCGCCAGTCCAGATTTCGGCCACCAATCTGCCTATCCTGAGTTACGGCGGAACCGGTCTGCCGGCGGGGCTGTCGGTCAACGCGTCCGGGCAGCTGGTTGGCACACCCACACAAAGCGGTGACTTCGCCGTAACCTTGACCGCCACCAATGCGGCAGGGCCGGGCAGCACGGCGTCGGTGACGATCCGTATCAATCCGAATCTGGTGCCAGTGGTCAGTTCGACGCCGGCCCTGTCCGCCTCGCCCGCCGTTTCCGGGACGGTGGGCGCTGCCATCACCCCGATCCAGATCAGCGCCACGAACCTGCCGATTCTGGCTGGCGGGTATTCGGCTACCGGGCTGCCAGCAGGGCTGGCCGTGGACGCCAACACCGGAATCGTTTCCGGTATCCCAACGCAGAGTGGCGACTTTGCGGTCGTCCTTGGGGCGGCCAACCTGGTCGGCACCGGCAGCACGGCTTCGGTGACCATTCGCGTCAATCCCAATGCCGTGCCCTTGGTCACCGCCACACCTGCGCTGGCTGCGTCTCCCGCCGTGACGGGAACAGTCGGTACGGCAATTACCGCGATCCAGATCAATGCGACGAACCTGCCTGTCCTGACGGGCGGTTATTCTGCAACCGGCCTCCCCACAGGTTTGTCGGTCAATGCAAATACTGGCCAGATCACCGGCACACCGACCCAGAGTGGCGACTTTGCCGTCGTATTGCGTGCGGCCAATCTCGTCGGCACCGGGTCGACAGCGTCGGTCACGATCCGGATCAACCCCAATGTCGTGCCGGTCATTTCAGGAACGGCCTCGGTGTCAACCAGCGTGAACGTGGCGTTTGCGGGTTACCAGATTGTGGCGAGCCAGGCGCCAGTCACGGCTTATGCGGTCGTGGCGCCCAGCGTGCTGCCCACCGGGCTGACGCTCAACACCACGACCGGCGCGATCTCCGGCACGCCGACCGTGAGCGGGCAGCTGACGACCAACCTGAGCGCAACCAACGCGGCGGGCACCAGCCTGCCGTTTGCCCTTGCCTTCACCATCGCGCCGACCACCTTGCCGGTCGTCACAGCCACAATTCCCGCCGTGGCTGGTACGGTGGGCGCCGCAATCACGCCGATCCAGATCAATACGACCAACCCGACCATATCCGGCTACAGCGCCAGCGGTCTGCCAGCGGGCCTGTCGGTCAATGTGTCGGGCCAGATCGTGGGCACACCCACCCAAAGCGGCGTATTCCCGGTGGTTCTCAGCGCCACCAACGCTGCGGGCACAGGAAACAGTGCCACGCTCAATCTGCAAATCAATCCGAATGTCGTGCCGGTGATCAGCAGCGCTGCCAATGTGTCGACCAATGTCAACCAGGTGTTCTCCGGTTACCAGGTGCTGGCCAGCCAGCCGCCCTTGCTCAGTTTCGCGGTCGTTGCGCCCAGCGCCTTGCCGGCCGGGCTGAACCTGAACACCAGCACCGGCGCGATCACCGGTACACCGACCCTGAGCGGGCCGGGCAGCGTCAATCTGACTGCCACCAACGCAGCTGGCACCAGCGCGCTGTTTGCCCTGAGTTTCAGTATTCTGCCGACCTCGGTTCCGGTGGTGACGGCGACCATTGCGCCGCTGGCCGGCACAGTGGGCGCCGCCATCACGCCGATCCAGATCAATGCCACCAATGCGGTGATTACTGGTTATTCGGCGAGCGGGTTGCCCGCCGGGCTGTCGGTCAACGGTTCTGGTCAGATCGTGGGCACACCCACACTGAGCGGCGTGTTCCCGGTGGTCCTGAGTGCGACCAACCTGATCGGCACCGGCAACAGCGCCACAGTGAATGTTGCAATCAACCCGAATGTGGTTCCGCTGATCAACAGCGCCAATACAGCCACAGGCACTGTCAACACTGCTTTGTCCGCCTACCAGATCACGGCCACCAACGGCCCGATCCTCTCTTATGCAGTTGTTGCGCCCAGCAGCCTGCCGGGCGGCCTGTCGCTGAACACCAGTACCGGGGCAATCACGGGTACCCCCACAGTCAGTGGCATCTTCAGCACCAACCTGACAGCCACGAATGCCTCTGGCACCAGCGCCGCACTGGCGCTGGGCTTCACCATCAATCCCAGCACGGTGCCTGCCATCAGCAGCCCGACCTTTGTGACAGTTGCCGCCGGTACCGCCATCACGCAGATCCAGGTGCTTGCCAGCAACCCGCCAATCCTGAGCTACAGCGCCACCGGGTTGCCGCCCGGTCTGGTGATCAACACCGGCACTGGCGCGATCACAGGCACACCCACGACACCGGGTGTATTCGCGGCCACGATAGCCGCCACCAACGCCGCCGGCCCGGGCAGCCGGCCGGTGCAATTCACCATCGGCATTCCGGCACCCGCCGGATGCGCCATGTCGGTGCCAATCAACACCACGGGCACACTCGACATCGCGAGTTGCGTGTTCAGCGGTTTTGCGCCGACCGGGGTGACCATCGTGGCCACCCCCGCGCATGGCACGGCGGTCGCCAATGGCACTGTCGTGACCTTCACGCCAGTGAACAACTACTTTGGCGCAGACGCGTTCAGTTTTGTCGCTACGGGTGTCGGGGGAACGTCCCCGCAAGGTGTGGTGGCGGTCACGGTCACTGGCCGGCCCGACCCGATCCAGGAAACTGCGGTCGTGGCAGTCATCGCCGCACAGGCCGAAACCTCCCAGCGCTTCTCCCGGGCGCAGGTGTCCAACTTCCAGCGCCGCATGGAAGCCCTGCACCGCGGTGGCGGAACAGTCACCCCGGCTGCCGGCGCATTGCAGCAAGGCGCGGCATCCCCCGTGCCAGGTCTGGCCGGGGCGTCCAACGGTGGTTTCGCCGCCGCTGCCCTGGCGGGTGCTGGCACCGACAAAGGCCAGGGCGCCATTGCCGCAAGCAGCGCGGGCAGCCTCTTGCCGACTTTGCCCGCCACAGTGGCGACCACAGGTTACACCTCCTCGGCCACGTCGCGCGGCGTCCAGTCTGCGTTGCCGGTCGACACGCCGTCGCCGTTCTCCGCCAGCGGCACCACCGGCGCCAGCAACCTGACAACCGGGGCCGCATTGGCGCTGCCCAGAACCATTGGCATCGAGATGCTGGGCCAACAGGGCCCGGGCGGGTCCTCGGGCCAAGGCGCCAACAGGGGTGCAGTTGCGCTCCGCGAGGCAGAGGCCCTGAACGCCATTGCCACCGGCACCGGCCTCAAGTCGCTGCCGTTCGCCGACAGCGTCATTTCACTGATCAAGTCGCGCTCGCTGGACCTGGCGGGTGTCGGGTCAGGCCTGGGCCTGAACACCAAGCCAGACGCCTCGGGCAACACCAGTTATTGGATCGAAGGCGTCGCGAGTTTCGGCACCCGCGATGCCAGTGGCGGCTTCAGCAGCTCCGAGTTCAGCTCCAACGGCATCAGCGTCGGTGTCGACAAACGCATCAACAAAGACCTGGCAGTCGGCCTGGGCCTGGGTTACGCACGTGACAAGGCCACCATCGGCACCGACGGCTCGGTCAATCGCTCCAAGGGGTATTCGCTGGCCGTGTATGGCAGTTACCAGTTGCAGGACAACACCTATGTGGACGGCCTGCTGGGCATCGGGTCGCTCGACTTTGACACCCGGCGTTTTGTGGCGCCGATGAACGACTTCGCCCTGGGGCAACGCGCCGGCACGCAGGTGTTCGGCTCTTTGACCGGAGGTTACGAATGGCGTGACCGGGACCTGCTGGTCTCGCCGTATGGCCGCATCGACTTCTCCACCGACCGCATCAAGACCAGCACCGAAACCGGCGCCGGCGCTTTTGCGTTGACCTACTTCGGCCAGACGTCGACATCGGTGCAGGGCGCGCTGGGTGTGCGTGCAGAATCGGCGCACGCAACCAGTTTTGGTTACGCGGTGCCCAAGGTGCGCGCCGAGTTGCGGCATGAGTTCCGCGGTAGCGGCGAGGCCTTTGTCGGTTACGCCGACCAGCCGGGCGGGCCCCGATTCGGACTCTTGTCGAGCGGCGGCGCGCGCAACTCGATTGTGCTGGGTGTTGGCAGCGAATTCCTGATGCGCGACGGCCTGACGCTGTCGCTCGAATACCAGCTCAGCCACTCGTTCTCGAATGATTCGAGTTACGCATTGCGCCTGCGCCTGAGCAAGGATTTCGACGCGCGGGGCCTGCCGAAGTTGCGTCTTGCCGAACAGGAAAAAGACGACGAACCTGGCAATCTGCAGTTCGATGCCGGTTACACCACCGACAGCAACGTCACACGCGCCAAGGCGGGCCCGGACCGGCTCAGCGATGACTCGTACAGCGTCAATGTGGGCAAGACCTGGATCTACGACCTGACAGCGCAGTCACGCGTTTTGGTGACCGGCTCTGGCGGAGGCGAGAAATTCCACCGCTTCAACGGGCTCAGCCGTGCCAGCCTGGGTGTCGAGGCCGAGTACCAGTACCGCAATTCTTCCGAATTCGACGAGCCAACCTACGGCGCGTCAGCCAAGCTCACCGGCGAGGCTTTCGAATCTTCCCTGCGCGATGGGTACCGCTTCACGACCGGTGTTTCGGTGCGACTGCCGCTGACCGACCGTATCGGGCTGTTTGGCGCCGCCGCTTTCAACCTGCGCAATGCCCGCAGTGACGTGTTCAGCACCCGTGACCGGTCGCTTCGCGCCAACGCGGACTACGCCCTGAGCAACCGCGAGACGATCTATCTCGGTACCGAATGGCGTTTCGGCGACATCGTGTCCACCGGCCAGGCATCGCTGGAGAACGTGACCATTTCCAAGGTGTTCGCTCAGGATGATGCGTTTGCCGGTGGCCAGTTGTTCAGTTACAAGGTGGAGGGCCGAACCACCTTGCTGACGCTGGGCTACAACCTGAGTTTCGGCCCGAAGGACTCGATCGACTTTTCGTGGCGCAATGTGCGCTCCACGCCCGGCCTGCGACCCTCTTTTGTGACCTCTCCCAAGAGTTACAAGGGCAACCAGTTGTCGGCGGTCTATCTGCTGCGGTTTTAGGTGAGGGTATGACGATGCGCTTTACACGTGTTGTGTTGAGGTTGGCGGGCCTTGCCATGGCATTGCTGATGGCCGCCTGTGGCGGTGGCGGCGCCAGCACCAGTACATCGGGTGACGTTGTTCCTTTTGTGCGAGCGGCAGCAGCTGCGGTCGGTCTTGACCGGTTTCTGTTGTACCCGAACCCTGTCGTTCTGGCGGACAACACTTACCAGGTGGGTGAGGCAGAGTATGCCGTCGCCTACTACGAGGCCGTCGACCCGGGCAACGACCGCGACACGCTTGCGAAGTTCAAGACATTCAACAGCATTGGCGTCACCACCGGTGGACACACCGAGGTCAACGTTATCGTCGGTGACCAGCGCGACCTGGGGTACGGCCGCAAGATGACGGCACACCGCAAGCCCGACGGCACGCTGGCCTTTGTGGTGGAGAACTACCTGGTGGGCGCCTACGGTGGTTATTCGCCGCTCAACCTGGAGGCCGCGATCAAAGATGTCGAGCAATGGCACCTGGGCACCAACGCGATCGAGTTCAGCCCGGGCCCGCTGGCCGGGTCTGGTGGGCGGCCAGCCAACGGCAGTTTTGTCAAGTTCTATACCTATGACCCGACCACTGGCGCCAGGCTCAACACCATCAGTCTGGATGGTCGCCCCGCCAAGGCCATGCCCACCGTCTGCACATCCTGCCATGGTGGCCGTGGTGACCCCCTGACGCCACCCGATGCCACAGGCAAGAAACTGTTCTCCCTGGTGGTGAACTCCTACTCGCAGCACCGTGGTGATGTGCAGGCGAGGCTGCACCCTTTCGAGACCGCGTCGCTCGACTATTCCACCACCATCCCCGGTTTTTCGCGCGTGGACCAGGAAGCGGCGATCAAGGAAATCAACAAGATGGTGTTGTGCTCGTTCCCGCTGCCTACCGGCACGTTGCCGACCTTGCCGGAAGACCTGTGCCGGCGCGTTGCCACTGCGCATGAATACCAAGGCTCCGCTGCCGCCCACCTGAAAGACATGTATGGCGGCGACACCTTGCCAATGGCCATGAGCAAAACCGTGGACAACTATGTGCAAGCCAGTTGGTCCGCCGCCGGGCAGGACGCCCTGTACCTGAATGTGCAGGCGCAAGCCTGCCGGGTCTGCCACCTGTTGCGTGGCACAGGCCACCAGGCGGACATCAGTTTCGAAACCTTCCCGCAGTTCGACAGCTACAAGGACCGCATCAAGGCGCATATCGTTGACCGCGGCAACATGCCGCTGGCCAAACTGATCTACGACAAGTTCCACAGCACCTTGGGCATGCTGCAGACCATGGCAAGCTACTTGAAGAGTGTGACATTGGGTGGTGCCTTTGCCGATGGCGATTTGCTGCCCGAGCGCCCGATCGCCGATCCGGGACCGGACCGCGTGGTGCTGCAGGGCGCCACCACGCTGTCGGCCGCGATGAGTTTGTATTCCACCAGTTACCAGTGGAGCATCGTGAGTGGCCCGGGCGCAGCCACGCTGACCAATCCGACTTCTGCCACGCCGGTATTCACTGCACCTGCCATTGGGACTTATGTGCTGCGTTTGCTTGCAAGCTCAGCCACAGCCACCAGCGTGCCGGCGCAGTTGACGATCCAAGTCAAGACTGCCGGCGCCTTGGTCGACAGCCAGGGCAACCCCTACACGCCGCAACTGCTGCGGTTTGCCGACATCAAGGACACACTGCAAAATGGATTGGGCAATTGCGCGAGTTGCCACCGGCCAAACGGCAACGGCATCGTGATTCCGCCGGTCTGGTATGAAAGTTACGACCGTGCTGGCACCGGGCCGGGCACTGAAAACAGCGCCACCAACGACCATTGGTTCTACACCGAGTTGCGGGGCCGGGTCAACCTCACCGACTGGATTGCCAGCCCCTTGTTACGCAAGCCTTCCGGCAATCACCACAACGGCGGACAGCGATCCGGGTTTGACACCAGCTTGGCACCAGGTGCTGCAGGGCGCGAAGACTATGACAAGTTCGTCAGCTGGATTGTGAACGGCGCACCGGAGTAGCCGGTGACAGGCGGCGCAGTGCAGGCCTGGCTGCCGGTTGGAGAAGCGCCAGGGCCAGCGCCAGCGCATGTGCACCAGCCCGGGCTCAGACTCAATAGGTTCTGCGCGGCCCGGTGTACACGTCGTTCGAAAACACGAACGGCGTCCTGCGCCCTACCAGGGTTTCGATCAGCGCCAGTTCCTGGTCGGTGTGGTTCACGAATGGCGCATTGCGGATGTTGTTGCCGGCACCACCGTCCGCCACGATGTAAACCGGGCGGTCGTGGTGCTTGGCGGTGATGTTTTCCCGGCTGGTCGGGTCGGCGGTGGCCTGTACTTCCGTGGCGCCGTAACAGGTGCAGAAGTAGGTGCGCTCCGGGTCGGCTTCGATGTAAAAGCCGGTTCCGCGAATTCCGATGGTGGCTGTCGACGAGGTCAGCCGCATCGGTGAGTTGCGTGACACCGAGAGCAACTTGCCGCTCAGCATGCGCAGGCCGCCGATGATCAGTGATTCGGTGGTATTTTCAGGCGGCTCGATCAAGAGTTTGCTGTCGCTGCGCAGGATCATCGAATGTGTGTTCACGACAAACACCACTTCGCTGTTTTGCGCAGTCTGCACGGTGTCGCCGGGTTTGATCGTGGTGGCGAGCGTGGCCTCTTTGTCGTTGACCGTCACCTGGCCAGACAGGCCATAGATGGATTGCCCTGCCGGCAGCTTGCGTGGCTTGCTGCCAAAAATACCGAAGGTGATGGCCTGGCTGCCGGCTGCAGTGAGACCGAGCAGCCCGGCGGTGAGGGCCCGGATGAGCAGCATGCGCCGCGGGTCGTCAATTTCATCGAAGCGTTGCATAGTTGCTCCAGTTGGTGCTGCTCAATGGGTCGGGTGCCAATACACGGTGCCGCCCTGATGGGCCGGGATGCTATCACGCTTGCCCTTGTCTGCAAGCCGCTGCGCGGCCAATCCAGGCCGTGGCGCTGTGCAATTGCGCCCGGCGCTCGGGGTATCATCGAAGCGCCCGCTCCGGGTGGCAATGCACCCGGTTTCTGTCTCCGCATCGCCAACCTGGTTTCTGTCTCCCGTGCGTCTCAATTCGATCAAGTTATCCGGTTTCAAGTCCTTCCCCGAGCCGACCAATTTCATGTTGCCCGGCCAGTTGGTCGGCGTGGTCGGGCCCAACGGCTGTGGCAAATCCAACATCATGGATGCGGTGCGCTGGGTGCTGGGCGAGAGCCGCGCCAGCGAATTGCGCGGCGAGTCGATGCAAGACGTCATCTTCAACGGCACCACCACCCGCAAGCCAGCCAACCGCGCCAGCGTGGAACTGGTGTTCGAGAATGCCGACCACCGTGCCGGAGGCCAGTGGGGGCAGTTTGCCGAGATCGCCGTCAAACGGGTGTTGACGCGCGACGGCACCAGCAGCTACTACATCAACAACCAGCCTGTACGCCGGCGCGACGTCCAGGACGTTTTTCTCGGCACCGGCCTGGGCCCACGGGCTTACGCCATCATTGGCCAGGGCACGATCAGCCGCATCATTGAGTCCAAGCCCGAGGAGTTGCGGCTGTTCCTGGAGGAGGCGGCCGGTGTTTCCAAATACAAGGAACGCCGCCGCGAGACTGAAAACCGGCTCAGCGACACCCGCGAGAACCTCACCCGGGTCGATGACATTCTGCGCGAGTTGGGCGCCAACCTGGAGCGGCTGGAAAAGCAGGCCGAGGTGGCGCATAAGTACAAGGCATTCCAGGCCGATGTCGCGCTCAAGCAGCACCAGTTGTGGTATTTGCGGCTGGCCGAGGCCCAGGCCGAGCAGGCGCGGGTCAAGGTTGACGCAGCGGCGGCCGCGCTCGCCATGGAGAGCCGTGTCGCCGACCTGCGTCGCATCGAGGCCGACCTCGAAACAGTTCGCCAGGCGCACTATGCGGCCGGCGACCAGGTCAATCAGGCACAGGGACTGCTTTATGAGGCGAGCACCGAGGTGGGCAAGCTCGAGGCCGAGATCCGCTTTGTGGTCGAAGGCCGCCAACGTGCCCTGCAGCGCCTGGCCAGCCTGAAGGAGCAACTGGCCCAGTGGGGCACCCGCAAGCAGGATGCCGAAACCGAGATCGGCGAACTCATTGAGCGCGCCGGCCGCGCCCAGGAAGACAGCGAGGTCCTGTCGGCCCAGGTCGAGGACCACGCGCAGCAGCTGCCAGAACTGGAAGACGCTTTGCGAGTGGCCCAGTCGGCCGCGAGCGAGCAGCGCAGCGCCGTGGCCCAAGTGCAGCAGCAGATCCAGGTGCTGGCCGCCGAGCAACGCAGTGTGCAGGAACAGACGCGCCAGATGTCGAGCCGCCGCGAACGCATCGGCGCAGACCAGAAGGCACTGGCAGTTCCCGATGAAACCGTGTTGGTCCAACTCCAGGCCCAGATGGAGCAGGCCCAGGAAACCGCCGCCATGGACGACGCCCGCATGCACGAGTTGCAGGACGCCGTGCCGGCCCTTGACGAAGCGCGCCGCAACCACCAGCAGGCCGTGAATACCGAGTCCTCGCGCCACGCCACGCTGGCGGCGCGTATGGAGGCCCTCAAGGCCTTGCAGGACAAAGTCCGCACCGATGGCAAGTTGCGCCCCTGGCTGGGCAAGCACGGTCTGGAGCAGATGCCAGCCCTTTGGAGCCGCCTGCATGTGGAGCCGGGCTGGGAAAATGCCATCGAGGCCGCCCTGCGCGAACGCCTGGGCGCCCTGGAGGTCTCGGTACTGGAGCGGGTGCGGGCTTTCGCCAGCGACGCGCCACCGGCCAAACTCACTTTTTTCAGCCCGCCACCAGCGGGCGCACCGGCACCGGCATCGACGCTGCCGGGCCTGTCCAACTTGTTGCGCCCGCACGATGCCGGGCAGGGGGCCGTTCTGCGGGACTGGCTCGAGGGGTGTTTCACCGCCCCTGGTCTGGATGAAGCGATCGCGCAGCGCGGCCAGTTACAGGCCGGGCAGGCCATCTATGTGCCCGCCGGCCATACGGTAACCCTGCACAGCGTCAGTTTCTACGCCCCCGACTCCGAACAGGCCGGACTATTGGCCCGCGCCCAGGAAATCGAAAACCTCGAAAAGCAGTTGCGTGCGCAGGTGCTGATCGGCGAGCAGTCGCGCCAGGCGCTCGCGCGTGCCGAGTCGGCATATGCAGAGGCCTCGCAATCGCTGGTGCAACTGCGCCGCGACGCCACCCAGAGCCAAGCTCGGGCGCACGACCTGCAGGTGCAGGTGCTGCGGCTGCGCCAGTTGGCAGACCAGGCGCGGGCCCGCAACGAGCAACTCAGCGGGGAGCTCACCGAACTCGACGCCCAGCTCGCAGACCTCGACCAGCGGCGCATCACCGCCGAGGCCCGTTTCGAAGAGCTCGACATGCAGCTTGCAGATACGCAGGAGCGCCACGCCCAGCTCGACGAGCGTGTGTTGCTGGCCCAGGGCAAATTGTCGGAGAGCCGCGAACAACAACGCCAGGTCGAACGCCGGGCCCAGGAAGCGGGTTTTGCCATGCGCAGCCTGCAGGTGCGCCAAGCCGAGCTGCAGCGCGCCGTCGAGACCGCAGTGCAACAGGCCCAATCCCTGTCGCTCGAAGAGCAGCATGCCCACGAGGAGCTGGTGCGGCTGACCGACGCCGCTGCCCAGGCCGGGCTCCAGAACGCCCTGGCCGTCAAACTCGACCGTGAACGGGCCCTGGCTGCCCAGCGCAGCGAATACGACGACCTGACTGCCAAGCTGCGCGGAAGCGACGAGCGGCGCTTGCAACTCGAGCGCGAACTCGACCCGCTGCGCCAGCGCATCACCGAGCTGCAGCTGAAGGAACAGGCGGCCCGGCTGGGTTGCGAGCAGTACCAGCAATTGCTCGACGACGCCCACGCCGGGATCGAGCCGCTGGCTGCGTCGATTGCGCAGGGCAATGTCCGGCTGGCCGGCCTGCAGTCGGCGATTGACCGCTTGAACCTGCAAATTGCGGAGCTGGGGGCGGTGAACCTTGCTGCGCTCGACGAACTGACCACCGCGGGGGAGCGCAAGCAGTTCCTGGACGCGCAGTCGGCCGACCTGAACGAGGCCATGACCACGCTCGAGGACGCCATCCGCAAGATCGACGGCGAAACGCGCCAATTGCTCTCGGCCACTTTCGACACGGTGAACACCCATTTCGGCAAGATGTTCCCCGAACTGTTCGGTGGCGGCAACGCGCGGCTGGTGATCACCGGCGACGAGATCCTCGACTCTGGCGTGCAGGTGATCGCCCAGCCGCCGGGCAAGAAGAACCAGACCATCCACCTGCTTTCCGGCGGCGAAAAGGCCTTGACGGCCATCGCGCTCGTGTTTGCGATCTTCCAGCTCAACCCGGCGCCTTTCTGCCTGCTCGACGAGGTCGATGCGCCGCTGGACGACGCCAACACCGAACGTTACGCCAAACTCGTTACCAGCATGAGCCGGGACACCCAGTTCCTTTTCATCAGCCACAACAAGATCGCCATGGAAATGGCCGAACAACTGATCGGGGTCACCATGCAGGAGCAGGGTGTCTCCCGGATTGTTGCGGTCGACATGGACGCGGCGGTCACCATGGCGGAAACGGCCTGATCGATGATGAGCCGCCGGGCCGCTCCCAAGGCGATTCGCACCGCAGTGCGCAGCACGGAGGTTCCTGAATGAGCCGCCGGGCCGCTCCCAAGGCGAATCGCACCGCAGTGCGCAGCACGGAGGTTATTGAATGAGCACACTCCAGATCGGGCTTGCGGTCGCGGGGGGCGTATTGCTGGCTGCCGTGGTCGCCCACGAGGCCTGGAAAGCGCGCAAACTTGCGCCCCGCCAACCTGCGCGCGCCGAACCGTCGGACACAGCCGCCGATGCACAAATCGAGCCGCAACTCGGCGTCGACCCCTTCGCGGCGGAGAGTTTTCCGGTGCCACCGCCGGAAAAGAAGGCCGGCATGGATGGCCTGATCGACGTCATTGCCCCGGTCGCCCTGGAAGACCCGGTCTCCGGGGACGCCGCACTGGCGGCCATGCCCGCCACGCGACGCGCGGGCAGCAAGCCGTTTGCGGTGGAGGGCCTGAATACGGGGACGCGCATCTGGGAGACACCCGTGGCGGGTCAACGGTACGACGCCTTCCAGGTGGGTGTCCAGTTGGCCAACCGCCTCGGTGCGTTGAACGAAATCGAGTATTCCGAATTCGTGGTCAAGGCCCAGGGATTCTGCGATGCCATCAATGGCACGCCCGATTTCCCGGACATGATCGAGCAGGTGGCGCGAGCCCGCGAACTCGACCAGTTTGCCGGCGCCCACGATGCGCAACTGGGCTTTACCCTGCGGGCGCGCAGCGCCGCGTGGAGCCCGGGTTACGTGCAGCAGCACGCCGCCCGGCTCGGGTTTGTGGCGGGAGCGATGCCTGGGCGGATGGTCCTGGCGGCCAGCCTCGCCGGCATGCCCCCGGTGCTGGGCCTGAGTTTTGACACCCAGGCTGCGCTGGCCGAAGACCCCGCGCAAGCGGCCATTCGCGAAGTGGCCCTGTCGCTGGACGTGGCCCAGGTCGACCGGGGCGAGCAGCCGTTCGTGCGCCTGCGTGACAGTGCCGTGGCACTTGCGGCCGCGATGGACGGCGTGATCACCGACGACAACGGCCGGGTGTTGCAGCGTGACGCCATGGACCTGATCGGCTCGGAACTCGAAGGTCTTTACAACACGCTGGAGCAACGCGACCTGGCCGCCGGTTCGGCACTCGCGCGGCGGCTGTTTTCCTGAGTCGGACCGATCAGCGTGCCGGCCCGCAGACAGTGCGCATGACGCAGCAAGGCAGCAGCCCCGTGGGGGACGACGCAGACCGCGCCCGCATCGCCTGGTTGCGCGACGAGTTGCACAGGTACGCCCACCAGTACCATGTGCTGGACGCACCCACGGTGCCGGATGCCGAATACGACCGCCTGTTCCGGGAACTGCAGGCGCTGGAGTTGCGCCATCCGGCATGGACCACGCCCGACTCGCCGACACAAAGGGTGGGGGGCAAGGCGCTGGAGCACTTCGCCACGGTGCGCCACCGGGTGCCCATGCTCAGCATCCGCACCGAGACCGACACGCTTGCCAGTGGCGCGGAGAACTTCGACGCACGGGCGCGGCGCGAACTTGCACTGGCACCGGACGCACCGGCGGTGGAATACGTGGCCGAACCCAAATTCGACGGTCTGGCCATGAACCTGCGCTACGAGCGTGGCGTGCTGGTGCAGGCGGCCACCCGGGGTGATGGCGAGAACGGTGAAGACGTGACACACAACATCCGCACGATCGGGCAGATCCCGCTGCGCCTGCCGCCCGACGCGCCGCCAGTGCTCGAGGTGCGCGGCGAGGTCTACATGCGCCGGGACGATTTCGACCGGCTCAACGAATTGCAGCGCGGCAAGATCGCGGCCGGCGCGAAAGGCGAAAAGACCTTCGTCAATCCCCGCAACGCTGCGGCCGGCGCCGTGCGCCAGCTCGACCCCGCCATCGCAGCGCAGCGCCCCTTGAGCTTTTTCGCCTATGGGCTGGGTGAGATCTCGCCGCCGCACGCTGGTGGCCCGGCGCTGCCCACCCACTTTGCCTTGTTGCAGCAGTTGCGGGCATGGGGCCTGCCGGTCTGTGACCTGGTTGAAATCGCGCATGGCGCGACAGCCTTGGTGGCTTACCATGAACGCATAGGGCACCTGCGTGACAGCCTGGGGTTTGACATCGACGGAGTCGTCTACAAGGTCAACAGCCTTGCGCTGCAGCAGCAGTTGGGATTTGTGACGCGCGAGCCGCGCTGGGCCGTCGCCCACAAGTACCCGGCGCAGGAGCAGCTCACCACGGTGCTGGCAATCGACGTGCAGGTCGGGCGCACCGGCAAACTCACACCGGTTGCCAAACTCGCGCCGGTGTTCGTGGGCGGTGTCACCGTGACCAACGCGACACTGCACAACGAGGACGAAGCACGCCGCAAGGACGTGCGCATCGGCGATACCGTCACAGTGCGGCGGGCTGGCGACGTGATTCCCGAAGTGGCAGGTGTATTGCTGGACAAACGCGTCGGCGAACCTGCTGTCTTTTCCATGCCGACGGCGTGCCCGGTGTGCGGTTCGGCAGCGGTGCGGGAGCAGGGCGAGGTCGACCACCGTTGCTCGGGCGGTTTGTTCTGCAGCGCGCAGCGCAAGCAGGCAATTCTGCATTTCGCGCAGCGGCGCGCGGTCGAGGTCGAGGGGCTGGGCGACAAGCTGGTTGACCAGTTGGTCGATGCCGGCCTGGTGCGTACCTTGCCCGACTTGTACCGCCTGACCCTGCCAGCGCTGGCAGGGCTGGACCGCATGGCCGACAAGTCAGCCCAGAACCTGCTCGACGCTTTGCAGAAGTCACGCCAGACCACGCTGGCGCGGTTCGTTTTCGGCCTGGGTGTCCGCCATGTTGGCGAGGCAACGGCCAAGGAGTTGGCGCGCCACTTCGGCAGCCTCGACAGCATCATGGACGCCACACCCGAACAGTTGCTGCAGGTCAATGATGTCGGCCCGATCGTCGCGCAAAGTCTGCGCCTGTTCTTCGACCAGCAGCACAACCGCGAAGTGGTGCGGGAACTGCGTGAGTGCAAAGTGAACTGGGAGGAGGGGCCGCCCGCACCAACCACGCCGCAACCCCTGTCTGGAAAGACCTTTGTGATCACCGGCACGCTGCCTGGCATGGGCCGGGACGATGCGAAGGACCTGATCGAAGCGGCCGGTGGCAAGGTGGCCGGTTCTGTGAGCAAGAAGACCAGTTTCGTGCTTGCCGGTGCCGAGGCCGGCAGCAAGCTGGACCGGGCGCGTGCATTGGGAATCACAGTGCTGGATGAAGCAGGATTGAGGGAGATGCTGAATGACCGTACGTGAGATTCTGAAAATGGGCGACCCACGCCTGCTGCGGGTTGCGCAAGTGGTGACACAGTTCGACACCGACACCCTGCATTTGCTGGTCACCGACCTGCTCGACACCATGGCGGCGGCCAATGGGGCCGGGCTCGCGGCGCCGCAGATCGGGGTGGACCTGCAGGTGGTGATCTTTGGCACCGGTGCGGTCAGCCCGCGTTATCCGGATGCGCCGCCGGTGCCACGCACGGTGTTGTTGAATCCCGTGATCACACCGCTGCCCAATGACTCCGGCACCATCCCTGAAGAAGAGGATTGGGAGGGCTGCCTGTCGGTCCCGGGACTGCGTGGCGTGGTGCCACGTTTTGCCCGCATCCGTTATACCGGTTTCGACCAATACGGCGACCCGATCGACCGCATGGCCGAAGGTTTCCATGCCCGGGTTGTCCAACATGAATGCGACCACCTGATCGGCAAGTTGTACCCGATGCGTATCCGTGATTTCAGCCGCTTCGGCTTCACCGAAATATTCTTCCCCGGGCTCGACACACCACAGGACGAGTAACAGCCCTGCCGGTGTCGCAGGCTGCGCCTGTAGCGCCTGTAGCGCCTGTAGCGGCTGTCGGTCTGGCCGGCTCGTGGCCTGGCCTGGTTGCGCTCAGGCCAGCGCCTGCAGCAGCTCGGTTTCGACCTCAATCTGCGCACGGTTGTGCTGCAACTCGGCGCCGTTGATCAGGAAAGTGTCGTCCACCCGCTCGCCGAGTGTGGCGATCTTGGCCAGTTGCAGGTTGATGTTGTGTCTGGCCAACACGCGGGCCACCGAATAGAGCAGTCCAACCCGGTCGCTGGCCGAGATGTTGAGCAGCCAGCGCTGGGCTTTTTCGTCCGGCCGCAAGGTCACGCGCGGTGCAATCGGGAAACTCTTGACACGGCGTGACACGCGACCGCGGCTGGGCTCGCGCAGGGGGCCGGTCTGGGCGATGGCCGCAGCCAGACCATTTTCGACCTGGCTGGTGAGTTCGCGGTACTGGTCGGGCGGCGTGCTGGTGACGATCTGGAAGGTGTCGAGCGCATACCCGTTGCGCGCCGTGTGCACGCGGGCGTCCAGGATGCTGAACCCGCCATGGTCGAAGTAGCCACAGATGCGCGCAAAAAGGTCGGGCTGGTCGCGGGTGTAGACCAGCACCTGCAGGCCCTCGCCCACCGGCGAACGGCGCGCCCGCACCACCGACTTGTCGGCGCCGACGCAGCGCGACAGGTGGCGGGTATGCCAGGCGATGTCGGACGCATCGTGGCGCATGAAATACCCGACGTCCAGTGTGTCCCACAGGAATTTGTGCGCCTCGAACGGAAGGGCGTACAAGGCAATCATTACCAATGCCTCGCGCTTGCGCGCCTCGACTTCCGCATCCGGGTCGGGTGCGCCTCCGCCGAGTGCGCGCTGGGTCAGCCGGAACAGGTCTTCGAGCAACTTGCCCTTCCAGGCGTTCCACACCTTGGGCGAGGTGCCGCGGATGTCGGCCACGGTCAGCAGGTAGAGCGCGGTGAGCCGGCGCTCGGTGCCGACCTTGGCTGCAAAGGCGCGAATGACGTCGGGATCGGACAAGTCGGCCTTTTGCGCGGTATGGCTCATCGACAGGTGTTCCTGCACCAGGAATTCGATCATGCGGGCGTCTTCGCGCTCGATGACGTGGTCGCGGCAAAAGCGCCGCACCTCCTGCGCTCCGAGTTCTGAATGGTCACCACCACGGCCCTTGGCAATGTCATGGAACAAGGCGGCCACGTAAAGCACCCAGGGCTTGTCCCAGCCGGCCGCGAGCTGCGAGCAAAACGGGTACTCATGGGCATGTTCGACGATGAAGAACCGCCGTACGTTGCGCAACACCATCAGGATGTGCTGGTCGACCGTGTAGACATGGAACAGGTCATGCTGCATCTGCCCGACGATGCGCCGGAACACCCACAGGTAGCGCCCGAGCACCGAGGTCTGGTTCATCAGCCGCATGGCATGGGTGATGCCGTCGTGCTGCATGATGATCTTGCGGAAGGTGGCGCGGTTGACGGGGTCCTTGCGGAACTTTCCGTCCATCACGCCGCGGGCGTTGTACAGGGCGCGCAAGGTGCGGCTCGACAGACCCTTGATGCCGGGTGTGGTCTGGGCGAGCAGAAATGTCTCGAGGATGGTCTGGGGCTGGCGCAGGTACAGGTCGTCGCTGGCCACCTCGATCATGCCGGCGTTGTCGTTGAAGCGTTCGTTGATCGCCCGCGGCTCCTGCTTGGACGGGTACAGGCGGTCCTCCAGGTTGAGCAGCAGAACCTGGTTGAGCTGCGACACGGCCTTGGCAGCCCAGTAGTACCGCCGCATCAGGGCCTCGCTGGCCCGCACCGCACCGGTGGTCGACACATACCCGAAAGATTCCGCAACCGCCGTTTGCAGATCGAACACCAGGCGGTCCTCGCGCCGGTCGGCCAGCAGGTGCAGGCGCACCCGGATCAGGCGCAGCAGGGCCTCGTTGCGCTTGACCTGCTTGGCTTCGAAGGCGGTGAGCAGGCCCTTGCGGGCGAGTTCGTCCCAGTTGCGGCCCAGGCTGGCAGCCTTGGCAACCCACAACACCACCTGCAGGTCGCGCAGGCCGCCTGGCGACTCCTTGCAGTTGGGCTCCAGGGCATAAGGTGTTTCCTCGAATTTGCTGTGGCGCTGGCGCATCTCCAGTGTCTTGGCAACGAAAAAAGCGCGCGGGTCCATGGCCAGGTGCAGGTGCTCGCGCATGCGACCGAACAGGTGCGAATCGCCGGTAACCAGGCGTGACTCCAGCAGCGCCGTCTGGACCGTGACATCCTTGGTGGCTTCGGCCATGCACTGCGAAACAGTGCGCACACTGGAGCCGATCTCCAGACCGCTGTCCCAGCAGCTGCCGATGAAGGCCTCGATATGGGCCTTGAGTTGCGGGTCGATGTCGGGATCGTGTTCGTCTGGCAACAGCACGAGCACATCGACATCGGAGTGGGGGAACAACTCGCCGCGCCCGTATCCGCCAACGGCCACCAGGGCGTGTTGCCCGGCCAGGCCGGCGTGCTCCCACAGAATCTGCAGTGTGGCGTCTGCCAGCGCAGCCAACCGGTGCAGTGCGCCGCTTGCGCCGCGGGTCGACGCGCCGCTGGCCAGCATGGCCGCCTGCACCGCCTTCTTGTCGCGGCGGTAGTCATCGCGCAGTTGTTGGGTGTTCAGCATGGTCGATGTCCGTGCATGCCAGGGCACCCGTTCCCAAGACAAACTCCGCGCAACGCTGTGCGATGCTCAGCCACGCGTCAAGCGGCGGCGAAGTCGGGCGTGGGCGGGCTCCCCACCGACAGCGTCAGGACTTCGTAACCGGCCTCGGTGACCAGCACCGTGTGTTCCCATTGCGCTGACAGGGAGTGGTCCTTGGTGACGATGGTCCAGCCATCTTTTTCCGGGCCGTCCTTGATGTCCTTGCGCCCGGCATTGATCATGGGTTCGATGGTGAAAGTCATGCCGGGTTTGAGTTCTTCGAGGGTGCCGGGCTTGCCGTAATGCAGCACCTGCGGCTCCTCGTGGAACACCCGGCCGATGCCGTGGCCGCAGAACTCGCGCACCACGCTGAACCCATGGCCTTCGGCGAACTTCTGGATTGCCCACCCGATGTCTCCCAGCCGCGCGCCGGGCTTGACCATCACGATGCCCCGCCACATGGCCTCGTAGGTGAGGGTACACAGGCGGCGCGCCGCGATCGATGTCTCGCCGACGACAAACATGCGGCTGGTGTCGCCATGCCAGCCGTCCTTGATGACGGTGACATCGATGTTGACGATGTCGCCACGCTTGAGCGGCTTGTTGTTGGGAATGCCGTGGCAAACCTGGTGGTTGACGGAGGTGCAGATCGACTTGGGGTAAGGGGTGTTGCCACCACCGCGGTAGTTCAGCGGCGCCGGGATCGATTGTTGGACACCGGTGATGTAGTCATGGGCCAGCTGGTCCAGCGCATTGGTGGTCACACCAGACGCCACATGGGGCGTGAGGAAATCCAGGACTTCCGAGGCAAGGCGGCCTGCAACGCGCATTGCGGCAATGCCTTGGGCATCTTTGTACGTAATTGTCATCCGTCAATTATCCCATCGGGCACCGCTAAAATGCCCCCAGCCGCCGGATGGTTGAGCCCGATGCCTGGTGGGCGCCGGTTTCGCCTCCCTCCTTGCCACGTTTTCAGGCCCCTCCTTGTGACCCCCACGACACACTTTTTCACCGGCTCCAACGCCCTGGGCCAGTTTCGCGCGCGCCAGTTGCTGCCCGCAGCGCAGGCCATCCACCCCAGGATCAACGGACTGGCTGCACGTTACGTGCACGTGGTCCATGCAGACGGTGACCAGTCGCAGGCAGCACTGTCGCAATTGGCCGCGCTGCTGGCGTATGGTGACCCCTATGAAGGCCCCGAGGACGGCGAACTGGTGGTTGTGACACCCCGGCTGGGCACGGTGTCGCCCTGGGCATCGAAGGCCACCGACATTGCGCACAACTGCGGGCTTGCGGTGCACCGGATCGAGCGCATCACCGAATACCGCATCTCACTGAAGGCTGGATTGCTGGGCAAACCACCGGCGCTGACGCCCGCACAGCTGCAGGCCCTCGGCGATCTGCTGCACGACCGCATGACCGAGAGCGTCGTGTTCGCACGGGCGCAGGCGGCGCACCTGTTCGACGCGTTGGAGGCGTCACCTCTGGCGCGCATCGACGTGCTGGGCAGCGGCAAGGCCGCGCTGCAACAGGCCAATACCGCGTTCGGCCTGGCGCTGGCCGATGACGAGATCGACTACCTGTTGGCGGCGTTCACGCGGCTGGCGCGCAACCCGACCGATGTCGAGTTGATGATGTTCGCCCAGGCCAACAGCGAACACTGCCGGCACAAGATCTTCAACGCGAGTTTCAGCATTGACGGCGCCGACCAGCCGCACTCCCTGTTCGGCATGATCCGCAACACGCACCAACTCAACCCGCAACACATGGTGGTGGCTTATTCCGACAATGCTTCGGTGATGGAGGGCGGCGAGGTCGAGCGTTTTGTGGCACGCGTGGCCACCGATGGCGCTGCACCACCGCGTTACGGCAGCCAGCCGGTGCTGCAGCATGTGCTGATGAAGGTGGAAACCCACAACCACCCAACCGCCATCTCGCCGTTTCCCGGCGCGTCGACGGGTTCGGGCGGCGAGATCCGCGACGAAGGTGCAACCGGGCGCGGCTCCCGGCCCAAGGCCGGCCTTGCCGGCTTCACCGTATCGAAGATTCAGTTCGATGACAAGGTGCGGGCTTATGGGCGGCCGGACCACATCGCCAGTCCCTTGCAGATCATGATCGAGGGGCCACTGGGCGCGGCGGCCTTCAACAACGAGTTCGGGCGGCCGAACCTGCTGGGCTACTTCCGGGAGTACGAACAATCCGTAAGCTCCGACGTCGACACGGTCCAGCGCGGTTACCACAAGCCAATCATGATTGCCGGCGGGGTGGGCACCATCGACGCCACGCTGACACACAAGATCCCGTTCGCCGCCGGCAGCCTGCTGGTGCAGCTTGGCGGGCCGGGCATGCGCATCGGCATGGGCGGCAGCGCGGCCAGTTCCATGGCCACCGGCGCCAATTCCGCAGCCCTCGATTTCGATTCGGTGCAGCGCGGAAACCCCGAGATGCAGCGCCGCGCCCAGGAGGTCATCAACCACTGCTGGGCACTGCAGGACGCGAATCCGATCCTGGCTATCCACGATGTCGGCGCCGGTGGCCTGTCCAACGCCTTCCCCGAACTCACCAACGATGCAGGGCGCGGTGCACGTTTCGACCTGCGCGCAGTGCCGCTGGAAGAACGCGGCATGGCGCCCAAGGAGATCTGGTGCAACGAGAGCCAGGAGCGGTATGTCATGGCCATCGCGCCCGAATCGCTGGCGCTGTTCCGCGCCCTGTGCGAACGCGAGCGCTGCCCGTTCGCGGTGGTGGGCGTTGCCACTGCGGAGCGCCAGCTCACCGTGACCGACGCCGATAACGCCCCCCCGGTGGACATGCCGATGGAGGTGCTGTTGGGCAAACCGCCGCGCATGCAGCGTGACGTGCAACGCGTCACACGCCGTTTCCAGGCGCTGGACCTCACCGGCGTGAGTTTGCAACAGGCGGCGATTGCAGTGCTGGCCCATCCCACGGTCGCTTCCAAACGTTTTCTGATCACCATCGGCGACCGCACAGTGGGGGCCTTGAGCCACCGCGACCAGATGGTCGGCCCATGGCAGGTTCCGGTGGCGGACTGCGCCGTGACGCTGGCGGATTTTGCAGGTTTCCAGGGCGAGGCCATGGCCATGGGCGAACGCACGCCGCTGGCCGCAATCGACGCGCCGGCATCGGGCCGCATGGCCGTGGCCGAGGCGATCACCAACCTGCTTGCGGCACCGATCGAGCTGCCGCGTGTCAAGCTGTCGGCCAACTGGATGGCGGCCTGTGGAGAACCGGGGGAGGACGCAGCCTTGTTCGACACCGTGCGCGCGGTCGGCATGGAGTTGTGCCCGGCCTTGGGAATTTCGATTCCGGTCGGCAAGGACTCGCTGTCCATGCGCACCCAGTGGCGCGACGGGGAGGGGGGCGAACAGCGCAAGGTGACAGCGCCGGTCTCGCTGATCGTCAGCGCCTTCGCCACACTGGCCGACGTGCGCGGCACACTGACACCACAACTCGACGCCTGCGAAGCCGACACCTCGCTGCTGCTGGTCGACCTCGGCCACGGCCGCAACCGGATGGCCGGCAGCATCCTGGCCCAGACGCTGGACCAGGTGGGCAACGAGGTGCCGGACCTGGACGATCCGCAGGACCTGGTGCGACTGGTCGCTGCGGTCAACGCGTTGCGCGCGCAAGGCCTGATCCTGGCCTACCCCGACCGCAGCGACGGTGGCCTGTTTGCCACCGCGTGCGAGATGGCCTTTGCCGGCCATGTGGGCGTGGCCCTCAATGTCGACATGCTGGTCACCGAAGGCGACGGCATCTCCGACAGCCGGGCCGAGATGGGTGACAGCAAGAACTGGGCATCGCAGGTGCAGGCGCGCCGCGACGAGCTCACGCTCAAGGCCCTGTTCAACGAAGAGCTGGGCGTGCTGCTGCAGGTGCGCACGGCGCAGCGCAATGTGGTGATGCAGGTGCTGCGTGAACATGGCCTGAGCAAACACAGCCATGCGGTCGGCAAGACCCGCCCGGCGGGCTCGTCGATGCCGTCGGGTGTCGGCGAACTGCAGGTCTGGCGTGACGCGCGGCTGGTTTTTTCAGCCCCGTTGCCAGACCTGCACCAGGTCTGGGACGCCGTGAGCTGGAAAATCAACCAGCGGCGCGACAACCCTGCCTGCGCAGACGCCGAACACGCGGCAGCCGGCGATCCGCAGGATCCTGGTCTGCACGTGTATCTGACGTTCAAGCCAGACGCCGCACCCTCAGCACCTGCGCTGGCCTTGTCCCGCCCCCGCGTGGCGGTGCTGCGCGAGCAGGGCGTCAATTCGCACGTCGAGATGGCCTATGCCTTCACCCAGGCTGGTTTCGACGCGTTCGATGTGCACATGAGCGACCTGCACGCCGGGCGCACCACACTGGCCGACTACCAGGGCCTGGTGGCCTGCGGTGGTTTCAGTTACGGCGACACCCTGGGTGCGGGCATCGGCTGGGCCCGGTCCATCACCTTCCACCCCGAATTGGCCGACCAGTTTCGCGCCTTTTTCGGCCGCGGCGACACCTTCGGGCTCGGGGTATGCAACGGCTGCCAGATGTTTGCCGAACTGGCCGACATCATCCCCGGCGCCCAGGACTGGCCACGTTTCACCACCAACCAGAGCGAGCGTTTCGAGGCCCGCCTGTCGATGGTCGAGGTGCTGGAGTCGGCGTCCGTGTTTTTGCGTGGCATGGCGGGCAGCCGCTTGCCGATTGCGGTGGCGCACGGCGAGGGGTTTGCCAACTTCCGTTACCGGGGCAACGCGGCCAAGGTGATTGCCGCGATGCGTTTCACCGACAACCGCGGCGCGGCGACTGAAACCTATCCCTTCAACCCCAATGGCAGCCCGGGGGGATTGACCGGCGTGACCACGCTTGACGGCCGCTTCACCGCGCTCATGCCGCACCCGGAGCGGGTGTTCCGCAATGTCCAGATGGGCTGGACCGACCAGGACCCAAACATCCATAGCCCGTGGATGCAGTTGTGGCGCAATGCGCGCAGGTGGGTGGGGTGATGCACGGGCCGGCGATGCGGAGACTGCCAGTTGGCACTGCCGACGACTACCAGCGTGATGGTGCCGTGGTCTTGCGGGGAGCGCTCACCGCGCACCAAGTCCAGCGCCTCGCCGAGGGCATCGAGCACAACCTGGTGCACCCGAGCGCGCTTGCCATGGTGGCCAGCCAGCCCGACGACCCGGGTCGTTTCGTCGAGGACTTCTGCACCTGGCAGGACAACCCCGCATACCGCGAGATCCTGCTTGGCTCCGCGCTGCCCTACGTCGCCGCGCAGTTGATGCGCAGCCAGACCGTGCGCCTGTACCACGACCACCTGCTGGTCAAGGAGGCCGGCACCCGCCAGCCCACGCCGTGGCACCAGGACCAGCCCTACTACAACGTCAGTGGCCGCCAGAACGTGAGTTTCTGGATCCCGGTCGACCCGGTGCCCCTGACCAGCACGCTGCGCTTCGTTGCGGGCTCCCATGCCGGCGCCTGGTTCATGCCACGCACTTTCCGCGACCAGCAGGCCAAGTGGTTCCCCGACGGAACACTTGCCGAGCTGCCAGACATCGACGCGCAGCCGCAGGATTTCCGTCAATTGGCTTGGGCGCTGGAACCCGGCGACGCCGTGGCGTTTCACATGCTGGCGTTGCACGCCAGCAGCGGCACGGCCCCGGGCCAGCGCCGGCGGGTGTTCTCGGCGCGTTATCTGGGTGACGATGCGCGCCAGGCGGTGCGCAACTGGCGCACGTCGCCGCCATTTCCCGGGCTGGCGCAGCGCCTGCCCGACGGCGCGCCGATGGACGACGCGCTGTTCCCGGTGGTGTGGCGAGACGGTGCCAGGGCATGCTGAACCGACCGGGCGCTGCGCTCGAAGGCATCGGCTACATGGTGCTGGCGACCGCCTTCTTTGCGGTGCTGGACGTCACCACCAAGTACGCTGCGGCCAGCGTGCCGGTGGTCATGGCACTGGCCGTTCGATATCTGTTTCAAGCGGTGATTTCCTCCGCCGTCCTGTTGCCGGTGCACGGCCGCAGCTTGTGGCGGGTTGCCCATCCGCGCCTGCAGATGCTGCGCGGTGCCTTGCTGACCCTGACCACCTTGTTGACCCTGCTCAGCCTCAAGACGATGCCGGTGGGGGAGTTTGCCGCAATTCTCATGGTGACACCAATGCTGGTCACGGTGCTCGCCGTTCATTTCCTGAAGGAAAAGGTATCGGGCCTGCATTGGTTGTTCGTGGTCGGCGGTCTCGCCGGCGCGCTGCTGATCATCCGGCCCGGTGGCCATGGCGGGCTCGGTTGGAGCGCCCTGATTCCCGCGTGCTGCGTGGTTGCAAGCACGGTGTTCCAGTTGCTGAGCAGCCACCTGGGGCGGCTGGAGAACCCGGCCACCACCCATTTCTGGAGCGTATGGTTCGGTGCCGCCGTGGGCGCCTTGGCCCTGCCGTGGTTCTGGGTGCTGGTGGATTCGCCCTGGTCGTGGGCGATGCTGCTGCTCATGGGCGCGGCCGGCGCCGCGGGCCACTTCCTGCTGGCAACGGCCTACCAGCACGCCCCGGCCTCCACGCTCATGCCCTACATGTACGGCAACATCGCGTTTGCCGTGCTCGGCGGCTGGCTGGTGTTTGCCCATGTGCCCGACGCCTGGGCATGGGCCGGCATCGCCCTGATTGCGTGCTGCGGCGTTTCCAGTGCCTGGTTGACCGGGCGCGAGCGCGGCCCGGCTGTGCTGCCACCCGAAGTCTGAGCCGCCAGCCTTGCGTTCCAGGGGGCCGGCGAGTCGAAGAACTGTTGAAGAACCGGTCGCCCCATTATTCTTATAATAATATAATTCGGTCAAAACGACCCGGAAACAACCTACCGTGAAAATCACCGCGATCGAGACCTGCACCGTGGGTGCCGGCTGGAAGAACTGGCTGCTGCTCAGGGTGCATACCGATGCCGGCATTCACGGTATTGGTGAAGGTACGTTGAACGGCTTCATCCGCACGACCGAAGCGGCGGTGCGCGAGCTCGAACACCTGGCCATAGGCCGCGATCCGCGCCAGGTCAACCGGCTGTCCAAACACCTGATGGACAGTGTGTCACTCGATGGCGGGCATATCCACCGCACGGCCGTGGCGGCGATCGAAGTGGCGTGCTGGGACATCCTGGGCAAGTCACTGGGTGTGCCGATCCACCAGCTGCTTGGGGGCCGCGTGCGTGACACTGTGGCGGCGTATGCCAATGGCTGGTACCGCACCGAGCGCACGCCGGAGCATTTCGTGGCGGCGGCAGAGAAGGTTGTGGCGATGGGGTTCCAAGCGTTGAAGCTCGACCCGTTTGGCACGGCACAGGGCTTTATCGATGACGCGGAGCTGCAACTGGCCTACGACATTGTGCACGCGCTGCGCCAGCGGTTCGGCCCGTCCTTGCGCATCCTGATCGACGTGCATGCGCGTTTCACCGAGGCCGATTCCCTGCGCGCCGCCCGCAAGCTTGCGCCGCTGGACCTGTACTGGTGGGAGGAGCCCACCACGCGTGAACGCGAACAACCCGCGAATGCAGTCGCGCTGCAATGCCCGATCCGAGTCGCCACCGGCGAGATGTACGACACCATCGGGCAGTTCTACACCCTGGCCGCGGGGGGTGGGGTGAATATCTTCCAGCCCGAGCCGATGTCGCTGGGCGGCATCACCAACACGCTGGCAGTGGCCCATCTGGCCCTGGCCCACGGCAGCTGGATCGCCCCGCACCAGAGTGGCGGCCCGGTGGCGACTGCAGTGTGCCTCCAACTGGCTGCATGTGTGCCCAACTTTCTGATCCAGGAACACTTCGACGCGTTCAACGAGCCCTGGGTGCGTGATCTCGTCACCTGGCACCCTTCGCTGGACCCTGCCACCGGGCATCTGTCGCTGCCCGACGCCCCTGGTCTGGGACTGGACCTCAACATGGAGGTGGCCCGCGCCCACCCGTATGACCCCAAAGCCTACTTGAACATCTTCCAGGACGGCTGGGAGAAACGCCTCGGACACCCAACGGAGACAAACCCGCCATGACCACCCGCCCCACCGTCGTCGTCACCGATTACACCTTCCCCGACCTTGCCCTTGAAGCCGCCATCCTCGCGCAGGGGGGATGCACGCTCATCGGCCACCACTGCACCACCGAGCCCGAACTGCTCGCCGCTGTCGCGAGCGCCGATGCCGTGATCACGCAGTTCGCCCGGGTCAACGCAGCAGTCATCGCCGGCATGGGGCGTGCGCGCGCCATCGTGCGTTACGGCATCGGCGTGGACAACGTCGACCTCGACGCCGCGCGAACCCATGGCATCCCGGTGGCGAACATCCCCGACTACTGCATCGACGAGGTGGCGGACCACACCCTGGCCTTCATCCTGAGCATGACGCGCCAGACGGTGACGCATACCGCCGATCTGCGCGCCGGCCAGTGGCGCCTGGCCGTTCCGGTCACCGGGATGCGGGTGCTGCGCGAGCAGACCGTGGGCGTGCTGGGGTTCGGGCGTATCGGGCGCGAGGTCGTGCGCCGTCTGCTGGCCTTCAAATGCCGCGTGCTGGTGCACGACCCGATTGCCCCGGCTGCCGACATCACCGCCGCAGGCGCCCATCCAGCGAGCCTGGAGGCACTGGCGGCGCAATCCGATGTGCTGACGCTGCATTGCCCCTCGACCCCCGCCACCCGCAGGATCATCGGCCCGGCGCTGTTGGCGCGCATGAAACCTGGTGCGCTGCTGGTCAACCTGGCCCGCGGCGACCTGGTCGACACGACCGCACTGGTCGACGCGCTGCGCGAGGGCCAACTCGGTGGCGCCGCACTCGACGTGTTCGACCCGGAGCCGCTGCCGGCCGACCACCCGCTGCGCAGCCTGGCGCAGGTCGTGATTGCGCCGCACATCGCCTCGGTCAGTCCCACCGCCGTGAAGGCGCTGCGCGAAGGGGCCGCCCGGCGGGCGCTCGAAGCCGTGTTGGGGCGCCTGCCGCCCAATGTCGTCAATGGGGTCACGCAGGCGCGGGTTCCGGCCTGAGGCGGCGCGGTTCGGATATCGTCGAGCTTGTTCCCACAATTGCGCCGACGCGCACCGCACCATGCTCCCTATCACAGCACCAGCCGAAAGCCCGACCGAGGACCCGGCGGACGAAGCCGCCCTGCAAGAGGCAGCGCTGGCGGCATTCAAGCCACAGCCCCTGACGCGCTCCGACGGGCCCTTGTACCGCCAACTGGCCATACGGCTGCGTTCCCCGATCGACGCGGGGGCGCTGCAAGCCGGTCACCCGCTGCCCCGCGAGGCCGATCTGGCCAGCCGTTTCGGGGTCAGCCTGATCACCGTGCGCCAGGCGCTGCGCGACCTGGAGGGCGAAGGCCTGATCAAGAAACGCACCGCCAAGCCCGCGATCGTTGCCACGCCCGCTGTGCGAAACAAGCCATTGGAATTCCAGAGTTTTGCGGCCATCGCGGCATCCAGCGTCGACCGACGCCTGGTTATCAAGAGTTACCGCAAGGAGCGCTCGGCGCTGGCCTGTGAACTGCTGGTGCTGCCAGACGGCACCGCATGCCATTGCCTGCGGGCAGTGCTGCTCGTCCGGGACCGCCCGATCACCCAGACGACGTTCTACTTCCCGCCGGCCATTGGCAGCCGCCTGAAACGCGCCGACTTCGACGACGTGGTGGTGTTCCGTGCGGTGCAGCGGCACCTGGGCATCCAGTTGTCGCGTGCCCAGATCCGTGTGCGGGCCGAAATCGCCGACGAACCGCTGGCGTTTGCGCTGGGCTATGTGGTGGGCGGGCCGATCCTTGCGACCGAGATGCTGTATTTTTCAAGCACCGGCGAGCCTGTGGAACTGACGCTGTCCAAGAACCGTGGCGACCAGTTCAGCATCACCTACGACGCGCCGAACGACCTGTTGTAACTGGCCTCGAGTCGGCGCAGAGCCGCTTGTTCCCTTGCATAGGCTGCGGGCCGGAGATCGCCGCGCCCGATCCACCAGTCGTAATACACCTGCAGCATTTGCGGCAGAGAGAACCTGGGCTCGAAACCCGTGAACTTTCGCAGCTTGTCGGAGCCCACGTAGAAGTTGAAATGCGGGAACGGGAAGGTCAGATTCTTGAGGTCGAAATCCTGCTGGTCAAAGCCCAGGTCGCCCAAGGGTATGGAGCGCAACATCGGCTCTTTCCCGGCAACCGTGGCGCAGGCCTCGATGAAGCCCCGGCTGGTGGTGGCCTGTGCGATCGCGATATTGAACGCCTGCCGATCCACCTTGTCGTCGGCTTGCAGCAGTGCGATCAGGGCCTGCGCCACGTCGCCGGCATAGACGAACGAATGAATCGCATTGCCGCCGTTGGTCAGCAGGATCGGGGCGCCGGCCAGCAGCCGGCTGAAGGCGAACGACTCACGGTCTTCATAGTTCTCCGGGCCCAGCACGAAGGGCAGCCGGCACGACACGGTTTGAAACGCGCCTTGTTGGCTGAACCCGACCAGCAGCCGCTCGGAGCGGATCTTCTCGGCCGCGTACTGCTGGTGCGGGTGGGGTGGCCCGAGCGGAAAATCCTCCGTCACCGGAAAACGCTGGCTCTCGGAGTAGACCGCGGAGCTCGAGATGAAGATGTAGCGCGAGATGTTGCCGGCAAACAAAGCCCCGGCCTGCGCCACCCAGCTTGACGGATAGGCCGAGAAATCGATCACTGCGTCGAACTTGCGGCCGCGAAAGACGTCGATGGCCCCGGGCACGGAGCGGTCGCAGCATACCGACTCGACCGCAGGCATCGCTGAGCGGGTGCCGCGATTGGCCACCGTCACCTCCCACCCCGCATCGAGAAGGGCCTGCGCGACGTAGCGGCCCATGAAGCGGGTTCCACCGAAAACAAGTACCTTCATCACTGCTCCTCGTTGCTGCCGCTGGGCCGTCACGGGCGCGATCGGTGCACCGCCTTGTGGCCGGCGCACCGTTGCTGCGGGGCGCCGGCTTGGTATTTTGCAGCGCGTCGCTGCGGAGCACGGCGTCGGCCTGGGCAATGGCAGAGGCCAGAACTTGCCCGGAGCGCCGCCTCGCATCGAACAAGTCGATCTTTTTCAGTGGCAAAGCGTCATTGATAAAAAGAATCAGCGCGCTGCTGGATCCCCTGTCTGCGCAACACGTCTTGCCCAGCACCCTTGGTTCACATGTCGTTAGCCCAGCCAAAATTCCTCTGGCGCGTTCAGGCTGCCAAATCCGCCAACCACTTTGCCGCAGGCCGCACTTGGACACCCTGGGAGTCAATTCTGTGCGGCGCTCGCATAACCAACTGAACGGCCTTGGCCTGGGGGTGGGTTTGCTGTAACTCGCGAATTGCAAAACCAGGCACCGCATCACTCAGCTTGACTTCAATGAAATGGGTTGGCTCCCCTTTGTCGTTGGCCAACACAAAGTCGATTTCCTTGCCACTGGTGGCCTTGAGGTAGTGAAGCGCGATGGGTGTGCCGTCGCTGTCGCTCATGAATTGAGCGTGTTTCAGCAGGTGGCTGGCGACCAGATTTTCCAAGCGCGCGCCGGAGGTGCTGGAATCCGTCTGCACCAGGATGTTGGTATCCAGGGAGATCATGCGGCTCTGCGCTTGCGCGGTTTTGGCGTCCCATGCTTTTCTGCCAATGCCTGGCCGATAGACTGGTTCATTTCTTCCACGCTATGGGCTTTGGCCGGGGGTGGCAGCAAACCGATCAAACCTTCAAAAGAGCCCCTGGATACCTTTTGCACCCTGGCCCCACCTTCTTCCAGAATGAACTGCAGCTTGTCCCCTTTTCGAACACCAAGCCACTGTTGCAGGGCCTTTGGCAAGGTGACTTGTGATTTCGAAGAGAGGGTGGCTTGCATGGCAGACTCCGGTTGTGCATTGGGAGGCGCAATTTCTTACTGTTTGGTAAGAATAGCATGGAGCCGGGCTGATGGCCGGCAGCCTCCGGCGACGAGGATGCGGGTGTATTTCTGAGCCCATCGGGTCGGCATGTGGAAGCTTGGGTGTAGGCTTGGGTGTTGCGGCTGCTTATTTGTATGCTATTATAATAATTAAGCAGATATGCAGTCCGCCACACACGCGGTGGAAGTGACCGCAACGCGACAGCCAGAACAACAATCCAAGCAGGAGGTATTCGCTGATGAAAGTCGAACTCGACGGCAAGGTCGCCCTCGTCACCGGGGCGGGGCAGGGTATCGGCCAGGCGATTGCCGACACGCTGGGGCGCAACGGAGCGCAGGTGGTCTATACCGACGTCAATGCGCAGTCCGCACAGGCGGCGGCCCAGGCAGGCGGCGGCAACTCGGGCTTCGCCCTGGACGTGTCCGATCCGGCCGATGTGGCCGCTGGCGTGGCCCGTGTGTTGCGCGAATGTGGCCGCATCGACATTCTCGTCAACAACGCCGGCATCGGCGTGCCTGCGGCCGAGCGCAAGACCATCGACGAATTCAGCCTGCAAGCCTGGGACGCGCTGCTCAAGATCGACCTGACCGGGCTGTTCCTGGTGAGCCGTGAAGTGTCGCGTGCCATGAAGGCCCAGAAGTCCGGGCGGGTGATCAACATCGCCTCGGTGCTCGGGCTGGTGCCGGCGCGGTTGCAAAGCTCCTACATCGCGGCCAAGGCCGGCGTGGTCAACCTGACCAAGGCGATGGCGCTGGAACTCGCCCCGCATGGCATCCTGGTGAACGCGGTGGCGCCCGGCTCGACCCAGACAAAAGGCTGGGAAAAGTGGATCCACGACGCCGGCAGCGAAGCGCTGGACCTGCACACCAAGCTGATGTCCCACATCCCGCTGGGGCGCCCCGGCACCACGCAGGAAATGGCCAACGCCGTGTTGTTCCTGGCCGCGCCAGAAAGCTCTTACATCACCGGTCATGTGCTGACAGTGGACGGCGGCTGGACAGCGGGCTTCTCGCGCGATTTCTGAACCTGGAGTACCCCTTGAACGACACCCCTACCGCCCCGGAAATCCGGGAGTTGCCGCCCGGCATGACAAGCGAAGAACTGCTGCGCCTGTACGAGCAGATGCTGCTGCTGCGCCGCTTCGAACTGGCGGCGCAAGTCGCATGCCGCAAAGGCGAGACGCCAGGCTTTCTGCACCTGTACATCGGGCAGGAAGCCTCGGGCGTGGGCATCTGCGCCCACCTGCGCAAGACCGACTGGATCACCAGCACCCACCGCGGCCACGGCCACGCGTTGGCCAAGGGCATGTCGCCCGACACGCTGATGGCCGAGCTGTACGGCAAGCGCGACGGCTGTTGCGGCGGGCGCGGCGGCACCATGCATTTGTACGACCCGTCCTGCGGCTTGTTCGGCACCAACGGACTGGTCGGGGGCGGCTTGCCTTCTGCTGTGGGCGCCGGCTTGAGCGCCAGGGCCCGTGGCACCGACGACATCGGCGTGGCTTTCTTCGGTGACGGTGCCACCAACCATGCGGCGTTTCATGAATCGCTCAATTTTGCCGGTGTGCAACGCGCGCCAGTGGTGTTTGTCTGCGAAAACAATCTGTATGCCACCGCGACCGCGCTGTCGAGTGCCACGCTGAACCCGGAGATCGCCACCCGCGCGGCGGCCTACGGAATACCCGGTGTGGCGGTTGATGGCAACGACCTGCTGGCGGTCTGGCTGGTGATGCAGGAGGCTACACGCCGTGCCCGCAGCGGCGAGGGCCCCACGCTGATCGAGGTCAAGACCTACCGTGTGGTGGCGCACCACGAAGGCGACTCGGTGGTGGGCAACTACCGCACCCAGGAAGAAGTCGACTCCTGGGCCAAACGCGACCCCATCCGCATGGTTCGAGAGCAGTACTTGCCCGGACGACAACTGGCCAGCCAGGCCCAGATCGACGCGATCGAGGAGCGCGTCAAGGCCCAGGTGCAACACGCCATCGAATTCGCGCGCAATTCGCCCGAGCCGGATCCGGCCACCGTGGCGCAACACATCTACGCCGATCCGATCAATCCGCCTTCGGCACTGCGCACGGTGGAGGCCGACCCCATGACGGTCACCACCAGTTGGCTCGATGCCGTGCGCGACGGCCTGGCCGAGGAAATGCGGCGTGATCCGCTGATCATGTATTTTGGTGAAGGCACGGGAGAGCGCGGCGGCACCTTTGCGCACACCAAGGGCCTGTACCAGGAGTTCGGCGCCCAGCGCATGGTCGACACACCGATCTCCGAGCTGGGTTTCACCGGCGCCGCCCTTGGCGCCTCGGCCACCGGAGCGCGCTGCGTGGCCGACCTGATGTTTGCCGATTTCCTTTTCGAGGCGGCCGGGCAGATCGTGTTGCAGGCGGCAAAACTGCGTTACATGAGCAACGGCCAGATGCAGGCGCCGGTGGTGATTCGTGCCGGCGCCGGCATGGTGCGCTCTGCCGGGCCCCACCACAGCGGCATGTACCACCCGATGTGGGCCCATGTGCCGGGTCTCATCGTCTGCGTGCCGTCCACACCGGCCGATGCCAAGGGCCTGATGAAGACCGCCTTGCGCGCCGGGGACCCGGTGCTGATGCTGGAGACCAAGGCGCTGTTTGCGACCAAGGGCGAGGTGCCCACGGGTGAGCATCTGGTGCCGTTTGGCGTGGCGCGCATCGCCCGAACCGGAACCGATCTGACGATTGCCAGCGCCGGGCAGATCGTGCATCTGGCCATGCAGGCGGCGCAGGCGCTGCAGGATCAGGGTGTGTCATGCGAGGTGATCGACCTGCGCACGATCCAGCCGCTGGATGTCGACACGGTGGCAGCCAGCGTGCGCAAGACCGGCCGCTTGCTGGTCGCTGACGAGGGCTGGGCCATGTGCGGAGTGGGCGCCGAACTCGGTCAGGCCATGAATGAGCTGGCATTCGACTACCTCGACGCCCCGGTCGCGCGCCTGCACACCGACACGATGAGCCACCCGTTTGCGCCCGCGCTGGAGCGCGCCATGCGCATCAGCGTCGAATCGATTGTTGCCGCCAGCTTGCAGGTGATTGCCGGTGAGGCGCGGCCGCCCCGAAGGGCGCGCAGCGGTGCGGCAGCGGTGCCGGTGGCCGTGCCGGCCCAGCCAGCCACGGCCCACGCGCAAAGCGCTGCGCCGGCGCCTGTTGAGCGGCAGCCCGCCAACCCAGCCGCCGCCAGCAACGCGCCGCCACTGGCACACGGCGAACCCCTGATGATGCCGTTTGGCGACCTGACGGTGAGCGAGGGCAAGCTGGTGCGCTGGGTCAAGAAGCTCGGCGAGAGGGTGAGCGCCGGCGAGCTGGTGGTGGAGATCGAGACCGACAAGGCGGTGGTCGAGGTCGAGGCGCCGTGCAGCGGCAAACTCGTCCAGTTGCTGCAGGAGGAGGGCGCGGTGGTCAAGATGGGGCAGCAGATTGCGGTCATCGCGCCGGACGGGGCCTGAGCATGCTGAACGCTTCACGCACGGCTTCGGATTCACCACGGCGCTTTGCCAGCCCGCTGTCGCGCGCCCTGGCGCGCCGGCATGGGTTGGAGCTGGCCGGCCTGGCGGGCTCCGGCCCGCAAGGACGCATCGTGAAAGCCGACGTCCTCGCTTTCCTGGCCGGCGCGATGGCACCTGGGGCCGAGGCGCCAGATCCGGCGGGCTTACCGTTCGAGGAAATCCCGCACACCGTCGGCCGCAAACTCATTGCGCGCCGCCTGACCGAGTCCATGCAACAGGCGCCACACTTCTACGCGCGCGTGGACTGCAACCTGGATGCCGTGTTTCGTGCGCGCGCGCAATGGAACCTCGAAGCCGGCCAGAAGCCCTCGGTGACCGATTTCGTGCTGCATGCTGCGGCGCGGGCGCTGCGCGAGGTCCCCGCCGTCAATGCCTCGTACACGGGCAACGCCATGCGCCGCTACACCCGCGTGAATGTGGCACTGGCTGTCGCTGTCGAGGATGGCCTGGTCACACCCGTAGTCGAGGATGCAGACCTCAAAACCGTGGGGCAGATCGCGCGGGAGACCCACACACTGGCCAGCCAGGCACGTGCAGGAACACTGCCGGCGGGTGCCACACGGGGCGGCACGTTCTCGGTCTCCAACCTCGGTGGTCTCGGCGTGCGCGAGTTCACCGCTGTGATCAACCCACCCCAGGCGGCGATCCTGGCGGTCGGGGCGGCCGAGCCGCGTGCGGTGGTGCACGAGGGCGTTTTGGCGGTCGCCACGATGATGACGGTGGTCTTGTCCGCCGACCACCGCGCCATCGACGGCGCAGTCGCGGCCCGCTGGCTGGCGGCATTCAAGCGCCACCTCGAGCATCCGGAGCCTTTCGCCCCATGAAACGTGCGCGCAAGCTGTCCATCGAAATATCGCGGTTGACGCGCGTTGGTGGGCTGCGTAGCATCGCTGCATGGCCGCGAGCCTGTGGATGTGCAGGCGCAGCCGGGCGCAGCGCCACCTGAGGAAAAATAACAAGAAGTCAGCAGATTTCCGTCCACGTGCATCAACCCATACCAGGAGACAACACCATGCGTTTTCGACACCTTGTATCCACCCTCTTGACCGCCGCCGCTCTGTCGATGTCGGGCGCCGCTTCGGCCAAGACCATCCTCAAGTTTTCCATCGGCGCGCCGGAGAGTGTCGGCGGCGAGATCCTGGGCATGAAGGCGCTCAAGGAGTATGTGGAGTTCAAGAGCGGCGGCGAAATCGAGATCCGCCTGTTCTTCAACACCTTCGGCGGCTCGCTGCAGGTGACCGAGCAGGTCAAGAATGGCACGCTGGAGATGGCCCTGACCGACGACTCGGTGCTTGGCAGTTTCCACAAGCCGATGCAGGTGTTCCAGATCCCCTACCTCTTCCCATCGTCGCCCGTGGCCTGGGAGTTCATGAAAAGCCCGTTCGTTCGCGAGCTCAACGAAGACATGCGCAAGGCCACCGGCATCCGCACCCTTGCCCTTTCGGAAAACGGCTTTCGCAACCTCACGAACAACACGCGTGAGATCAAGAGCCCGGATGACCTGAAGGGCCTGAAGATGCGCACCATGCAATCGCAGGTCTATGTCAACTTCATGAAATCCATGGGAGCTGCCGCCACCCCGATCGCGTTCCCGGAGCTCGTCACATCGCTCAAGCAGGGTGTCGTGGACGGCCAGGAAAACGCCGCATCGACGGTGTGGGACGGCAAGCTGTTCGAGGTCCAGAAGTTCATGTCCGTCAACGAGCATATCTACGGCCTGCACTTCATCATCATCAACGACAAGGTGTTCCAGGGCCTGTCGCCGGACATGCGCCAGGTCCTGATGGACGGCGCCGCGGTGCACGCGGAAGTTGCCAATTCGCGCAAGGCGATGGACAACATGCAGTCGATCCAGAAGATCCGCACCGCCGGCACCAAGGTGTACGTCAATACACCGACCGAGAAAGAGTCTTTCCGCAAGGCCAGCCAGGAGCCTGTGATCGAGTTCATCGCGTCGCAGGTGGGGCGGCCGGTTGTGGACAAGTTATTGAAGGCCGTCCGCGAGACGACGCGCGATTCTTACGCGAACTGACGCAGCCGCCACCCCCGAAGCCGGGTGCGGCTTCGGGGTGTCCCGGCCGGGGGCCGAGGTCGCCACCGGCGTGCACCGTTTCCCGCAGGACGATCGATGAAACAGATTCACCGCATGGGCCGGCTGATTGGCCGGTTCTCCGACCACCTCATAGGCTGGCTGCTGTTGCTCAGCGTGGTGCTCAATGTGACGCAGGTGTTTACACGCTACGCCCTGAACGCACCGCTTTTCTGGACCGAGGAAATGGTGCGTTACACCACGGTGTGGCTGACTTTTGCCGGTGCCGCAGCGGCCAGCCTGTACGGTGACCACATGGACATGAACCTGTTCGGCGAGGTCAAGAACCGCCGCTTCCAGGCCTGGCACCAGGCATTTCTCCAAATGGTGGTGCTCGTTTTTTGCGGCCTGATCATCTGGCAGGGCACCAAATTCTGCATTCTCAACGGCATGCAGACCGCGCCGGCAACAGGCCTGCCCATGGTCTACGTCTATGGCGCCACCACCGTCGGCGGCGTGTTGCTTGCGATCGTCAGCCTGCACAAGATCGCCGCCGCGCTCGATCCGGACTCGGACCAGGTGCCAGCCCCATGACCGCCATCGCCATTGCACTCACGCTCCTGCTGGTGGCCGGTCTGCCAGTGGGGTATTCCTTCGCGCTGGCGGGTTCGTTTGCCCTTTGGGTTACGGGCGAGCAGCAACTCAACGTGATCTCGCGCATGTTTTCAGGGCTCGATTCCTTTGTCCTGATGGCTGCGCCTTTCTACATCTTTGCCGGTGAACTGATGAACCGGGGCGGCATCAGCGAGCGCCTCATCCATCTGGCGCAGACCCTCGTCGGCCGCGTCCGCGGCGGAACCGCCTATGCGGCCATCCTGGCTTCGGTGATGTTCTCGGGTATCTCCGGCACTGCCGTGGCCGACATTGCGGCGCTCGGCAACATCTTCATCAACGGCATGGCCAAGGAGGGCTACAACAAGTCCTTTGCGGCGGCCGTGGTCGTGGCCGCGTCGATCATCGGTCCCATCATCCCTCCCTCGGTGATCATGGTGCTGTACGCCGCCGTGGCCGACATTTCCGTACTCAGCCTGTTCCTGGCCGGCATCATCCCGGGCCTGCTGCTGGGCGTGGCCTGCGTTCTGGTGGTGTTCTGGCGCGGTCGGCGCGGTGACATGCCGGTGTCGACCATCACTGTCACCCGGGCGGAAGTTCCGCGCCTGGTGCGCGACGGCCTGCTGGTGCTCAGTTTGCCGGCCTTCATCGTGCTGGGCACCCTGTCGGGAGCCTTCACACCCACCGAGGCGGGTGGGGTTGCCGTGGTGTATGCCGCGATCCTGGGCACGCTCGTGTTCCGCACGCTGACGTTTTCCGGTTTTCTGCAGGCAGCGCGCAATTCAGCCCGTATGACCGCCGGGCTGTTCTTGCTGATCGCTGCGGTCGAGGTGGTGAACTACGTGCTGATCCTGGCCGGCGTGGCCGAGGGAACGGCGGCGATCGTTTCGGTCTTCAAGGAATACCCCAACACGTTCCTGCTGGTGTGCGTGGTGGCCTTCCTCATCATTGGCTTGGCGCTCGATGCCGGCCCGGCCTTGTTGCTGCTGGCCCCGGTGCTGCTCCCGATCACCCGCAGCATGGGTATTGACGACATGCATTTTTCGATGGTCATGATCGTCAGCGTCACGCTGGGGCTGATATCGCCACCGGTGGGCATCTGCCTGTTCGTGGCCTGCAAGATCGGCAACATCACGATGCGGGCGCTTTGGTCTGAACTGGCGCTGTTCTTCTATGCCGAGATCGGCCTGATCGTGGTGCTGGTGTACTTCCCGATCCTGTCCACCGGCCTGCCACGCCTGCTGCGGGGCTGATGCGGCCCGATGGCTGCCCGTCGGATGGGTCTGCATTGAAGGCTGCAAGTGCCAGCGTGTTGGGCGGAATTTTTTTCGTGGTGCTCGCCTGCGCCTGCTTTACCGTGCTCGATACCACCGCGAAGTACGTGGCCCTGAGCGTGCCGATTCTGATGGCGGTGTGGGTTCGCTACCTGATGCAGGCACTGTTGTCGTCCGTGGTTCTGCTGCCCTTGCACGGTCGGCAGGTAGTACGCACCGCGAAGCTCCGCTTGCAGTTGCTGCGCGGCGTCTTTCTGGTCGGCAGTTCCTTGCTGGCCGTCTACAGCCTGACCTTCATGCCGCTGGCGGAATTCACGGCCATCGTCATGACGACGCCCCTGGTAGTGACCGTCATGGCCGTTGCCTTCTTGAAAGAGCGGATCTCCACGCTGCACTGGGTTTGCGTCCTGGGCGGGTTCGCCGGCGTCCTGATGATCGTGCGCCCGGGGCAACATGGACTCGGTTGGCTGGTGGTGTTGCCCCTGGGGTGCACGCTGGCAAACTCGTGTTACCAGTTGCTGAGCAGCCATCTCGGCAAGACCGAGAGGGCCGCCACCACCCACCTGTACACCAGTTGGGTCGGAACCCTGGTTGCCAGCCTGCTATTGCCGCTGGCCTGGACGGCCGTGAACTCGGTGTGGTTGTGGACCCTCATGCTCCTGACCGGCGTCATGGGTGCTGCGGGCCATTTCCTGCTGACCCTGGCCTATTCACGCGCACGTGCCGTGACGCTGGTGCCCTACCTGTACGTTCACATCGGATTTTCCGTGATCGGTGGCTGGCTGGTGTTCTCCCAGTTTCCGGACGCCTGGTCTTGGGCCGGTATCACCCTGATTGCGATCACCGGAATCTGGGGCGCCTGGCTCAGCGCGCGCGAGAAGACCGCCATCGCGCAGTTGCCCGAAACCTGAAACCTGTTGATGGGACGGAAAATGAAAATCACCAAGCTCGAGTCGTTTCTGACGAACTGCGGCCTGCGCAATTACCTGTTCGTGCGCCTGAGCACCGACACCGGCCTGACCGGTATCGGCGAAGCCACGCTCGAGTGGCAGGAGATGGCGGTGCACACGCTGCTGCATGAATGGGCCGAAGACCGTATCCTGGGCGTGTGCCCCTTTGACATCGAACAAGTTTTCGGCAACCTGATCCGCGACCAGTACCAGGGCGGGCCGACGGTGATGACGGTGATCAGTGCCTTGGAGATCGCGTGCTGGGACATCATCGGCAAGGCCTGCGGGCAACCGGTTTACCGCCTGCTCGGTGGGCGCGCCCGTGAGGAACTGCCGGTTTATGCAAACGGCTGGTACGGTGGGGCCATTACCCCCCAAGACTATGCCGACAAGGCGCGCGCCGTGGTGGCGCTGGGTTACCGGGCAATGAAGTTCGACCCGTTCGAGCAGGCCTGGAAGGAAATGGGCCAGTCGCAGATGGACGCAGCCCAGAGTGTCGTGGCCGCAGTGCGCTCTGCTGTCGGCGATTCAGTGGAACTGATGATCGAGGTGCATGGCCGGCTGTCGGCAGGCTGCGCCATCGAGATGGGGCGTCGGTTGGCACAGTACCGACCGGCCTGGTACGAGGAACCCGTGACGCCCCACAGCCTTGACCTGCTGGCCGGGGTCACGCAGGCGTTGCCGTTTCCGGTGGCAGCCGGTGAGCGACTCTATATGCTGGAGGAGTTCGCGCGCCTGGCGCACATGCGGGCCTGCGACATCGTGCAGCCTGACCTGGCCCATTGTGGCGGGTTGTGGCTGGGCAAGAAGATCGCGGCCCTGTGCCAATCGCAAGACCTGCGGCTGGCGCCGCACTGCTCGATCGGCCCGGTGGCCTTGTGCGCGGCGGTCCATTTCGGATGGGCCACGCCCCAGGTGATGGTGCAGGAGAACTTCGGCGATTTCGATGCCCCGTGGCGCAGTGAACTGGTCGGTGGCTGGAACCCTATGGCCGATGGCCGCTACCTGCTGCCGGACAAACCCGGCCTGGGTATCGAACTCGACGACGCGGCCTGCGCGCGGCACCCCTTTGTGAAACACGCGTTCCCGTCGTTGTGGGACCGGCGCTGGGTGGCCGAACTCACCAAGCGCCCGATGGCCGCCGCGGGTGGCGCGCCGGGAGCGGCGTCATGACACTGCGCGCCGCCTGCCCTGGACCTTACACTGGCTGCCATGGCCACCACCACAAGGTTTGACTCGCTTGACGCCCTGCGCGGTTTGGCGTTGGTCTGGATGGCGCTGTTCCACCTGTGTTTCGACCTGAACCACTTCGGCTTCTGGCGGCAGGATTTCTACAACGACCCGTTCTGGACCAGCCAGCGCACCTGCATCCTGAGCCTGTTCCTGTTCTGCGCCGGTCTCGGGCAAGCAGTCGCCCTGCACCAGGGCCAGTCGTGGTCGCGGTTCTGGCGCCGCTGGGGCAAGGTGGCAGGCTGCGCTGTGCTGGTTAGCGCCGGGTCATGGCTGATGTACCCCCAAACGTTCATCTACTTTGGCGTCTTGCACGGTATCGCACTGATGCTGGTCGTCACCCGGCTTACTGGTGCCTGGGGGCAGTGGCTCTGGCTGCTCGGCGCAGTGGCGATTGCTGCCAAGTTGCTGGCCGCGCAGATGCTTGCGGGTTCAGTGTGGGAGGGGCAGTTGAACGGGCCGGGCCTCAACTGGCTGGGGCTGATCACGCGCAAGCCGGTGACCGAAGACTACGTGCCCGTGTTGCCCTGGTTGGGGGTGATGTGGTGGGGCATGGCGGCTGGCCAATGGGTGCTGCGAACGCAAGCTGCAATGCTGGCACGGCCGATCTGGCGGCCGCTGCAACCTCTTGCGGCCCTTGGCCGCTGGAGCTTGTCGTTCTATGTGGCCCACCAGCCGGTCATGATCGGCCTGCTGATGCTGGTGGCAACGCTGCGGTCGTGACGGGCGCAGCCGCCGACGCCGCTTATTCGACCTTGGCCTTGGCGCGCAGCTCTTGCTGGAAGCCGGATAGTTTTTGTTGCGTCAGCTGCTGCGAAATCTGTGGCTTGACGTCGTCGAACTTCGGCAACTGGGTGTCGCGCACGTCGTCGAGCTTGATGATGTGGAAGCCGAACTGCGATTTGACCGGGGTGTCGGTCATCTTGCCTTTTTCCAGCGCGGACATCGCATCGGAGAATTCTTTCACGTAGCTTCCAGCCGCCGCCCAGTCGAGCTGCCCACCGTTGGCGCCGGAGCCCGGGTCTTTCGACGACTTCTTTGCGATCTCCTCGAACTTGCCGCCTTTTTTCAGGCTCGCAATGATGGCCTTGGCATCGGCTTCCTTCTCCACCAGGATGTGGCGCGCCTTGTATTCCTTGCCGCTGTTGGCGGCGGCGAACTTGTCGTATTCGGCCTTGGCGTCGGCGTCCGACACCGGGTTCTGCTTCTGAAATTCGGCAAACAGCTCGCGGATCAGCAGCGACTGGCGGGCCAATTCCATCTGCACGCGAAAATCCTCGGTCACATCCAGGCCGCGTTTTTGCGCTTCCTGCATGAAGATCTCGCGCATGATGACTTCCTCGCGCAGTTGGCCCTGCATCTCGGGGGTCACCGGGCGGCCGGACTTGGCCACTTGCTGGGCCAGTGCGTCGGCTCGGGCAGTGGGCACGGCCTTGCCATTGACGATGGCGATGTTCTGCGCCTGCGCCGGCAACACAGCAGCGGTGGCAAATGCGGTTGCGAGCAAGGTCGCGATCAGGGACTTCTTCATGGTTTCTCTCAGGTGGTTCACGGGGACAGGTTGGCTTCGGGTGCGGTCAAGCGACCGCGAGACTCACAGCAATTCGATGGCCAGCGCGTGCAGGCCCTGGTCCAGAAAATCTTGCAGCGCATCATACACAAGGCGGTGCCGCTGCACGCGGCTGCGGCCTTCAAACTGGGGCGACGCAATGCGTACGCGGAAATGGGTGCCAAAACCGGTTCCGTTGGCACCCACATGGCCGGCATGGTCGGCGCTTTCATCGAGCACCTGCAGTGCGCTGGGCAACAGCCGCTCAAGCAGGCGCTGTTCAATGGCGGGCGCAGTCAGTTCGAGCATCACTGCTTGGCCTTGTCGTCGTCGCTTTTGAGGTGGGGCGAGATATAGAACCCCTGGCCAATCAGAAATGCGACCGGAAACACATACCCCCAGATCTTGAAGTCGACCCAGGCCTCGGTGCTGAAGTAGGCCGCCACGTACCCGTTAAGCACGGCCATGAGCACGCAGTAGACGATCCAGGCCACATTCAGGCGCATCCAGATGGGATCGGGCAACTCCAGCTGCGAACCCAGCATGAGCTTGAGGAAACTCTTCTTGAACGTCCACACGGCGATGGTCAGCCCCAGCGCGATCGCCATGTACAGCACGGTCGGTTTCCATTTGATGAAGCGCTCGTCGTGCAGCCACAGCGTGAGGGTGCCAAAGGCGAGGATCATCACCAGTGTGGCTTTTTGCATGGTGGCCACCTTGCGGTCGATGGCATAGATCACTGCCGTTTGCAGCAGCGTGGCGGCCATCAGCACGGCAGTGGCCACGTAGATATCGTAGAACTTGTAGGCGCCGAAGAAGATGGCAATCGGCAGGAAATCGAGCAGTATTCTCATTCGGGGGTGAAGTCCAGTGACGCCGAGTTCATGCAGTAACGCAAGCCGGTCGGGGCCGGGCCGTCGGGGAACACATGGCCCAGGTGGGCACCGCAGTCGGCGCAATGCACTTCGGTGCGTTTCATCCAGAGCAGACCGTCGACCTTGGTGCCAACTGCGTCCTCGGCCAGCGGCTGGAAGTAGCTGGGCCAGCCGGTGCCGGAGTCGAACTTGGCGCCCGACGCAAACAGCGGCTTGCCGCAGCAGATGCAGGTGTAAGTGCCACGGTCGTGGTGCTCGGCGTACTTGCCGGTGAAGGCGCGCTCGGTGGCCTCGTGGCGCGCAACGTCAAAGGCCATGGGTTCGGCGCCCTTGGAGGTCAGCAAGGCCTTCCACTCGGCATCGGTTTTTTCGATTTTGTAAGTCATGCTCGGATTTTCGCTTGCTTTTCAGGACGAGCAGCTGATTTCAATACCAGCGGCCCAATCGGGCGGGAAACCGGCATGGGTCTCATGCGCGGGATGGGAGTCGAAGGGAGATTGCAGCAACTCCAGCAGGGTGGCGACCTCCGCGAAATCCCCTTCCTTGGCCTTTCGGATCGCCTGTTCGCCCAAATGGTTCCGCAACACGAATTTCGGGTTGTTGCGCTGCATCAAGGTGACGGCTTCCTGCGGGGGCACATCGGCGAGCGCTGCCCGGTGGGCCTGCGCCCAGGCATCGAAACCGGGCCGGTCCAGGAACAGGTCGCGCACCGGCTCCGTCCCGGTGCCCGCCGTTTCCCGGGTCAACCGGTGCCAGAAGATCGTGTAGTCGACGCGGTCCGCCGCGAGCAGTTTGAAAATACCGTCAACCAGCGTCCGGTGCTCCTCCTGCGGGTCGGCAAGGCCCAGCTTGGTGCCCATGCGCTGTTGCAGCGCGGCAGGGAACAAGGTTTTGTAGGATTCAAGCGCCGCCAGCGCGAGTTCCTGTTCGCCGATCAGGGGCAGCAAGGCCTGGCCGAGGCAGAACAGGTTCCAGTACGCAATGTTGGGCTGGCGGTTGAAGGCGTACCGACCCTGGTTGTCCGAGTGGTTGCAGATATGGCCGGGCACGAATGCATCCAGAAACTGGAACGGCCCGTAGTCGATCGTCAGGCCGAGCATGCTCATGTTGTCGGTGTTCATCACGCCGTGGCAAAAACCCACCGACTGCCACTGCGCCAGCAGCCTTGCGGTGCGCTCACTCACAGCCTCCAGCAGCGCCGCATAGGGGTTGCCACCGAAACGGTCCTGCGCCCGGCACTCGGGATAGAAGCGGTCGATCGTGTGGTCGGCCAGCAGGCGCAAGGAATCCGTGTCGCCTGCATAAGAAAAATGCTCGAAATGCCCGAAACGCAGAAAACTCGGGGCAACCCGGGTGACGACTGCCGCCGTTTCCAGTTCCTCGCGCCGCACTGCTGCGTTCGAACCCGTCACGGCCAGGGCGCGGGTAGTGGGTATGCCAAGCCCGTGCATTGCTTCCGAACACAAAAACTCCCGGATCGAACTGCGCAGTACGGCCCGGCCGTCGCCCATGCGGGAGTAAGGCGTCTTGCCGGCGCCCTTGAGTTGCAGTTCGTGCGAGCGGCCATCGGGCGAGGCGATGTCACCCAGCAGGATCGCCCGCCCGTCGCCGAGCTGGCCGGCCCATTGCCCGAACTGGTGACCGCTGTACACGCTGGCCAGCGGGCGTGACCCTGGCAGCAGCTGGTTGCCGCTCAGGGCCTGCAACGCCCGGTCGGAATCGAGCCATTCGGGATCGAGCCCCAGTTCGCGTGCAAGCGGCTTGCTGCGCCCGACCCAGTAAGGCACCGGCAGGGGTGTGGGGCGCAAGTCGGTGTAGAACTGCGGACCCAGCGCGGCAAAAGCGTTGCCGCAGGTCACGGGCTTGGGGGAAGTGGCGGCTTGGGCCGGTTCGGTGGTCATTTCCATGGCCTGAATTGTCCCGCAGATGACCCACCTGCGGGTACACGAGGGCAATTCCGTAGAGCCAGTCGGTTCGGCTTGGGCAATACTCGGGCCCTGGCGATATCCAGGGCGCCTTTGATTCCCCCTGACAACCACACACGGAGTTCTCCCATGCTTGGCCTGATGCAAAACCAACCGTTGATGATCTCGTCCCTGATCGAACACGCCAATCGCCACCACGGGGAAGGCGAAATCGTGTCGCGGCGGGTAGAAGGCGACATCCATCGCTGCACCTACAAGGACATCGCGGCGCGCTCGCGCCAGGTGGCCCATGCGATGGACGGGCTGAAACTGGCGTTCGGCGACCGGGTCGCCACGCTCGCCTGGAACGGCTATCGGCACCTGGAACTGTATTTCGGTGTCAGCGGAACCGGCCGGGTGCTGCATACACTCAACCCGCGCCTGCATCCGGACCAGATCGCCTGGATTGCCAACCACGCGCAGGACCAGGTGCTGTGTTTCGACATGACGTTCCTGCCGATCATCAAGGCGATCCATGGCAAGGCCACGACGATCAGGCATTTCATTGCGTTGTGTGATGCAGACAAGCTGCCATCGGACACCGGTATCGCGGGGCTGACCAGTTACGAGGCCTGGATTGCGCCGCACCCGGCAACCTATGCGTGGCCGGAGTTCGACGAGAACACGGCGTCCAGCATGTGTTACACCAGCGGCACCACCGGCAATCCGAAGGCGGCGCTGTACAGCCACCGGTCCACCATCCTGCATGCGTTCGCCGGTAGCATGCCCGATGCCTTGAACATGAGCGCGCGCGACAGCGTATTGCCCGTAGTGCCCATGTTCCATGTCAACGCCTGGGGCCTGCCGTATGCGGCGGCCATGACCGGCGCCAAGCTGGTGTTTCCGGGGCCGGCGATGGACGGCAAGTCGATATTCGAGCTGATCGAGGGGGAGAAGGTCAGCTTTGCTGCTGGCGTGCCCACGGTCTGGCAAATGATGCTGGCGCACATGCAGGCTGGCAAATTGCGCTTCTCGACACTCAGGCGCACCGTGATCGGTGGGTCGGCCTGTCCCCCAGCCATGATCACGGCGTTCAACGACGACTACGGGGTCGAAGTGCTGCACGCCTGGGGCATGACCGAAATGTCGCCAGTGGGCACGGTTTGCACCCTGAAGAACAAGCACCTGGCGCTGTCGCCGGACGACAAAATGAAGGTCCGGCTCAAGCAGGGCCGCGGGCTCTATGGCGTGGACATGAAGATCGTGGATCCGGATGGGCGCGAATTGCCCTGGGACGGAAAATCCTTTGGCGACCTGCTGGTCAAGGGCCCATGGATCATCTCCGACTACTTCAATTCCGAGGCGGGGTCGCCCCTGGTCGACGGCTGGTTCCCCACCGGCGACGTGGCCACCATTGACTCGGACGGCTACATGCAGATCACCGACCGCAGCAAGGACGTCATCAAGTCCGGCGGAGAGTGGATCAGTTCGATTGACGTGGAGAACATCGCCGTCGCCCATCCGGCCGTGGCGATGGCGGCATGTATCGGCATCCGGCACCCGAAGTGGGACGAACGCCCGATCATCGCCGTGGTCAAGAAGCCAGGCGCCGAGGTGACACGCGAGGATTTGCTGGCCTTTTACGAGGGCAAGATTGCCAAATGGCAGGTGCCGGACGATGTGGTCTTTGTGGATGCCATTCCGCTGGGTGGCACCGGCAAGATGCAAAAAACCAAGTTGCGCGAGATCCTCAAGGACTACGTGCTGCCCGGGGCTTGACGTGCGCCGGGGCGGGGCGGGGCGCAGTCCGTCAGGCGATTATCACAGTGGAGATAAGGGCTAGGGGAACCCCTGCCAGGGTATGGCGCCAAATCCTGTACCCTCCCGGGCAACTATTTCAAGGAGTTTGCCAGATGAGGTTTGTCATGAATTGTGTCGCTGTTGCGGCCGTTTTCCTGTGTGCCAGTTCGGCTTTTGCCCAAAAGGGTGAAACTGTCAAGCTGGTGCGCATCGATCCGCTGACAGGGTTATTGGGCCCGGTCGGTCTGAACCAGCAAAAAACCTACCAGTTCCTGGCCGAGAAGTTCAGCGGCGCAGGCAACGCTGCCGGGGTGAAGTTCGAGATGGGCTTCATTGACAACAAGCTCAGCCCTGCGGAAAGCCTCAATGCATTGAAGGCATCCATCGACAGCGGGGTGCGTTACATCATCCAGGGCAACAGCTCTGCGGTGGCGCTGGCCTTGTCAGACGCGGTAACCAAACACAACGAACGCAACCCGGGCAAAGAGGTCATCTACCTGAATGACTCGGCGGTCGACCCCGACCTGACCAACAGCAAATGCAGCTTCTGGCACTTCCGCTTCGACGCCGATACGACGATGAAGATGGAAGCCATGTCCAGCTTCATGGTCGACCAGAAAGACGTCAAGAAAGTCTACATCCTGGGCCAGAACTACTCGCACGGAGTGCAGGTCGCACGTTACACGAAGGAAACCTTTGGCCGCAAGCGACCCGACATTCAGATCGTCGGGGAAGACCTGCACCCAATGGCACAGGTGCGTGACTTCGCGCCCTACATCGCCAAGATCAAGGCCACCGGGGCCGACACCATCGTCACGGGCAATTGGGGTTCCGACCTGTCGCTGCTGATCAAGGCGGCAAACGAGGGTGGCTACACCGGCAAGATATTCACCTACTACACCGGCGCGGTGGGAACGCCCACTGCCCTTGGCACGAATGGCGAAGGCCGGGTCTACCAGATCGCGGCGGGCCACTACAACATGGGCGGCCAGATGGGCAAGTGGATGAAGGAGTACAAGGCAAAGTACAACGACGATCTGTCCAGCGTGCAGTTTGCCCATGTTTTCCAGACGCTGGGTGATGCCATGGCGAAGGCCAAGTCCACCGATCCGGTCAAGGTGGCCGGCGCGCTGGAAGGCATCAAGTCCAAGAGCTTCAACGCAGAGGTGGAGATCCGCAAGGCAGACCACCAGTTGCAGCAACCGCTCTACATGACGGTTTGGCGAAAGGCCAGCGCCAAGTACCCCTACAGCCCTGAGAACACCGGCATGACCCTGGTGCCGCTGAAGGAATACCCGAACTACGTCTCGAGCACGCCCACCAGCTGCCAGATGAAACGCCCGGGCTGATTGCGGGCGCGTGCCAAAGACCTGATCGATTTTGAACCAGGAGCCCGAACGGCGGACCCGTTTCGGGCTCTTTCATTTGCTGTGTTGAGGAAGGCCCGGCTCCATGGAGTTTTTCATCATCTCGATGCTCAACGGCGTGAGTTATGGCTTGCTGCTGTTCATGCTGAGCTCGGGGCTTACGCTGATCTTCAGCATGATGGGTGTGCTGAACTTTGCGCACGCAAGCTTCTACATGCTCGGGGCCTACACCGGGTACACCATTGCGAGCTTCGCAGGATTCTGGCCGGCGCTGGTGCTGGCGCCCGTGGTGGTCGGGGCCATGGGGGCATTGTTCGAGCGGGCCTGTTTGCGCCGCGTGCACAAATTCGGGCATGTTGCAGAACTGCTCATCACGTTCGGACTAGGCTACGTGGTGCTCGAACTGGTGCAACTGGTCTGGGGCCGCATCGCGCTCGACTTCAAACCTCCGCAATCCCTGCGCGGGCCGGTGTTCACGCTGGTGAACCATTCCGCCGACGGTTTGCAGCTTTTCATGGGGGCGGTTCCGCAAGCCATGTGCAGCGCGACCGATGCGGCAGTGCGGGTTGTCTGTTCGCCATTCCCGGCAATGCGCGGTTTCATGGTGCTGGTGGCGCTGGTGATACTGGTGTCGGTCTGGTTGCTGCTGACCCGGACCCGGATCGGCCTGGTGATCCAATCCGCGCTGACCCACCCGGACATGGTCGAGGCGCTCGGCCACAATGTTCCCCGGGTGTTCATGCTGGTGTTTGGCGCCGGCGCCGGCCTGGCCGGATTGGCGGGCGTGATCGGCGGCAGCATCTTCCTGACCGAGCCGTCGATGGCGGCCACGGTCGGTTCGGTGATCTTCGTGGTGGTGGTGGTGGGTGGCATGGGCTCCTTGTCCGGCGCATTCCTGGCTTCGGTGCTGATCGGGGTGGTGCAGACCTTCGCAGTGGCATTCGACACGTCGCTGGCAACGCTGGCCCAGCAGGCCGGCCTTGCATTGAGCCCCGGCGTTCTCGCCAACACCTACGTCAAACTCACGCTGGCCCAGGTGGCGCCGATCCTGCCCTACCTGTTCCTGGTACTCATCCTGATCTTCAGACCCAAGGGCCTGCTGGGCACCCGGGAGGGATAAACCATGAACAAGCCGGTCAACCGCGCCCGCTGGGTCATCTGGACATCGTTCGCACTGCTCATGGCGGTTGCGCCGCTGGGGTTCAACAGCGGCCTGGGCATCACGGTGCTGTCGCAGATGGGCATCGCCATCATCGCCTGCCTGTCGTACAACATGTTGTTCGGGCAGGGCGGCATGCTGAGCTTCGGGCATGCGGTCTATACCGGGCTGGGTTCGTTCCTGGCCATCCATGCGCTGAATGCGGCGACTTCAGGCAGCATTCCATTGCCGGTGGCACTGGTGCCACTCGCTGGCGGGCTCGCCGGCCTGGGTTTCGCCGTGCTGTTTGGTTATGTGACCACCCGCAAGGCCGGCAACACCTTTGCCATGATCACCCTGGGGCTGGGGGAACTGGTGTTTGCCATGTCGCTGATGGTGCCGGAGTTCTTCGGCGGCGAAGGCGGCGTCTCCGGCAACCGGATGACCAAGGACGGCCTGTGGGGCATCACTTTCGGGCCGCCGATCCAGGTCTATTACCTGATTGCGGTCTACACCTTCGTGTGTGTTGCGGCCATGTACGCCTTCACGCGCACGCCGCTGGGGCGCATGCTGAATGCCGTGCGGGACAACCCGGAGCGGGTGGAGTTCGTCGGTTACGACACGCAGCGGGTGCGTTACCTGGCTTTCATCATTGCGGGTTTCTTTGCCGGCATCTCCGGTGGCCTGGCTGCCCTGAACTTCGAAATCGTCACGGCCGAAGTGGTCGGTGCCGGGCGCTCGGGCGCCTACTTGCTGTTCACCTTCCTCGGCGGGGCGACCTTTTTCTTCGGCCCTATCCTGGGCGCGATCCTGATGGTGCTCGCGTTTGTGCTTTTTAGCGAGTTCACCCAGGCCTGGTTGTTGTACCTCGGGCTGATCTTCATGTTCACCGTCATGTACGCGCCAGGCGGCATCGCCAGCCTGATCATGATGAACCTGCGGGTGGCCGGTTTTGGCAGATTGCGCGAGCTGTTGCCCAGCTACCTTGGGCTGGCAGTGACGGCCGTGGTCATGCTGCTGGGCGCTTCGGCCGGGGTCGAAATGGTCTACCACCTGCAACTCCATAACACCGACGGGTCCACGCTGCGTTACCTCGGCATGGTCCTCGATGCACGCAGTGTGTCGAGTTGGGCGGGTGCGGCGCTGGTGTTGGCGGTCGGGCTTGGGCTGTTCGAGTGGGTGCGGCGTGGCTTTGCCCACAAATGGGGCGCGGTCCAGACCTGCATCGAAGAAGAAACCAAACGGCGGGAGGCGGTTCAGTGAACCCCGCACGGCCATCCGAAGGGGCCAAAGCCCGCAGCCCGCAGGGCGACGGACCTCCGACCACCGCCCTGGAACTGAAAGGCCTGCGCAAGAGTTTCGGCAAGACTGAAATCATCCGCGGCGTCGATCTGGCCGTGAAGGCCGGGGAACGTATCGGCGTCATCGGTCCCAACGGCGCTGGCAAGTCGACCCTGTTCAACCTCATCAGCGGGCGGCTGGAGCCCAGCAGCGGCGACGTATTGCTCAACGGCAAACGCATCAATGGCATGAAGCCGTTCGAGATCAACCGCCTGGGCCTGTCGCGCAGCTTCCAGATCACCAACATCTTTCCCAAACTCAGCGTTTTCGAAAACCTGCGCTGTGGCGTTTTATGGAGTCTGGGCTACAAGTACAGCTTCTGGAAGTTCCTGGCCGACCTGAATGACGCCAATACACGCACCGATGAACTGATGCAGATGGTCCACCTCGACCGCAAGCGCGACGTGCTTGCGATGAACCTGACCTACGCAGAGCAGCGGGCGCTCGAGATCGGCATCACGATTGCGGGCGGGGCCGATGTGTTGCTGCTGGACGAACCGACGGCCGGCATGAGCCGCAGCGAAACCACACGTTTCATCGAACTCATCCTGCAGGTCACCGTGGGCAAGACGCTGCTGACGGTCGAGCACGACATGGGCGTCGTGTTCGGGCTGGCCGACAAGATCGCCGTGGTGGTGTACGGCGAGGTGTTGGCCTTCGACACGCCGCAGTCTGTGCGGGCGAATGCGCTTGTCCAGGAGGCGTACCTGGGCTCATCGGTGGCAGACGCACAAGCGGGAGGACACTGACATGCTGCTGGAAGTCAAGAACCTCAACGCCTATTACGGCAAGAGCCATGTCCTGCACGGTGCCAACCTCAACGTCGGCAAGGGCGAGATCGTGGCACTGCTCGGGCGCAACGGGTCGGGCCGCAGCACGACCGCCAAGGCCATCATGGGGATGGTCGAGTGCAAGGGCTCGGTGCGCTGGCAAGGCGCCGAAACCCTTGGAAAAAAACCCTTCGAGATCGCCCACATGGGCATTGGCTACGTGCCTGAAAACCGCGACATCTTCCCCAAACTTACGGTCGAGCAGAACCTGTTGCTGGGGCAAAAAGGCAGTGGCAAAGGGAGCCGCTGGTCGTTCAACGACATGTACACCATGTTTCCGCGGCTCAAGGAACGCCAACACACCGAAGCCGGCGTGTTGTCGGGCGGTGAGCAGCAGATGTTGACCCTGTGCCGCACCCTGATGGGTGACCCGGAACTGATCATCATCGACGAACCGACCGAGGGCCTGGCACCGAAGATCGTCGCGTTGGTCGGTGAATACCTGAAAAACCTGAAGGCCCGGGGTGTCTCGGTGCTGCTGATCGAACAGAAGTTGACCATCGCGATGGCAATTTCCGACCGCGCGCTGGTGATGGGCCATGGCAGTATCGTGTTCGATGGAACACCTGCAATGCTGCGGGCGGATGTTGCCATTCGCAAGGAATGGCTGGAGGTCTAGCATTCCCATGAGCAGCACGGGGATCAGCATGCGCTGTCGTGCGATAGTCCCGACCGCGACAAAGGCCGGGTGAACGCGCCGGCTTGTCCCTACAATTCAAAAAAGAACGACCGTTCTATTCTCCTTGGCACCGACCTGTTTTCAGAAGGAATCCCCATGACCGCCTCCTACAACCTGCACGGCGACGTCGCCGTGATCGCGCTGAACAATCCACCCGTGAACGGCCTTGGCCTGGCAACGAGGGTGGGCATCACCGACGGGTTGGGGCGCGCTGCTGCTGATCCGGCGGTCAAGGCGATCGTCATCACGGGAGCTGGCAAGGCGTTTTCGGGCGGTGCCGACATCAAGGAGTTCGGCTCCCCGAAGTCCCACCAGGAACCCAATTTGCTCAGCGTGATCCTGGCGATCGAAAATTCCACAAAACCAGTCGTCGCGGCGGTGCATTCGGTTGCCATGGGTGGTGGCCTCGAACTCGCACTGGGATGCCATTACCGCATTGCCGCGCCGGGTTGCAGCGTCGCACTTCCCGAAGTGAAACTGGGCCTGATCCCCGGTGCCGGCGGCACACAACGCCTGCCCCGGGTGCTGGGGGTGGAGGTCGCGCTGAACATGATCGTCAGCGGCGAACCGATCAAGAGCGAGATGCTTGCCAGCCTGCCTGGACAGAAACTGTTCGACAAAATAGCCGCGTCGGCGGAGTCGCTGGAGCAGGAGGCCCTGGCCTATGCGCGCTCCGTGGCCGAAACGCGTCCGCTGCCACTGGTGCGCAATCTCCCATGCAAACACCCGGTGGGCGACGCCTACTTTCAGTTCGCACGCAACATGGTTGCTGGCATGTCAAAGAACTTCCCGGCGCCGCTCAAGTGTGTGGACGCGGTCGAGGCAGCGACCAAGCAGAAATTTGACCAAGGCATGGTGGCTGAGCGCGACCTCTTCATCAACCTGATGTGGACCCCGGAGTCCAAGGCCCTGCGGCATTTGTTCATGGCCGAACGCGCCACCGCCAAGATCCCTGACGTACCAGCGGATACGCCACAACGCGCGGTCAACTCGGTGGCAGTCATCGGCGCCGGCACCATGGGTGGCGGCATCAGCATGAACTTCCTCAACGCCGGCATCCCTGTCAAGATCCTGGAGATGAAACAAGAAGCGCTGGACCGCGGCATCGCCACCATCCGCAAGAACTACGAGTCGCAGGTCAAGCGCGGCAAACTCAAGCAGGACAAGTACGAACAACGCATGGCGCTGCTGAGCACCACCTTGGACTACGCCGACCTGAAAGACGCTGACATGGTCATCGAAGCCGTGTTCGAGGAAATGGGCGTCAAGGAAACCGTGTTCAGAAAACTCGACGAGGTGATGAAAACCGGCGCCATCCTGGCCAGCAACACTTCCACGCTCGACATGAACACAATAGCGAGCTTCACCAAGCGCCCGCAGGACGTGATCGGCACCCACTTCTTCAGCCCGGCCAACGTGATGCGCCTGCTCGAAGTGGTGCGCGGCGAGAAAACCGGCAAGGATGTGCTTGCCACCGTCATGGCGCTGGGCAAGAAGATCAAGAAGACCACCGTGGTCTCGGGCGTGTGCGACGGCTTCATCGGCAACCGCATGATCGAACAATACAGCCGCCAGGCCGGTTTCCTGCTCGATGAAGGCTGCACGCCGGCCCAGGTCGACAAGGCGGTCGAAAAGTTCGGTTTTGCCATGGGCCCGTTCCGCATGGGGGACCTCGCGGGCAACGACATCGGCTGGGCGATACGCAAGCGCCGTGCGCTGGAGCGCGCCGACATGAAATACAGCGGCACCGCCGACAAACTGTGCGCGCTGGGGCGTTTCGGGCAGAAGACCAATGCCGGCTGGTACGACTACGTGCCTGGCAAACGCGACGCGATTCCATCCGGGGTAGTGGCCAAGATGATCGAGGCGCACCGCGCATCTGTCGGTGTCACGCCGCGCAAGATCTCGGATGACGAAATCGTGCAGCGCCTGGTGTTCGCACTGGTCAATGAAGGCGCCCACATCCTCGAAGACGGCATCGCATCCAAGGCCAGCGACATCGACATGGTTTACATCACAGGTTACGGATTCCCGATGCACCGTGGCGGCCCGATGAACTACGCCGACCAGTTTGGCCTTTTCAACGTGGTGCAGGCGATGAACCGGTTTGCCACCAACCCGCTGGACGACGCCGACTTCTGGAAACCTGCGCCGCTGCTCAGCAAGCTGGTCGCCGAAAGCAAGACCTTCAACTGAGCCGGCTTGCCACGACCATGACCGACTGCCTGCAATCCCAAAGGTGCGCAGGCAGCATGAACATCCATTGAACCAGGAGCCAACATGACCAATGCCGTAATCGTTTCCACCGCCCGCACCCCACTGGCCAAGAGCTGGAAGGGATCGTTCAACATGACCCACGGTGCCACACTCGGCGGCCATGCCGTCGAACACGCGATCAAGCGCGCCGGCATCGAGGCTGGCGAAGTCGAAGATGTGATCATGGGCTGCGCCAACCCCGAAGGTGCCACAGGCGCCAACATCGCGCGCCAGATCGCGCTGCGGGCCGGCTGCCCGGTCACCGTCTCGGGCATGACGGTCAACCGTTTTTGCTCCAGCGGCTTGCAGACCATCGCGCTGGCCGCGCAGCGGGTGATCGCCGGCGAAGGCGACATCTACGTGGCCGGTGGCGTGGAGAGCATCTCCTGCGTGCAGCAGGAGATGAACAAACACATGCTGGCCGATCCGTGGCTGGCCAAGAACAAGCCCGAAATCTACTGGAACATGCTGCAGACCGCAGAGATGGTGGCCAAACGTTACGGCATCGCCCGTGAGGCGATGGACGAATACGGTGCTGCCAGCCAGCAAAAGGCAACGGCCGCGCTGGCCGCGGGCCTGTTCGACGCCGAGATCGCGCCGATCACAGTGACCATGGGCGTGGCCGACAAGCTCATGGGGCTGAGCACGAAACAGCTTACGGTCAGCCAGGACGAAGGCATCCGCGAGGGCACGACCAAGGAGGGCATCAGCGGCATCAAGCCGGCAATTCCTGGTGGTGTGATTGCCGCCGGCAACGCCAGCCAGTTCTCTGATGGCGGCGGCGCAGTGGTGGTGATGCACGAGGCCGTGGCGCAGAAGAAGGGCCTGAAACCTCTGGGCCGTTTCCTTGGCTTCGCGGTCGCCGGCTGCGAGCCCGACGAAATGGGCATCGGCCCGGTCTACGCGATTCCCAAGGTGCTCAAGCGCCTGGGCCTGTCGGTGGGTGACATCGACCTGTGGGAGCTGAACGAGGCGTTCGCGGTGCAGGTGCTGTATTGCCGCGACAAACTGGGCATCCCGGCCGACCGGCTCAACGTGAACGGCGGTGCGATTGCTGTCGGCCATCCGTATGGTGTGAGCGGCCAGCGCCTGACCGGCCATGCGCTTGTCGAAGGCAAGCGCCGTGGCGCCAAACGCGTGCTCGTGACGATGTGTATCGGCGGCGGCATGGGTGCCGCCGGCGTATTCGAAGTGCTGTAACGCATGGGGTTTCGCAGCACCCTGGATTTCCTGCTGTACCAGTGGCTCGATGTCGGGTCGCTGCAGCAGCGCGCGCGCTTTGCAGACCATTCGCGCGAGACATTCGACGCAGTGCTCGACACCTGCGAGCGTATTGCGCGCGAGAAATACGCTCCGTTCAATCGCCTGGTCGATACGCAGGAGCCGCGCTTCGATGGCGAAAAGGTGGTGCTACCGCAGGCCACACACGATGCCCACGACGCCTATGTGGCATCGGGCATGCTTGGAGCGGCGCAGGATTACGACATGGGTGGCATGCAACTGCCCTATTCGGTCAATGCCAGCGCCAACGCATTCTTTGCACTGGCATCGGTCAGCATCGGCAGCAACCTGTTGACGGTGGGCAATGCCAACCTGCTGCTGGTGCACGGCACGGCGATGCAAAAATCCGTGTTCGCCGCCAACCAATTCTCGGGGCGCTGGGCCGGCACCATGTGCCTGAGCGAATCGCAGGCCGGCTCCAGCCTGTCAGACATAAGCACCCGTGCGCTGCCGGACGGTGAGGGCGCACAAGACGACCCGCTGGGGCCGCGTTACCGCCTCACCGGCAACAAGATGTGGATCTCCTCCGGAGACCATGAACTGACCGAGAACATCGTTCACCTGGTACTGGCCAAGATTCCCGGTCCCGACGGACAACTGATTCCTGGCACCCGGGGTATTTCGCTGTTCATCGTGCCAAAGAAAATGGTCGACACCAATGGGCGACTGACCGGGGAACGCAACGACGTGGCCCTGGCCGGGCTGAACCACAAACTGGGCTGGCGCGGCACCACCAACACATTGCTGAATTTCGGCGAGGGCAAGTACCCGGTGCGTGGGCAGGCCGGTGCCATCGGTTATCTGGTTGGGCGGCCCCACGAGGGTTTGCGCTGCATGTTCCACATGATGAACGAGGCGCGTATTGGCATCGGCACTGCCGCCACGATGCTCGGCCTGGCCGGTTACTACGCGTCGCTGGACTACGCCAAAGTTCGGCCACAGGGGCGACCGGCAGGTGTCGGTGGCAAGGATGCATCGCTGCCACAAGTGCGCATCATCGAACACGCTGACATCCGGCGCATGTTGCTGGCGCAGAAATCCTGGTGTGAAGGGGCGCTGGCGCTGGAGCTGTATTGCGCACGCCTGGTTGACGACGACCACACCGGCGCCGATGGCCCGGCCGAAGAAGCACGGCTGCTGCTTGAAGTGCTGACCCCGATCGCCAAGAGCTGGCCCAGCGAGTGGTGCCTGGAGGCGAACTCGCTGGCGATCCAGATCCACGGCGGTTACGGGTACACGCGGGACTTCCCGGTAGAACAATACTGGCGCGACAACCGCCTGAACATGATCCACGAAGGCACGCACGGAATCCAGGGGGCAGACCTGTTGGGGCGCAAGGTGCTGATGCAGGAAGGCCGGGCACTGGCACTGCTGGGCCAGCGCATGGCCGCAACCCGCGCGAAAGCTGCTGGCGTGGCCCGCCTGGCATCCTGGGCGGTCGAGCTCGACGTGGCATGGGGCAGCGTGGTGGCCGCCACCCGTGCCGCCTGGTCGACCGGCAACCCGCAGGAAGCCCTCGCGAATGCAGTACCCTACATGCAGGCCTTCGGGCACGCCGTGCTCGCCTGGATCTGGCTGGATGTGGCGGTTGCAGCCCTGCGGGATGACCCTCTGGCCGAGACGCCCGCAAGTGCCGGAGTGCTGGGTGGCGCCGGGTTCTTCTACCGCTACGAATTGCCGAAAATCAACGCCTGGTTGCGGGTTGTGGAGACCCGCGACATGACCTGTGCCAACCTTCCCGAAGAGGCCTTTTAATGTCATTTTTCAAGAAGTACAACGGAACCACGAACCTGCGCCTGGCGCGCCTGGAAACCCTGATCTGGACGCTGATCTACGGCGGCTTGCTGACGCTGGTCGTCGGGCTCTTCATGGGGCGGCGCGAGGAGGGCCGGGGAACCGATCTGGTTTTCATCGGCATCGCGGTGGCGCTTGTCGGTGCCGTGCTGGTCTATGTGCGCTCGCGCATGCGCGAGGAGCGTTGACCGGCTGTCCCCCGTCGGGCTGCACCCACGCAATTCAACCATCCATACCAGGAACCACCCATGACGCGCACCATCCAGCAACTTTTTGACCTGACCGGCAAGACGGCCCTGGTGACAGGAGGCTCGCGCGGGCTCGGCCTGCAGATGGCCCATGCCCTTGGGGAAGCCGGCGCACGCGTCATGCTGTGCTCGCGCAAGGCGGCGGACCTGGAGCTGGCTGTCGCCGAACTGCAGGCGGCCGGCATCGACGCCCGCTGGATCGCAGCCGATTGTGCGGTTGAAGAAGACATCCGCCGACTTGCCGACGAAACCCTGGAGCGCATGGGGCGCATCGATATCCTGGTGAACAACGCCGGCGCCTCATGGGGGGCGCCAGCGCAAGACCATCCGGTGACGGCCTGGGACAAGGTCATGAACCTCAACATCCGTGGCTATTTCATTCTCAGCCAGCATGTGGCAAAGCGATGGATGATCGACAACGGGGGAGGCCGCATCATCAACATTGCGTCCATTGCCGGCCTGGGAGGCAATCCGCCCGACATGCAGATGATTGCCTACAACACATCCAAGGGCGCAGTCATCAACTTCACACGCGCCTTGTGCGCCGAATGGGGCAAGTACAAGATCAATGTGAATGCGATCTGCCCAGGCTTCTTTCCCAGCAAGTTGACCGCCGGCACGTTCAAGATTTTCGGCGCAGAGAACCTCGCCTCGCATGCGCCTTTGTTGCGGCTGGGGGACGACGAGGATCTCAAGGGCACCACACTCCTGTTTGCATCGGACGCCGGCAAACACATCACCGGGCAGTGGCTGGCGGTGGACGGTGGCGTTTCGACCGTCACGGGTGGCTGAGCCCGCCATGTCGCTGGATTTTGGCGTCGACGTCCCGTTCGTGCGCCATCTCGGATTCGAATTGCTGCGTTTTGAAGGTGGCGAATCCGAATTGGGATACGAAGCGCTTCCGGAGCACTTCAACTCGCACAGCGTGACCCATGGGGGTGCGTCCATGACCCTGCTCGATGTGACGATGGCCCGCGCGGCCCGCAGCGTGCAAAAAGACATGGGCGTGGTCACCATCGAGATGAAGACCAGTTTCCTGCAACCGGCCAAAGGCCGGTTGACGGCCCGGGGCCGGCTGCTGCACCGCACCCAGACCATGGCTTTCACCGAGGCCAGCATCTTCGACGCGCAGGGTCGCTTGTGCGCCCATGCCACCGGAACTTTTCGTTATGTCCGCCGCGGCGGCGCCACACCCGATGGCACCGACAGCACAGGTCCCATTGCCACCGACTGAACCCAGGAACCCACCATGCCAAGCAACCAGCAGATCCTTCTCGACAACCGGCCCCAGGGCGAAGCCAGCGCCGGAAACTTCCGGCTCGTCACCTCCGATACCCCGCCCCTGCAGGATGGGCAGGTGCTGGTGCGCCACCACTTCCTGAGCCTTGACCCCTACATGCGCGGGCGCATGAACGACGGCAAGAGTTATGCGCAACCCCAGGCCTTGGGCGAGGTGATGGGCGGGGGCACCGCCGGTGAAGTGGTCGAGTCGCGCTCGGACCGTTACCGCCTGGGAGACAAGGTGGTGGGTATGGGCGGATGGCAGCAGTACAGCGTCGTGGACGCGACGAAACCTGGCGCGATGCGCAAGGTCGACACCACCCAGGTGCCGTTGAGCCACTACCTGGGTGCGGTCGGCATGCCGGGTGTCACGGCGTGGTACGGCCTGGTGCGCATCTGCGAACCCAAGGCCGGCGACACCATGGTGGTCAGCGCCGCGACCGGTGCTGTCGGCAGCGCTTTCGCCGCGCTGTCGAAGGCGCGCGGCTGCCATACGGTCGGCATCGCCGGTGGCCCTGACAAGTGCCGTTATGCGACGCAAGAACTCGGCTTCGACGAATGTATCGACTACAAGCAGCATGCCGACGCGCTGTCCCTGTCGCGCGCGCTCAAGATCGCCTGCCCGAAAGGGATCGACGGGTACTTCGAAAACGTTGGCGGTATGGTGCTCGACGCCGTGCTCCCGCGCATGAACACTTTTGGCCGAATTGCCGTGTGCGGAATGATTTCGGGTTACGACGGTGCACCCATCCCCCTGGCGAATCCGCAACTGATCCTGGTGAGCCGGCTCAAGGTGCAGGGGTTCATTGTCGGGGAGCATAAGGAAGACTGGCCCGCGGCCCTGGCGGAGTTGGCCGGTCTGGTGGGCAGCGGCAAGTTGCGCCCGCGCGAGTCCATTGCCGAGGGCCTGGCCGCAGCGCCCGAAGCTTTCCTGGGCCTGCTCAAGGGTCGCAATTTCGGCAAGCAACTGGTAAAACTGGCCTGATTCCATTGCAAAGGGGGCAGTCATGGACCTGGAATATGCGACCCATGAGGTAAGCAACCAGCCCGCGCCCCTGGTCGACTACAACCTGTTCAGCGGCAACCAGGCTCTGCGCGCCGCGCTCGCCTTCAATGCACCCGGCCTGGAAACGGCTGCGTTGGTGGCGCTGGGCGATCAGCTCGGCACCCGGCAGATGCAGCTGCACGCGCGCCTGGCGAACGTATTCACTCCACAACTGCGCAGCCATGACCGCTTCGGCCATCGCATCGACGAGGTGGAGTTCCACCCCAGCTACCACGCCTTGATGACTGCGGCCGTAGCGGCCGGGCTGCACGGCTCCCCATGGGCCACGAATGCGGTCGCCGGGCAACACGTGGCACGCGCGGCCGGCTTCATGTTGTTCACAGAGCTCGAACCGTCGATCCTGTGCCCGATCTCCATGACCTACGCCGTGACGCCCGCACTGCGCGCAAACCAGCGCATCTACGCGGATTGGTCGCCCGGGCTGACCAGCCGGTCTTACGATCCGCAGCTTTCGCCGTGGCACGACAAACCGGGACTGACCATGGGCATGGGCATGACCGAGAAGCAGGGCGGCTCCGACGTACGCTCCAACAGCACCCGCGCACTGCCGCACGGGCAGGACGATTGGGGCAAGCGCTACCGCGTTGTCGGGCACAAGTGGTTCATGTCTGCGCCCATGTGTGATGCATTCCTGATCCTCGCGCAGACGGCCGGCGGTCTGTCCTGCCTTTTCCTGCCGCGCGTGCTGTCCGATGGCAGCCGCAACGCGGTGCACGTCCAGCGCCTCAAGGACAAACTCGGCAACAAGGCCAACGCAAGCTCCGAAGTTGAATTCCGCGGAGCAAGCGCCTGGCTGGTCGGCGAGGAGGGGCGCGGGATTGCCCAGATCCTGGAAATGGGTACCCTGACACGGCTCGACTGCGCGCTGGGTACCAGCGGGTTGATGCGCCAGGCATTGGTGGTCGCGTTGCACCACGCCAGCCAGCGACAAGCCTTTGGCAAACCGCTGGATGCGCAACCGCTGATGCGCAACGTACTGGCCGACCTCGCGCTGGAAAGCGAAGCCGCCTGCGCCCTGGCGATGCGGCTGGCGCGTGCGTTCGATTCCGCCGACCAGGCGCATGAGCGTCTGCTGGCCCGCATCCTGACGCCGATCTCGAAGTTCTGGATCTGCAAGCGCGGCAGCCACTTCGCGCAGGAAGCCATGGAATGCCTGGGCGGCAATGGTTATGTGGAGGAGGGTGGCGAAGGCGTACTGGCCCGCATCTACCGGGAAATGCCATTGAACTCGATCTGGGAGGGCGCGGGTAACATCATGGCGATCGACCTGCTGCGCGCACTGCGCAAAGGCGAAACGCGCGACGTGCTGCTGGCCGAACTGGCGACGGCGCGCGGCGCGCATGCAGCGCTTGATCGTCTGGTGGCGGCGCTGCCACACCGCATGCAGGAGATGTCCAGCGAACTGGAGGCCCGTCGCCTGTCGCAGGACATCGCCGTGGCGATGCAGGCCTGTCTCTTGTGCCAGACTGCGCCGTCTGCCGTGTTTGGTGCATTTTGTGATTCACGCCTGGGCGGCGATTGGGGGCAGGTTTTCGGTACGCTGGGCCGCGGCGCCGACCTCGACACCATCCTGGCGCGAGCGCAGCCGCTGTAAGCAGACATGCGCCCACCAGGACACCGACGGGCTCGACCATATCGAAATGTTGTGGACCACCTGAACGGAAAATGAGAGGACGATGACAATGGGCATGCAGGGATTCAACAAACAAACGGCGGTACTGACGGGTGCCGGCTCCGGCTTCGGCCTCGAATGTGCGCGCCTTGGCGCCAGACTGGGAATGAACCTGGTGCTGGTGGATGTCCAGCAGGACGCTCTCGACCGTGCCGCAGATGAAATCGCTGCAACCGGCGCCCAGGTGCTGGCCCGACGGGTCGATGTCTCCAAAGCGGCAGAGATGGAGGCCCTCGGAGCCGCTGTGCTGGAGCGTTTCGGTGCACCGCACCTGGTGTTCAACAATGCGGGAGTCGGTGCTGGAGGGCTGATCTGGGAAACCAGCGTGAAGGACTGGGAGTGGGTGCTTGGCGTCAACCTGATGGGGGTGGTGCATGGCGTGCGGGTGTTCACGCCGATGATGCTTGCGGCTGCGGCCCGCGACCCGCTCTACCGTGGCCATATCGTGAACACCGCCAGCATGGCCGGCCTGTTGAACCCGCCCAACATGGGCGTCTACAACGTCAGCAAACACGCGGTGGTCAGCCTGTCCGAAACCCTCTACCAGGACCTGGCCCTCGTCAGCGACCAGGTCAGCGCCAGTGTCCTGTGCCCGTTTTTTGTGCCCACCGGTATCAGCCGGAGTGACAGAAACCGGCCAGCCGAATTCCGCGAGGCAGATACCAGGCCCACCCGCAGCCAGCTGATCGGGCAGGCCATGATCGACAAGGCAGTCGGGTCGGGCAAGGTCACCGCCGCAGATGTGGCGCAGAGGGTGTTCGATGCCGTCGCAGTACGCCAGTTCTACGTCTACAGCCATCCCAAGGCGCTCCGGTCGGTCCAGACCCGGATGGAGGACATCGTGCAGGCGCGCAACCCGACTGACCCGTTCGCCGACAAACCGGAAATCGGCGCCGAACTCAAGCTGGCCCTGCGCGCGGCAGACTGAGTTGGCGCCGCCAGTCCGGCTTCAGTGCACCTGGCGCGGCATGCTGTGGTCGAACAGATCGACCTGTTCCCGGATGTCCTCGGAGTTACCGAGAATGCTGGTGAAACGCAGCAGGTGCTCGTCGCTGATGAAACTCGCCGACGATTCCGCTGTGAGAATGGTTTCCGGTGGTTGCGGACGGGCAACGATGTAACCCTGCACATAGTCCACGCCGATCTCCGCAAGTGTTTGCACGGTCGCCGCATCCTCCGCCCACTCGGCGATGGTCTGCATGCCCAGGTTGCCGGCAAGGTTCACAATTGCCTCGACGATCGCCACATTGGCCGGGTGGTGGTTCATGTTGACAATGAAACTGCCGTCGATCTTGAGCAAGTCCGCGGGCAGTTCCTTGAGATAGGAAAACGAGGTGTAGCCGGCACCGAAATCATCCAGTGCAACCTTGACGCCGAAACCCCGCACCTTGTCGATGAACAGCCGGGTGTTGTTGAGGTCGTGCAAGGCCACGCTTTCGGTGATCTCGATGCACAAATGCCGGGCGATGTCCAGGTCGGCGGAGAGCATCGAAAAGACATCCTGCATGAACCTTTCGTCGTTCAGCGATGCGCCGCTGAGATTCATGCAGACAAACCGCGTATTCGTGAGGCGGCGTTCGTTCACGTTCAGCCAGGCCAGTGTCGTGGAAAGCACCCAGCGGTCGATCACCCCCATGTGCCCGCTGTTCTCGGCGGCAGATATCAGCCGGTCGGTGGGTACCAGTTTGCCATCCGGCCCCTTCATCCGCAGCAACACTTCGAAATTCAGCGAGCCATGCGGCGCCTTGAGGGACATGATCGGCTGCATGACCAGGAACAGGCCTTCGGTCGCCGCGCTGGTCGACAGGCGCTCCACCAGACGCAGTTCCGCCTCGTGTTCGCGAAACGCAGCGGCCGTATGGTCATAGACAACCAGGTTGTCCATGTTTCCGCGTTTGGCTTCGCGACAAGCACGGTCAGCCGTGGACAGCGCATCCTTGATCTGGGTCCCGGGACTCACTTCGATCAGCCCGACCGAGCCACGCACCTGGAAGGCTTTCTCACCAACCAGAAATGGCGTGCTGCCGATACTGCGCACGATGCCCTGGCAGATCAGGGTGGCGAGCGGCATCTTGGTGTCGGGCATCACGACCACGAACTCGTCCCCCCCAACACGGCCCACCCGGATCGCGCCCGACACCACGTCATTCAGGCGCCTGCAGACCTGCTGCAACACTTCGTCGCCGGCATTGTGGCCGTACAGGTCATTGATCAGCTTGAAACGGTCCAGGTCGAGGTAGGCCAGCGCGAGGGGTTTACCGTGAGCGGATTGGGCTGATGCTTCCTGGTAGGCCTTTTCGATCCCCCGCCGGTTCAGCACCTTGGTGAGGGGGTCGTTGTTGGCCAGAAAATTGAGTTCTTCGGTGGCCCGGGATTTTTCCGTGACGTCCTGGAGCGAGCCCTCGATCTTGCCATTCGCCAATGTTGCCTTGACAAGAAAACGCCTGGTTTCGCTGTCGTCTCGCGGGCGTTTCCCGCGGATTTCGAGTTCGCCACCCACCTGGGCATAGACAAAATGGTGCAGTTGGGTCCAGGCGCCCTGGTCGAAATACTGCTGCCAGAGGTTGCTCCCCGGTTTCAGTACCCGCGGCCCGAGCATCTCGGTCAAGGCCGGGTTGGCGCTGACAAACCGGCCTTGGGGATCGAGCGTGAACAGGCCGATCGGCATCGCGTTGAAGTTGTGCTCGAGTTCTGCCTGGATGCGCAGGCGCTGTTGGTGCTCCTGGCGCATCTGTTCGGCAATGGCCAGTGCGGCGAGCAGCGAGGACGAAAGGGCCACGGTCACGAAATTGGCTGCACCGGCAACCACCTGGATACCCGTCGCAGCCGCGAATATCGCGGACAGTGCAGACAGGAAGGTCACGCCCAAAGATGCGCCGTACCACATGGCAACGCGGGACCTTGTGCGCAACAGGATCGTCCCGAGGCTGAAGACCATGAGCACCAGGCCCAAACCGGTCACGAGCCACGTGATCGGCTGCCAGTAACGGTAACTCAGGAAGAACGACACGAGCAGGAACGGAAGGCATAACCACTGGGCGATCCGCAGCGGTTCAACATACCGCGTCTTGGCGAGTTCGTCATGGAACAGCCTGCGGTAGAGCGAGAGCGTCAGAAGGGCGTAGATGGCCACCGTGACGGAGCGGCCCTGGATCAGGAAGTCAGCGGGCACCAGATGGCCCAGCCACTGCACATCCCAGCCGGCAGTGATGGCCCCCATGCGCAAGGTCATTACCAGGTAGGCGGCAAACAACACGTAAATGATCTGCCGGTTGATCAAGGCCGTCATGAGCACAAAAACTGCCAGCACGATCAAGCCGCCGTCGAGCAGGCCTGATTTGCGGTGGAACTCATACACGGAGCGCTGCAATTCCTGCGCCGGCCAGTTGATGGCAGTCAGGTGGGCTGGGCCCACGAAAGACGCCCGGCAAAGGAAGCCCGTTGCGGGCCGATCAAGTTGCAGGGCAAAACCGGCCTTGACCGGTGCCAGGGTGCCAACCACCAGGCTGCGCGATGACTCGCCCAGCGGCTGTTGCAAGTTCGACCTGTCCCAGCAGGTCATATCGACCGCGTGGCGTGACGGGAACTCCACGATGCCGGCCCCCTCGGGTGGCAATTGGGCCGAGAACGCAAACCATACCGGCGCTTCTGAACGTTGGGTCTTGAAATGGGTGAGGGGGCGTGCCGCATCAACCAGATGCAAAGCCTCTGCGGCCGTCGCGGGGCCCGGGTCAGCGGTGAAGACCTTCATTTCCAGTGTCTTGCCGCCGCTGTAGGCGTATTGGTCTTCCCATAACACCAGTGCGGCGATCGAGACCATGGCGATCAGGACCGGCACGAAGTAGATCGCCAAAGCCCACAACAGCCACTCCATAGAGGCGCGCATGCGCGGGGTGGGCGAGCTGCTTGTAGTGAATATCCGCTCTGGCATGCGTCCTTGTTTGGCGCCAGATCATCACCAGCGCCGGTAAAGTCTACGCATGCAGGCTGCTTAGTCAACCCGCAACCCGCCGAACGAATGGCTACGGCCGACTATCGGGGCCGGAGCGTTGTGCGAATCAGACGCTTCGGCCCAGCGCTGGTGGCCGGTGTGTATTGCCGCACGACATGTGCATGCCGCAGGAACTCGCCGGCGTTTTCCCCCGCCTTGACTTTGTAAGTGTGGGTCGGGCTGGCAAACCGGTCCACCCGGCCGATGTAATATCTCCACACCATGCCAACGACCATTCAACGGATAGCAACAGAACTCGCAGTTCGCGAGCAGCAGGTTCAGGCAGCCGTCGATCTGCTGGACAGCGGGGCCACCGTTCCGTTCATTGCCCGCTACCGCAAGGAAGCCACCGGCGGACTCGACGACATCGCACTGCGGGCGCTGGAAACCCGGTTGGCCTACCTCCGCGAACTGGACGACCGGCGCCTGGCGATCTTGCGCGCTGTCGAGGAGCAAGGCAAGCTCACCGAAGCGACACGCTTGGCATTTTTGCAAGCAAGCACCAAACAGGAACTCGAAGACCTGTACCTGCCGTTCAAGCTCAAACGGCGGACCAAAGGAGAAATGGCGCGTGAAGCCGGTCTGGAGCCACTGGCCGACCTGCTGCTCGCCGATCCGTCACTGGTTCCGCAGGATGCCGCCATAACGTATCTGGTTGCGCACGTCGAGGCGGCGCCGGACGGCGAAAAGCGCCCGGACTATTCGACCGTGGCACTGGTTCTGGACGGTGTGCGCGACCTGCTCAGCGAGCGCTGGGCCGAGCAGACTGTGCTGGTGCAGCAATTGCGGGAGTGGTTGTGGTCAGACGGCCTGTTGCACAGCCGCTTGCGGTCCGGCAAGGACGAGAACCAGCCAGAGGTCGGCAAGTTCCGGGACTATTTCGACTACGCCGAGCCAATCCAGCAGGTACCCTCTCACCGCGCTCTGGCCGTGTTTCGCGGGCGCGCACTTGAAATTCTGGACCTCCAGTTGGCGCAGCCCGAGCCGCTTGCAGCCGCTGCCGCGGCGGGCAAAGCTGGTCCGGGTCCGGCAGAAGTACGGATCGCCCAATTTGTGGGCTGGCGGCACCAGGGCCGGCCGGCCGACGACTTCATTCTGAAATGCGTTGCCTGGACATGGCGCGTCAAGCTCAGCCTGTCCACCGAGCGCGACCTGTTCACCCGGTTGCGGGACGCTGCACAAGACGTGGCAATCCGCGTGTTCGCAGACAACGTGCGTGACCTGCTTCTGGCCGCACCCGCCGGGCCACGGGTCGTGATGGGCTTGGACCCGGGCATCCGCACCGGCGTGAAAGTCGCGGTCGTGGATGCGACCGGCAAACTGGTGCAGACCGCCACGGTGTTTCCGCACGAACCGCGCAAAGACTGGGAAGGCTCGCTGCATGTGCTGGAACAGTTGTGCCTGCGCCATGGGGTCGATCTGATCGCAATCGGCAATGGGACCGCGAGCCGGGAAACTGACCGGCTGGCCGCCGACCTGATGCGCCGGCTAGACAACAAACCCGGACACGCGGCGCCGGCCGGCAAGACCCTGGAACGCGTGGTGGTCAGCGAAGCTGGCGCATCGGTGTACTCGGCCAGCGCTTTCGCATCCGAGGAAATGCCCGACGTCGACGTGAGTTTGCGCGGTGCGGCCAGCATCGCGCGCCGGCTTCAGGATCCTTTGGCCGAACTGGTGAAGATCGATCCGAAATCGATCGGAGTCGGCCAGTACCAGCACGACGTCAACCAGAGCGAACTGGCCCGCACGCTCGACGCAGTGGTGGAAGACTGCGTCAACGCCGTCGGTGTGGACCTCAACACGGCCAGCAAGCCGTTGTTGTGCCGGGTCTCGGGCATGTCTGCCAGTGTGGCGGCTTCTGTGGTGCGCTGGCGTGACAGCCACGGGGGGTTTCGCAACCGCCGCCAGTTGCTCGAAGTGACCGGTCTGGGCCCGAAGGCGTTCGAACAGAGCGCCGGGTTCCTGCGGATTCGTGGCGGCGACAACCCGCTCGACATGACCGGTGTCCATCCGGAGAGTTACCCGCTGGTGGAAAAGATCCTTGGCCACACAGGGGTCTCGGTGTCCGAATTGCTTGGGCGTGCAGAGATGCTCCAGCAATTGCAGCCCGAGTTGTTCGCCAACGCGCAGTTCGGTGTGATCACCGTGCGTGACATCCTGTCCGAACTGAAGAAGCCGGGGCGCGATCCACGGCCCGGCTTCAAGGCCGCGCGCCTGAATGACAGCGTACAGGACATCAAGGACCTGAAAGTCGGCATGGTCCTGGAGGGAACTGTCAGCAACGTTGCCGCGTTCGGCGCGTTCGTCGATCTGGGCGTGCACCAGGACGGCCTGGTCCACGTGAGCCAGCTCAGCAGCAAATTCGTCAAGGACGCGCGCGAGATCGTCAAGATCGGTGCGATCGTGACGGTGCGCGTGGTTGAGCTCGACCTGTCCCGCAAACGTATTGCCCTGACCATGCGCCTCGACGCCCCGGTTTCGGGCCAGGCCATGGCACTTCGCCACGAAAGTGCCGGACGGCAGGCCCCCCCGCGCCAACGGCCCCTGCCAGGTACTCCCGCCGCGACCGCGATGGCGAGCGCGTTCGCCAAACTGGCGCGTTGAGTGGGCTGCCGCAAGGCTTGCTCGGGGGCGATAATCCGGCCAGTGGCCTGTTTCCGATAGGAGTCCGCATTCCATGCAACTGAGTGCCGTGCTGGCTTCGCAATTCGTGTTGCCCAGCATTCCCAAGATCGTCGCGCTTCTGCTCAGTGAGCTGGAGCACGACCAGCCGGATCTCAAAAGGATCACCCAGCTCATCAGTGTCGATCCTGCATTGGCAATCCGGCTCATGCAGTTGTCCAACTCCGGGTTCTTCAAGTTGTCGGGCAAACTCAACAGCGTGTCCGAATCGCTGGCCGTGGTGGGCCTGGGCCATGTCCGAACCATGGCAACCGCCTCTGCCACCAAGGCATCGCTGAAGGCGGTTGTGGGCGTCAACCTGCAGCAATACTGGAGCTACAGCCTGGATGTTGCGAAAGTGTCGCGCTCACTGGCCGGTGTCCTGCACCAGAACCAGCAGGCTGCGTTCACGGCCGGCCTGATCCACCATGTGGGCGAATTGGTCATGCGCCTCGTCATGCGGGAGGAGATGGCGAGCCTGGATGCTGAATTTCCGGCCCTCGACCCGCGCCGGTCCAGGGCCGAGCGCAAGGCGTTGGGATTTCACCATGCGGATGTCGCGGCCGGCCTCGCGCGCCAATGGTTGTTTCCCGAGCCGATCGTGGACGCCCTCGAACACCAGGATGCGCCGTTTTTCGAAGGTTCCTACGAACCGCTGGCCGGTGTGGTGCATCTCGCGGCGTGGCGCGCCCGTTGCAAGGACGCCGGGCTGAACCAGCGCGAAATGGCGGTCACATTCCCCGGCGAGGTGGGTGACGTCCTGTCGCTGGACATCGACGTGGTCCTTCAGCAGGATCCAATCGACTGGACCAGTCCGCGCCGCGGATGAGCGGCGCTGCCCCGCTGAGAACGCCCGGGGTGATGGCCAAGGCATCGGCCACGACGCGTGCGTTATGTATCTATGCGGGGCCGTCGGCGCTGCGCGCGCTGGCGCGTGACGGACTTCAGCCAGCGCAGGTCCGGACCATTCCTGCTGCGGCTGGCGGACCAAAGGGTCTGGTTCTTGGCCCGCTGGACCGCCTCCTGTTCGGCGAATGGTTGGCGCAAAGTACACAACCCGTCGACCTCGTAGGTGCATCCATTGGCGCCTGGCGCATGGCCACCGCTTGCCTGGACGACCCGGTGGCGGCGTTTCGGCGGCTCGAGCGTGACTACATTGCCCAGCATTTCGCGCCGCCTCCCGGGCGCAGTCGTCCCACAGCGGCAGCGGTCAGCGAAGTCTTCGGCCGCAACTTGCGCGACTTCTACGGCCCCCGGATGCAGGAGGTGCTGCAACATCGCCGGTACCGGCTGCATGTGGTCACGGCGCGTGGACGGCGCCTGCTGGGCCGCGAGCAGGCTGTGCGCACCCCACTCGGATACCTGGCGGCCTTCCTGACCAATGCGGTGCATCGCCGGGCCATGGGCGCATGGTTGGAGCGGGCCGTTTTTTCCCGTCCCGGGGACGAACTGCCATTCAGGACAAACGACTACCGGACCCGCCAGGTGGCGCTGACAACCGACAACTTCCACGATGTTTTACAGGCCAGTTGCGCGATCCCGTTCCTGCTGAAGGCGGTCCACGACATCACGGGTGCGCCGCGCGGGGCCTACTGGGACGGTGGTATCACCGATTACCACCTGCACCTGGACTACGCCGGCAAGACACCAGGCGGACTGGTGCTGTACCCGCATTTCCAGCGTACGGTGGTTCCCGGCTGGCTTGACAAGGGCCTGCGCTGGCGCCACAAGGCGACCCATTTTCTCGACTCGACCGTGGTCCTCGCGCCGCATCCGGACTGGGTCCGCACGCTGCCGAATGCCAAGTTGCCCGATCGCAAGGACTTCACGCATTATGGTCAGGACCTGGCAGGCCGAGTGAAAGCCTGGACCGCCGCAGTCAGCGCGAGCCAGCAACTGGCCGATGAATTCCACGCCTGGTTGCGTCGCCCCGACATGGCGGTGGTCATGCCACTCTAGGCACAGGAGGCTGGTCCACAAATGGCACCGTGCATGTGGTGGGACGACAATAGCCGCACTTCACCACGCCTCCCTACTGTTTGTCGACCATGCCCAGATTCCTGACCGCTGCCCTGTACAAGTTCGTCGACCTGCCGGACTGCGCTCAGCTCCAGCCGCGTCTGCTGGCGGTCTGCGAAGCGAACCGGATCAAGGGCACCCTGCTGCTGGCCAACGAGGGCATCAACGGCACGATTGCCGGAGCGCCCGAAGACATCCACACCGTGTTGGGATGGCTGCGCTCGGACCCGCGCATGGCGGACTTGCAGCACAAGGAGGCCTGGGCCAGCGAGCCGCCTTTCCTGCGCATGAAGGTGCGCCTCAAGGCAGAGATCGTCACCATGCATGTTCCCGGCCTGGACCCCTCCAGGCTGGCAGGCACATACGTCAAGCCCCAGGACTGGAATGCCTTGATCTCGGCGCCGGATGTGGTTGTGATCGACGCGCGCAATGACTACGAAGTCGCCATCGGCAGTTTTCATGGCGCGCTCGATCCCCACACCAGGAGTTTTTCGGAGTTGCCGGCGTGGGTCCAGCAGCAGACCGCGCCAGGCAAGGCTTTGGCATCGACCCAGGGCCGCAAGCCCCGGGTCGCGATGTTCTGCACCGGCGGCATCCGGTGTGAGAAATCCACGGCCTATCTCCGGTCGCAGGGTTTTGACCAGGTCTACCACCTGCAGGGCGGCATCCTCAAATACCTCGAAACAGTGCCGCAGTCTGAGAGCCTGTGGGAAGGCGAGTGTTTTGTGTTCGACGAACGGGTCTCGGTGGGGCATGGGCTGCAGGAGGGTGCGCTCGAGTTGTGCCGATCCTGCCGTCGGCCGATCGGCGCGGCCGAGAAGTCCTCCGACAAGTACGAGGCCGGCATCAGTTGCCCGCATTGTTTCGACGGGCTCACGGAGGCACGCAAGAAGGGATTCGCGGAACGCCAGCGCCAGGTCGAACTGGCCCGCCAGCGCCACCAACAGCATATCGGGGCACGCATGCCAGACAAACGCGGCGACGGCCCGGCGCCGCTTTGAGCATCGACGGGCTTCACTGGAGTCGCGCGCGCACCGGCTGGTGCGACCAGTGGCCGCACAGTCCGCGGCGGTGCTACATCGCCTGGTCCAGCATGGCGCGGTAATCATCCGCAGTGGCGACGCGCGGGTTCGTCTTGTGGCAATGGTCGGCCATCGCGCCAAGGATGATCCGGTCGAACTGGGCGCTCGCCACACCCATGGAGGCAAGCCCGGGTGGCAAGCCCAGGCGCGCGTTCATGTCGGTGATCGCCGGACCGATGTCGCTGGCGCCGGCCAGGCCCATAACTCGCGCCATGCGTTCGAGCCGCCGGTCCTGGCGCACCGATTCCGCCTGCGCGTTGAAGGCGAGCACCGCCGGCAGGAACACCGCATTCAAGGTGCCATGGTGCAGACGCGGATCGACACCACCCAGGCTGTGGCTGAGCGAGTGGACGCAACCAAGCCCCTTCTGGAACGCCATGGCGCCTTGCATCGAGGCGCTCATCAGGTTCAACCGCGCCTCGCGGTCGTTGCCGTCGATGGTGGCGCGTTCGATGTGGTTCCAGGCGCGCTCCAGGCCGTCGAGTGCAATGCCGTCGGCCGGCGGGTTGAAGGCCGCCGACATGAAGGTTTCCATGCAATGCGCCACGGCGTCCATGCCGGTCGCCGCAGTCAGCCTGGGGGGCAGGCCGAGTGTCAGTTCGGGGTCGCAGATGGCCGCACGCGGCACGATGTGCCACGAATGAAAACCGAGCTTGCGATGGTCATCCAGTATCAGGATCGCGCCACGGGCGACTTCGCTGCCAGTGCCGCTGGTGGTCGGCACGGCGATCAAAGGCAGCGCGCGGTCGGTGATCAGCGCCGATCCCCCTTCGATCGTGGCGTAGGTTTTCAGGGGCCCCTCGTGCCGCGCGGCGATGGCAACACCCTTTGCGCAATCGATGGCCGAACCGCCACCGACTGCGATCAGGCCATCACACTGGTTGGCATGGAACGCGCTGGTAGCGGCGCGGACGGCCGCTTCGGTCGGATTGGAAGGGGTCTGGTCGAACACCGCCACCGCCATGCCGGGGAGGGCGTCCAGTGCCCGCTGCAAGAGACCGGCGGCCTTGACCCCCGGGTCGGTGATGACCAGTGGTCGGCCAATACCGATACGCTCGCACTCCTGCTTCAGGAGTCGGATGGCGCCATGCTCGAACTGGATCTGGGTCACGTAGTAGATGAATGCCATGAGAGGGTGGAGTTAGGATCAGGTGCCTGACTGTATCAATATGCACCTGCCACCATGAGTTCACCTGAGCGCCAAGACTTCCGGCTGGTCCATCGGCTGCGCGTGCGCTGGGCCGAAGTGGACCAGCAACGCATCGTCTTCAACCCGCACTACCTGATGTACCTCGATACCGCGTTCACGGAATACTGGCGCGCGCTGGCGATCCCGTACGATGCGATCCCCACGATGCTCGGCGGTGACATGTATGTCAAGAAGTCGATCCTGGAATACCATGGCTCGGCCCGCCTGGACGACCTGCTGGATGTCGGCCTGAAGTGCCAGCGCATCGGCAACTCTTCGCTGCTGTTCGTGGGCGGGGTCTTTCGGGGCGATACCCTGTTGGTCAGCGCTGAAATGCTGTATGTGTTTGCCGATCCGCAGACACAGACATCCCGCCCCGTGCCGAAGGTGTTGCGCGATCTGTTCGACGCATTCGAAGCCGGCGCGCCCACCTTCGACATCCGCCTGGGTGCCTGGACAGACCTGGGAGACCGCGCTGGTCCGTTGCGGCGCACAGTATTCATGGAGGAGCTGGGCATTCCTGCGCAACTCGACGTTGACTCTTCCGACGACTCAGCGGTCCATGCGTTGGTGACAAACAAGGTCGACCAGCCGCTGGCAACCGGGCGTCTCGCCCAGGAGGCGCCCGGTGTGGGCCGGATCGCCCGGGTTGCAGTGGCACACACCATGCGCTCCACCGGGATCGGGCGCGTGCTGGTCGAGGCCCTGCTGAAGGCGGCCGCGCAGCGGGGCGACACACGGGTGCTGTTGCGGTCTCAGGCCAGTGCCGAGGGTTTCTACACCCGTTTGGGATTTGCGGCTATCGCTGGCCCCACCATGGAAGCCGGCATCCCACAGGTGGAGATGGCGCGCGACATCGGCAAGGGCTGAGTATTCGGGCTAGATGTCCTCGAGCAGTGGGTAGGGCATCGCGCTGACCACGACCTCGGGGCCGTCCGGAGCGCCAAGATGCAGCCGCCCAGCCTCGAACGCGGCAATCTGGCCAGACACGATGGCGTCGATACCTCCCTGCGGTGCTGGCGCAACCTGCACCACGGTGGCACAGGGCTGGTCCGGGTCGGCCGCAAGGAACAGCCCATCGCCAGGCTTGCAGGCGGCACTGCCATGAACCAGGACCGCACGGCGCTTCAGGGTGCCGCGAAACTGGCTGCGCGCCACGACCTCCTGACCCGGATAACAGCCCTTCTTGAAGTTCACCCCGCCAACCGACTCGTAGTTCAGCATCTGCGGCACAAAGGCTTCCGATAAAGTGGCGCCAATCCACGCAATACCGCTGCGAACGTCGGTGTGCAGCCACACGTCGGCAGGGAGCATTGGCACCTCGGGCGGAGGTGTGCCGGTTGGGGCGAGCCACAATGCCCGTGCAATACTGTCTGCCGGGTAAAGATGGACCAGCGTAACGGGGCCCACGTCCACCCGTGACCAGGGCGCGCCGACACTGCCCGCAGCGTCCGACACAGCGGACCCGAGCATGCCGTACAGCGTGAAATCGCCACTTGCATCGCTGATTTTGGCCTTTGCGCGCAAGACAAACATCGACAGGCGCTTGACCATGGCAGGAAGGATGTCACGCTGGCACACCAGCAGGATTTCTGTGTGGCTGCGCTTGAAACCGACGAAAGTGGCCAGTACACGGCCCTTGGCTGAACACCAGGCCGCAAGGCGTGCTTCGGACATCCCCAGCAAGGCGAAGTCCTGCGTCAGTTGGCCGTGCAGGAAGGTGGCTGCGTCGGCGCCTTCGACCCGGATCACTCCGAGATGTGGCACCGGGGCGGTACCATGGATTGCAATAGTCATGCGTCAATTATCATCCTCCGATGATGGCTGGAAGGCAGTAAGGTTGTGCGTCGTTTCCTGATGGGGGTGGTTCTCTTGGTACTGGCGTTGGTCGGCGCCGCTGCATGGTGGGTCGACCACCCGCTTTCGCTCGACAAGCCATCGGTCGATCTGGGCATCGAGCCAGGTTCGAGCGCACGCGGCGTGGCACAGGTCGTGGCGCAGTCCGGCGTGAATGTGACGCCGCAATTGTTGTACGCATGGTTTCGCGCATCCGGGCAAGGCCGCCAGATCAAGGCCGGAAGTTACGAGGTGGAGGCCGGAACCACACCCCGCAGCCTGTTGCGCAAACTTGTTCGTGGCGAGGAGTCGCTGCGCAGCCTGACCCTGGTCGAGGGCTGGAATTTCCTTCAGGTCCGCGGGGCGTTGGCTGGCGCACCACAACTCGCCCAGGAGTCGGCGGGTTTGTCGGAGGCCGCCCTCATGGTCGCATTGGGACGCCCCGGGCTGGCCGCCGAAGGGCGCTTTTTCCCGGATACCTACAGTTATGCCAAAGGCTCCAGCGATTTGAAGGTGCTGGCGCGCGCGCTGCGTGCGATGGACAAACACCTGATTGCGGCATGGGAAAACCGCGCTGCAGATTCGCCGCTGAAAAATCCGGAACAGGCGCTGGTGCTGGGCAGCATTGTCGAGAAGGAGACCGGCCGGCCATCCGACCGGCCGATGATCGCGGGGGTATTTGTGAACCGCCTGCGTTTGGGCATGCTGCTTCAGACCGATCCCACGGTGATCTACGGCATGGGCGACAGGTTCGACGGGAACCTGCGCAAGAAAGACCTGCTGACCGACACGCCCTGGAACACCTACACCCGCAGTGGCCTGCCGCCAACGCCGATTGCGATGCCCGGCAAACAGGCTTTGGTAGCGGCCGTGGCGCCCTCGCGAACCGACGCTTTGTACTTCGTCGCCCGAGGTGATGGCACCAGCGAGTTCAGCCGGAACCTGGACGAGCACAATCGGGCCGTGGACAAATACCAGCGCAAGCGATGACAAGATGGGAAATTCGGGAAGGTTCATTACATTCGAGGGTATCGACGGCGCGGGGAAATCAACCCAGGTCGATGCCCTGGCGCAGCTCTTTCGCGGCGTCGGGCGCACGGTCCTGGTAACCAGAGAACCGGGCGGGACCGCGTTGGCCGAGAAGATCCGCAAGCTTGTGCTGCATGACGCGATGGATCCGCTGACAGAGGCGCTGCTGGTGTTCGCGGCGCGGCGCGACCATCTGGTGCAGTTGATCGAACCGGCATTGGCGCGCGGCGACGTGGTCTTGTGCGACCGCTTCACGGACTCCAGCTTTGCCTACCAGGGAGGAGGGCGCGGACTCGACCTCGCGGTGCTGTCCATGCTTGAGCAATGGGTGCAGGGCGGCCAGGCGCCGGCCGGGGGCCCAATGCGCCAGCCGGACCTGACCCTCTGGTTCGATCTGTCCCCGGCGCAAGCCGCGCGCAGACTGGCCGCCGCCCGTGAACCCGACAAGTTCGAAGCCCAGAACGAGGCGTTTTTCGCACGTGTCGCGCAGGGTTTTCTGCGCCGCGTCGAAGCCCATCCCCAGCGATTTTTCCGCCTTGATGCTGACCGGGAGCGGGCGCTGGTCTGGGCCGATGTGGAGGCCGCTGTCCGGTCGCGCGGGTGGCTCGAATGAGCGAAACCGTCCAGCCGCCCTGGATCGCCACCCAATTGGCCAGCTTGCTCACGCAACGAGGCCATGCCTGGCTGCTGCATGGCCCGAGCGGCCTGGGCCAGTATGTGCTGGCCCTTTCGATGGCGCGCGCCTGGTTGTGCGAACGCGTGTCTGGCGCCGGTGCCTGTGGGCAGTGTGCGAGTTGCCACGCCATCGATGTGCGCACGCATGCCGATCTGTTCGTCCTCATGCCGGAAACCGTCATGCTGGAGCGCCATTGGCCGCTGGGCGAAAAGGCGCAGACCGAACTCGACGACAAGAAGCGCAAACCCAGCAAGGAGATCCGCATTGACGCCATGCGCGACGCGGTGGAGTTCTCGCAACGCACAAGTGCCTGGGGCCGTGGCAAGGTGGTGCTTGTGTTTCCGGCAGAGCACATGAACCATGTCACCGCAAACGCCCTCCTGAAAACACTGGAAGAACCCCCCGGGGATGTGCGGTTCGTGCTTGCCACGGAGATGGCACACCAGTTGCTGCCCACCATCCGCAGCCGCTGCCTGGGCCATCCAATGGGCTGGCCACCGGCCGATGTCGCGGCCGAATGGCTGGTCGCGCAAGACGTCCAGCCTGCGGCTGCACGTGTTTTCCTGCGGGCGGCTGGGGGGCGACCCGACGATGCCCTGCACTATGCACGCGCCGGGCAGGACCCGAAGGTCTGGTCCCAGTTGCCCAAGGCGCTGCAACGTGGCGACGGCAGCCTGATGCACGAGTGGAGCGCGATCGAGATGCTCGACGCTCTGCACAAGCTTTGCCATGACCTGCAATTGCAGAGCCAGGGCGTCGCACCCCGCTTCTTTGACGCCCAGGACTTGCCGGCGGCCGGGCCTCTCCATGCCCTGAGCCAGTGGGGCAGGGAGCTCGCCGCTGCGCGGCGAACTGCGGGACATCCCTTCCAGGCCGGGTTGATGCAAGAGGCATGGGTGAGTCGGGCCAAAAACGCCCTAAACTCCTGACACTCCCCGCCCAAATCCATGAGCACGTCACCGACTTCCCCCCGCCCCAGCGTCATCCAGTTGGCCATCAAGGAACAAGCCGCTTTGTACGCTGCCTACATACCCTTGTTTGCCGAGGGTGGCATCTTCATTCCCACCGCCCGCGAGTACAAACTGGGAGACGACATCTACGTGCTGTTGTCACTGCCGGAAGACCCGCAGCGTTATCCCGTCGCTGGCAAGGTGGCCTGGGTCACGCCAGCCAAGGCCGCCGGCAGCCGCACCCAGGGCGTGGGTATCCAGTTCCCGAAGGACGAAAAGTCCAAACAGCTCAAGCTCAAGATCGAGGAGATTTTGGGCGCGCAGGTCGGCTCCGACCGGCCGACCCAGACAATTTGAGTTGCGGCAGGGTCGGGTCCGCCCGCCACTTTGTCTGCCTGCGGCGGCAGCAACCAGTTTTCTGCGAGGATTTCAGCGCCAATGTTCACCGACTCCCATTGCCATTTGTCATTCCCGGAACTGGCCGCCAACCTATCCGCGATCAGGGCCGCGATGGAGCAGGCTCAGGTGGGCAGGGCGCTTTGCATCTGCACCACACTCGAAGAGTTTGCGGCGGTGCACCGTCTGGCCTGCGACCACGGCAATTTCTGGGCGACTGTCGGTGTCCACCCCGACAACGAAGGTGTCACCGAGCCGGATCTGGAGGCTTTGCTCGAACGCGGTCGATTGCCTCGGGTCGTCGGCATCGGTGAAACCGGGCTCGACTATTACCGGCTTGCCGGGCGAACCTTGGCCGACATGGAGTGGCAAAGGCGCCGGTTTCGCGTGCATATTGCAGCTGCCCGACAGCTTGACCTTCCGCTGGTGGTGCATACGCGCAGCTCTGCAGCCGATACCCTGCAAATCCTCCATGACGCCGGCACAGGCGGCGCCGGCCCGACTGCGCGGGGCGTCTTTCATTGTTTTACCGAGACACTGGACATTGCCAGACAGGCGCTGGACCTCGGGTTTTACATTTCGTTTTCGGGCATCATCACGTTCAAGAGTGCGCAGGACATCCGGGACGTTGCGGCCTTCGTGCCCCTCGACCGCATACTGATAGAGACAGACAGTCCCTACCTGGCGCCTGTACCGTACCGGGGCAAGACCAACAATCCGTCGTATGTACCATTCGTTGCCAAACAGATTGCTCTGGTCAAGGGCTGCACCACAGAGGACATTGCACACCACACAAATGCAAACTTTGACCACCTGTTTTCGGGAGTCCTGCGATGAATCCCGCTGCAAGCAACCCAAAGAAACCGGGGAGAATACTCATGAATTACTTCAATAAAACCTTCTATATTATTGTTTTTACATGTTTTTCATCAGCATTCGCCGGTTCATACGATGATTTTTTATCGGCCCTGAAAAAGGACGATGAAGCCAGCATCAAGCTACTGCTGCAGGGGGGTTTCGACCCCAATACCCTTGATCCGGCAGGCCGCCACGGCTTGGTCATCGCCCTGCGGGAGAACTCGCTGAAGGCTGCGGACGCTTTGGCAAGCTGGCCCAAGACCGACGTGGAAGTCCGGACTCCGGCCGATGAAAGTCCCCTGATGTTCGCATCCCTCAACGGCAACCTGGAGATCGCCCGCAAACTCATAACGCGGGGCGCCGACGTCAACAAGCCAGGCTGGGCCCCGCTGCACTATGCCGCAACACGCGGTCACGTGGCTCTCATGACCCTGTTGCTGGACAACCATGCGTACATCGACGCGGCGTCTCCCAACGGCACGACGCCACTCATGATGGCCGCGTTTTACGGCACGCCATCGGCCGTCAAGTTGCTTCTGGAAGCCGGGGCCGATCCCTTGCTCAAGAATGACCAGTCCCTGAGCGCCGTCGATTTTGCACATCGGGCAAACCGGCAGGACTCGGCAAACATCATCACGGCCTTCGTGAGAGCCCGACAACCAAAGGGTTCCTGGTAGATAGTCAACTTCATACGATGTGTATTATGTTAAGTCATATGCGAGGTGGTCCCCAAGATCCGGGCAGCGAAGACGGCGGGAACTTTCGATGACCTAGTGCAGGAGGTCGCGCGCCCGTCGGCCTACTGGTGGCACCGGTTCAACTGGTACCAAGGCACATCGCCCTGACTTGGCGTATCACGGCTTGTGCGCCGTGTTTCCTGGCTTGGCGGCTTCACTCGGCTTCGGTTGCATCGGGAAAATTGTAAATGCGCAGCTCTGGAACCCGCTCGAAATCCTGCCGGTTGGTCGTCACCATCGTGAAGTCGCCATCTAGGCACTGCGCGGACAAAAGCGGATCAATCGAACCCTTGGAATAGCGGTGCAACTTGGCCGCCATCATGGCGTGCGCCTCGTGGACAGGTTTGAGCGTGAACGTTGACAACCAGGTGTCGAGCACCTGAATCTGACTTTTGCGCTTGGAGTGGGATAACGGAACCCCTCGGTAGAGCTCGTAGACAACCAGGACGGATGTGAAACATTGGGTGCGCCGCAACCGCTCGCGCAGTGCAAACACGGCGTCCCCTTCAGGCTCTCGCCGAATGTCTGCCAAGAAGGCAGAGGTATCGAAGAAAAACCGTTCAGGCACGTTTCATGGCATCAAAATCCCATGTGAAATCACGGAGCCGCCTCATCAAGCGCGCCGACTCGCGGCCAGGCTTTGCCACCGTGGTCTTTGCAGCCCTGCGGCCCGCCTGCTTGGCGGGTGCCGCCTTCTTGGGTGCGTTCAACTGTTCCAGGGTGAAAGGTACTTTTTTCATGGCGTGGCGCTCCTTTTCGGGAGCACCGATTTTACGTGACGGGCAATTGCCCCGCAGATTTTCAATGATCGGTGGAGGACTCTGGCGCAATGGCCGGCCCACCAGGGCGGCCCTTCTTGCGGCGGCGGAACTGGCCGTTTTTCTTGGGCGGCGGTAGGCGTTTTGACATGGCGTTTTCTCCAGGTCGCGGGCTCATGCCGATTGCTCTTTGATCCAGGTCCGAACGGTCGGAAATTGCGACATGACCTGCATGTGCTGCCCAGCGGGATCAAGAGAATCCGCCACTACGGGGTGCTGGCATCGGCGTAGCAGCCAAGGTCTCCCCGCAACTCCACCCCTCAGGAAACCGAGAACATCACGGTTGGAACGCTAAGATCCGAAAAAGACGCACCGAGCGCGATTTCACCCCTGCCGTGCAAGACACACTCCTCACGCCGTAACAACAGGTCGGCACCGCCACCCGAGAACCTCACCCAACTGCCATAGCTGCTTACATCCACCAGCAGAATACTGCCATTGCGCCAGTCGACGCGGGCATGGGTCCGGGACACCCGCGGGTCATTGACCACAAACTCGGCCTGGCTGACGCGCCCGATGTGAATCGGCAACTGGAATGACCGGAAACGTTTGCGCAGATTCAGCCAGACAAGCTCGATCTCCCCACCCAATACATCCCGCTCCAACTGCTCGTCCCCTGGTGCCAGGCTCGCCTGCATTGTCAGGAAATCACTGCTGGCATCCACATGCCATTCCACCTGAAAAACCGGGCAGGGCTCTGCCCTGCCGCGGATCATGATTGGCCCTAGCGGCCGAAACCGGACACCCTCGGACTCGACGGACTGTTCCAGCGAAAAGTTGTTGGCCCAGATCTGGTGCGGGCCGGACAGGTCGCTCAGGCGGGACGCAACGTTGACGGCGTCACCGTAACAATCGCCGTCGACGAACTCGACCTCCCCGCGGGCTACGCCGACGCGGATCGGCATACGGGTCACCGACGAGGCACTGGCGATCCGCTTCTGGTGGCTGCGTTGAATCTCAACCACCGCGGTTATTGCATCAGGAGCGTGCGCAAAGACCGCCAGTACGCCGTCTCCAAGGGTTTTTACCACGCGCCCACGGTGCGCGATGATGATGTCGCTGATCCATTGGGTAAGCCCGGTCACGACTTTGGACGCGCGCGCGCTTCCGATCGTCTCGAAGACGCCGGTGCTCCCCATCAGATCTGCGAACACGACGGTCGTCTGGTCACTCATTCACTGAAACTTTCCGGTTTCTGGTTTTCCCAGCAGTTTAGACCATTGGCATGGATTGCGGCCTGGCCCGACAAACTTCACACACCCACAATTTGTGCGCACAATCGCTGTCTGAATTGCGGTACCAAATTCTGGCTGGCGAAGACTGTTATATTGCAGTGCAACATATTATAAAAAGGCTAACCACCGATGCTGTACCAACTGTACGAGACGCAACGCTCCATGATGGAGCCGTTTTCCGACCTTGCGAATGCCGCCTCCAAGGTATTTGCGAATCCGCTGTCGATGATGGGGCAGTCACCCTTCGCGCAGCGGATGTCCGCCGGCTTCGACCTGATGCACCGTCTCGGACGCGATTACGAGAAGCCCGAGTTCGGCATCCGGACGGTGGACGTCGAAGGTGTCGCGGTCGCCATCCATGAGCGTATTGAAATCGACAAGCCATTTTGCGAGTTGCGGCGCTTCAAGCGCTTTACCGACGACCCAGCGACGCTGGACCGCCTCAAGGGACAGCCGGCTGTGCTGGTCGTGGCGCCGCTCTCCGGCCACCATGCAACGCTGCTGCGCGACACGGTGCAAACCATGCTCAAGGACCACAAGGTCTACATCACGGACTGGAAGAACGCGCGCATGGTTCCGATGTCGGAGGGTCAGTTCCACCTCGACGACTATGTGAACTACGTGCAGGAATTCGTCAGGCACCTGCAGGCCACCTATGGCAACTGCCATGTCATGAGCGTCTGCCAGCCTACGGTCCCGGTGCTTGCTGCGGTGTCGCTGATGGCAAGCCGCGGGGAAACGACCCCATTGAGCATGACGATGATGGGCGGGCCCATCGATGCCCGCAAGTCCCCCACCGCGGTCAACAACCTGGCGATGAACAAGAGCCACAGCTGGTTCGAAAACAACGTGATCTACCGCGTTCCGACCAGTTTCCCCGGAGCCGGTCGCCGCGTCTATCCGGGCTTCCTTCAGCACTCCGGCTTCGTTGCGATGAACCCGAGCAACCACGCGAAGAGCCACTACGACTACTTCCAGGACCTGATCAAGGGTGACGGCGCAAGCACCGAGGCACACCGCAAGTTTTACGACGAATACAACGCGGTGCTCGACATGGACGCCGGCTACTACCTCGACACTATTCGGGTGGTTTTCCAGGACTTCTGCCTGGTCCACGGCACCTGGGATGTACGCGCAGTGGATGGCAGGATCGAACGTGTCCGACCCGAGGACATCAAGACCACGGCGCTGTTTTCGGTCGAGGGTGAACTCGACGACATTTCCGGCTCGGGACAGACTGAGGCCGTGCATGGCATTTGCAGTGGTGTTCCGAAGCCAATGCAAAAGCACCTTGAAGTCAAAGGCGCAGGCCATTACGGGATTTTTGCCGGGCGCCGTTGGCGCGACGTGGTCTACCCGCAAGTGAAGTCGTTCATCCTGGGCTACCAGCCGCAGAAGGCTGAGGTCGAGACCGCAGTCCGGCCCGCCCCGGCCAAAAGGACAACGGCCAAAAAAGCCTCGCCAAGAAAGTAGACGGCGTCATGTCACCGGATGCAGTTCGCCTGCTGGCCGCCCTGCCCCAGACCCAGTGCACGCGTTGTGGTTATCCCGATTGCGCGGGCTACGCAACGGCGATCGCCAGTGGCGATGCGGACATCAACCAGTGCCCGCCCGGTGGCAAGGCCGGTATCGAACGTCTGGCCGCGCTGACTGGAAGGCCCACGCGCGATTTGAATCCGGCCCATGGCCTGGAGACGCCACGCACGGTCGCCGTCATCGACGAGAACTGGTGCATTGGCTGCACTCTGTGCCTGGCTGCCTGCCCCACCGACGCGATCATCGGCGCCAACAAGCGCATGCACACGGTGATCGAACCCTATTGCACCGGTTGTGAACTCTGTTTGCCGGTGTGCCCCGTGGATTGCATCCAGCTCGAAAACGTCTCGGCTTCGGCAACCGGCTGGGACGCATGGTCTGACACCCTGGCCGAGCAGGCCCGTGACCGCTACGCGTTCAGCCTGCAGCGGCGCCAACGCGCCGAGGCAACCAACGACCAGCGACTGGAAGACAAGGCAAGAGCCAAACTGGCCGACCTGCCGGCGCATTCCCTGCACACTGACCCGGCCATACTGGAGCGCAAACGCGCTGTGATCGAGGCCGCACTGGCCCGCGCGCGCGCCAAACGCACACCGCCAGACCAGACCTGAAACCAGGCGGGTTACCGGCGCCTGTCACCTTCAACCGAGCGCGTCATTGACCTGCTCATGGAACTCCGCCATCGTCACTGCATTGCCGATTTCCCGCGGAAGGGCGTCACGTGCCGAGAACACCCCCAAGATCTTGCCAGCGGCCGAGACAACCGGCAAGTGCCGGAACCCGCGTTCAATCATGATCAACACCGCGTCGGACACCAGCAGGTCCGGGCCGACACAATGCGGGTTGCGCGTCATCACTTCCGATACCAGCGTCGTTGCCGGGTTGAGGGCCTTGGCAAGCACACGGGTCATCAGGTCACGCTCAGTAACGATGCCCAGCATCTTGCCGGACAGATCGAGGATCAGGACGCTGCCGCAGTTGGCCTTTGTCATCACGCTGGCAGCCTCCCAGATGGTGGCTTGGGGCCCCAGGCTGATGACGTGCCTGTGGGGCATCGACTGAAAAATCGTGCGTTCTGTCATGGTGGCAATCCTTTCACGTGAAGATGACTGTCCTGCCCTGCTGCCCTGCTGCCCTGTTGCCCTGCTGTTGTGTCGTGAGATCGGCCCGTCCCTATCGCAACGATGCGTTGAGTTTCGCCAGTGCGGCGGAGCCGGGGCAGAGTTGCGCCTCGGCCAGGGCGGCCAGTGGCTTGTCCACCGTATTGAGCATGGTGTGCAGGTCCGTGGCGAGTGGATCGAGGTACAGCAGGCCGGTTACAACCTCTCCGCGCGCCTGGTGTACCTGCATGTAACTCATGGCCGCGTAACGGTCTGTGGGGTCATAGTCCGCGTGCAGCTTGCGCAGGCGCAGCGTGCTTCCATCGTGCTGCTGAACTTCTACCACCTCCCCGGCCGCATACTGGGTGGTGATTTCGTCGCGCGACGTGATGAAGTCGATGCGGCTGACGGCCTCGTTGTGCTGGCGCACGTAGTCATAACTCTTGGTGCTGCCGCCATGGTTGTTGAAGGTGACACACGGGCTGATGACGTCGATGAACGCGGCGCCACCATGGGACATGGCGCCCTTGATCAATGGCACCAACTGCTCCTTGTCACCCGAGAAGCTGCGTGCCACGTAGGTGGCGCCAAGCTGCAGGGCCAGACCGACCAGGTCCACCGGGCTGTCGTTGTTGATGACGCCCTTCTTGCTTTTGGAGCCGCGGTCGGCAGTGGCGGAGAACTGTCCCTTGGTAAGCCCGTAGACGCCGTTGTTCTCCACAATGTAGGCCATGCGCACACCGCGTCGCATTGCATTGGCAAACTGCCCCAGGCCGATCGACGCCGAATCGCCATCGCCCGAGACCCCCAGGTACAGCAAGTCGCGGTTGGCCAGGTTTGCGCCGGTCAGAACCGACGGCATGCGCCCGTGCACGGTGTTGAATCCGTGCGAGGCGCCCAGGAAGTAGTCCGGCGTCTTGGAACTGCACCCGATACCCGACAGTTTGGCCACCCGGTGCGGTTCGATGTCGAGTTCCCAGCAGGCCTGGATGATGGCTGCGGAAATCGAGTCATGGCCGCAGCCGGCGCACAAGGTGGAGATTCGCCCCTCGTAGTCGCGCCGGGTGTAACCGACCTTGTTCAGTGTGAGGGAGGGATGGTGCAGCCGGGGCTTGGTGATGTAGGTCATGCCAATTCCTTGTCAGGCGCCATGGTGGCGAGCAGTGCGGGCGCCGGACGTGCCAGCTTGCGGATGGCGCCGGCAATAAAGCGCGCCGTGATCGGTGTGCCGTCGTAGTGCAACACGCGCTTGAAGCGCGCCGGGTCGATATCGAGTTCATTGACCAGCAAAGCGTGCATCTGTGCATCGCGGTTCTGCTCCACCACGAACACCAGTTCATGGGCGGCAATGAAGGCGGCGACCGAATCAGGGAACGGAAATGCGCACAGGCGCAAGGCGTCCAGATGCAGATCTTCCTGTTCGAGAACGTCGAGCGCCTCGCGCATCGCGGGGCTGGTCGAACCGAAGTAGATCACGCCCAGCGCAGACGGCTTCTTCGCCGCCTGCACGACCGGCTGCGGCACAAGGTCGGCTGCCGTGCGGAACTTTTTCAGCAGGCGCTCCATGTTGTAGACGTAGTCGGGTCCGCGTTCCGAATAACGCGCATACGGGTCGCGGGTGGTGCCACGCGTGAAAAACGCGCCCTTGGTCGGGTGTGTTCCGGGCAAGGTGCGCCAGGGAATGCCATCACCGTCCACATCTTTGTAACGCCCGAAATCCTTGCCGGCCTCGAGTTCGGCTGCGGTCATCACCTTGCCCCGGTCATAGGTCTGTGCGTCATCCCAGACAAATGGCTTGGAAAGGCGCTGGTTCATGCCGATGTCCAGGTCGGTCATGAGGAAGATGGGCGTCTGCAGGCGGTCGGCAAGGTCCAGCGCCTTGGCGGCATGCTCGAAACACTCGTGGGGATCCTGGGGAAACAGCAAAACGTGTTTGGTATCGCCGTGAGACGCGTAGGCGCAAGCAAGAATATCGGACTGCTGTGTGCGCGTCGGCATGCCGGTGGAAGGCCCGCCACGCTGCACGTTGACGATCGTGACGGGGATCTCTGCGAAATAGGCCAGGCCGATGAATTCGGTCATCAGGGATATGCCCGGCCCGGACGTGGCGGTAAAGGCCCGTGCACCGTTCCAGCCAGCGCCCACCACCATGCCGATGGACGCCAGTTCGTCCTCGGCCTGCACGATGGCATAACGGTGCTGGCCAGTTGCCGGGTCGACGCGAAACTTGTCACAGTATTTCTGGAACGCTTCAGGCACCGAAGAAGATGGCGTGATCGGGTACCAGGCGGCCACAGTGGCTCCGCCATAGATGCAACCCAGCGCAACGGCGCTGTTGCCGTCGATGAAGATCTGGTCGCCGACCATGTCGGACTTGCGCACACGGATGCCCAGCGGGCCGTCAAGATGTTCCCTTGCAAAATCACGCCCCAGGTGCAAGGCCCGGACGTTGGAGTCCAGCAGGCGCTCCTTGCCCTTGTACTGTTCAGAGAAAAGGCGCTCGAAAACTGCGGCGTCCAGGTCGAGCAACAGCGACAAGGCACCCACGTAGATGATGTTCTTGAACAACTGGCGTTGCCGCGGGTCTCCGTAGGCCGCGTTGCTGATTTCGGTCAGCGGCATGCCGATACGGTGCACGTCGGGGCGGAATTTCGACTCCGGAATCGGCCGCGTGCTGTCGTAGAACAGGTAACCGCCGGGCTCGATCTCGGCCATGTCGGCATCCCAGGTCTGCGGGTTCATGGCCACCATCATGTCGACCCCGCCACGCCGCCCGTGGTAACCCTTTTCGCACACGCGGGCTTCGTACCAGGTCGGCATGCCCTGGATGTTGCTGGGGAAAATGTTGCGCGGACTCACCGGCACACCCATGCGCATCACCGCCTTGGCGAACAACTCGTTGGCCGAGGCCGACCCCGAGCCGTTCACGTTGGCGAACTTGATGACGAAATCATTGACAGCTTCGATGCGTTTCATGCGGGCTCCAGAGCGCGTGGCGATTTTGCCGAGGTGCGGCAACCCGGGCCCGCCTTGGTGGTGGTCAGCAGGAACTTCTGCATGTCCCATGCGCCTGTCGGGCAGCGTTCTGCACACAGGCCGCAATGCAGGCAGACATCTTCGTCCTTGACCATGACCCGGCCGGTCTTCAGTTCGGCCGATACATAGAGGTCCTGCACCAGATTGACGGCCGGTGCAGAGAGTCGGGCGCGCAGGTCAGGCTCGTCGCCATTGGCAGTGAATGTGATGCAGTCCATCGGGCAGATGTCCACACAGGCGTCACACTCGATGCAGGTCTCGTGCGTGAAGACCGTCTGCACGTCGCAGTTCAAGCAACGACTGGCCTCCTTGAAGGCGGTCGCTGCGTCAAAGCCCAACTCGACCTCGACCCGGATGCTGGCCAGCGCCATCTCGGCCTTGGCCCATGGCACCTTGTAACGCTCGTCCGGCGATACATCGTTGTCGAAGCTCCACTCATGGATGCCCATCTTCTGGGACAGCAGGTTGGTGGTGGGGTCCGGGCGCTGGTTGACGTCCTCGCCGTTCAGCAATCTGTCGATCGACACCGCCGCCTCATGGCCCTGCGCCACGGCGGTGATGATGTTCTTCGGACCGAGGGCCGAATCGCCGCCGAAAAAGACGTTGCGCACGGTGGACTGCAGGCTGTCCTTGCCCAGGACCGGCAGGCCCCATTTGTCAAACTGAATGCCGCTGTCGGCCTCGATCCAGGGAAATGCGTTCTCCTGGCCGACGGCGATCAGGACTGCGTCGCATTCGACCAGTACATCCGGCACGCCGGTCGGCACCAGGCTGCGTTTGCCTTGGGCGTCGTACACCGCCTGGACCACTTCGAACGTCATGCCTGTGAGCTTGCCATCGACATGCTCGAAGGTCTTGGGTACGTGGAAGTTGACGATCGGAATGCCTTCGTGCTGGGCGTCTTCCTTTTCCCAGGGCGAGGCCTTCATCTCGTCAAAACCACTTCGCACGATCACCTTGACATCCGTGCCACCAAGGCGGCGTGACGAGCGGCAGCAGTCCATGGCGGTGTTGCCACCACCCAGCACGATCACGCGCCGGCCGATGCCCGTGATATGGCCGAAAGAAACCGACGCCAACCAGTCGATGCCAATGTGGATGTTGTCCTTGATTTCGCGCCGCCCGGGCAGGTCGAGATCGCGGCCTCGGGGCGCGCCGCAACCGACAAAAATCGCGTCATAACCCTGCCCCATCAGGTCTTTCATGGACGCGATCCGTTCACCGCTTCGGAAATCGACGCCCAGATCGAGGATGTAACCGGTCTCCTCGTCGATCACCGATTCGGGCAGGCGAAACCGTGGTATCTGGCTGCGGATGAACCCGCCTGCCTTGACCTCGCCGTCGAAAATCGTTACCTGGTAACCGAGTGGCAGCAGGTCACGTGCGACCGTCAGGGACGCAGGCCCCGCGCCAACGCAGGCGATGCGCTTGCCGTTGTGCGGCGCAATCGCCGGCATGCGGCCGCGGATGTCGTCCTTGAGGTCGGCTGCGACCCGCTTGAGGCGGCAGATCGCCACTGGCTCCGGGTGCGCCCCGTTGCTCTCCTCGACCCTGCCGCGCCGGCAGGCGGGCTCGCAGGGGCGGTCGCAGGTGCGCCCGAGCACCCCCGGAAACACATTCGACACCCAGTTGACCATGTAGGCGTCGGAATACCGCCCTTGGGCAATCAGGCGAATGTACTCGGGGACGGGAGTGTGGGCCGGGCAGGCCAGTTGACAATCGACCACTTTATGGAAATAGGCCGGATCAGCAATGTTCGTAGGCTGCAAATCGTGTCTCCTTGGCTGCGGGCGCTTGTTGCTTTTGCCGCGTGCTGACAGTCTAAGCCGGAAATGGCCTCAAATTTTTCCCAATTCGCGGATCAGGAAAATTAGGAGAGTGCCTGGACAACCTCAGGGGGGGCCTGGACCAGCTCGATCAGCACCCCTTCGCCGGCGATCGGAAATGCGTCGTTGGCCTTGGGGTGCAGGAAGCAGATGTCGTGGCCGGCAGCGCCCTTGCGGATGCCGCCAGGCGCCAGGCGCACGCCTTGCTCCTGCAACCACGCTGCGGCCGCGGGCAGGTCGTCGATCCATAACCCGACGTGGTTCAACGGGGTGTTGTGCACGGCGGGCTTGCCATCCGGATCGAGCGGCTGCATCAGATCGACTTCGACCTTGAAAGGGCCCTGCCCCATGCTGCAGATGTCCTCGTCGACGTTTTCACGCTCGCTGACAAAATTGCCGGTGACCTGCAGGCCGAGCATGTCGACCCACAACCGGCGCAGGCGGTTCTTGTCGAGTGCACCGATGGCGATCTGCTGGATACCCAAAACCTTGAATGGCCGGTCCATGTGTGCTCCTGGTTGTCAGACGAATTCGACAATCGGCTGGTCGACCGCCAGGGACTCGCCCTTGGCGGCCAGCACCTTGCCCACCACACCGTCGGCCGCCGCGAACAGGACGTTCTCCATCTTCATGGCCTCGATCACTGCCACGCGTTCTCCTGCCTGTACCTTCTGACCAGGCTGCACGGCGATGTCGACCAGCAGCCCGGGCATCGGCGACAGCACAAAACGGCTCATGTCTGGCGGCGCCTTGTAGGGCATGAGCTGGTACAACTCGGCCATGCGGGGCGAACCGACCAGCGCGTCGATGCGGCAGCCATTGTGCTGCACGCTCAGCACCAGCGGGTTGCGCACCGATCCGCGTTCCACCTGCGCCGTGAACGGCACGCCGTTGACGCTGCCGCGGATGCAGATGTCGTTCAGGCGCGACCGACTGCAGATCGAGAAACTCCGGTGCCGGATGCGGATCGTTGCAGAACCGGTTTCACCTTCGAACTCCTCGACATGCACCGGTGTGTAGCTGTTGTTACCCCCCTGCCCCAGCGTGATCACGGTGTAGTCGCTCCCCGCCCGCACCTGGTAGCCGGCCCGCTGCCCGGACAAACCAGTTGCACGCTCGCGCGACTTGCGCCGCACGAACGCCGCCAGCGCGATCAGGAAATCGTTGTCCTCGTGGGGTACATCTTCGGCACGGAAACCGGCGCTGTAGTTCTGGGCAATGAAACCGGTATTGAAGTCGCCGGCGGCGAAACGCGGATGGGCCAGCAGGGCGGACTGGAACGGGATGTTGCTCGACACACCACGGATCACGAACCCGTTGAGCGCCTCGCGCATCATGGCGATGGCTTCGGCGCGGTCCCGACCGTGCACGATCAGCTTGGCGATCATCGAGTCGTAGAACATCGGGATCTCGCCGCCATCCTGCACGCCGGTGTCCACCCGCACACCGTGCCAGCGGCTGGTATCGGCGGCAAACATGTTCTCGACCGGCGGCGCGAAACGCACCAGGCGCCCGGTGCTGGGCAGGAAGTTGCGGAACGGGTCCTCGGCGTTGATCCGGCACTCGATGGCCCAGCCGTCACGCCTGACCTCGGCCTGCGTCAGGGGCAGCGCCTCACCGGCCGCGACGCGGATCATCAGCTCCACCAGGTCCAACCCCGTGATGCACTCGGTCACCGGGTGTTCGACCTGCAGCCGGGTGTTCATCTCCAGAAAATAGAAGCTCTGGTCCTTGCCCACGACGAACTCCACGGTGCCGGCGCTCTGGTAACGCACTGCCTTGGCCAGGGCGACCGCCTGTTCACCCATCGCCTTGCGTGTGGCATCGCTGATAAATGGGCTGGGCGCCTCCTCGATCACCTTCTGGTGGCGGCGCTGGATCGAGCACTCGCGCTCGTTCAGGTACAGCGTGTTGCCCTGGCTGTCGGCAATCAGCTGGATCTCGATGTGGCGCGGCTCCTCGACGAACTTCTCGATGAAGACGCGGTCGTCGCCGAAGCTGTTGCGCGCCTCGTTGCGGCAACTGGTGAAACCCTCGAACGCCTCTTTGTCGTCCTGGGCCACCCGCAGGCCCTTGCCGCCACCCCCTGCGCTGGCCTTGATCATCACCGGGTAACCGATGCTGCGGGCGATTTCAACCGCCTTCGCGGCGGTCTCGATCGACTCATTGACGCCCGGGATGCAGTTCACGCCCGCCGCGCCCGCCAGGCGCTTGGACTCGATCTTGTCGCCCATGGCAGCAATCGAATGGTGTTTTGGGCCGATGAAGACGATGCCCTCCTCCTCGACCCGCCTGGAGAACTCTGCGTTCTCGCTCAGAAAGCCGTAACCCGGGTGCACTGCCTGCGCGCCGGTCTGCTTGCAGGCTGCGATGATGCGATCGGCCAACAGGTAGCTCTCGCGGCTGGGCGCCGGCCCGATGTGCACTGCCTCGTCGGCCAGCGCGACGTGGCGCGCGTCGCGGTCGGCGTCGGAATACACCGCCACGGTGCGGATACCCATCTTGCGCGCGGTCTTGATGACGCGACAGGCGATCTCGCCCCGGTTTGCAATCAGAATTTTCGTGAACATGGGTGTCTTCCTACAGGGGGATGTTGCCGTGCTTGCGCCACGGGTTCTCGACCTTCTTGTCGCGCAGCATCATCAGGCTGCGGCAGATGCGCTTGCGGGTCTCGTGCGGCAGGATCACGTCGTCGATGAAACCGCGCGCACCGGCCACAAACGGGTTGGCGAAGCGCGCCTTGTACTCCGCCTCCCTGGCCGCCAGCTTGGCCGGGTCGCCCTTGTCCTCGCGAAAGATGATCTCCACCGCGCCCTTGGCGCCCATCACCGCGATCTCGGCGTTGGGCCAGGCGAAGTTGACGTCGCCGCGCAGGTGCTTGGAGCTCATCACGTCGTAGGCGCCGCCATAGGCCTTGCGGGTGATCACCGTGATCTTGGGCACGGTGCACTCGGCATAGGCATACAACAGTTTGGCACCATGCTTGATGATGCCGCCGTATTCCTGGCTGGTGCCGGGCATGAAACCTGGCACATCCACAAAGGTCACCACCGGGATGTTGAACGCATCACAGAAACGCACGAACCGCGCCGCCTTGATCGACGACTTGATGTCCAGGCAACCGGCCAGCACCAGCGGCTGGTTGGCCACGATGCCCACCGTCTGCCCGTCCATGCGGGCGAAACCGGTCAGGATATTCTTGGCGTAGTCCGGCTGCAGTTCGAAGAAGTCACCGTCGTCGACCGACTTCACGATCAGCTCCTTCATGTCATACGGCTTGTTGGCGCTGTCAGGCACCAGCGTGTCGAGGCTCATGTCCATGCGTTCCGCCGGGTCGCCACTGGGGCGCACCGGGGCCTTCTCGCGGTTGTTCAGGGGCAGGTAGTTGTAGAGCCGGCGCAACATCAGCAGCGCCTCGACGTCGTTCTCGAAGGCCCTGTCGGCCACGCCACTCTTGGTGGTGTGGGTCAGTGCGCCGCCGAGTTCCTCGGCCGTGACCTCCTCGTGCGTGACCGTCTTGACCACCTCGGGGCCGGTCACGAACATGTAGGAGCTGTCCTTGACCATGAAGATGAAGTCGGTCATCGCCGGCGAATACACCGCCCCGCCCGCGCACGGGCCCATCACCATGCTGATCTGCGGCACGACACCGCTGGCCATCACGTTGCGCTGGAACACATCAGCGTAGCCGCCCAGCGAGGCCACGCCCTCCTGGATGCGCGCACCGCCCGAGTCGTTGATGCCGATCACCGGCGCACCAACCTTCATCGCCTGGTCCATCACCTTGCAGATCTTCTCGGCATGGGCTTCGGAGAGGGCGCCGCCGAAGACGGTGAAGTCCTGGCTGAAAACGAACACCAGGCGGCCGTTGATCATGCCGTAACCTGTGACAACGCCGTCGCCCGGGATCTTCTGGTCCTGCATGCCGAAATCCACGCAGCGGTGTTCGACGAACATGTCCCATTCCTCGAAGGAGCCTTCGTCCAGCAGCAGTTCCAGCCGCTCGCGTGCGGTCAGTTTGTGTTTTCGGTGCTGGGCGTCGATGCGTTTCTGGCCGCCGCCCATGCGCGCCTGCTGGCGTTTGGCTTCGAGTTGTTGGAGGATTTCGTGCATCAGGAGTCTCCGGTTGTGGCGCCAGGCGCCTGCGATGAAAAGTGGCGGTGCAAAGCGGCGCCAACCGCCTGCAAACTGACAAAGTCCTTGCCCCAGACCTTGCGGTTGGTCGGCAACCAGCGCAGCCAGCCCAGTCGACCGGCGGCATGGCGCAACACAGCCCGCACCGGCGCCAGCTCGCGGCCCAGCAGGTCGCGCAGTGCCGCATCGACCTGCGTTGGCCCGGTGCCCAGGTTGAACAGCGTCGACTGCAGGTAGATCAGCCAGTCGCGCGCCTGCGCCTCGACCAGCGTCATGACCTCCAGCGGGTCGTCCTCGAAATCGATCAGGCCATCAAACCGGTCCGAGACGATGATGTTGCGGGCGAAACACTGGCTCAGGTACTGCCCTTGGGCATGCACCTGCAACAGATGCTCCATCGCCGAGAGCCAGAGGCCCCAGGCCTGCGGGCCCTGTTCACGCAGGGTCAGCGCCATGTCGCGCTCACCGAGGTAGGTCATCACGAAGTAGTCGGGGGCCACATGCAGGACTTCTGGCACCGGCAGGCCTGCGCCATGCAGTGCGCGCAGCCGCATGATCTCTATCGCCTGGGATCGTGCCTCGCCATGGACAGGCACCGCCTTCATGTAGGAAACGCCTGCCATCCAGGCCAGTGCGTTGAGCAGCCGGTGCGCCCACGGGCTGCGTGTTTCGCGCTGGCCCTTCACCAGCACCCTGCCTTCGGGAAGATCGAAGGTTTCGACGCGTTTTGCGCGCCAGACCGTGGACGCCTCGATGCGCGCGATCGACGCCCCCGAAATCATGTGCGGCCCTGCGACCGCGCGAACAGCGCCAGCAATTCACGCGCCGCGACCGACGCCACCAGCGTGCCTTGTGCTACCTGGTCGGAAACGAGGGCGAGTTGCCCATGCACCTGCGGGTCTTCCCGGAAAGCCTGGCGCAGCCCGGTCTCGATGCGTTCCCACATCCACGACAAGGACTGCTTGCGCCGGCGCGACAGCAGCGCGCCGGAGCGTTCCTGCATGGCGCGAAAGTTGCCCACGGCTTGCCAGAACACATCCACACCCTGCCCGTGCAGCGCGCTGAGCGCCATCACCTGCGGATGCCACACCGATCCGTCGTGCAGCGCGTTGGCCGGGTTGCCATGCTGGCCCAGCAGGCGCAGCGATGAACTGATCTGGGCCAGGGCCCGCGTGGTCGCTGCCGAATCGATGTCGGCCTTGTTGATGACGACCAGATCGGCGATTTCCATCACGCCCTTCTTGATCGCCTGCAGTTCGTCACCCGCGTTGGGCAACTGCATCAGCACGAACATGTCGGTCATGCCGGCCACCGCGATCTCGCTTTGGCCCACGCCGACGGTTTCGACAATCACGATGTCGAAACCCGCCGCCTCGCACACCAGCATGGCCTCGCGCGTCTTCTCGGCCACGCCTCCGAGGGTGCCACCCGACGGGCTGGGGCGGATGAAGGCCCGCTCGTTGACAGACAGCCGCTCCATGCGTGTCTTGTCGCCCAGGATCGACCCGCCCGAGATCGACGATGACGGGTCCACGGTCAACACAGCCACCCTGTGCCCCAACGCAATCAGGTGCAGACCCAGGACTTCAATGAAGGTCGACTTGCCCACGCCCGGCACACCGCTCAGGCCGAGCCGGAATGCCCGGCCGGAGTGTGGCAACAGCGTGTTGAGCAGCGTGTCGGCCTGCAACCGGTGGTCGCTGCGGGTCGACTCCAGCAGCGTGATTGCCTTGGCCAGCGCCCGCCGCTGGGGCAGGCCGCTGCCATCGGTGAGAGTCCGGACAAGGTCCGCCGGTGGTGCCGCGCGTTGCATCGGGATTGCGCCAATGTGACCGAATCAGCCCCGCACCGCCGCCTTGATCTGCCTGAGCACGTCGCTCGCCGATACCGGTATCGGCGTTCCAGGCCCGTAGATACCCTTCACGCCGGCGGCGTACAACATGTCGTAATCCTGCCGTGGCACCACGCCGCCCACAAACACGATGATGTCGTCGGCGCCCTGGCGCTTGAGCTCTTCGATGATCGCGGGCACCAGGGTTTTGTGCCCGGCGGCGAGGGTCGACACACCCACAGCGTGCACGTCGTTCTCGATCGCCTGGCGCGCGCATTCCTCCGGTGTCTGGAACAGCGGGCCGATGTCCACGTCGAACCCGAGATCGGCAAAGGCGGTGGCCACCACCTTGGAGCCGCGGTCGTGGCCGTCCTGGCCAAGTTTGGCGATCATCACGCGCGGGCGACGGCCCTGCTCCTGGGCGAAATTCGCAATGTCCTGCTTGAGTTGCTCCCAGTACTGCATGGTGTCTCCTGCACTGGTGTCTGAATCGTAGGCGGCAGCATACACACCTGTCACCTTGTGCGTATCGGCGCGGTGCCGGCCGAAGGCGTTTTCGAGCGCATCGCTGACCTCGCCCACGGTGGCGCGCAGGCGCATGGCCCGGATGCTCAGGTCCAGCAGGTTGCCGGTGTTGTCCTGCGCGGCCTGCGTCAGTGCCGCGAGCGCCGCCGTGACAGCTGCCGTGTCACGCGAAGCCCGGATCGCCTGCAGCCGCCGGATCTGCCCGTCACGCACCGCCAGGTTGTCGATATCGCGCGCCTCGATCGCGTCTTGGCTCTTGAGCTTGTACTTGTTGACACCAACGATCACGTCCTTGCCGGAGTCGATGCGTGCCTGCTTCTCGGCCGCCGCCGCCTCGATTTTGAGCTTGGCCCAGCCACTGTCCACCGCCTTCACCATGCCGCCCATGGCATCCACCTCCTCGATGATCTTCCACGCGGCGTCGGCCATGTCCTGCGTGAGGGACTCCATCATGTAGCTGCCGGCCCAGGGGTCGATCACCTGCGGGATGTGGGTCTCTTCCTGGATGATCAACTGGGTATTGCGGGCGATGCGCGCCGAAAACTCGGTCGGCAGCGCGATGGCTTCGTCAAAGCTGTTGGTGTGCAGGCTCTGGGTGCCGCCGAACACGGCTGCCATCGCCTCGATGGTGGTGCGCACGATGTTGTTGTAGGGGTCCTGCTCGGTCAGCGACCAGCCGGAGGTCTGGCAATGCGTGCGCAACATCAGGCTCTTGGGGTTCTTCGCGTCGAAACCTTTCATGATGCGGCACCACAACAAGCGGGCGGCGCGCATCTTGGCCACTTCGAGGTAGAAGTTCATCCCGATGGCCCAGAAGAAACTCAGGCGCGGCGCGAAGTCGTCCACGTCCATGCCCTTGGCGATGGCGGTGCGCACGTATTCCTGGCCGTCGGCCAGGGTGAACGCCAGTTCGAGTGCCTGGTTCGCCCCGGCCTCCTGCATGTGGTAACCCGAGATGCTGATCGAGTTGAACTTGGGCATGTGGCGCGCGGTGTATTCGATGATGTCGCCGATGATGCGCATCGATGGCGCCGGCGGGTAGATGTAGGTGTTGCGAACCATGAACTCCTTGAGGATGTCGTTCTGGATCGTTCCACTGAGCTTGTCCTGCGCCACGCCCTGCTCTTCAGCCGCCACCACATAACCAGCCAGCACCGGCAGCACGGCACCGTTCATGGTCATGGACACCGACACCGAGTCGAGCGGAATCTGGTCGAACAGGATCTTCATGTCCTCGACACTGTCGATCGCCACACCGGCCTTGCCTACGTCGCCCGTGACACGCGGATGGTCCGAGTCGTACCCGCGGTGTGTGGCGAGGTCGAAGGCAACCGACACGCCCTGCCCGCCTGCAGCCAGTGCCTTGCGGTAGAAGGCGTTCGACTCCTCGGCGGTCGAGAAGCCCGCATATTGCCGGATCGTCCAAGGACGCACGGCATACATGGTGGCCTGCGGGCCGCGCAGGTAGGGTTCAAACCCTGGCAGGGTGTGGGTGTGCGGTAGGTGCTGCGTGTCGAGCGCCGTGTACAAGGGCTTGACGGCAATGCCGTCCGGGGTGTGCCAGGTCAATGCGCCAAGGTCGCCCCGTGGAGCGGACTTGGCCGCGGCACGTTGCCAGGCCGGCAGATCGCCGTGTTCGAACTCGAAGCTTGAGGTGCTGGATGGCTGGGGTGTCTTGGCTTGCTCTTGGCTCATGGCGCGGTTCCGGTCAGGTGCAAACAGTCTACGGCTTGCGGATCAACAAGTTTACGTGATTCATAATTATTGATTCAAAATCTTGGTCGCAACTTACAATCCGCCCCGACCGCCGGCCTGACCGCACCACCATGAACGCCCTTCCTCTTGCCCCGCGCGCCCTCTATGAGCAGGTGGCAGAGTCCTTGCGGCAACGTATCTTCAGCCGTGAACTGGTTCCGGGCAGCTGGATCGATGAGCTCAAGATCGCCGAGGCCTACGGCATCAGCCGCACGCCGCTGCGAGAAGCGCTCAAGGTGCTCGCCGCCGAGGGACTTGTGACCATGAAGGTGCGCCGCGGCGCCTATGTGACCGAGGTATCGGAACAGGATCTGGCCGAGGTCTACCACCTGCTCAGCCTGCTCGAATCCGATGCTGCGGGCACGGTTGCGGCCCACGCCAGCACCACCCAAATGGAAGAGCTGCAGGCGTTGCATGCGCAACTGGAGAGCGCTGTGGCCCCGGGGCAGTTGGACCGGGAGCAATTTTTTCGCATCAACGAGCAGTTCCACATGCGCCTGCTGGACATTGCCAACAACCGCTGGTCGCGCCAGATGGTGGCCGATCTGCGCAAGGTGATGAAACTCAACCGGCACAACTCCTTGCTCAAGTCCGGGCGCATAGACGGGTCATTGGCAGAACATCGGCTGATCATGGCGGCACTGGTGCAACGGGATGGACCCGCCGCCATGGCCCGCATGCGCGCGCATTTCAAGAGCGGGCTGGAAGCGGCGGGCTGACAGTCGGCGCCGGGCGTACGGTGGAAGTCACCAGAAACACACCAGGCAGGATCAGCATCGCGCCACCCAGATGGTGCCAACCTGGCGCTTCTCCCAGCATGGTCCATGCCGCCAGTCCACCGTAAAGGGGCCCAAGGTACAAGGCCATCGCCACCCGGCTTGCCCCCAGCACCCGTTGCGCCCAGCCGTAGATCCAGTAGGCGCCCAGGCCTGGCACGACTGCGGAGACCAGCACCAGAGTCCAGGCGCGGGCACCCCAGACCGTCAGGCCTGGCTGGGTCATTTCCCAGGCGGCGAACGGCAACAGGCTGACCACACCGCCCACGCAGATGGCCGCCAGCCGCGCAGTCGCACCCAGGCTGCACGGCCACACCTTCTGAAGCAGGGCATACGCGGCCCAGGACACCGTGGCGGCCAGCATCCAGAGGTCTCCCGGGACGAATTGCAACGCCGTCAGCGTCGCCCATTGCCCCTTGACCACCACGTGCAGCACCCCCAGCAACGCGAGCGCCACACCGAATTTTTGCCGCAGCGCCATGCGCTCATGCAGCCAGAGCGATGCACCCACCGCGATCAAAACCGGCGCCGCTGCGTAGATCAGCGCAACATTGGTAGCGCTGGTCGTCCGGGCACTTTGGTAGACCCAGGCGCCGCAAATCAGCATCCCCAGGATGCCCAGCACCAGGTACTGCCACCAATCGCGCTGTATCGCATCGCGTTGCTGCCACAACTCCTGTCGAGCCACCAGCACGAGCACCAGCGCCGCAATCCCCCAGCGCCCCAAGGCCAGCAAGTGCGGGCCGATCACACCCGGCGCCATCCGGGCGACGATGAAGTTCACGCTCCAGAGCGCGGGCACCACCCACACCAGGGTGCGTGCGATCTTGAACTGCCGCAGGGCCGGGTCAAACATGCGCAACTGCCAGGGCTTGGCCGTCGCTCGGACGGGCTGAAGCCATGGCGTGGGCCTTTTCCATCACCGCGTGGGGATGCAGATCACGCATGCGGTGGTCGCTCCAGACCTGCCTCCACAGCCGGGCGCCAGGCAGGCCGTGGCGCAGGCCCAGCATGTGGCGCGCGACTCCGCGCCAGGCGGTGCCGTGTTGCGCCGCCTCGCGCGCCATGTAGTCGCACATCTGGCGCTCGATGTCTTCGCGGTCGGGTGCGTCTTGTACCGAATCACCCCAGAACGATGTGTCCCATGAAGCCAGCCACCACGGGTTGTGGTAGGCCTCGCGCCCAAGCATCACGCCATCGACATGGTGCAGTTGCTCCTGCACCTGTTCGGTGGTCGTGATGCCACCGTTGATGATGATCGTCAAATCCGGAAACTCGGCCTTGAGACGGTGCACGGTCGCGTAACGCAGGGGTGGCACCTCGCGGTTTTCTTTGGGCGAAAGTCCCTTCAGCCAGGCATTGCGTGCGTGCACGATGAACACACTGCAGCCGGCCGCGCTGACCTGGCCGACAAAGTCACGCACAAATCCGTAGTCTTCCCCCCGGTCGATGCCGATGCGGTGCTTGACCGTGACCGGCACCGACACCACGTCGACCATGGCCTTGACGCAATCCGCCACCAGCGCGGGTTCGGCCATCAGGCAGGCGCCGAAAGCACCGCGCTGCACCCGCTCGGACGGGCAACCACAGTTGAGGTTGATCTCGTTGTACCCCCACTGCTCCCCCAGACGGGCGCAATGCGCCAGGTCAGCCGGTTCGCTGCCGCCGAGTTGCAGTGCCACCGGGTGTTCTTCGGCGTTGAAACGCAGGTGGCGCGGCACATCGCCGTGTACCAGCGCACCGGTGGTCACCATCTCGGTGTAGAGCAGGGCCTTGCGGGTCAGCAGGCGGTGGAAGTAGCGGCAATGGCGGTCGGTCCAGTCCATCATCGGGGCGATGGAAATACGCCATGGGGTGGCGCGGGGCGCAAGCAGGTGGCAGGAATCGGTCACGGAGGAATGCGGGTGGAGTTGGGCCAGTGCGGTGCACACGGTGCGCCCGGGTTTCTCGCATTTTCGCAGTTTGCACGCCCACCGCTTCCCTCGCCGTCGCCGGGATTGCCGCGCGCACGTTCGCAGCCACCTTTGGTTCAGACCACACGCCCAGGATCGGTTGCAGTGACGCAAGACTGGCTGAACACGACTGCCCAGGTTACCGGCGCGCCGAGCACTGCCGGTGCGCCAGGCAAGTCCGCTCGGGTCAAAATAGTGGTTGTTAATCGGGAAAACCCGTAAGAATTCTTTTATTACTAGGTGGTACAATTTTTAAGTTCCACCAACTTAACGGGCATTTCATGAACTTTCAATTCAACGATGAGCAACGTGCGCTGCAGGATCTCGTGCGGCGTTTTGTGGAGAATGAAATGCCCAAGGATCGTGTGGCCGAGTGGGACAAGAACGAAGAATTCCCACCGACGCTGCTGGACAAAATGGCCGAGATCGGTTTGATGGGCGCGACCGTTTCCGAGCAGTACGGTGGCAGCGGCGGCGGGGTGATGGAAGAAGTGATCGTGATCGAGGAACTCGCGCGACACAGTTCGACGGTCGCCTTGGCCTATGGCCTGGATGTGTGTTTCGGCGCCGTCACCCTGGAGCGCCATGGCACCCCCGAGCAGCGCCAGGAATTCCTGCCCAAACTGGCCGGCGGTTCATGCCACTTTGCGCTGTCAATGACGGAGCCCGATGGAGGGACTGACATCCTGGGCGCAACCAAGACGGTTGCGCGCGAGGACGGCGACCACTATGTGATCAACGGGGCCAAGGTGTACACCACCGGCATCAATATCGCAAGCCACGTGTTCGTTGTGGTACGCACCAGCAAAGACCCAAAGAAGCCATCGCACGGCCTCACGGTGTTTCTCATACCGAAGGACACACCGGGCATCCACTACAGCAAGATCGTCAAGCTCGGATCGCGGTTCCTGCATTCCTACGAAGTCTCCTACCAGGATGTACGCGTGCACAAGAGCACCATCATCGGCGCCCGCGACAAGGGCTGGCACGCCGTACTCGACACGCTCAACAATGAACGCATCTTCGTCGCCGCCGTGTGCAACGGCCTGGGCCGCGGCGCGCTGGAAGACGCCAACCAGTACGCCCTGGACCGCACCGCCTTCGGGCGCCCGATCGGGCAGTTCCAGGCGGTACAGCACCAGCTGGCGGACAGCCTGGTCGAACTCGACCTGGCCCAGCTGGCCACTTACCGTGCGGCGTGGATGCAGGACGAGGGGCTGGACTGCTCGGTTCCCGCAGCGTCTGCCAAGTATTTCGCCTCCGAAGCCGCGTTTCGGGCTACCGACCGCGGCATGCGCGTGATGGCCGGCGCCGGCTTTACGATGGAATACCACATGCAGCGCTACTACCGTGACGTGCGCCAACTGATCTTTGCGCCGGTCACCAACGAGATGACCAAGAACTTCATCGCGCAGGTCGGCTGCGGACAACCGCGCTCCTACTGACACCCGCCGATCGAAGGAGCGCCGCGTATGGAAGTCACGGGAACCCAGACCATTCCAGGCCTGCTGCAGGAGCAGTCGCGCCTGCAACCGGACAAGGAATTCATCGTCTTTGAGGGCGCCGACGGCCAGGTCACGACACTGAACTACCGCGCTGTCACCGAGCGTGTGAACCAGCTCGCCAACGCGCTGATCGACGACGGCGTGCGGGCTGGCCAGACGGTGGCGCTGATGGTGTCAACCTGCCCTGAGTTCCTTATTTCCTGGCTGGCGATCAACCAGGCCGGTGCGGTGATGGTTCCCGTGAACGTGTTCTACGCCGCCGACGAGCTGCAGTACCTGCTGAACAACTCCGACAGTGTCGGCTTCATCAGCGAGCCCCGGTTCATTGGCCTGTTCAACCAGGTCGCGGCGGTTTGCCCGGGCGTAACGGTTCGGATTTCCACCCGACCTGGCCCGGGTACCGACGGATTCCGGCTGTTGCCCGACATCCTGGCCAGCGCGTCGTCCGCCTGCAGGATGGTGGCCGTGGCACCGGAGGCGCCGTCCCAGATCGTCTACACCTCGGGCACCACCTCGCGGCCCAAGGGCGTGGTGATCAGCCACCGGGCTTCGTTGACCCAGGGCATTTCCGTGGCCATGCTGCTGGGCATGACTGCGTCTGAGCGTACCTGCGTCGTCCTGCCACTGTTTCATGTTAACGGACAATATGTCGGAGTCATGCCGACCCTGACGGTCGGCGGGACCATCGTGCTGATCGAGCAGTACAGCGCGACCAACTTCTGGCTTCAGGTGCGTCGCCACCAATGCACGCTGATGAGTATCGTGCCGATGCAGTTGCGCACCATGCTGGCCCAGCCCGCGCACCCGGACGATGCCCGCCATAGCGTCCGTTTTTCGTTCTATGCGCTGCTGACCACTGACGACGAGTGGGAGCAGTTCGAGACCCGTTTCGGCGTCAAGCTGGTCGAGGGATATGGTCTGTCGGAGACCTTGGGCATCTGCTCGTCCAACCCGGTCGTGCATGGCGTGACCAAGCGCCACTGCATCGGCCTGCCAACACTCGGCCGCGAAATGCGGGTGGTGGACGACTCCTTCCAGGACCTGCCCGTGGACGCCGTGGGCAAGATCCTGGTGCGCGGCGGCGCGATGTTCTCGGGCTACTACAAGAACCAGCAAGCCACCGACGCCTGCCTGCGCGACGGCTGGTTCGACACCGGCGACAACGGGTCCATCGACCGCGATGGGTACTTCCACTTTTTCGACCGCTCCAAGGACGTCATCAAACGCGCTGGCGAGAACATCGCAGCCAGCGAGGTCGAGCGGGTGCTCAACGAGCATCCGAAGATCTTCGAGTCGGCCGTCATCGCGGTGTCGGACCCGCTGCGCGACGAGGCGATCAAGGCCTTCGTCGTGTTACGCCCTGGCGAATCCCTGACCGAAGAAGAAGTCCGTGCCTGGTGCGCGCGCCACCTGTCGAAGTTCAAGGTGCCCTCGTTTTGCGAATTCCGCCCGTCCCTGCCGCACACCAGTATCGGCAAGATCATGAAATACGTCCTCAAGTTGGAAGAAAAAAATGCCCCCAAGCACTGATGACGCCGTCGTGGCGGACATTCCGCTGGCGCTGGTCCGGGACCTCTATACCGGCATGTACCGCATCCGCCAGTGTGAGGACCAGCTCAACACGGCCTTCGCCAGGAACCTGTTCCCCGGCTACATCCACTCCTACCTGGGCCAGGAGGCCTGCGCCGTGGGTGTCTGTGCCGCCCTGCGCCAGGACGACTGCATCGTCTCGACCCACCGGGGGCGCGGGCACTACCTGGCCAAAGGCATGGCGCTCAAGCCGATGATGGCCGAGATGTTCGGCAAGGCCACCGGCATCGGTGGCGGCCGCGGCGGTGAAATGCACGCCGCCGACCCGGCACGCGGGATCCTGGGCGGCAACGGTATTGTGGGCGGGGGCATCCCGTATGCCGCCGGCGCAGCCTATTCGGCGGTGCTCGACGGCATCGACCGGGTCACTGTGGCCTTTTTTGGCGACGGCGCCAGCAACCAGGGCGCATTCCACGAAACCCTGAACCTCGCGGCGGCCTGGAAGCTGCCACTGCTGTTCGTGTGCGAGAACAACATGTACGCGGAGATGACCCCCTTCAAGGAGACCGTCAACGAGACCGACATCGCCCGGCGCGCCGTGGGTTATGGCATCCCGGGTGTGGTGGTCGACGGCAACGATGTGCTGGCGGTGCTCGCCGCAGCCCGCACCGCGGTGGCGCGCGCGCGCGCCGGTGATGGCCCCACCCTGCTCGAACTCAAGACCTACCGCACCGGCGGCCACTTTCAGGGTGACCCGTGCAAGTACCGCACGCGCGAGGAGGAAGCCCTTTGGAAGTCGCGGGATCCGCTGCCGCGGTTTCGGGCTCTGGCCCTGCAACGCGGCGCATTCGACGAGGCCGGACTGGCCGCACTGGAGGTCAGACTGGCGGCCGAGATCACCGAAGCCATCGACTTTTCACTGGCCAGCCCGGACCCGGACCCGGCCAGCGCGCTCGACCATGTCTACGCCCCCTAGGCCCCAACACCAGCCACCACCATGACCATTCGAACCTACTGCTGGGCCATCGTCGACGCCTTGCGCGAGGAAATGGAGCGCGACAAAAACGTGTTCCTGATCGGTGAGGATGTCGCCGCCGCCGGTGGCGCATTCGGCGCCTCGCGCGGACTGCACAAGGCCTTTGGCCCGCTGCGGGTGCGCGACACGCCGATCAGCGAAGAGGTCATCGTCGGCCTGGCCGTGGGCGCTGCGATGACCGGCAAGCGACCGGTGGTGGAGATCATGTTCATGGACTTCTTCGGCCTGTGCCTGGACCAGATCGCCAACCAGGCCGCCAAGATGCACTATCTGTACAGCGGTGCCTTCCCGATGCCCATGGTGATCCGGACCAGCGTGGCGGTCGAGATGGGCATCGGCCCGCACCACTCGCAGATGCTGGAGTCCTGGGTCGGCCATGTGCCGGGACTGAAGGTGGTCATGCCGACGACGCCGCGGGACGCCAAAGGGCTGCTCAAGGCCGCCATCCGCGACAACAACCCGGTGATCTTCATCGAACATCTGGCGCTGCACAGCATGAAGCAGGAGATCGACGATGGCGAAGACCTCGTGATTCCCCTTGGCAAGGCTGACATCAAGCGGGCCGGGCGGGATGTGACCGTCGTGGCCACCGGTCTCATGGTGCAGAAATCGCTTGATGCGGCCGTGGAGTTGGCAAAAGAAGGCATAGAGATCGAGGTCATCGACCCGCGCACCATCAGCCCGTTGGACATGGACACCATCGCCGCGTCGGTACGCAGGACCAACCGCGCGCTGGTGGTCACCTCGGCCCACAAACCTTTCGGCTTCGGATCGGAAGTCGCAGCCGAAATAATGGAACGGGCCTTCTACGACCTGGACGTGCCGGTGCGCCGGCTGACACCGCCTTTCACGCCACAACCCTTTGGCAAGGGCTTCGAGAAGTTCCTGCATCCGGATGCAACCCGGATTGCGGCCAGCGTGCGGGAGATGCTGGCATGAGCCCCGCCGGGCCGCCCCCAAGGGGCTCGCACCGCAGCCCGCAGGGCGAAGGTACACCAGTGACCCATGCCATCGCTATCCCGAAACTCGGCCTGACGATGGAAGACGCCACCGTGGTCGAATGGGGCTTCGCCGACGGCGCACATGTGGCCCGTGGCGACACGCTGGTGACCATCGAGACTGACAAGATCATGTTCGACGTCGAAGCCGAACACGACGGTTACCTGCAACGCGTCGCACCAGTCGGAGCCAAGTTGCTGGTCGCCGACCTGGCTGGCTACCTGCACCCGACGGCCGATGCGGCATTGGCAGCAGGCCGGAGCAGCGCGGCGCCGGTATTTCCCGGCGCTCCGGCGGCCGCTGCACCCATCCCAGCGGCAGTACATCCAGCCAATCTCGGTGCCGGAAAGGACACCAGCGGCCGGCGCCTGATGGCCTCGCCGGTGGCACGGCAACTCGCCAGCCAGCGTGACCTCGATCTGGCCACCGTGACGGGTTCCGGCCCGGGCGGTGTGATCCTGAAGCGAGACGTGGAAGCGGCGCCGCCGCGAACTGCCCCGCCCGCGCAAGCCAGCATCGCCGTCGCGGCAACGGCAACGGCAACGGCAACCACCATCCTTGCCCCCGGTACGCTCACGCGTCGCCCGATGACGGCGATGCGCAAGGCGATTGCCAAGCGCATGATGCAGAGTCTGGCGACCAAGGCGCAGATGACCGGTTTCGGTCGCGTCGACATGGCCGAGGTCGCTCGGCTGCGCGAAACGCTGGTTGCCGCCGCCGACACGCTGGGTGTGCGTATCACCTACACCGACATCGTGCTCAAGGCCGCCGCCACGGTGCTGGCCGCCATGCCAGAGATGAACGCCTGGATCGACGGCGACGACATCGTCAGTTGGAACGCAGTCAACATCGGCCTGGCGGTGTCGGTCAACGGCGGGCTGATTGTTCCGGTGATCCGCCATGTGGACCAACTGACACTGGTGGAGTTGTCGCGCGCGCGGCTGGCCCTGATCGACAAGGCCCGTGCCGGCAAGCTGACCCGCGACGATGTCGACGGCGGCACCTTCACGCTGAGCAATTTCGGCAGCTACGGTGGCGACTTCGAAACCCCGATCCTGAACGCGCCGCAGTCCGCACTGCTGGGCATCGGACAGATCAGCGACGAGGCGGTGGTGCGCGACAAGCAGATCGTCATCCGGCCCATGATGTCGATCAGCCTGACCTTCGACCACTGCCTGATCGACGGCGCCATGGCCGGCGAGTTCCGGGCCCGTTTCAAGGCATTGCTGGAGCAACCGGCACTGCTGCTGGCCCAGCTGCGGTAAGCCCGATGAACCCGGACTTCGCCTTCGATACCGCACGCCTGGGCCAGGTGCTGTGTGAAGGCCGCTGCATTGTCACCGCGGCCGAGGTCGAGCGCTTCCGCAGCCTGATGGGTTACCAGGCAACACCCGCCGGCCAGGAGCCCATGACACCGCCGAGCATGGGTCTGACCTATGGTTTGCGCCTGGGCTGGGAGAACGCGATCTTTCCTCCGGGCGCCATCCGCATGGGCGACGAGGACGTATTTGGCGTGCCGGCCCGCGTGGGGGACGAGTTGTTGACACAGTTTCGCATCGTCGAGACCTTCGAGCGCAAGAACCGGCGGTTCATGAAATACGAGATGCGCACCCACAACCAGGCCGGAGCACTGGTGTGCTCTGTCAGCTTCACGGCGATCGTCCCATGAGCCAGCCGCACGATCCCATCCACATCGGCGACACCCTGCCGGCCTGCGAGATCCACATCACGCAGGAGATGATCGACATCTATGCGGCGATCTCGGGTGACTTCAACCCGATCCATGTCGACGCCCAGGCCGCGACGGCGTCCGCCTTCGGCGGCACGATCGCGCACGGCTGCATTCCGATGGAGCCGGTGTTCCAGTCCATCATGCGCTGGCGCAACGCGCACGCCCTGCCGCGCGATACGGCGATCCGGCTGCGCTACCGTGCACCGTCGCGTCCTGGCGATGTGATTCGTTCTGAAGCGAGCGTGCGCGGCGACCGGCAACTCGACGGGCACCGCTTGATCGAGATCGGCTTCGTCTGCCTGAACCAGCGTGACGAACGCGTCATCGATGGCGAATGCGACCTGATCCTATGAGCAGCGCGGCTTCACCCCGGCACCTCGTAGTCATCGGTGGCGGCATCGGCGGTTACACCGCGGCGATCCGCGCCGCGCGCGAAGGGCTCACCGTGACGCTGGTCGAGGTCGGCGCACTTGGCGGCACCTGCCTCAACGTCGGCTGCATTCCCACCAAGAGCCTGCTGCACCAGTCCCTCCAATTCCGCGAGTTGGCCACGCTGGGCCACTTCGGGGTCGACCCGGAGGCGCTGAAAGCCGATTTTGGCGTGGTGATGCACAAGAAGAACGAAGCCGTCCAGAAGCTGGTGCGCGGCGTCGCCACCCTGGTCAAGCGCAACCGGATCACCCTGGTGCAGGGCATGGCCGAGTTCACCGACGCCAGGACGCTGCGTGTGCGCGAGACCGGAGCGCAGCTGGTTGCCGACCTGATCGTCATCGCCAGCGGTTCCGAACCCATCGTGCCTCCCATCCCCGGCGTGGAACTCGCCGGCGTGGTGACCAGCGACGGGGCGCTGGCGCTGACCGCCCTGCCCCGGCGCGTGCTGATCGTCGGTGGTGGTGTGATTGGGGCCGAGTTCGCACAGATCTTCAGCGACCTGCGCGTGCAGGTCACGGTGGTCGAGAAGATGGAACGTCTGGTGCCCGAGGAGGACGCCGATGTCACGATCGTGCTGCAGCGCAAGCTGGCACGGCAGGGTGTGGACATCGCAACCAGCGCTGCCGTGCTGGGCATCCGGCAGGTGGACGGAGCACTGGGCGTGCGTTGTTCCACACCCGCCGGGGCGCGCGAGGTCATCGCCGACACCGTACTGGTCGCCGTAGGCCGCCGGCCCCGCTGGAAAGAACTCGCACCGGAGCGGGCCGGCATCACGGTGCATGCCGGCGCGATCGTCACCGACGACCACTGTCGCACGGTGGTGCCGCATGTGTATGCCGTGGGCGACGTGCGCGGCGGTCTGCTGCTGGCCCACAAGGCGGCGGCCGAGGCCGAATGCGCGGTGGCGCACATGCTGGGGCAGCCGTGGAGCATGGCCACCCGGGCCATTCCGAGGGCGGTCTACACAGCGCCGGAAATCGCCGCCGTCGGCCTCACCGAAGCCCAGGCACGCGCGCAGCACCCGCACCTGAAGATCGGCAAGTTTCCGTTTGCCGCCAGCGGCAAGGCGATCACCAACGGGGACACCGACGGCTTCGTGAAGATCCTGGCCGACGGCGACACCAACCAGGTGGTGGGTGTCGCCATGGTCGGCGCGGATGTCACCAACCTGCTGGGCGAAGCCACGCTGGCGGTGCAGATGGAGCTGACCCTGCCCGCCCTCATGGAAACCATCCATGCCCATCCGACACTGACCGAAGCCTTGATGGAGGCCGCCTACGATGCGTACAACGGCGGGGCTATCCACCTGCCACCGCCCACCGCCTGACCCGTCCGGGTCGCCACCTGTTCAACCCCTGGAAGGAAAGTCCATGACAACTGCAAACTACAACACAATCAAGCTGGAAGTCCAGGGTGCGATTGCACGCCTCACGTTGACCCGGCCCGACAAGCTCAACTCCCTTGACCCCGAGATGCTCGAAGAGCTGCTCGACGCCCTGGGGACGCTGCAGGGCAACGGCGCCCTGAATGCGATGGTCCTTACCGGTACCGGCCGTCTGTTCTCGGCCGGCGTCGATCTCGGCACGCCGTTCTTCATGGAGAACGTCACCGATACCTCGATCTTTTCGGGCACCCGGCTGCTCAATTCCCAGCACCGCGTGATCGAAGCGCTCTACGGCGCACCGTTCGTCACTATCGCCGCCATCAATGGCGATGCCTGCGGCGGCGGCGGCCTCGGCTTGGCGATGGCGTGCGACATGCGCATCTCGGTGCGCAAGGCGCGCTTCTGGATGGTGCCGATGATGCTCGACGTGATCCAGGACTTCGGCCTGAGCTGGCTGATGCAACGGCAAATTGGCGTCTCGCGCACCATGCAGATGGCAGTGTTGGGCAGCCCCATCCCGGCCGAGCAGGGCCTGTCGTGGGGTCTGTTGAACGAACTCGTCGAGGACCAGCCGGCGCTGGAGGCGCGCATGGACGCGCTCGCGCAACACCTGGGCAGCATGGGTTCGGACGCGCTGCGCATGCTCAAGCTGATCATCCGCAACGGCATCAGCAGCGGGCTGCACGAGCAGCTGGGCGTCGAGGCGGTGGCCAACGGTCTGACCTTCCAGTCGCAGGAGTTCAAGGACAAGAAGGCGGCTTACCTCAACAGTTTCAAGAAGGGCAAGAAATGAAGACCACGATGCGCGCGATGCGCCTGCATGACGTCGACGGCCACGGTGTACTGCGGCTTGACACCGATGTGCCCGTGCCCACGCCGGGCGCGGGCGAGGTGCTGCTGGCCGTGCGTGCCTGTGGCCTGAACCAGGTCGACCTGCTCACCCGCGATGGCCAGACGCCGCAGGCCCCGCCCATGCCCCACATTTCGGGCACCGAGGTGGCCGGCGACGTTGTAGCCGTGGGCCCGGGCGTCACGAAGTGGTCGGCCGGAGACCGCGTGGTGGTCGACCCGATCCTGAGTTGCGGCGAGTGTTCCTTCTGCCAGGTCGGCTCCACCAACATGTGCCTGCGCGGGCGCGTGTTCGGCGTGCAGACCCCGGGCGGTTATGCGCAATACACCGTGGCACCGGCCAGCCAGTTGCTGGCCCTGCCCGCGTCGCTGTCGTATGCCGAGGCCGCCGCCGTGGCGGTGACCGGACCGACCGCCTGGCACATGCTGCGCCGGCGTGCCGACATCCGCATCGGCGAGGACGTGCTCATCATCGCCGCCGGCTCCGGCATCGGTGTGCTGGGCATGCAGATCGCCGCCACGGCGGGTGCACGCGTGCTCGCCACCGCCGGCAGCGACGACAAGGTGCGCCAGGCGCTGGAGATGGGCGCGCAATTCGCGGTCAACCACCGCGACCCGTCCTGGCCGGAGCAGATCCGCAAATGGACCGGCGGACGCGGTGTCGACGTGGTCTTCGAACACGTCGGCGAAGCCACCTGGGAGGGCAGCCTGCGGGCGCTGGCGCGTGGTGGCCGGTTGGTGACCTGCGGCGCCCATTCAGGCCCAGCGGTCAAGATCAACCTGTGGCACCTGTTCATCAAGGAACACACCCTGATCGGCTCGTTTGCCGGCGCGCGCCGCGACTTTCTGGACATCATGAGCATGGTGGAGAAGCACAAGGTCCGCCCGGTGATCCAGCAGGTGTTTGCGCTGCAGGACATCCCCCAGGCGCAAGCCCTGCTGGGCAGCCGACAGGTCTTCGGCAAGCTGCTCGTCGACCCGACCCTCCCGGCCTGACGGACAGCCGAGTCCGGACCACATCGCCACCACCCTGTCACCCACCGACCTGAAAGGTTCTTCATGGACATCGACGTACTCAAGATCATCGCCCAGGACCCGCGGCGCAAGGCCCTCAAGGAGGGCTTCATCCAGAACCGTGGCTGGTGGGCCCCGTTCTGGGACGACTTCCTGGCCCTCGATGTCGAGATGTTCGAGGCCTTCCTCGAATTCGGCTCGGTGGCCTGGAAGAAGGGCCACCTGCCGCCCAAGGTCAAGGAGTTCATCTACGTGGCGATCGACTGCGCCACCACGCACATGTACGAGCCCGGACTGCGCATCCACCTGCGCAACGCGTTCAAGTTCGGCGCCACCAAGGAAGAGATCATGGAGGTCTACGAGCTGGTGGCGACCATGGGCATACACACCGTGTCGCTGTCCGTTCCGATCCTGGTCGAAGAGCTGCGCGCCGCCGGACAGGAAGTGGACATGGCCCTGACGCCCGAACAGCAAGCGCTGAAGGACCAGTACATCGCCGCGCACGGCGCCTGGGCGCCGTACCTGGAAGAATTTCTGGTGCTCGACCTGGAGCTTTTCCGGGCCAACCTGCACTTCACGACCGTGCCCCTGAAGAAGGCCCATATCGAGCCGAAGATCAGGGAGTTCGTCCTGCTGGCCGTTGATGCGGCCGCCACGCATCTGCATGGGCCAGGGGTGCGCCAGCACATCCGCAAGGCCATCCAGCTCGGCGCCACCCGCCACGAAATCATGGAAGTCCTCGAGCTGGTATCGATTCTGGGCATGCACACCATCTCGATGGGTGTCCCGGTGCTGGCCGACGAACTGCGCGCCGCAACCGGCCCGGCCTGACAGATCGGTTCCTGTACCTGGGCCTGCAGCGGCGCAGCTTTTCGTCACCGCAAGGCGCGCGGGACGGCACCCCGAACAGTCAGCGGCCCCCCCGTCCCAGCCAGGACACCACCAGATCGGAACGCGGCTGCGCACGGCATGCGAGGGTCTTGCCCGACGCTGCCTGTTCCGGGCTGAGCGCGGAATCCGCACGCGGCAGCATCGACACCTTGCCGGATGTGAGTTGCGACACGCACATGCCGCAATTGCCGCTGGCACAGGCAAACGGGTAATCGATATCGGCCCCCATCGCGGCTTGCAGAATGGTCTGGTCCGAGCGGCAGGCAATCGTCGCGCCGGTATTTCCGACCGTGATCTGGTAATCGCGTTTTTTCATGCTGCCGCCTGCCCGCGCCGTGAAGTCAATTTGCGCACCGTGGAGAATTCCTGGTTGAACCAGATGACCGACGGGAAACGCTCGAATGCGTGCCCGTACAAGGCCAGGATGACCGAGGGTTCGTCGCCCACCACCTGCTGGCTGTGGATGTCATGGTCCGCCATCGCATAACCATGCCCGCGCTCCATCAGGACCTCGCCGACAGGTTTGATGGTGGCATGCCCCGGCACGGAGCCGTCGTCGGTGCGCCGCCACATGACATGGCGCTCGCTCCCGTGCACCGAGGCGTTCACGCACCAGATGCTGTGTGCATGCGGATTCGACATCTTTCCCGGCATGCCGATGAGCAGGTGCAAAGCCAGGCCATCGTCAGGCTCCACCAGCAGCGAATGCAGCCGGCCCTGGTGCAGAGGCAAGGGGAAATCGCGGGTCGGAAACAGCTCGGCGCGCGCAGCCAGCGCGGCCAGCTTGATCTTGAGCGCGTGCAGCGCCGACGGCGTGCTGCCCTCCTTGTCGAGGATGGCGTGCGCCTGGCGCATGAGCGTCTGGCAGGCGCGTTGGCGCCGGGCTGCAATCCCGGGGTCACTGGTGGTCAATGCCATGGCAGGTTTCCTTTCCGATTGAACGGTGCGGTGGGTGAAGAATCAGGGTGGCTGTTCGGCGAACGAGAACCCCATGCTGCGCAAGTGGTAGAACAGCCCCCCGTCCTGCACCACGAGAAACACCGCCTGGCGCTCGCCATCGTTGTAGTGGGAATGCACGCTTTCGGGTGGCGTGACCGTGGTCGCCCACGGTGCCCAGTCCTTGCGTTTGCCGTCCATCAGCGAATAGGCGCCTTCCGTCTGGACCAGCAGCATGACGGCTGCCGCGTTGTGCCGGTGCGCGCGCTGCGAGGTGCCGGGAGGCAAGGCATTCATCGCCAGCGTCAGCGTCGGCAGCACATTGCGGCGGAACTCCTGCCGGTCCGACGAGAACAACACCGCAATGCCCGCTGTCGCTTCATCACGGCCGATATCCTGCAGCATCTTGAGCTGGCGCGCGATCTCAGGTGCCGTGTAGTGCACCAGATCGGTAGGCGCCTGGCCAACAGCCGGGGGCTGGAGCGCCTCGAAGGCCAGTTGCGGCTCGTTCGTCACGATCCACAACACCGCGTCCGACGCAGCCGAATGGGTGAAGGGCTCTCCGCCAGGCAAGATGAACACGTCGCCCTGCTGCCACCGGATGGCCCCGGAGTGACCACTGCTGGCGCCCTGCCCCTGGATCACATAACAGATGACGCCGCTGGCGGCGAAGGCGGTCTGCAGGCTTTCGCCCGCCCGGATCCGGCCGTAGCGCGCCAGGATCAGCGGCGATGTCGCCGGAAAGGGGCAATCCAGCACGGCAGACAGATCGCAGGCGATCAGTCCGGTCGGCGACGCGGCGTCCAGCGCCCGCGCCGGTTCGGCCAGGAAGATATGGTCAGGAACCGCCGGTAGCTGGATGTCGAACGCATTGCCGGGGTTGAAGAAACGCGCGCGCGCCTCGGCGGGGGTGTGCGGCTCCAGTGCGTGCTGGACCGGCAGGTCGGCGATGGTCATCGGCCGCGCCGGGCTGGATCTGGTGGGCATGGTGGCAGTCATCCGGGATGTCGTGGGGCCAGGCTCAGAGCCCGAGCAATTGCCGGGCCTCCGCCATCGTGGCGGGCCGCTCGCCGACCGCGTTGATGATCTGCACCGCCCGCTCCACCAGCGGCGCATTGCCGGGCGAGAGCTGGCCTTGCGCCAGGTACAGGTTGTCCTCCAGGCCGACACGCACATGGCCACCGAGGATCACCGCCTGTGCCACCATCGGGAACTGCAGACGGGAAATGCCAAAACCCGCCCACACCGCGCCCGCGGGCAACTGGTTGCGCATCAGCAGCATGGTCTCGGTGTCGGCCGGGGCGCCCCAGTTGACACCCAGGCACAGCTGGAACAAAGGTGGTGCCTTGACCAGGCCGCGGCGCACCATGTCGGCCGCGAGCCGCAAATGACCGAGGTCGAAGACCTCCAGTTCCGCCTTGACACCGGCGGCCGTGATCAGGTTCACCATCCGGTCGAGGTGCTGCGGCACGTTGATGAATGCCGACGCGTCCAGGTTCATGCTGACCACATCCAGGCTACACAGGTCGGGCTTGAGTTCCAGCACATGGCCGACACGCTCTTCAGGCGTAGTGATATTGCTGTCGCTGGATGCGCGGCGCGGGTCGTCGCCACTGGGAATGAAGATACCGCCAAACCCGGTGCTCAGGTTGATCAGCACGTCGACGCCGCTGTCGCGGATGCGTTGCACCACCTCACGGAAATACTTCGGCTCCAGTGTGGCCTTGCCGGAGTCGGGCTCGCGCACATGAATATGGGTGATATGGGCGCCGGCGCGGGCTGCCGCAATACATTCATCGGCGATCTGCTGTGGCGTGATCGGAACATGCCGGTTGATGCGGGTCGCCTCGACCGAGCCCCCGGTGACTGCGCAGCTGATGATGACGGGTCTTACCATGTTCGCTCCTTGTTACTCAAACCGTTGACGCGCGCACGACTGGCATAACGGGCCGGCGCCGCTGCTGCCTAGGCAGCGATCTTTTCCATGTGGTGACAACGCCCGAAATGTCCGGGTTCCATCTCGCGCAACACCGGTGTTTGGGTGGAGCACTCGGGCGTCGCGTGCGGGCAGCGGGTATGGAAGCGGCAACCAGGGGGCGGATTGATCGGGCTTGGCAGGTCGCTGGCCACGCCCAGTGCGCCGATCCGGGTCTCGGCGGAGCCGGCGGCCACCAGTTGCCGGGAATAGGGATGCAGCGGTCGGCTAAACACTTGCATGGCCGATCCAATCTCGACCAGCTGCCCGAGGTACATCACACCGACATCGGTCGACATGTAGCGCACCACGGCCAGATCGTGGCCGATAAACAGGTAGGTCACACCGAGCTTGCGCTGGACTTCCTCCAGCAGCTTCAGGATTTGGGCACGCACCGAGACGTCGAGTGCCGACACCGATTCGTCCAGCACGATGATGCGCGGGTCGACCGACAAGGCCCGTGCGATGGCAATGCGCTGGCGTTGACCGCCGCTGAATTCATGCGGGTATTTGCGCAGGTCCTCGCGACGCAGGCCGACCAGTTCCATCAGCGCGCCGGCCTGCTCCTCAGCCTGTGCCCAGCTCAGTCGGCTCTTGGTGACCAGCGGCTCCGCAACAATCCGGCCCGCGCGCAGCCGCGGGCTGAGGGCGCCATACGGGTCCTGCAGCACTGTCTGGACCATGCTGCGGTACTGGCGCTCGCCGGCAGCATCCTGCGCGAAGATGTCCTGGCCCTCCACCAGCAGGGTTCCGGCAGTCGGGCGCTCGATCTTGAGCAGCATCTTGGCCACAGTCGTCTTGCCACTGCCCGACTCGCCAACCAGGCCGAAGGTGGAGCCGCGGTGGACCTTGAACGACACGTCGTCGACGGCCAGCACCGACGGCGCCGGCTGGAACAGCCGCTGGCGGCTGAGCCGGTAGCGCTTTTGCAGGCCGCGCGCCTCGATCAGTGGCGGGCTGCTGGAGCTGGGGTTGGCTTGGTCCGGCATGGGTGTCATTGGACGGAGGGTGCAAAAGGCGGTATGGACGCGCTGGTGTCCTGGTGCCAGCATGCGACCTCGTGCTGCGCGCCGACCGTGCGATAGGCCGGCTGCCGCGCGCACGCAGCGGTGGCATGCGTACAGCGCTCGGCGAAAGCGCAGCCAGCGCCGAGTTGGTCGAGCCGCGGCACCTGGCCCGGGATCGAGTTGAGTTCGACCCGGCCGTCCACCACCCGGGGCATGGAGCCGATCAGGCCCTGCGTGTACGGATGTTTCGGGTTGCCAAAAACGGCCTGGGTGGGCCCGGCCTCAACGATCCGCCCGGCGTACATCACGAGTGTTCGGTCGCTGATGCGGCGCACCACGCTCAGGTCGTGTGTGACGATGATGATGGCCACATTCGACGTGTTGCGGATCTCCCAGAACAGCGACAGGATCTCTTCCTGCACCGTGGCGTCGAGGGCAGTGGTGGGTTCGTCGGCGATCAGCAGCTTGGGTGATGAGGCGGTGGCGAACGCAGTGAGGATGCGTTGCTTCATGCCGCCGCTCATCTGGTGCGGGTACTGGCTCACCCGCATCTCGGGCGCCGTGATCCGGACCTTGCGCAACAGGTCCACAGCATCGCGCTCCGTGGCTGCGGGCCGTGCGCCGTGCAGCCGCAACACCTCACGTGCCTGATTGCCGATGGTGAACAGCGGATCGAGCGAGGTCATCGGGTTCTGCAGGATCATCGACAGGTCGCGCCCGCGGATGTCACGCATCTGCGCCAGCGTGAGCGACAACAGCGATTTTCCGTCGAAGTCGATATCGCCACTGACACGGGCGGTCGACTGCAGCGAGCGCATCAGCGCGGTGCACATGGTGGACTTGCCGCTGCCGGATTCGCCGACCACACCGACGATCTGACCGGACTCCACGGTGAAGCTGGCATTCGCCACCGCCGCGATAGGCTTGTCGCGGGGGCCGAATTCGACGCTCAGGTTGCGTACTGAAAGCAGGGCCATCCTTTTATTTCCTACAAGCCGGTGCGCGGATCGAACTTGGTGTGCAGCCAGTCGCCCAGCGCACTGAAGCTCAACACCGACAGAAAGATGGCAATGCCCGGGAACAGCGCCAGCCACCAGGCGAACCCCATGAATGACTTGGCATCGGCCAGCATCACGCCCCACGAGACGCTCGGGGGCTGCACACCCAGCCCGAGAAACGACAGCGCCGACTCCAGCATCATGGCGCGCCCGACATCCAGGATCGCAAGGATAGCCACCGAGTTGACCGCATTCGGCAGCACATGGCGCACGGCAATGCGAAACCGGGAAACCCCGGCGATGCGGGCCAGCAGCACAAAATCGCGCTCCTTGATGCCGAGCACCTCGCTGCGCACAAGCCGCGCGTAACGCGCCCAGTTGGTCAGCACCATCACGATGATGATGTTGGAGAGGCCGGGGCCGAAGGCTGCCACCAGCGCCAGGGCCATCAGGATGAACGGCAGGGCCAGAAAGGCCTCGGTCAAGCGCGACAACACGGCACCGATCACGCCGCCAAAGTAGCCGGCAATCAGCCCGATCAGCGTGCCCAGCGTGCCACCGACCAGCACTGCGGCGATAGCCACCATCATGGACACCTGGGCGCCGGCCACCAACCGGCTCAGGATGTCGCGCCCGAGTTGGTCGGTGCCGAACGGATGGCGCCAGGTGCCATCGGTTTCCCAGAACGGCGGGGTCATGACGGCTTCGAAGTCGATTGTGGTCTCGGAATACGGCGTGACTGAAGTGCCGAAAACAGCCGCAATGACCAGCAGCAGGCACATCAGGGTGGCCAGCTTGGGTGGCCCTGCCTTGCCCGCAAGCGCGGCGATCCATCCCGCGCAACGACGCCCCCAGCCCGACGATGGGCGCACAGGCGACGCGTCTGGGCCGGTCATTGGCGTACCCTCGGATCCAGAACACCCACCATGCCGTCCACCACCAGGTTGATGATCATGAAGCAGAACGCGGTGACCAGCACCCCAGCCTGGATGATCGGGTAGTCACGTGTGAAGATGGCCTCCACCAGCACCTGTCCGATGCCGGGCCAGGCAAACACCCGCTCCGTCACAACTGCACCGCCCAGCAACACGCCGAATTGCAGCCCCAGGAAAGTGATGATCGGCAGCGAGGCGTTGCGCAGCGCATGCTTGAAGATGATCAGGTGCTCGGGCATGCCCAGGTTGCGCTCCATCTTGACGAAATCGCTTTGCAGTACGCTGACCATGTTGGCGCGTGTCAATGCCGCCAGCGACGCTGACGAGAACAGGGCCAGTGTGCACACTGGCAGCACGAAGTGCCGCCAGGTGCCGTAGCCGGAGGACGGCAGCACGCCCAGCGTGACCGCAAACACCAGCATCAAGACCAGCGCGAACCAGAAGCTGGGTATGGATTCACCGGCCGCCGCATACCAGCCAACCATGCGCGACAACAGTCCGCGCGGTTTGACCGCGCCGAGAACACCCAGCGGCACACCGACTGCCACCGCCAGCAACATCGCCACGCTGACCAGCTTGAAGGTGGCCCACAATGCCGGCAGGATCAGGTCGATGGCCGGCACGCGGTAGCGAAACGAGACGCCGAAATCGCCCTGGCTGATGTTGCCCAGGAAGGTCAGGTACTGCATCACCAGTGGCTTGTCGAGTCCGTACTGACGGCGGTAGAACTCGATGTCAGCCTTGGTTGCCTCCATGCCCAGCACCAACGGGACCGGGTCGCCGGCCAGGCGCGCCAGCGCGAAGATGACGATGGTCAGCACGAACAAGGTGACAAACGCCTCCGCGCCGCGGCGCAGGATGAAGATCGGCATGTCAGTGGGCCGCGACGCGGTGCGTTGTCACGGCGACACCTCCGAGCGACCGGCGCGCCCGCTTAGCGCAGACAGCAAGGCGGCGAGCTGGGCGCGAAATTTCGCCACGTTCGCGAGCTTGACCTCGCCATAACCGCGCACAACGTCGGGCAGTGCGGCAAGCTGGCTGACCTGTGCCGCGTTGGCCGGGCTCAGGCCCTGCATGGCCAAGGCCATGGCCTGCGCGTATTCATCGATCAGCGCGCGCTCGATGCGGCGCACCGCATCGCGACCGAATGGGTCGATCCAGGTGCCCCGCACGCCGCGCACGGCGGCCAGCAGTTTCAGGCCTGGCTTGATCCAGCTACCCAGGCTGATCTTGTTCTTGAGGCCCAGGGCGGCCAGGACCGGCGGATGCAGCTGGAAGGCGTAGCGCGCGCCGACGCCGAAGTCTCTTTCGAGCGTGCGCTCGAAAGCCGGGTCCACCGACAAGCGCGCCACTTCGTATTCGTCCTTGTACGCCATCAGCTTGTAGAGGTTGCGTGCAAACGCCAGCGTGATCGGGCCAGACGCTCCGATCCCCGCCAATTCGCGCGCGCGGCATTGCTCGACTGACAGCGCATAACGTCGCGCATAGGCGGCGTTCTGGTAGGCGATGAGTTCGCCGACGCGGTGCAGCACGATCGCGGCCAGCGGCTGGTCGCCAGCGCAATCGACGACCGCGCTGATCACCCGGGCTTCGGCAGAAGGCGCGTCGGGTTTGTTCGCTGCGGCGGGAAGCGCCGCCTTGAGCGCCTCGGGTGCGGCAATGCACTGCCGTCCACGGCGGAAAGCCTGGATATTGCGCTCTACGGCCACGCCATTGAGTTCGATCGCCTTCTCGACCAGTGCCGGGTCGATCGGCAGCGCACCGGCCTGCACCGCCATACCGACCAGGAAGATGTTGGCAAACTGGTCGTCGTCGAACAGCGCGAGCATGGTCTCGCGCGCATCGGAGAATGCGCTTTCGGCGGCCCGGGTCACGACTTTGATGCGTTCGAGCGTCGCGTCGACGTCCGGGTAGGCCATGGCCACGTTGGTGACCATCGCTCCCGTGGGCACCTGCGCCGTCGACACAATCGCGATGGTGCGGCCTGGCGATGCGGCGGACAGGTTGACGTCGTTGGCCGCCACCAGCAAATCGCAGCCGAGGTACAAGTCGCACTCGCCGGGCTCGACCTTGTTCGCACCGACAAAGGGATGCGGCGAGAACTTGATGTCCGAGACCACGGCACCACCCTTTTGCGACATGCCGAGCTGGTCGAAGGCACGAATGTGCATGCCCGCCATGGTGGCCGCAGTCGAGATAATCTGCGCGGTGGTGACCACACCGGTGCCACCGATGCCGGTGATGCGCATATTGAAGCCGTCCGGCGCGACCTTCTGCACCGGTGCTGGCAGGCTGTCGCTGGCCAGTGCTTCGCTCGCGTTGCCGTTGGCGCGGCGTGCGCCCGGTGTGACGAGCACAAACGACGGGCAATCACCCAGCACGCAGGAGTAATCCTTGTTGCAGGATGCCTGGTGAATCCGCGTCTTGCGCCCGAATTCAGTCTGCGTCGGCTGCACCGACAGGCAGTTGGACTTGTCGCCGCAATCGCCGCAGCCTTCGCAGACACGTTCGTTGATGAACAGGCGCTGGGTCGGCTCGACCGCCAGCTTGCGCTTGCGCTTGCGCCGCAGTTCGGTCGCACAGGGCTGGTCGTGGATCAGGACGGTCACGCCCTTGATCGCTGCCAATTCACGCTGGGCTTCGTCGAGCCGGTCGCGGTGGCGCAAGTCGACCCCTTTGGCGAGGCGCACGCCACGGTAGCGCGCCGGGTCGTTGGTGGTGACGATGATCCGGGCCACGCCCTCGGCGATCAACTCGTCGACCAGTTGCGGTACGCCCTTGCCGCCGACCACATTCTGGCCGCCGGTCATGGCCACCGAGCCATTGACGAGCAACTTGTAGGTGATGTTGGAGCCGGCGGCGATGCTGGCGCGGATGGCCAGGCTGCCGGAGTGGTGGTAGGTGCCGTCACCCAGGTTCTGCACGAAGTGTTTCTGGCGTACGTAGGGTGCCATGCCGACCCACATCTGGCCCTCTCCCCCCATCTGGCACAGGCCGATGTTGGCGCCGACCTTTGCCTCGGGCCGAGCCACTGCCAGCGCCGAACAACCGATACCGACTCCCACCAGGGAGCCTTCAGGCACCACGGTGGAGCGGTTATGCGGACATCCGGAGCAAAAATACGGTGTGCGATTGACCAGTGGCAGCAGCGCGATGGTGGCGCGTGCGGGCGCCTGGCGCCGCTCGACCCAGGCGCGGACCGACGGAATGTCCAGGTGCGCGAGGATACGTGGCGCGATGGCGGCCGCTATCACGCCCGGTGGCAGGTCGGCGTTGGGTCGGACCAGCTCGGACCCGTCGGGGGCCCGTTTGCCGTACACGGCGGGCGCGTTCGGCCGGCCGTAGAAAAGATCCTTGATCGCGAGTTCGATGAATGCGCGCTTCTCCTCCACCACCACGATCTCGTCCAGACCGGCTGCAAATTCCAGCACGATCTGCGGCTCCAGCGGAGAGACCAGCCCGAGCTTCAGCACGCGGATGCCAGACGACGCCAGCCCTGCAGCATCGATGCCCAGTGTCGCCAGCGCCTGGTGCAGGTCGAGATACGGCATGCCGGCAACGACAAAACCAATCCTGGCCGCCGGATCACCTTCGATCCGGTTCAACCCATTGGCGCGCGCATACCGGCGCGCCAGCTCCGGCCGGGCGGTCACCAGCGAGCGCTCGATCTCGGCCGAATTCGCCTTGTTCATGTAATTCGCCGACACGACATGCTGAAACGGCACGCCGTCGATCATGTTGTCGGGTATCACCGGCTGCACCTGCTGCATACGCACTGCGACCGTGCCGCCGCCGTCAAGCAGGTTGGTAGCGAGCTTGAGGCCGCTCCACAGGCCGGAGAAACGCGACAATGCGATGCCGTGCAAGCCCAGGTCGACGATGTCCTGCGGGTCGCACGGGCAGAACACAGCCATGCCTTTTTCCGCCATGGCGATCTCGGACGCGCTGGGAATTGCCGACGACTTGGCAACCACGTCATCACCGACCAGCACCAATGCCCCGCCCTTGGCTGACGCACCACCGCAGCAGGCATGCCGCAAGGCGTCAGTGGCGCGGTCCAGACCGGGCGTTTTGCCGTACCAGATGCCCACCACGCCATCGTGGGTGAGCTCGCCCATGATCGACGTCAACTGGGAGCCCTGCACCGCCGTGGCGGCCAGTTCCTCGTTGAGGCCTGGCACGAACTTCACATCATGGGCGTCGAGCAGCTTCTTCTGGCGCAGCAGCTCCAGGTCGAGCGCCCCGAGCGGGGAGCCGGGGTAACCCGAGATGAAAGTGGCCGTCTTGAGGCCGTTGCGCTGGTCGAGCCGGTTTTGCTCGACCGGAATGCGCACAATCGACTGCAAGCCGGTGAGGAACACCTCGCCGTCGCGCAACGCGTAGCGGTCTTCAAGCTGTACCGCGTGGGGGCCGCGCACCGCAACTTCGGTCATGACAACCGCACCATGAGGTGACGACCCCGACGCAGCATCATTTGGCCTTCTTGACGATGTTCTTGAACACTGGCCAGGTCGCGTTCGGCGTGGGAACCCACTGCACGTCGCTGCGTGCCACGTAGATCATGTCGGTGGCCCAAAGCGGAATGATAGCCGCCTTGTCGTTGATGCGCTGGTAGATGCCGCTGACGTGCTTCTCGCGTGCCGGCACGCTGGTGAAATCATTCATCTTGTCGATCATGTCGTCGAGCACCGGATCCTCGTACCACGAGAACTGGCTGCCGGTGCGCATGCCGCGCTGCAAGCGGCCACTGGGTTCCTTGCTGTAGTCAGGGAACATGCAGAAGATCATGTCGATCTCCGGGCTTTTGTCCATCTCGGCCTGCACCCAGGCGGCGTATTCCAGCAGCGTGATCTTGGTTTGCACACCAGCCTCGGAAAAGCGCTGGGCCAGCGCCTCCACCAGCTCGCGGGTCTGTGGAATGAAGCCGGCCGCCATACCGTAGAAATTAAGCGGCTTGGAGAAATCGAAACCGGCCTTGACCAGCATCTCGCGCGCCTGCTTGGCATCGATGCGCGGCGCTGGTGTACCGATGCAACCGACGCCACCCTTGCCGCAGTTCAGCGCGGCTGGCTGGGCGAACCCGAGGTAAACGCTCTTGGTCAGTTTCTCGGTGTCGACCATGCTCATCAGCGCCCGACGGACTTCCTCGTTCTTCATGCGCTCGTTCCTGCCGGTCGCGTTCATCATGATGTACATGTTGCGCAAGGTCGGCCCCTGGATCACCTTGAGGGTTTGCACGCCTTTCATGCGCACCGCCAGAAATGGCGACACGTTGTCGACGATGTCGACCTCGCCCGACTGCAGTTGTGCCAGGCGGGTGGACTCGTCCGTGACGATCCGCAGCATCAGCTTGGATACCGCAGGTGGTTTGCCCCAGTAAGCGGCAAAACCTTCGAGCGCGATGTACTCCTTGATCTTGCGCTCCTTGAAGGCGAACGGGCCGGTACCCATCGGGTTGTTGCCGAACACCGTGTCGCCCACTGCCTCCACGTGTTTCTTGTTCAGCATGAACAGGTTGGTATCGAGGTTCTCCATCATGCCGGCATCGCGCTTCTTCAGCTTGATGCGCACCTTCAGCGGGCCGACGATCTCGACGTCGGCAATGTTGGCAGCCAGCACGCCGGCACGCGGCCACTTGCGCACCGGGTCGATCGCCTTCTGCCAGCTGAAGCGCACGTCTTCGGCCGTGAACGGGTTGCCATTGTGGAACTTGACATTGGGGCGCAGCGTGAACTCGTAGGTCAGGCCGTCGTCCTTGATCTCGACGCCGGTGGCGAGCGTCGGCACCAGGTTGCCTTTTTCGTCGTGTCCGTACAGGCTCTCGTAGACGTTGGACATCAACAGGTAATCGTTGGCGGCAAAGAACTTGGTCGGGTCGGTGGAGAAGACATCGACGGATATCGCTGCGGTGATATTCGGGTGTGCGGCGAGCGCGACAGCGGGGACACCAACAGCCATCGCTCCGGCCAGGGACAGCGCAGCAGCTGTGGCCAGGGCCAATCGCCGGAGCCTTGTGCGCAGTGCGCCCAAGATCCTGCGAGAAGGCTGAACGGCGTCAACCATGGTGCCTGCGCTGGCGCAGGGCGAATTGATCATATTGCGGGAGAGCATCGGACAGATTCCTTTCATGGTTGGTCGGTCACCGTCGCCACTTGGCTTTCTAACGGCTTCCGACCCGAAATTCTATTGTACTAACAAGTAGAATTAGAGCCTTAAAGGTAAGTGTTTTCCCGCATATGTCCCAATGAATGAATGCCCCGTGCGCCATGGCATGAGGCCCCATGACTCGGGTACCTTGCGCGCAACACTACACCCATGCCACAAAAGCAACGCACTGACAGTGACGCGACACACCAGAGGAATGCCCGAAAAATGCCGGAATGCACATTGAATTCGATTGGCAAAGGGCTTGCTGAAAGGGGCGGCAAAGACACCGGGGCTGTGCCGCCAAAAGCCCGTCCGACCGCCATGGGATAGACTTTTGATTGCCCCCTACCATCGCAGGTCGCGGACGCAACCCTGTTTCAAGACCCACTATTGGCCACCGAAATTTTGCAGGCAATGCCATGGATAGAACTTATGTGGGCCTTGGGAACCGTGTAGCAGCGCGACAAATGGCAATGGAAGTGATCGCTCTTGATGAAACTTATGTGGCGACTGGGCACCCAAGAAAAATGAACTCCGGACCAAGATGGGACCAATCTGATGCGTGTGGCACCTGAAATCGTATTGACCAGGGAAGAACAGGCAGAACTCGTTCGGCTTGCCCAGCCCACGTCCGACAACCCGCGGCTCGCGCAACGCGCACGCATCGTTTTGCTGGCCGCGCAGGGCATCCAGAACAAGGACGTTGCACAAGAACTGGGTGTGGGCCGTGTGCAGGTAGCACGCTGGCGCGAGCGCTACATGCAATCGCGCCTCGCTGGCATCGAACACGACCTTCCGCGTGGCGCGCCCGCACCCCGGGTGGACGTCCAACGCCTTGTTCATTTGGCGGCCCAGCCGATTTCCGACCGGGCGCCACACCGTAGTACGAGGATCCTGGCGGCAGAGATGGGTATCAGTCCGGCCAGCGTATCTCGCCACTTGCGGGCGCGCCAATCGAATCCCCAGGCGGCGGCAAGCGTCGACCTGGGCCAGGAGTGGTTGCACCTAGATGGTATCGAAGGCATCGCCGGGGTGTACCTGTCGCGGACCTTGCGGGCCCTGGTCCTGTGTCGCCCGGCCGTGCCGCCGGACGAGGAACCCGAAGCCGTTTCACAGGCAGAGGAACACGGTATGCCCCCCCTTAACACGACGACCCTGCTGTCGCGCATCCATGCATTGGACGGGCAAAACTTTTCCGAGGCTTCCGAGGCTTCGTCGCATATGCCGTGGCTGAAGTTTCTACGACGCATCGCCCGCGAAACACCCGATGGCCTGAGGGCTCTTGTCCTGACGCACGACCACGCTGTGCACCACCATCCATCGGTCCAGAAATGGCTCGCGCGCCACGCACGCTTCGAGTCGAAGTCTGCTCCGGCAATCGCACCGTGGTTCGTCGGTATCGGGCAACTGCTGTCCAGCATCGAGCCACGACTTCTGCGCATGCCTGGATTTACCGGCGCAACACTGCTGGTCACCGCCATCGACGCGCAGACAATCCTTCCAGGACCCTACGCGACTGCGTTCGCCTGGACTGGCGCACCGCGCACGTGGCGCCGCAGCCTGACGGACGGTCGGGCGAACCAGCAGCCCGTCGGACACTCCGCCCTGCAGGGCCCGCCTCTTGCACGTCCGAAAACCAAGGCCTCACCCATGGCACGCCTGTCGGGCGAAGGCGACACCCTGCGCGACAACGTCATCAACCTCAAGCGTGACCGGATCCTTCAGGAAGCTGCCAAGCTGTTCTTCGAAAACGGCTATCTGCAGACCTCCGTCGAGGCCATCGCCGAGCGCCTGGGGGCGACCAAGCCGTTCGTCTATTACCACTTCCAGTCGAAGGCGGCAATCCTGGTGGAGATCTGCGAGAAGAGCAACCGCGACGTTCTCACTGCGGCGGAAAGTGCCATGTCCGGAGTCGGAAGCCCCAGGGCCCGTTTCGAGAAATTCATACGCGAGTTCACGCATGTCGCACTCCAGCAGCACCAACTGGTCGCCATCTACTTCCGGGAGGAGATCAGTCTTCCGCCGGGCGCTGCGGAGCGCATCAAGCAGATGCGCAAGTCCATCAATACGCGGCTGACTTCCTTGTTGAACGAGGGTATCAAAAGCGGTGATTTCCAGATTGAAGACCCCGGGATCGGGGCTTTGGTGATAGCCGGCATGGCCAGCTATGCGTTTGCCTGGTATCGGGAAAACGGGCGCCTCGATCAGGAGGAAGTGACCCATCGCATCGTCAAGATGGCACTCAAACTGGTCAGCGCGTCGCCATTCCCCCGGTCGGCATACCGGGTTCACTCAGTGGCCCGAACGTGACCCGGCATCCGGCCACAACACATCAGCTGTAAAAGGGACAAGCATGGGTATTCTTCATGACCATATTGCGTTGCACACATGGACGCTCGACACCACGCCGCTGGGCGCGGCCCTGCGGGTCGCGCGCGATGCCGGCTACAACGGGGTCGAACTTCGCCACGCCGATTTCATGCGATGCCGGCAGTCTGGTCTGGACGAGCATGCGATCGTGCAACTGGTGCGTGACAGCGGCATGCGGGTCACGCAGGTAGGCACAGAAAACGGCGTGTTGTTCGAGTCTGGCGACGAACTTGAACGCTTGCTTGGGTCCTTGCGCTACGTGTGTGACAAGGCGGCAGCCTTGGACTGCGACGTTGTCATGATGCCGCCCGGACCGGTCTCAGCTGGTGCAACCGACCCCCCCGAAGACCGGCTCGCGGCTTGTGCCGACATCGCTGCAGAACATGGCCTGAGACTTGCCTTGGAATTCAATTCACGCCATCCGATCGTGAACACCTTGGCCGCTGGCCTGGCGCTGGTCGAGGCGGTGAACCGGAACAACTGCGGCTTGCTGCTCGACACCTACCACCTGCAACGCAGTGGCGGGGACGCGGCAAGCTTCAAGGACGTCCCGGTGGAAAAAATCATGTCGTTCCAGTTCAGCGATGTGCCCCGCGGGCCACCACCGGACATGGGTGTGCCCATCGATCGCCTGCCGCCCGGCGACGGCGTTGTACCGTTCGTCCCGATATTCAGGATGCTCATGGCGATGAAGTACCAGGGTTACCTGAGCTACGAAGCGCCACATCCGCAACAATGGTGTCGGCCCGCCGAAGTTGTGGCAAGAGAAGGGCTGGAACGGGTACGGGCGTTGCTGACGGAGGCGGAGCTGCCAGCGTAGGTGCCGTCAGAAGGCGCGTTGTTATCGGTACCTGACACCAGTTGGTCTTGGGCGAGACGTTCAGTACCTGGCCTGTGACCTGCGCAAGCTTTCGCAAGCCAAGCCCATGGGCCTCAGTCTGCACGGATGTTCTTTTCAGCAGCCAGTTTTTTCCATCGCGTCACGTCACCGGTGACCCGGGCCGAAAAAGCCTCCGGTGTAGAGGGCGCCGGGTCGCAGCCCAGCGTGGCGAACCGCGCCTTGACGTCCGGCTGCTCCAGCGCCTGGTTGACCAGCGCGTTGATGCGGTCCACCACGGCCTTCGGTGTGCCGGCCGGCGCCAGCACGCCGAACCATGCCACCGTCTCGAACCCGGGCAGGGAATCAGAAAGCGTGGGCACCTCAGGCAAGCTGGCATGCCGTTTGGTGGTGGTCACCGCCAGGGCCTGCACCTTGCCAGCCCTGATCTGCGGCAGCAGGGGCGGCAGGTTGCCGATCATGACGTTCACCTCGTCGGCCATGACGGCCGCCACCGCCGGCGCTGCGCCCTTGTAGGGCACGTGCGTCATCTCGACGCCGGCCATGCTTTTCAGCAATTCGCCCGACAGGTGCGACGAACTGCCGACACCACCCGACGCATAGTTGATCTTGCCTGCCTGGCCCTTGGCATACACGACGAAGTCGGCAACCGTCTTCACCTTGGTTGCGGGCCCCACCACCATCACGTTGGGTGCGGTGCACAACAGCGCCACAGGCACGAAATCCTTCAGCACGTCATAGGGCAACTTGCTGTAGATCGCTGCGTTGATGCCGTGTGAACCCGCGTTGCCCACGATCATGGTGTAGCCGTCGCCAGGCGCCCGGGCAGCGATCTCCGACCCCAGCACACCTCCTGCCCCCGGCTTGTTGTCGATCACCACCGACTGGCCGAGTTCGTGGGAGATCTTCTCGGCGATCAGCCGCCCGGTGATGTCCGAACCATCGCCCGGCGTGCTGGGTACGATCCAGCGGATCGGCTTGGTGGGATAAGTCTGGGCGCTCGCGAAGGTGCTGAACACCAGGGTCAGGGTGGCAAGGAGTGGGTAACGCATGGGGCCTTTCGCAAGAGTTGGCAGGTGTCGAAACCGACTGTGCGATTTTGCACCACGGCGCGACGGACACCATGGCCCGCCATCAGCGGCCCAAACCGCAGCTGCCGTGATTTTCGGGCCGGTCAATAGAATCGCGGCACCCTCTACACAACCAGCAGACACTGCAAGCCCATGCCCCAACCATTCCGAGTCCTCAGTGCCGAGTTGGCCCACGAGACCAATACCTTCAGCATCCGCCCCACAGCATTCGCCCAGTTCGAGGCGCAGGACTGCTTTCTGGACGCCGACACCGCCATCGCCGCACGCGGCAACTCGAACACCGAACTGGCTGGTTTCGCCGACGCCGCCAAGGCCCACGGATGGGATTTGCGCCACGTGCTCAGCGCCATCGCACAACCGGCCGGACGTGTGACACGGGATGCCTTTGAGCGCCTGGCCGGTCCGATCGTGGACGCGGCGCGGCAGCAACGCGGCAAACTCGACGGCATCCTGCTCGGGCTGCACGGCGCGATGGTGACCGAGCAGGTCGACGACGGCGAAGGCGAGTTGCTGCGGCGCCTGCGCGACGTGGTCGGGCCGGAACTGCCGATCGCGGTCACCCTTGACCTGCATGCCAACGTCACCGATGCCATGTGCCGGCTCGCCGACATCCTTGTTTCCTACCGCACCTACCCGCATGTGGACATGCGCGGCACCGGCCTGAACGCCGGCAACATCCTGCAGCGCACGATGGCTGGCGAAATCCGGCCACGCACGCTGCGTGCCTTGTTGCCCATGCTGGACGAAACCAACGGAGGGCGCACCGACGTGGGGCCGATGCTGGCGCGTCTGCAGCGCGCGCGGGCCTACGAGCACAACACCGACGTGTTCGCTGTCAGCATCAACGCCGGATTCGCACGCGCTGACATCACCGGGATCGGGCCCACCGTGCTGGTCACGGCGCAGGGCGACATGGCGGCGCACCAGCACTTTGCCGACAGCATCGCCGATGACATCTGGCAGCACCGCCATGAACGCATCAACCACTTCCTGGGTGTCGACGAAGCGGCGAAGATGGCCCGCGACTGGCCCGGCACCGGTGGTCCGCTGGTGATTGCGGACTATGCCGACAACCCGGGCGGCGGCGGTTATGGCGATGCCACGGCCCTGCTCAAGGCGCTGCTCGAAGCCGGCGTTGGCGACGCCTGCTTCGGCCCGATCGTGGACCCGCAGGCGGTTCGGCAGTTGCAGCTTGCGCCGGTTGGCAGCCAGGTCACGCTTGCGCTCGGCGGCAAAACCGATGCCCGACTCGGTGGCGGGCCCCTGCCAGTGACGGGCACCGTGCTGCTGCACAGCGACGGGCGCTATTTCGCCGACGGCCCGATGACCGGCGGCCTGGACAAGAGCTGGGGGCCGACGGTGGTGCTGCGGGTGGACGGCATCGATGTCCTGGTGGTCTCCCTGCCGGCCCAGATCCTCGATCTGGCGCAGTTCACCGCGTTTGGCATTCAACCGGCGACGAAGAAGGTGGTGGCGCTCAAGTCGATGCAGCACTTCCGGGCTGCATTCGAGCCCATCGCGGGCAAGGTGATCGTCTGCGACAGCGGTGCCCTGTGCACACCCAACTACACATCGTTTCCCTACCCGGCGGTGCCGCGGCCGATCTTTCCGCTGGACCAAGACATCGATCTGGCGGCCTGGAGGGCCGGACATGGAGCGTAGGGACCTGCTGGCCGGGGCCATGGCGGTGTTGGCTGCGCATATGGCCGGCTGTTCCGGCCCGCTGGCGGAAAAAGCCACAGTCCCGGCGTCCGCACCAGCGACCGCCAACATGCTGCCGGACGGGCCGCTGCACAGGCTCGTGTTCGGCTCTTGCATCAACCAGGCCCGGCCGCAACCGATCTGGAACGCCATCCTGGCCGACGCACCCGAACTGTCCATTTTTGGCGGAGACAACGTCTATGCCAGCACCCAGCCCTGGTCACGCGGACAGCTCGTGCGGGCCTACGCCACGCTTGCTGCTTCACCCGGTTTCGCCACGCTGCGGTCCCGGGTGCCCCACCTCGCGATCTGGGACGACCATGACTACGGCGCCAACGACGGTGGTGTGGAGTTCCCCCACAAGCAGGCGTCCAAAGATGCGTTTCTCGCATTTTGGGGCGTACCGCCGGACGACCCGCGCCGTGCCAGAGAGGGCCTGTACCACGCGGTGCGGGTCGGCCCGCCCGGCCGCCAGGTGCAGGTCATCCTGCTCGATGGCCGCTGGTTCCGGTCCGCGTTGCAGCCCACCGACCAGCCCATGGCCGCTGGCAAGGAGCGTTACCTGCCCGACCCGAATTCCGCCAAGACGATGCTGGGCGAGGCGCAGTGGGCCTGGCTGGGCCAGCAACTGCGCCAAAGCGCCGACCTGCGACTGATCGTGTCAGGCGTGCAGGTGCTGGCCGACGGCCATGGCTGGGAATGCTGGGGCAACCTGCCAAGGGAGAAGGCGCGCCTGCTGGACCTGCTGCACCAGACCCGCGCCGCGGGTGTGGTGTTTTTGTCCGGTGACCGCCATGTCGGTGCGTTTTACCGCCACCAGGCGCCGAACCGCTATCCGCTGTACGAGATGACGTCCAGTGGCATGACACACGCATGGGCGCAGGCTGCAGAAGCCGGCCCGAACCGCCTGGGCGACCTGGTTCGCAGCAACCATTTCGGCAGCATCGACATTGACTGGAATACGCGCAGCATCCGGCTTGCGCTCAAGGACGAGGCCGGCGTGACGCAGGCCGGGCAGACCCTCGCCTTGACCGACCTGGCCGCGTGACAAGGGCCCAGGGTCTGGTGCTCAATGTTCGGACGGTGCGGGCGCCGGTGCCCCGCCGGTCTCTGGCGCGCGGGCTGGCCGGCGGGTCATCCAGACCAGCCCGATCAGCGCCACGAACAAGATGGACGAGCCCAGGAATATGTCGTCTGCAGCGCGGGTGTAGGCCTGCTGGTCGATGAGCCGGTTGATCTGGGCCAGCGCCTGCAGTTCGCTCAGGCCACTGGCGCGCAAGCCTTCGAGCGCCACTGCAAGACCGCCATGGCCCTGCAGCAGTGGTTCGGTCAGGTGCGCATGGTGCATCGCGGCCCGGCTCTCCCACATGGTGGTGGTGATCGACGCGCCCATGGCGCCGGCGGTCATGCGCACGAAATTGCTCAGGCCGGCGGCAGCCGGCAGGTGTTCGCGCGGCAGCCCGGCCAGCGCAATGGTGGTCAGCGGGATGAAGAAAAATGCGCTCGCTGCGCCTTGCAGCAAGGTGGGCACCATGATGTGGGGAAAGTCGGTCTGGGTGGTGAACTGCGCGCGCATCCACAACACCAGCCCAAAGCCGAGGAACGCGCCCACAACCATCTTGCGCGGGTCCCAGACCGCGACCTTGCGCCCAACCAGAGGCGTCAGGAAAATCGCGAGCACACCCACCGGGGCCAGGGCCATGCCGGCAGCGGTCGAGGTGTAACCCATCCACTGCTGCAGCCACAACGGCAGCAGCACCACATTGCCGAAAAACAGGCCGTACGCTATCGACAGCGACACCACGCCGAACAGGAAATTGCGGCGCTGGAACAGCCGCAGGTCGACCACCGGGTGTTTGTCGGTCAGCTCCCACACCACAAAGATGGCAAACGCGACTACCGACACCACCGCCAGCGCGACGATCTGGTTCGATGCAAACCAGTCCAGTTCCTTGCCCTTGTCGAGCGTCAACTGCAGCGACCCGACCCACAACACCAGCAGTGACAGGCCCACCGTGTCGATCGGCAACTTGCGCACAGGTGTTTCACGGCGTCGGTAGATGCCCCAGGTCACGGCCGCAGCCAGCAGCCCGACCGGCACGTTGATATAGAAGATCCAGGGCCAGGACATGCCGTCGGTGATCCAGCCGCCCAGCAACGGCCCCACCACCGGCGCAACCAGCGTGGTCGCACCCCAAAATGCCAGCGCCGTGCCGGCCATGGCGACGGGGTAACTCGACAACAGCAGGGTCTGCGACAGCGGCACCATCGGCCCGGCGGCCAGGCCCTGCAACACCCGGAAGAACACCAGCATCTCTAACGATGAAGCAAAGCCGCACAAAAAAGACGCCAGCACGAACAGCAGCACGCTCGAAATGAACAGACGCACCGCGCCAAAACGTTGCGACAGCCAGCCGGTCAGAGGAACGGAGATTGCATTGGCCACACCAAAACTGGTGATCACCCAGGTGCCCTGCCCCGGGCTCACGCCGAGGTCGCCGGCGATCGCCGGGATCGACACGTTCGCGATCGATGAATCCAGCACGTTCATGAATGTCGCGAGCGACAACGACAAGGTCCCCAGAACCAGGTCGGTCCCGCTCAATGGTGGTGGCGCTGCCTGGGCGCCGCTCATCAGGGTACCTTCGTGCTTCGCACTGCGGTGCGAGCTTGCTTGGGAGCGGCCCGGCGCGGCGCTCATGGCGCCACTGTCCGTGGTGCCGCGCCGGCCAGCGGACGGGCCAGGCCGGTCAGGATGATGCGCTGCACTGCTGCATCAGCCTCTGTGCTCAGCCCATCGAACACTGTGGTGGACGCGCCTGCACTGGCGCGCGGCGCGTCGGCGACGGCCTTGCCGCTCTGGTCCAGGGTGTCGACGGTGACATCCATCGACAGGCCGATCCGCAGTGGGTGGGTCACCAGGTCCTGCGGGTCCAGCGCAATCCGCACCGGGACACGTTGCACGATCTTGATCCAGTTGCCGGTTGCGTTCTGGGCCGGCAGCAACGCAAAAGCCGAACCGGTGCCGGCACCGAGGCCTGCCACCTTGCCGTGGAACACCACCTTCTTGCCGTACACGTCGGTCTCCATCGCTGCCGGTTGCCCGATCCGCAAGGCCTGCAGCTGGCTCTCCTTGAAGTTCGCATCTACCCACAACTGGCTGAGTGACACCAGAGTCATCAGCGGGGCGCCGGCCTGCACGCGCTGGCCGAGTTGTACGCCACGTTTGGCCACATGGCCGTCGACCGGGGCCAGCAGGCCGGTGCGCTGCAGGGCCAGGTAGGCCTCGCGCACACGTGCCGCGGCCAGCAGCACGTTCGGGTGCTCGCGCAGCGTCGTGCCTTCGGTCTGGGTCTGGCTGGCGGCCAGTTGTTCGCGCGATGCCAGCAGCGCCGCCTGCGCGCCCGCCAGGGCACTGCGGGCGGCGGCGACCTGTGCAGCCGCATGCGCGAACTCCTCCTTGCCCACGGCGCCACTCGCGACAAGGGGCGTGCGGCGGCTGAGGTCGTCCTGGGTCCGTGACAGTTCGGACTGCATGCGGCTGAGTTCCGCCTCGCGCAGGCTCACCTGCGCCCGTCCGGTGCCATTGTTGGCAAACAACGTGCGCACGTCCCGCACCGTCTGCGCGAGTTGCGCCTCGGCCTGCGCCAGCGCAATGCGCGCGTCCGAGGGATCGAGTCGGACCAGAACCTGGCCAGCCCGCACGAAATCGGTGTCGTCGGCGAGGATCGCCACCACGGTGCCGGAGAGCTGCGGGGTGATCTGGACCACATTCCCGGCCACATAGGCGTTGTCGGTGTTCATCTGGTGGCGTGCGTACAGCCAGTGCCAGCCGCCCCAGACGGCGCCGGCAAGCATGGCAACCCCCAACACGACGGTGAGGCCACGCCGCCGCGCCGGGTTGGTTTGGGGTGCAGGAGGAACACTCATGGAACGTCTTTCGGATTCGGGGGGCTGCCGGCACGGTACGCATGCGAGGCCGGTCGTGTCGGGATGGTGTCGTCACGCCAGCCGCCGCCCAGCGCCTTGATCAGGAGCATCTGGTTGTCGAGCTGGCGCGCCAGCAGGTCGATGCCCAGGCGACGTTGCACCAACCAGGGGGATTCGGCCTCCAATACGGCCAGGTAGTTGCCCAGACCCGCGTCGAACCGCAGCCGCGCAAGTTGCGCAGTGCGGGCGGCACCCGTGAGCACATCCGCCTGCTGCGTGCGCTGGCGTTTGAGCGATCCGTCGGACCCGAGCGCGTCGCCGGCCTCGCGAACGGCGTCCAGCAAGACGCCGTTGTATTGTGCGATGGCTGCATCCAGCTCGGCCTGGCGCGCGCCGAGCTGGTGGCGCAAGCGGTCACCATCGAACAGGGGCAGGCGCAATGCCGGCGTGATGCCGAGCTCCATGCTGCCGGCGCGCAGCAACTGGGCCAGGCCCAGCGCATTGAGCCCGACAAACGCGCCGATGTTCAGGTTCGGGTAGAACTGGGTGCGCGCCAGCGCCACATCCTGCAGTGCAGACTCCACACGCCAGCGCGCGGCCACCACGTCGGCACGGCGCCCCAGCAGGTCGGTGCCCAGTGCTGCGGGCGGAGTTTCGGGCCGCAACTGTTGCAGGGCTGGGGCAAGCGCGTCAAGCGACTGTGCCGGTTGCCCGGACAGGACTGCCAACTGGCGGCGCGCCAACGCGATCTGCTCGTCGATGGCCTCGATCTGGTAACGTGCATCGGGCACCGCGCCTTGCGCCAGGGTCAGTTCGAGCTGGCTGTCCAGGCCGGCTGTGACGCGCGCCTGCACGAGCTGCAGCAACTGTTCACGCTGGGCCAATGCCCGCAGACCGACCTCGCGGTGCGCAAGCAGGCGGGCCAAGGCGACATAACCCCGGCCAAGCTGCGCGGCAAGACCGGTGGCAGCCAGTGCAGCGTCTGCCTGGGCCGCCCGCGCCTGGTCCAATGCGGACGCCAGGTCGAGCGCCTGCTGGCCGAACAGGTCGGGGCTCCAGCCCAGCGTGGCGCGCACGGTACCGGTATCGCGCAGGCTGCCGGCAATCGGCGCTGTCATGTGGCCGTTTTCACTGTAGCGTTGCACTGCGAGGTCGGCGCCCAGGCTGACTTGCGGGCTCGCTGCGGCGCCCCGCACTGCAGCCAGCGCCTCGGCCCGCGCCACGCGTGCACGTGCCAGGGCCAGGCTGGGGTGACCCTGCAAAGCCATGTCCACCAAGGCCGTCAAGTGCGGATCGCCCCAGTCTGCCCACCAGCGCTCGCCCATCGGTGCTGAAGGCCGTGCATCCAGACCAAGCGCGCCGGGGCCCGTCAGCGCCAGCGGTGCATGGGTGGGGCCGGGCGCCGCGCAGGCCACTACCAGCAGGCCGACCACCAGTACGGCCAGCCGCCTCATGCAGCAGGCCAGGCCCGGTGCGGACATGCGGCTCATCCGGTTGCAGCCTCACGCAGGCCCTGCCCGTTGGCCAGCATGCGGTTCAGAAACTGCAGCAACAACTGCCACTCCTCGTTGCTGAACCCCTGCAAGTGCCCGTTCAGGACCTCGGACAGGACCGCCGGTACTTTGCGCGCCACCTTGCGGCCCTCGGCGGTCAGCACCAGAAACACCACGCGCCGGTCCGATGTGGAGCGCTCGCGGCGCACCAGGCCTTTGGCCTCCAGACGGTCCATCGAGCGTGTCATGGCGCCTGCATCGATCTCGAGTTCGCGCGCCAGGCTCGCCACGGTGTTGCCCTGCTGCATGGCCAGTTTGTACAGTGGCAGCCATTGCACGTAGGTCAGGTCATGGACCGCCAGCCGGGTGTTGGCCCGTTCGCGGATCGACCCGATGACGTTGCGCATCAGGTAGCCCACGCTCTGGTCCGGTCTGAATTCCCCCGGCACATAAAACCCGGCGCTCGCCACCTGGGGGGACTTTTCGGCTCGTCGTGGCTTCATGGGCAAAGTTTACTTGCCTAGGCAATCAATGTCTGGGCAAGGGTTTCATGGCATTGCACCGGGGCCGGTTTGCCAACCGTGGTTTGGAGGTCCGGCAACAGGCAGGAAGGCAGCCTTGGCGCATGGTGCAAGAACCGCCGCGCGCTGCATGTGTACGATGTGGGCATGAACGACCATCCAAAAGCCCGCGAAGACCTCACCGCCGCCTTGCGCTGGGCCGCCCACCTGGGGCTCAATGAAGGTGTCTGCAACCACTTTTCGATCGAAGTCGGCCCCGACCGCTACCTGATCAACCCGCAAGGCCTGCACTGGAGCGAGGTGAACACCGCCGACATGCTGCTGATCAACGGCCAGGGCGAGGTGCTGGAGGGTCGCCATCCATTGGAGCCCAGTGCATTTTTCATCCATTCCTGGATACACCGGCTCAATCCGCATGCCAAGGTCATCCTGCATACCCACATGCCGTACGCGACCGCCCTGACGCTGGTGGAGGGCGGGCGCCTTCACTGGTGCCACCAGAACGCTTTGCGCTTTTGGGGCCGGGTCGCGTATGACGATACCTACGCCGGTGTGGCGTTGGACGCCGCCGAGGGCGAGCGGATTGCGCGCAGCGTGGGAGGGTGCGACATCCTGTTCATGGCCAACCACGGCGTCACCGTGCTCGGCTCCAACATGGCCTGGGCCTTCGACGACCTGTATTACCTGGAGCGCGCCTGCATGCACCAGACACTGGCCACACAGGCCGCGGGTGGGCTGCCCTTGCGCACTGTTCCTGAAGCGGTGTGTCGCATGACGGCAGCACAGGCACAGGTCGAGCGCCAGCAGAGTGAACTGTTCATGGCTTCCATCAAACGGCTGCTCGACCGCGACCAGCCTGGTTGGCGCACCGCTTGACATGCAGCCACCGGCCTGGTGGCTGGCGGAGCATCAACTGGTGATGTAGCTCTGCAACTGGGAGATCGTCTGCTCGTGGTCGGCGATGATGTCGTCCATGATGTCGCGGATCGAGATCATGCCCAGCACGGTGCCAGCTTCGACCACCGGCAGGTGCCGGATCTTTTTCTGGCTCATCAGGGTCATGCAGGTGCGCGTGCCGGTGCCGGGTGTTACCGACACCACGTCACGGGTCATGATGTCCGCCACTGCCGTGTCGCGCGAATTGCGCCCTTGCAGCGCAACCTTGCGGGTGTAGTCACGTTCGGAGAACACCCCTACGAGCCGGTCCTGCTCCATCACCACCATCGCGCCGACACCGTAGTCGGCCAGCAATTGGAGGGCGTCGAAGACCACCACGTCCGGCGCTACCCGGAACAATCGGGAATCACGCTTCTTGAGCAGTTCGTTGACGGGCTTCATACAAACTCCTGGTTGACTGCGCCAGCGGGAGCAACCAGTGTAGCCAAACCCCGAGCAAATGAGAAGCACTCTGTTCGCGCTGGCGCTGCTGGCGCATCCCTGGTGGCTGCGGAAACGCCGCAAACGCGTGCGGGCACGGCCGTTTCCCCAGGCCTGGCGCCATGTCCTCCAACGTCGGGTGCCTTACCTGGCGCGCCTGCCGGCCGACCTGCAACTGCAACTAAAGCAGCATGTCCAGGTCTTCCTTGCAGAGAAACCGTTCCTCGGTTGTGCGGGCCTCGCCATCACCGACGACATGCGGGTGACGATCGCAGCTTTGGCTTGTCTGCCACTGCTCAACCGGCCCGACGCGTATTACCCGGGGCTGCGCCAGGTGTTGGTCTACCCCGGGCCATTCATCGTCGACCGTATCCGCATCGACCCGTTGAGCTGGTGACGCCAGGCCGGCGTCGGGAATCGCAGGCGCGCTATTTGCCGGTCAAACCCATCGAACGGGTGATGACTTCTTTCATGATCTCGTTGGTGCCGCCGTAGATGCGCTGGACGCGCGCATCTGCATAAGCGCGCGCAATCGGGTATTCCCACATGTAGCCGTAACCGCCGAAAAGCTGCAGGCATTCGTCCATCACCTTGCACTGCAACTCGCTGCACCATAACTTGGCCATGCTTGCGGTTGCTGTATCGAGTGTGCCGCTCAGCACCAGCTCCAGGCATTTGTCGACGAACACGCGGGCGATCTGCACCTCGGTCTGCAGTTCGGCCAGCTTGAAACGCGTGTTCTGGAACGCACCCACCGTGGTGCCGAAGACCTTGCGCTCCTTGACGTAGGCCACGGTGCGGTCGATCGCCGCCTGCGACGCGGTGGCCGCACCAATGGCAATTTGCATCCGTTCCCAGGGCAGCTCCTGCATCAGGCACACAAAACCCTTGCCTTCCATGGCCGCGCCGCCCAGCAGGTTCTCGGCCGGCACGCGCACATTGTCGAAGAACAGCTCTGATGTATCTTGCGCCTTCAGGCCGAGCTTCTTGAGCCGCTTGCCTTTTTCGAAGCCCGGCATGCCGCGTTCGACCAGCAACAGGCTGATGCCTTTGGCCCCGCCGGCCGGATCGGTCTTGGCGACCACGATCACCAGGTCGGAGTGCCAGCCATTGGTGATGAAGGTCTTGCTGCCGTTGAGCAGAAAGCTGCCATCGACTTGCCGGATGGCGGTCGCCTTGATGCCCTGCAGGTCGGACCCGGCGGCGGGTTCACTCATCGCGATTGCGCCGATGATCTCGCCACGCGCCATGGGCGGCAGGTACTTGAGCTTCTGCTCGTGGGTACCGTAACGCTCGATGTAGGGCGCGACGATGTTGTTGTGCAGCCCGAAGCCGATACCCGAATAGCCGCCTCTGGCATTGACCTCCATCTCGACCACAGAATAAAGGCGGTCGGCGCCAGCGCCGCCGTACTCCTCGGGCATGGTCATGCACAGGAAACCGTTGGCGCCGGCCTTGCGCCAGACCTCGCGGTCCACATATCCCTGCTCCTCCCAGGCCTCGTGGTGGGGTGCGATCTCCTTGTCGGAGAAGCGCCGGTAGCTGTCTCGAAAGGCTTCGTGGTCGGGGGTGAACAGGGTGCGCTCGATCATGGTGTTCTGTTGCTTGGTGGAGTTCTGACGGGGGTTGCTCCTAGGTGACAGCATCGGTAGCCACGCAAGGGTCGAATGAATATACTCGTTTCGATATTTTCATCTTTTCGGGAGACACCGACATGACAGAAGCCTTTGTGTTCGACGCCATCCGCACGCCACGCGGCAAAGGCAAGAAGGACGGCAGCCTGTACGAGGTCAAACCGGTCACCCTGCTGGCCGGCGTGCTCACCGAACTCCAACGGCGCAACGACTTCGACACCGGCCAGGTCGACGACGTGGTCATGGGCGTGGTGTCACCTTCCGGCGAGCAGGGCTCGGTCATTGCCAAGGTGGCCGCGCTCAAGGCCGGCTGGGATTTCCGCTGCTCCGGGGTGCAACTCAACCGTTTTTGCGCCTCCGGCCTGGAGGCCGTGAACATGGCGGCGCAGAAGGTGCGCTCCGGCTGGGAGGATCTGGTCGTCGCCGGTGGTGTCGAGAGCATGAGCCGCGTGCCAATCGGCTCCGACGGCGGCGCCTGGGCGCACGACCCCGAAACCAACAGTGCCACCGCGTTCGTGCCCCAGGGCATTGGCGCCGACCTGATCGCCACCATCGAGGGCTTCACCCGCGACGACGTCGATGCTTTCGCGCTTGAGAGCCAAAAACGCGCGGCCCGCGCCCGCGAAGGCGGCTTTTTCGCCGGCTCCTTGGTGCCGGTCAAGGATTTCCTCGACCAGGTCATCCTCGACCACGACGAATTCATCAAGCCGCACACCACGCTGCAGGGCCTGGCCGCGCTCAAGCCGGCGTTCGAGGCGATGGGCGCCATGGGTTTCGACCAGGTCGCCCTGACGCGTTACCCGCAAGTCGAGCGCATCCACCATGTGCACCATGCCGGCAATTCCTCCGGTATCGTGGACGGCGCCGCCGCCGTGCTGATCGGCTCCGAAGCCGCGGGCCGCACCCACGGTTTCACGCCGCGTGCGCGCATCGTGGCAGCCGCGCTCAGCGGGGCGGACCCCACCATCATGCTCACCGGCCCGATGCCGGCGGCGCGCAAGGCGCTCGCCAAGGCCGGCATGACCATCGACCAGATCGACCTGTTCGAGGTCAACGAGGCTTTTGCGGTGGTGCCGATGCGGTTCATGAAGGAAATGGGCGTGCCCCACGAGAAGGTCAACGTGAACGGTGGCGCCATCGCGATGGGCCACCCGCTGGGGGCCACCGGCGCCATGATCCTCAACACCCTGATCGACGAGTTGCATCGCCGCGGCTTGCGTTTCGGCATGGCCACCCTGTGTGTCGGCGGCGGCATGGGCATTGCCACCATCGTCGAGCGCATCTGACCCCGGCTGATCCATGAAAACAATCCAGTACGAACTCGCCAACGGCATTGCCACCATCACCTTTGATGAACCCGGCTCGCCGGTCAACACCATGTGCCGGGACTGGCACCAGGACCTGACCGAAGTCACAGCGCGGGTCGTGCAGGACAAGGAGTCCATTCGCGGCATCATCCTGGCGTCGAACAAGAGCACTTTTTTTGCCGGCGCCGACCTCAAGAGCACGATGCGCCTGACTGCCTCCGATGCACCGGCAGTGTTCCGCGACATTGAGCAGACCAAGAAGAACTTTCGCACCCTGGAAACCCTGGGCAAACCGGTGGTTGCCTGCCTCAACGGCACGGCGCTCGGTGGCGGCTTCGAGCTCGCGCTGGTCGCGCACTGCCGTATCGCGGTCGATGACCGCAAGGTCCAGTTCGGATTCCCCGAAGTCACCCTGGGCCTGATCCCGGGGGCCACCGGCATCACCAAGATGACCCGCCTGCTGGGCCTGATGGGCGCCCAGCCGTACCTGCTCGAGAGCAAGTTGTTCGGCCCGCGCGAAGCGCTGGAGTTGGGCCTGGTGCACGAACTGGTGCCTGACCCCAGCCAGTTGCGCGACAAGGCGCTGGCCTGGATCGATGCCCATCCCCAGGCCGTGCAGCCGTGGGACGAGAAGAACTACAAGATCCCGGGCGGCGGCGCCACCAGCCCGCAGGTCAAGGCCGGCCTGGCCGTGGCGCCGGCCATGATCAAGAAGAACTCGCGCGGCCTCTACCCGGCGCCGGAGTACGCCTTGGCAGCGATGGTGGAAGGCTCCCTGGTCGACTACGACACCGCGCTGCGTATCGAATCGCGTTACCTGGCCCGGCTGATCGTGAGCCCGGTGGCGAAGAACATGATCAACACGTTCTTCTTCAACCTGAACGCGATCAAGTCCGGGCAATCCCGGCCCAAGGGCATCCCGCGCTACAAGCCCTCAAAAGTCGGCGTGCTGGGTGCCGGCATGATGGGTGCCGGCATCGCCTATGTGCAGGCCAGCCGCGGCATCACCACTGTGCTCAAGGACGTCGACCTCCCCCGCGCGGAGAAGGGCAAGGCCTACAGCCTCAAGATCACGCAGCCGCGTGTCGACAAGGGCCGTATGAGCCCGTACGACCAGACCGAGCTTCTGGCGCGAATCACACCGACCGCGGACATGGCTGACCTGCAGGGTTGCGACCTGATCATCGAGGCGGTGTTCGAGCAGCGGGCCCTCAAGGCCAGCGTCACCAAAGAAGCCGAACCGAAACTCGCGCCCGGCGGATTCTTTGCCAGCAACACCTCCACGCTGCCGATCAGCGGCCTGGCCACGGCCAGTGCGCACCCGGACAAGTTCATTGGTATCCACTTTTTCAGCCCGGTCGACAAGATGAAGCTGGTGGAGATCATCCGGGGCAAGCAGACCGACGACGAAACCGTGGCGCGCGCCTACGACTACGTGCAGGCACTGGGCAAGATCCCGATCGTGGTCAACGACTCGCGGGGGTTCTACACCAGCCGCACCTTCGGCACCTTCGTGACCGAGGGCACGACCATGCTCAGCGAAGGCATCCCGGCGCCGGTGATCGAAAACGCCGGCATCCAGTGCGGCATGCCGGTCGGCCCGCTGGCGGTGATCGACGAGACCTCCCTGTCGCTCAGCGTGCATGTGCTCGACCAGACCCGCGCCGACTTCGCGGCTGAGGGCAAGACCTATGACGCCCGACCAGGCCAGCTGCTGGTGGAGCGCATGGTGAAGGAATTCAAGCGCCCCGGACGTGCGGGCGGTGGCGGCTTCTACGACTATCCGGCCGAAAAGGGCGCAAGGAAGACCTTGTGGCCCGAACTCAAGTCCCTGTTCGAGAAACCACAGGTGGCCTGGGACATCACGGAAGTCAAAGATCGAATACTCTACCGCCAGGCCATCGAGACCGCGCGCTGCCTGAACGAAGGCGTGTTGACAACCGTACACGATGCCAACATCGGTTCGATTTTCGGCATCGGCTTCCCGGCCTGGACTGGCGGGGCGATGCAATTCATCTACGGCATGGGCATCGACGCGTTCCTGCGCCGGGCCGACGAACTGGCGCGCAAGTTCGGCGCCGGTTTTGTGGTGACCGACGCCGTGCAGCAATCGATCCGCCAGCACCAGCCTGTCCACTGACATCTTTTACCCCCTCCACCCTTCTATTGGAACAGCGCCATGCCCCAAGTCATCTTCATCGAACACAACGGCAAGCGCCATACGGTTGAAGGCACCGTGGGCCTGTCGCTGATGCGTGCGGCCATCGACAACAACGTCCCTGGCATCGACGCGGACTGCGGCGGCCAATGTGCCTGTGCAACCTGCCATGTCTACGTGGATGCTGCCTGGGAATCGCGCACCGGCAGCCGTACGACCATGGAAGAAGACATGCTTAACTTTGCCGCCGTGACCCAGGCCAACTCGCGCCTGGCGTGCCAGATCCAGATCACCGACGCGCTCGATGGGCTGGTGGTCAGCATGCCCGAAGGCCAGCACTGAAGCGTCGGCCTCGCATCCGTCAACAAGGGTTCACCATGCACACCTCTACAGCCAGCGAAGCACTTGCAGCCGCCGCCCGCCACACCGCGCAGACCATGCCCCTGGACCAGATCGACCCGAGCAACGCGCAGTTGTTTGTCGACGACACGGTCGGGCACTACCTGGAGCGGCTGCGCCGCGATGACCCGGTGCACAAGTCACACAGCCCGGTTTTTGGCGACTACTGGTCCGTGACGAAGTACCAGGACATCATGCATGTGGACACCCACCACGGCATCTATTCGTCCGACTGGACCCGTGGCGGCATCACGCTGATGGACCCGCCACCAGGTGAACAGCTGCCTATGTTCATCGCCATGGACCAGCCACAACACGACGACCAGCGCAAGGCGGTCAGCCCGATCGTCGCGCCGGGCAACCTGGCGCAGCTGGAAGCGGTCATCCGGGAGCGCACCCGCAAGGTGCTCGACGAGTTGCCGCGCAACGAAACCTTCGACTGGGTCGACAAGGTATCGATCGAGCTCACAACCCTGATGTTGGCCACCTTGTTCGACTTTCCGCTCGAAGACCGGCGCCTGCTGACCTGGTGGTCCGGCGTGGCCACCATGAACAAGCTCACCAATCCCGACGCCCTCGGCCCGCAGGAACGCATGGCCGAGCTGGGCAAGATGCTGGCCTACTTCACCAAGTTGTGGAACGAACGTGTCAACGCGCCGCCGAAGACCGACCTGGTGTCGATGCTCGCCCATGGGGCGGCCACCCGCAACATGAACCCGATGGAATTCATGGGCAACCTGGTGCTGCTGATCGTTGGCGGCAACGACACCACCCGCAATTCCATGACTGGCGGCTTGCTGGCGCTGAGCCAGAACCCGGACCAGTTCGCCAAGTTGCGCGCCAACCCGGCCCTGATCGAGAGCATGGTGCCCGAGATCATCCGCTGGCAAACGCCGCTGGCCTTCATGCGGCGCACCGCCGTGGCCGACAGCGAACTGGGGGGCAAGCAGATCAAAAAGGGCGACAAGATCGCCATGTGGTACCTGTCGGGCAACCGCGATGAAGACGCGATCGACCGGGCGAACGAATTCATCATCGACCGCGCCCGCCCGCGCCAGCATTTGTCCTTCGGTTTTGGCATCCACCGCTGCGTGGGCAACCGCCTGGCCGAAATGCAACTCAAGATCCTGTGGGAAGAGATGCTCCCGCGCTTCCCGGTGATCGAGATCATGGGAGAGCCGACGCGGGTGCGTTCGGCGTTTGTGCGCGGGTATACGCAGTTGCCGGTGCGGATTCCGGGGTAGGCAGTGGCCTGGCTGCTACATGAAGCAGCACGCGGCACCTGACAGCCTTGGGCCGCCCTTTGGCGATCCTGGGTACTGGGTATCTGGGGTCAGGTCTTGTATTGCGACATCCTTCACAGAGCCTGGAGGGCGTGGCATGTGGCAATCCAAGGCTTGGCCTGGGTGAGCATCGTTATTTGGCGGCGTCAAACCAGTGCATGGCCACCATGCGACCTCACCGCCCCAGTTGCTTTTCGATGCGCCGGTCCGGTATGACCCAGATCGCCGCGACCAGCACATAGATTGCAAAAGCGGCGGCGGGGTGGACAAAAGCCAGGCCGATGGCGAACAGATACAACACCAGCGACAGCATGCCCTTGCGATCGCGCCCTATCGCCAGCGCCAGGGCCGAATCACTGCCATGGTGCGCTATCAATGACTGGCACAAAACGTAGTATGCGACACCGGCCAGAAGCAGCACGACGCCATACAACGCGACCGGCAGGGTGTCGAAGTGGTTCTCACCCATCCAGCCGGAACAGAAGGGAATCAGCGAAAGCCAGAAAAGCAGGTGCAGGTTGGCCCACAGGCTACGTCCGTCAATCGATTTGGCAGCATGAAGCAGGTGGTGGTGGTTGTTCCAGTAGATGCCCACGTAGAGAAAGCTCAGGGCATAACTGCCGAGAACCGGCGCCAGTGGCCACAGCACGTCCATCCCGCTGCCGTGCGGAACCTTCATCTCGAGCACCATGATCGTGATGATGATGGCGATCACACCATCCGAGAAAGCCTCGATTCGGCTCTTGCCCATGCCCGATTCACCTGCCGGAGCCTGTCACGGGCCGACACAAAGGTTGGGAACCGACAACCGCGTGAACAGGTGCGGAGAGGCAACCGCAGATGACGGATAGTGCCCCAACGCCTTCTTGAAGTCGGGGTGGTTGAAGGCGGCGCGGAAGTGCGCGGTAGATTCCCATACCGCGTAATTCATGAATACCGTGCTTCCACCAATGCCCTGGTGCAACTGCGTCGAGATGTACCCCGGCTGGGCTTTCATCCAGTTAGCATCGTCTTCCCACGCCTTGAGCAGGCCCGCAATGTCGGACTGTGCGACATTGAAAATGTTGACGAGGATCACAGGAGACGCCTCCACACCGAGCTGTTGGAATATCGGCAGGTTCGCATCGAGTGGCTTGAGTTGCAGCATGAACAGGCTCCTTGGTGAGTCGGTGGTTGGGGTTCTTGACAAACGAACTGCACGAGATCGGGCGAATGCACCACGCCCCATCCGGGTTTCAGTTTAAGGCAACGGCGCGCCCGAATGGCAGCGGATCCAGGGTCAAGCGGATCCAGGGTCAGCAAGCGGATCCAGGGTCAGGTCTTGTATTACGACATCCTTCCATGGATTGGAGAGAGGGAAATGTGGCAATGCAAGACCTGACCCCCTGCCCGTGCTGACCCCCTGCCCGTGACCCCCTGACCGCGTGACCCCCTGCCCGCGACGGCCACGCGTCCCACGCCGCGCCATCAAACGCTGGGCACCATTCTCAAGCTCGACCCCAACCCCGGGCAAACCCATCGCGTGCTGATCTGAACCAGCCGCGCCTGGCCCTTCGCAACCCAGTAGGCAACTGCAAAAATGTAGTGCCATACGCGCCAAAATACCGTTCTAAGTCGTTGATTTAATTAGAACTCGCCGCGCAGAGTGACAAACTTGGGCTAACTGAACACCCCCCCATACTGCTTGCGCAGATCCCCCTTCTGCACCTTGCCGGTCCCTCCCACCGGCAGCGCATCCAGGAACACCACATCGTCGGGCACCCACCACTTGGCGACGCGCTCGCTCAGGAACGCAAGGATCTCTTCCTTCTCGACGGTTTGCCCGGGCTTGCGCACAACGAACAGCAGGGGCCGTTCGTCCCATTTCGGATGTTTCACACCGATGACAGCCGCCATCGCAACCGCCGGGTGCGCCACCGCGGCGCTTTCCAGATCGATCGAACTGATCCACTCGCCGCCGGTCTTGATCACGTCCTTGGTGCGGTCGCGGATCTGCATCACGCCCTCGGCGTCGATGGTGGCGATGTCGCCGGTGGGGAACCAGCCATCGACCAGCGGCGAGGTCTCGGCCTTGTAGTACTGGCGCATGATCCAGTGCCCGCGCACCATGAGTTCGCCCTGCGACGCGCCGTCGCGCGGCAGCGTGGCGCCGTTCTCGTCCACCACCTTGATCTCGACGCCGAATACGCTCTTGCCCTGCCTGGCGATCAGTGCGTGTTTCTGGGCTGGTGTCCAGTCGGTGTGTTTGCCTTCGAGCGAGCCCATCGTGGCCACGGCGGTGGTCTCGGTCATGCCCCAGCCGTGGCGCACCTCGACGTTGTAGTTGTCAGAAAATTTGGCGATCAGCGACTGCGGCATGGCCGAGCCGCCGGTGGCCGTGACCCGCATGGTGGAGAACTGCAGGCCATGCTGCTCCACGTGCGCGATCATGCCCTGCCAGATCGTCGGCACGCCGGCACTCACTGTTACGCGCTCCGACTCCATCAGTTCGTACAACGATGCGCCGTCGAGTTTCGGGCCGGGCAACACCAGCTTGGTGCCGGCAATCGGCGCCGCATACGGGATGCACCAGGCGTTGATGTGGAACATCGGCACCACCGGCAGGATGGTCTGTTTGGTGGACATGCCCAGCGCATTGGCACTGCAGATGGTGATGGCGTTGAGCACGATCGCCCGGTGCGAATACATCGCGCCCTTGGGGTTGCCGGTGGTGCCCGAGGTGTAACACAGCGCCGCCGCTGAGCGTTCGTCGAACTGTGGCCAGGCAAACTGCGCGCTGTGGGGTGCGATCAGGTCCTCGTACGCCACGACGTTGGCCACCCCCTCGATCGCCGGCATGTGCACAGCCTCGGACAGGCACACCCAGTGGCGCACCTGCGGGCAATGCGCGGCGATGCCCTTGACCAGTGGTGCGAAGGTGGCATCGAACAACACCACCCGGTCTTCGGCGTGGTTGATGATGTAGATGAGTTGCTGCGGATGCAGGCGCGGGTTGCAGGTGTGCATGACCATGCCGCTGCCCGAGACCGCGTAATAGGCTTCGAGGTGACGGTGGTTGTTCCAGGCGATCGAACCCACCGCCTGCCCCGGCTCCAGGCCCAGGCCAGCCAGCGCGTTGGCCAGCTTGCGCGCGCGCACGGCGCAGTCGGCGTAGGTGTAACGAAACAGCGGCCCATGTGTTTCGCGCGCCACCACCTCGATGTCGCCGTATTGCGCGGCGGCGTGTTCAATGATGCTGGAGAGCATCAGGGGCAGGTCCATCATCAGGCCGGGCTGCAGCATCTTCGTTGTCCTTGGTCGGTTGGGGGAACGGGTGTCGGGTCGAGCCTGAATGGTAGCCGCGAAACCCGAGGTTCGTGGGGGCGAACTGGTTCCATAATCGGCCTGGCCCATCGCTCTACCGGGACGGAGACACAACCCAATGCAAACCCTCAAAGACAAGGTGGTCGTGATCACCGGCGCGGCCTCTGGCATAGGCCGTGCGCTGGCGCTCGAATGCGGCAGGCAAGGCGCCCGCCTGTTGCTGGCAGACCTGAATGAACCCGGGCTGGGGGAGTTGTCGGCACAGCTCCACGCGTTTGGTGTCACCAGCCACACGCAACGGGTGGATGCAGGCAGCGAGTCAGACATCTTTGCCCTCGCACAGACCTGCCAGGCACTCTTCGGCGCCGCCGACGTGGTGGTCAACAATGCCGGTGTCACACTGGTTTCGTCGGTGGAGAAGCTGCAGACCGCCGATGCCCACTGGATCATGAACATCAACTTCTGGGGCGTGGTGCATGGCTGCCGGGCCTTTCTGCCGCAACTGCGCACACGGCCTGAAGCCACGCTGGTGAACATCTCCAGCATCTTTGCCATGGTGTCGGTGCCGTCGCAGAGCATGTACAACGCGGCCAAGGCGGCAGTGCGCGGCTTCAGCGATTCACTGCGCGAGGAGTTGCGCGAGACGCCGGTAAAGGTGCTGTGTGTGCACCCGGGCGGCATTCGCACCAACATTGCCAACAACGCACGCCTGGCCGACCTGTCGCTGTTGCAGGTCTCCGCGGCCCAGATGCGCAGCAGTTTTGCGCTGAACGCGCGTACCACGCCCGAGCAGGCGGCCCTGGCCATTGTGCGTGCGCTGGCGTCGGGGCAGACGCGACTCATGATCGGCGCCGACGCAAGAATCATCGACTGGATCTATCGACTGTTGCCCGGCCGCGCCTCAACCTGGGTCACCGCCCTGGGACGGCGACGCCAGCTGGCAACGGCCGACAAGCCCTGACGCTCCGAACCGGTGCCGACGCAACAGGCCCTTCCGTCTCCACACCAAGAAAGAAAACCCAATGAATATCTTCATCAAGACCGTGCTGCTCGCCACCTATGCGCTGGCCATCGCCAGCCTGTTTGCGCCAATGCCTTTCGACGCCGGGCCGATGCTGCGCCGGGTCAGCCTGGTCCTGCTCGCCATCCACCTGCTGGAACTGGTTTTTGTGTTCAGGCATGTGCGCCTGTACAAGGGTCCGCTGGCCAGGAGCATCGTGCTGACGCTGCTTTTCGGCCTGTTGCACTGGAAACCCTTGGCAGACGCCCAAAAGGCGCGCCAGAATCCGGTCTGAACTCCCGACGGAACAGCCATGACCATCCCCCTGCCCCTGGTTTTCAAAGGTGCGCCCGGTTCGCCCTACACCCGCAAGATGCTGGCGCTGCTGCGGTATCGGCGCCTGCCCTACCGCTACCTGGTGGCGGGTTCACCGCAATTGGCAAATCTGCCAGTCCCCAAGGTCGAACTGCTGCCAACGTTCTATTGGGCCGACGCTGCCGGCACGATGCAGGCGCGCACCGACTCCAGCCCTTTGCTGCGGGATTTCGATGACGCCTTCCATGGCCGCCAGGCGCGGCCGTCCAACCCGGCGCTCGCCCTGCTCGACAGCCTGCTCGAAGACTACGCCGACGAGTGGCTCACCAAGGCAATGTTCCACTACCGCTGGCACTACCAGGCCGACATCGAGCGGGCGGGTGACATCCTGCCACGCTGGCGCGGCATCACCACTTCGGACGAACGAGCGGCAGAACTCAATCGGCTCTTTTCGCAGCGCCAGATCGACCGGCTCTGGGTGGTCGGCTCCAACGAAAACACCTGGCAGCTGATCGAGGACAGCTACCTGCGGCTGCTCCAGGCGATGGAAAACCATTTCCGGCGGTTGCCGTTTCTGCTCGGCAATCGACCGGGCGCGTCGGACTTCGCCTTCTTCGGGCAATTCACGCAACTCACACATTTCGACCCGACACCAATGGCCTTGTCGCTGAAGGAGGCACCAAGGGTGTTTGCCTGGGTGGACCTGCTCGAAGACCTGTGCGGCACCGAGCCACAAGCGGACGACTGGCTGGATCCGGCCCACGTACCTGAAACCTTGTTGGCACTGTTGCGCGAGGTTTCACGGACCTACGTTCCGGTCATGCTCGCCAACGCGCAGGCCCTGGTACGGGGCGACAAGGAAGTGAACTGCGTCGTCGACGGCGTGGCTTGGCGCCAGCAGGCGTTTCCCTACCAGGGCAAGTGTGTGCGCTGGTTGCGCGAGGAGCGCGATGCACTTGCACAGGAAGACCGGCACGCGGTCGACCGGATTTTGGAACAGAGCGCTTGCCTGTCCTTGTTCAACGACAAGATCGGGACATGAAGATGCACCATTTGCGCGCCTGGACCAGAGTGCTGGCGCTGTGTCTTTCGCTGGCCTGTCTGTGGCCGGCTTGGGCCCTGACCCCCGAAGAGGCAACCCGGGTCGGTGGCGACCTCGACCGGGTGTCTGGCGGCCTGTCCACGCTCGATCAGCATCTGGCCGGCGTCAAGGCTTCGATACTGCAGATCGCCTTGGCCATCCCCCGGCTGCCGGCGGACTTCGAAAAGGTTCGGGTCACCCTTGCCGACGGGCGCGACAGCCAGGAAATGGCGATGCGTACCCTGCTCTCGCTGGCCGTTTTGGCGGCAATATGGGCCCTCGGGATGGTGTTCAAGCGCGCCACCCGGCACTGGCGCGACACCCGCATCAACGACGACAACCGGTCGCGTGGCGCAGTGGGCCTGGTGGTGCTGGACCTCGGGCACTATGCGGTCGTGGCGGTCACGGCCTACGTGGCGGTCCGCCTGTGGTTCAACGCGCAAGACCTCCACTCCTTGATGGGGGTGGCCACTTTGTGGGGCGTGTTGCGGTGGTTACTGACCTGGAAATTCCTGGACATGGTCCTGCGCCCCGAACTGCCTGCATTCCGTTTGTTGCCGATGTCGGACCGCGCGGCACGCGCCATGAAACGCTTCTTTGGCCTCGGCGCCTTTGTTGGCATCCTGAACATTTCCATGGCACCGGTCGCATTGCGCGCCGGCCTGCCCATTCCGTCGGGGCAGGCAGTGGTGCTGGTGGTGGGCGCTTTTGTGGCCATTTGTTTCCTGCTCGGGTTTTTGGCTTATGCGGCGTCCCACCGGGGGGCAAGCGGCGCGCCCCGCTTCTGGATTCGACTTGGCCTGGTGCTGACGCCACTCATTCTGCTGGCGTGGTCGGTCGGTGTGGTGACTCTCGAGTTCGCCGTCTACCACTCGTTGGTGTACACAGTGCGCATCGCCTGCCTCGCCTATTTCACGTACCACATCTTCGAGTTGTCCACGACGGCCAAGTGGTGGTACAAGCTGGTCCAGCACGCCATTGCCGCCGGTGCCATTCTGTCGCTGTCCATCATGATGTCCGAGTTGTGGCTGGTCGAGCGCATGGGCCTGATCCCGATGGCCACCTGGACACCGATACGTTACTCCCTGGAAACCGCCGCGCTTACGCTGTTTGCCGGCTTCATCGGCTGGCGTTACCTTGACCTGTGGACGGAGGAGCGCCTGCGCGCAGCGTCCGGTGGTCTGTCGCCAACGCAGATGGACGAAGAAGTCGCGGTGGAGCCTGCTTCACGGCTGACCACCGCCCTGCCCCTGGTCCGCGTACTCTCTGGCGTGGCGATTATCTTCCTGGTGGCTTTCATCGGTATGTCGCAGCTCGGTGTCGACGTGACCACCTTGATCGCCAGTGCCGGCGTCTTCGGCCTGGCCCTGAGTTTCGGCTCGCAGGCGCTGGTGCGTGATATCGTCTCTGGCGTGTTCTTCATGTCCGACGACGCCTTCAGGGTTGGCGAATACATCGACACCGGACGGCTCAAGGGCACAGTCGAACGGGTCACCCTGCGTTCGGTCCGGATGCGGCACCAGAACGGCCAGATCCACACCATCCCGTTCGGTCAGCTCAACTCGATCTCCAACTTCAGCCGCGACTGGCAGACCGTCAAGTTCAATTTGCGCCTGGCCCGTGATACCGACATCGAAAAGGCACGCAAGAGCGTCAAGCGCGTGGGCCAGGAATTGCTGCAGGACCCGGAGTTCGGCAAGGAGTTCCTGCTGCCGCTCAAGTTGCAGGGCATGGCCGAGATCACCGACAGCGCGCTCGTCATGCGCTTGAAGTTCACGGTCAAACCGACCAACCCGAGCATCATCCAGCGCGAGGCGCTCAAACGTATCCATGGTGCATTTTCCAAGGATGGCATCGAATTTGCCACAGGCGTGATCACGGTGCAGCCGGTGGGCGCCCCGGCATTGCCGGCGGCTGCCGCAGCTGCGGCAACTGCGGCAACTGCGGCTGCCGCAGAGGCCGCGGCGCAACCTGCCGCCTGAAGCCGTACATCAGGACAAGCCGCGGGTGCAGCCAGCCGCGCCGACAGGTGCCGCGTCAGGCCGTAGTCGAGCCGGCCGTTGTAACTTTGCCCGGTGACGTTCAGTGCCATGCCGTGGGCCGGGATCGACACCGGGCAATAACTCACGATCTTTGCGCCGGCATAACCCTCCGGCAGGTCAATCACATTCAGGGCGCCGACGTGCATCGGCATTTCAGGCGACTCGAGGTGCAGGAAAGTCGCGTCAACGCCGCTCAGATGGTTCATTGTGAATGTGTGTGGTTAAAACTTTCCGTTGACAAGGTACATCGCGATCCAGGGCTGCCACACCACAAGGGCAAGGCAGCACAGCATCAGCAGGATGAATGGCACCGCCGCCTTGATCAGCAACCCGAACGGCTGCTTGAAGGCCGACATCGCGACGATCAGGTTCAGACCCACCGGAGGTGTGAGGAAACCGATCTCGAGGTTCAGGATCATGATGATGCCGAACACGATCTTGTTGTAGCCATAGGCCTCGGCCATCGGGGCCAACAGTGGAGCCAGGATCAGGATCGCCTCGCCCGTCGTCATGATGCAGCCAACACCCAGCAACAGGACATTTACCAACAGCATGAACAACAAAGGGCTTGAGATGTAGCCCTGCATGAACTGCACCAGGGTAGACGGTACACGGTGCTCGATCAGGATGATGTTCAAGCTCAGGGCCACGGCCAGCACTGGAAACAGCGAACCGCCAAGCTTGGATGCGTCGAGCACAACCTGGTAGAAGTCGCGCAACTTCATTTCGCTGTGCACAAAGGTCTCGACCAGGATGGCGTATACCAATGCCACCGCAGCCGCCTCGGTGGCCGTGAAGAACCCGCTGTAAATGCCGCCCAGCAGAATCACCGGCATCATCATTGCCCAGATGCCGTTGCGGCAGGCCATGGTGAACTCGGACATACTGAACCTCTGGGAAGGCATGCGCCGGTTGAACCAGACGGCATAGGTTGACATCACGATCAGCAACAAGATGCCCGGCCCGACGCCTGCCAGAAACAGATCAGTCACCGACGCTTCGGTCACCAGCCCGTAAATGATCATCGGTATTGACGGCGGAATGATGATTCCCAGTGTGCCTCCCGACATGATGGTGCCGAGCGAAAACTTGTTGTCGTAACCACCGGCACGCATGGCCGGGTACATCACCGTGCCAATGGCCAGCATGGTGACAATGCTGGAGCCGGAGATAGCAGCAAAGATACCGCAGCTCAGAATTGCCGACACTGCCAGACCACCCGGCAGCGGCCGGGTGATGGCGGCCATGATGTCAATCAGGCGCTTGGCGGTGGAGCCCTGCGTCATGACGTTGCCACACAGGATGAACAGCGGGATGGAAAGGATCAGCTCCTTGTCGAGGCCAACCCACATGTCCTCGATGATGTAGTCGAGTTGCCCCTTGCCCCAGACGATCTGCACATAAGCGCAAATGCCCAGCAGGATCACGATCAGCGGCTGGCGCAGCAACAGCAAGGCCAGCACGATGGCCAGCAAAATCAAACCGTAGGTCATTGCGCCTTACTCCTGGAACTCGGGTGGCAGCGGACGAATTGCCGGCCAACCCGCATACAGGAAATACCGCACCCCCGCCGACAGGAACCCGAGCGGAATCGCCAGCTGAAACGGCCACACCGGCAGGTTGAATGCCTGGGCACGCAATCCCGAAGCCATGGTCGAGCTGATGAACACGTAGCCGTAATAGGCCACTCCGACCATAAACAGCCCGCTGAGCACATCGGCCAGTCGGTCCATGGCCGGCCCCCACTCCTTGGGTACCCAGCCAAAACCGACACGCGGCAGCAGATGGCTTCCGGTTGCCGTGGCAATGCCGATACCGCAGAAACTTGCCAGTACCAGCATATAGACCGACATCTTCTGGGCGCCGTAGACACCGGTCGCGCCCTTGATGTCCAGCATCTTGTAGATCGGCCCGAGCAATTCACGCCCGGCAACATCGAGCACCAGAAGAACGGCGATCATGCCGAACGCTGCAACGGCAATCAGGCATTCCGTCCGATGCCAACCTGCCGCAAATTTTTGCACCCAAAATGGCGCTGCAACCGACCCGGAAGAAGGTCCGGCACTGGTGGCGACCATTCGGCCCGCCTACTTGGTGCAGGCCTTGACGCCAGCTTCCATCTGGGCAAAAAAGCTGGCAGCGTCGCCGCCGGTTTCCTTGACAATTTGCGGGTAGACCGGTTCGAGCGCCTTGCGCCAGGCCGCACGCTGTTCGGGAGTGAGGTTGACCGCCTGGCCGCCGGCCTTTTCATGCATGCCAAACAGTGTGTTTTCGAAACCGCGCACTTCGGCGCGCATTTTTGCCGAGGTGTTGCGCGCCGTCGCGCGGTTCAGTGCGTCCTGGTGCTCTTTCGACAGCTTGTCGAAAACTGCCTTGTTCATCAGGGTCAGGCCGGGGGAATCATAAAATCCACGGGTTGCAACCGGTGCCACTTTGGTCAGACCCGAAGGCAAGGCAAAGGTTATCGTGGTGAAAACGACCTCGGCCAGGCCGGTCTGGAATGCCGGAATCCACTCGGGCAGGCCCAGAGGATTCGGGTTGGCGCCTTGTGACGAAAAAAACAACTGCTGGGTCTTGTTGGCGTAACTCGCGGCCTTGGCGCCGTTCAGGTCCTTCGGTGTCAGGTATGGCTTCTTGCCCCACAGGTCGATGTTGCCGACCTCGGTCCAACCGGCAAAATACACGCCCTTCTTGGCAAACAGGTCGGTGACTGTCTTGGCCATGTGGTTGTCGAGCACACAGTCGAATTCGGTTGCCGACTTGAAATACGCAGGCATCAGCAACAGACCGATTTCTGGCACGATCAGCGCGGCGGATCCACCCGAATACCCACCCATATCGATGCGCCCGCGGGCTACCTGTTGCACGGTGTCCTGCTCGCTACCGAGCTGCGAGGCAAAAAACGTTTGAATCTTGATCTCGCCCTTGCTTTCCTCCTCCACCTCCTTGGCGAACCGGTTGATCTGCATCACCCACGGATTGCCGGCTGGCGGTGCACCTGAGCTGTAGCGCAGCTCGACAGGTTTCTTGTCCTGCGCAATGGCGAAACCACCACTCAAGGCGACGCACAAGATCGACAGCGCGGTGGACAGTTGAAATGTTCTCTTCATGGGCTCATCTCCTGGTTGGCACGGTGCAGGACGCCACGTGCAGCAACAGGATTTATAGCAGCAGATTCGGATCGTGCCATCATGGTTTGTACGCGGTTGCCTGATCCGCCAAAATGCGCGTTTGCTGGTTCACCGGGTCCAAATGGCCAGCCGGTGGTAGGCACCCTGCCAGTGCAGCACCACTGAGGCCGGGCGCTGGCCGACCGCATCCCCGGGCGATTCCTGTGCCCACTGCGCATGCGCCAGAGCAGTCCCGCGTGCGACATCCGCACCCCGGGACTCGGCCATGACCAGGGCGTCACCGCCGTTTTGCGAGGCGTTCCAGGCCCGGTGCCAGGCAACCCTCCCAAAACCGCTGCCATCCAGGGTGCTAAAGACCCGGTCGGCCAGCCAACGGGAATCACCATGCAACTCCCCCATGGTAGCGCCTCGCCGGGATTGGACCGGTAAGTCCTGACCTCCCGCGCGCCAACCTGCGTTATCCTTTCCCGCAATGACCCAATCCGCACAAGCCAAGACTGCGTCTGACCGCGCCGGGAGTGATTCAGACGGGCGCGTCGATGGTGAAACCATCCGCGCGAGCGCGGAGCAGATCCTGGATGACATTCCGTTCTTCGGGCGGATGGCGGGTGGCGACGAGGCCCGGTCCCGGATGCTCGATGTTCTCGCCCAGGTGCCACTGCCGGACGCCGTTGCGCGACAACTGGCGCTTGCCTGCGATACGCGGCACGAGGTGTACCTGCATCTGGTGCGGACCGCCATCACTGCCGTCTGGCTCGCCCGAACACCGGCGCTCACCCGCTGCGACACAGCCATGGCCGCCGCCGCAGGCCTGCTGCACGACATCGGAATGCTGCAAGTCGACGCGCAGATACTCGACCCGGACCATGTGCTGAACCGCGAGCAGCGACGCCAGTTGGTAGCCCATCCGCTGCTATCGACGGCAATCCTGGAACGGCTCGCCGTCTATCCGGCCGAAGTGATAAGGGCGGTTGGCGAGCACCATGAATGCCTCGACGGTTCTGGTTACCCCCGCAATCTCGCTGGCGACGCGATCAGTCCCCTCGGAAAGATCCTGGCGCTGGCGCAAGTGGTGGCTGCGATGTTCGGACCAGGGCGCAGTTCACCGGAAATGCGCTTGTCCGTCTTGCTTCGCATGACCTGGCACCGTTATGACAACACCATGGGGATGCAGGTCCTGTCGATGCTCAAACCCCACCTGGACGTGATGAGCGCGGAGATGCACCTGCTCGAAGACCCGATCGCCACTCTGTGCGAGATTGACCGGTTGCTGCGCCAGTGGCCCTTGCCGCTCGACGGGGCCGGTAACCCGAGCGCCGGCAGGCGGGCAGGCATGGAAACCCTCAGCGCCAATGCGGCGCAGATTCGGCGCGTGCTGGCGGGTGTGGGCGCCGTTCCGAGCCAGCTGGTGCTGCTGGAAGGCCACTCCAAGGACAACGCGCTGCAGGTCGAGCTGACCCTGCTGACGCGCGAGGCCTGCTGGCAACTCGGCACCCTGGCCCGCCAGACCCACCGACGCTGGCACGCCCAACCCGACGAAGACTACCCACCGGCCATGCAGCGGTGGCTGACAGAAGTCGAGAGTGTGGTTGCCTCGGTCTCGGGCGCGCCGGTGCCCGAAGCCGGCGGGCAGGGCGGCAGCGGGACGCAGGCATAGTCCCGGCATGTCCAGCAGCACCGAATCCCCTCCCCTGCCATTGCGCGGTCGGCCGGCATCCATTGGCGACCTGTTCTGGGCGTTCACGTCGATGGCCCTGCAGGGATTCGGAGGCGTGGCCGCCGTGGTGCAACGTGAACTGGTCGAACGCAGGCAGTGGCTCACGCGCGAGGAGTTCGTCGAGGACTGGGCGGTGGCACAAATCCTGCCAGGCCCCAACGTGATCAACTTGTCGCTGATGCTCGGCGACCGGTATTTCGGACTCCGCGGCGCGCTTGCCGCGATGGCCGGCCTGCTGGCCGTGCCCCTGGTGATCGTGCTGGTCCTGGCCGTCCTTTTTTCCAGTGTGTCTGGCATGCCCGTGGCGCAAGGTGCGATGCGCGGCATGGGCGCCGTGGTGGCGGGCCTGATCGCCGCCACCGGGTTGCGCCTGATCAGCGCGCTGCGCCAAAATGTCATGGGGCTGCTGGCATGTGGCGCATTTTGTGTCACCACCTTTGTCGCCATCGCCATTTTTCGGTTGCCGCTGGCCGGCGTCCTGCTCGGGCTTGGCGGCGTGGCGAGCATCTGGGCCTGGCACCAGCTCGGGCGGATCACCGACCACGCAACTGCAAGGCCGGGCCGATGAACCTGTCCCTGGGCGTACTCGACTGGTTGAGCTTGCTGGGCCATTTCGCCACACTGTCCCTGCTGGGCGTTGGCGGGGCGATCACCACGGTTCCGGACATGCACCGCTACCTGGTTGGCGAGCGCCTGTGGCTCACCGATGCCCAGTTTGCATCGAGCATGGCGCTGGCTCAGGCGGCGCCTGGCCCGAACGTGCTTTTCGTCGGCCTGCTGGGTTGGAACGTCGGCCTCAACTGCGGCGGATATGCCCTGGCGCTGATGGGCCTCACCATCACGCTCACCGCAATCCTGGTGCCCAGCTCCCTTTTGGCCTACCTTGCAGCACGCTGGGGCCACCGGAACCGCGAACTGCGTGCCGTGCGCGCTTTCAAGCAGGGCATGGCGCCGATCGTCGTCGCGCTGATGGTTGCCACCGCCTGGTTGCTGACCGCCAACCATGGAAGCCCTGGCAAGGATGCGCCGCTGTGGCTGCTGACGGTGGTGTCCGCCCTGCTCGTTTGGCGCACCCGCGTACACCTGTTATGGTGGCTCGGTTCGGGCGCGCTGCTGGGCGCCCTGGGATGGGTGTGAGACGCCCCCGGCGCGCGCCAACAACACCGGCCAAGGCAACGGCATAGATTTTGAAAGACACCATGACCACCAAACCCCTCGGACGCTCCGGACTGCAAGTTTCAACCTTGACCTTTGGCGGCAACGTCTTTGGCTGGACCGTCGATGAGCGCACCTCGTTCTCGCTGCTCGATGCCTGGCTGGACGCCGGCTTCAACACCATCGACACGGCGGACATCTACTCCGCATGGGTACCCGGCCACCGGGGGGGCGAGTCCGAAACCGTGATCGGCAAATGGCTGCGTTCCAGCGGCAAGCGCAACCAGGTGGTTCTGGCGACCAAGGTAGGCAAACCAATGGGGCCCGACATGAAAGGCCTGCGCCCGGCATACATCCGCAACGCGCTCGAGGCCTCGCTGCAGAGGCTGCAGACCGACCACATCGACCTGTACCAGTCCCACGACGACGACCCGGACACCCCCCTCGCAGACAGCCTGGGCGCGTTCGACGCACTGGTGCGAGAAGGCAAGGTGCGGGCCATCGGCGCCTCCAACTATTCGGCGGCACGATTCGCGCTTGCGCTCGAAACAAGCGAACGCAACGGCCTGGCAAGGTACGAGAGCCTGCAGCCGCTCTACAACCTGTTCGACCGCGCCGTGTTCGAAGATGCGCTGCAACCCCTGTGCGTGCAAAACCAGGTCGGGGTGATCAGCTTCTACGCGCTTGCGGCGGGCTTCCTGACCGGCAAGTACCGCAACACCGCCGACGCAGTCAAAAGCGCACGTGGCGCCAATGTCGTGAAGAAGTACGTCAATCCGCGCGGGCTGAAGATCCTGCAGGCGCTTGACACAGTGGCCCGGCGCCGCAACACGCGCCCCGGTGTCGTGGCGGTCGCCTGGTTGCTGACACGCCAGGGCGTCACCTCGCCGATCGCCAGCGCAACCTCGCTGGACCAACTGGCCGATCTCGTGGCTGCCACCCGGCTGCAACTGGAGCCGGCTGAAATCGAGGCCCTTGGCGAAGCCAGCCAGGAAACGAGCTGACGCGCTCGCTCAGGCGCGCTGGCGCAGCGCCTCGTACAGGCAAATGCCGCTCGCGACCGACACGTTCAGGCTTTCCACCGCCCCACGCATCGGGATCTTCACCAGTTCGTCACAGGTCTTCGTGGTCAGCTGGCGCATGCCGGCACCTTCCGCGCCCAGCACCAGCGCAACCGGACCGGTGAGGTCGGCCTGGTACAGCGTCTTGCCCGCGGCGTCGCTGGTGCCAACGATCCAGATGTTGCGTTCCTTGAGCTCACCCAGCGTACGCGCCAGGTTGGTGACCATGAAGTAGGGAACGGTCTCAGCCGCACCACTCGCCACCTTCGCCACGGTGGCATTGATGCCTGCGGCGTGGTCTTTCGGTGCGATGACCGCATGGGCGCCGGCGCCGTCGGCCACTCGCAAACACGCACCAAGGTTGTGGGGGTCGGTCACGCCATCCAGCACCAGCAGCAGGGGCGCCGTTCGCTCTCCCACGGGCAGTGCGGCTTGTGACTCCTCGAGGTTCTCGAGCAATTCGTCCAGCGAATGCACCTGCGCGATCTCCTTGACCCGCGCCGCAACACCTTGGTGGGCATGGCTGCCACACAGGCGCGACAGGCGCAGCCCGTCGGATTCGACCAGACGCACACCCGCCTCCTGGGCACGCTCGATGAACTGGCGCATGCGCGCGTCACGCCGGCTGGCCTCGACATGCACCTCCAGCACCGATTGCGGGGCGGTGCGCAGGCGCACGCCCACAGCATGAAAGCCAAACAGGACTTTGGGGGAAGACATCGCCGGATTATCGGCCGTCCACCAGTTGCCCGGCCTCGACCGTGATGCGACGTGCACAGCGCTGCGCAATGCCCCTGTCGTGGGTGACCAGCACCAGGGTCGTGCCCAGTTCGGTGTTCAGGTCGAACATCAGTTGCATGATCGTTTCGCCGGTTGCAAAGTCCAGGCTGCCGGTGGGCTCGTCCGCCAGCAGGACTGCCGGTTGCACCACGAAGGCCCGCGCCAGCGCCACACGCTGCTGCTCGCCCCCGCTGAGCACCTTGGGGTAGTGGCCCAGGCGCTGCGACAGGCCCACCCGGGCCAGCATCTCGGTGGCGGCCTTGCGCGAATCCTTTCTGCCCCCAAGTTCGAGCGGCAGCATGACGTTCTCCAGGGCGCTCAGGTTGCCCATCAACTGGAAACTCTGGAATACGAACCCGACTTTGTGGGCGCGCAATGCGGCCCGCGCATCCTCGTCGATGGCAAACAGGTCCTGGCCTGCCAGAATCACCGTTCCGCGGGTCGGTGTGTCGAGCCCGGCGATGATCGACAGCAGCGTGCTTTTGCCCGAACCGGAGGCCCCGACAATCGCCGCCGTCTCTCGCGGCGCGAGGGAGAAGTCGATATCGCGCAAAATGTCGAGTGTGCCGGTCGAGTCGGTCACGGACTTGAAGACGTGGTTGACGGAAATGATGGCTGGCGGACTGGTGAGGGTCATGAAAGGCTCAGGTTTGAATCGACGACACTTTATCTTGACTGTAACGGCGGGCCTCCCGGTGGGGGTATGGGCCGCGGCGCCGGCACGCACCATCCTGGTGGTGGGTGATTCGCTCAGCGCCGAGTATGGCCTTCGCCGTGGCAGTGGCTGGGTGGCACTGCTTGAGAAGCGCCTGGCCACCGAATCCATCAAGGCCACTGTGGTCAATGCCAGCATCAGCGGCGACACCACATCGGGCGGTCAGTCGCGGCTGGACGGCCTGCTCAAGGTGCATCGGCCCAGCCATGTGATCATTGAATTGGGGGGCAATGATGCGCTGCGCGGCTTGCCCCTGCAGATGACGCAGGACAACCTGCTGCGGATGACCCGCGCCGCCCAGGAGTCGGGCGCCAAGGTGCTGATTGTCGGCATGCAGGTGCCGCCGAACTACGGCACCGACTACGCGCAGCGCTTCGAGGCCCTGTTTTCGACGGTTGCGCGCGAGCGCCGGGCTGGCCTGGTGCCATTCCTGCTCAAGGGTATCGCCGACAGCGCCGATCCAATGAAGCTGTTCCAGGCCGATCGCATTCATCCGCGCGAAGAGGCACACCCCACCATGCTGGCCAACGTCTGGCCGGAACTGCGCAAGTTGCTTCCCTGATGCCAGTCAGCACGATCACCGCCGTCGACCTGCTCGCGCAGCTGGACGGTTTCGACACCCTCATCGACGCCCGCAGCGAATCGGAATATGCGCTCGACCATTTTCCGGGCGCCGTCAACTGGCCGACCCTCGACGACGCCCAACGGCACGAAATCGGAACGCTCTACAAACAGGTCAATCCGTTCGAGGCGCGCAAGCGCGGCGCCGCGATTGCGGCACGCAATATTGCCGACCACATCACGCGTGAGGTTCTCGACAAACAACGCGACTGGCGGCCGCTGGCCTATTGCTGGCGTGGTGGTCAGCGCAGCGGTTCGCTGTCGCTGATTTTGGGGCAGATCGGTTTTCGCGTCACGCTGGTCGAAGGGGGCTACAAGGCGTTTCGCGCCGCCATCGTCGCTGATACGGCATGTCTGGCCGACCAGTTTGTGTTCCGGGTGGTGTGCGGCACTACGGGCTCGGGCAAGACGCGGCTGCTGCATGCGCTGCAGCGCAGCGGCGCACAGGTGCTTGACCTGGAGGCGCTGGCGGTGCATCGCAGTTCGGTCCTCGGCGCCCTGCCCGGCCAGCCGCAGCCAAGTCAGAAAGCCTTCGACACCCGGGTCTGGGACACACTGCGGCGCTTCGACCCTGCACGCCCGGTTTTTGTCGAAAGCGAAAGCCGAAAGGTGGGCAACGTCGCGGTGCCGGTTGCCGTCATGGACGCCATGCGCCGAAGCGTTTGCCTGAATCTCGTGCTTGGTGATACCGAGCGCGTGGCCCTGCTGATGGAGGACTACGACTTCTTTGTCCGCAATACGGGCGAGTTCTGCGGCCGGCTGGATGTGTTGGCTGAGATCCGTGGCAAGGCCACGGTCCAGGGCTGGAAAGACAAAGTTGCCGATGGGCGCATCACCGAAGTGGTGCAGCAACTACTCACACAGCACTACGACCCGGTGTACCTGCAGTCGATGCAACGCAATTTTGTGCAGTTCGAAAAGGCCTCAGTGATCAGCCCGTTCGATCGGTCGCCGGCAGCCATGGACGCCGTGGCGCATCAACTCGTGTGCACCAACGCCTAGGCCCGGGAACAGCGCGGCCACGTCATGCCGGTGGCGCCGACCCCGCGGAAGATGGGTCCTGGGGCGGCTGCCCGGCGTCGTCGGTCTGCGGGTTCTCACCCTCGGGGCCCTTGCGCTCGGCCTTCTGCTTGAGCTTGTCTTCCTTCTTGCGCTTCTTGGCCAGCTCTTTCTGGCGCTTTTCGTATCCGTAATTGGGAGTTGCCAATTTGTGCTTTCTGTTAGTTGCTGCGACTGTACCAGTTCGTGTGCACTGCGGAAAAGGGTCCGCTAACCCGGATCGTCCAGCCACTGGATCGACCCCCTGTAGGCGTGCCAGGTGGCATGACCGAGCCAGGGGCCCACCAGCAGCAGCCCCAGCCCCCAGGGGACAAGCGCCACCACGACCATGAGCGTCAGCACAAGGCCCCAGAAAACCATCACCACCGTGTTCTCGGCCACCACCTGCAGGCTGGCAATGACCGCGGAAATCGCGTCGGTGTCGCGGTCCAGGATCATTGGTATAGCGACCACCGACATGGCATAGACAATACCGGCAAACACCGAACCGACAACCAGGTACACCGCCACGAACTCCCAGTTCTCCGGGCTGAATACGGCCGCCAGGACACCCGTTGTCGAAGGCATTGCGGTGTTGAAAAATACGGCAAAGACCACCAGCGACGCCCGGCCCCACAACAGTTCGAGCACCATCAGCACCAGGACCAGCATGCCAACGCTGCGCAAATGCGTGTCCCAGCAGGTCAATGAGGAACCGAGGTCCGGGGTCAAGCCCTGCTCGCGGCGCCGGCTCACCTCGTACAGGCCCATGGCCAGGAACGGGCCCAGCAACAGACAACCGGAGGCAATCGACATGACATATTCCGGTTTGGCCCTGAAGACCGCTGCCAGGGCCAGGCCCATGGCCCAGAAACACAGGCCATAGAACACGCCGATGCCCATGTGCGCGGTCAGATCACGCCAGCCAAACAGGAGCCAGCGCAAGGGGTCGGAGAAGCGCAGTACCCGCACCTTCTTTTGCGGCCCTTCGGGCGGTGGCGGCACATAGGGCATGGTTGCCACCCCGGGCTCGAGCAAGGGGGCAGACGGCGACGGACGCGTTTCGTGCGATGGGGCAGGTGACTCGGTTGCCATGCTGCGCACGGTAGCCGGTTCAGTGCGGCGTGGATATTCTGGAAAACACCAACTCAGCCGAATGCAACCGCAAGCGCGTGTTCCAGATCGAGTTGCAGGTCCGCCACGGCTTCGAGTCCGATCGAAAAACGCACCACGGTGCCGCGGGAAAGATGGGCCGGCCAGGCACGGCGCATGGTGGCGAGTTCGTATGGCACGACCAGGCTGATCGGCCCGCCCCAGCTGTAGCCCAGCCGGAAAAGGCGCAGGGTGTCACAAAACCGGTCCACCTGGAGCTGGCTGAACCCGGAGCGCACAATGACCGTGAAAATTCCGGCGGCGCCACCCACCGCGCCGGTGCAAAGCGCCTTCCAGTGCGCGTGCCCGGGGGAGCCCTCCAAAGCCGGGTGCAGCACCTGCGCGAACTCCGGGCGCGACTGGCACCAGCTTGCCAGCACGCGTGTCGCCTGGTCATGGGCCTGGTAACGCAGAAAAATGCTTGGCAAGCCGCGCAAGATCGCCTCGGCGTCGTTGGCCCCCACCGCCACGCCGACGCGCATGTGCGTGAGCTTGAGCCGCATGTGCAAGGAAGGATCGCGGGTCATGATGCTGCCCATCAGGACATCCCCTCCGCCGCTAGGGTACTTGGTCAGCGCATGCACAGATATGTCGACCCCGAGCGCCTGCGCTGAGCCCGGGCTCAGGTCGAACGGTCGGAAAGCAATGCCCGCACCCCAGGTGTTGTCGAGCGCCGACACCACACCGCGCTCCTTGCAGATGCGTGCCATTGCCAGCAAATCGGGAAACTCCAACGTCACCGAACCAGGTGCCTCCAGCCACACCAGCCTGGTTCGCTCTGTGATGCGAGCCGCCAGGTCTTGCGGGTCCAGCGGGTCGTAGAACGCATGGTCGATACCCCAGGCCTTGAGTTCGCCCTGGGCGAGCACCTTGCCGGGCCCGTAGGCGTTGTCAGGGATCAGGACCTGGTCGCCGGCCTTGAGCATGGCCATCGACACAATGGCAATGGCGGCCAGCCCGCTGGGCACCAGCAGGCACTGCAGTGCGCCCTCGAGCGCACACAGGCGCTCTTCCAGTTGGTAGGTGGTGGGGGTGCCGTGCAGGCCGTAGGTGTAACCGGTCTTGTCTTTCCACTCGGCGCTGCGCATGGCCGCGACGTTGTCGAAAAACACGGTTGACGCCTTGAACACACCCGGCTGCGGCGCCGCGAAGCCCGCTGGCGCAACGTAGGGGTGGTGGATCAGCGCGGTGGATGGCTCAAGCATGGACTTCGGCGCTCCGGGTCAAACGCTCCATTTGGCAATCAACTGTTCCGGCCGCATTGCGTCGTAGCCCTCGAACGGCTGGTGAATCCAGGGGTTGGTTGGCAAGAACTCCACAGAATAGTCGGGTGTGAACGCCGATACACCTTTGGTCCACAAAACGGCGCTGCGCAATTCACTGATCGGTTGGTAGTTGTTGCGCAACTGGCGGATGACTGAATTGAGCGTGTGCCCAGTGTCGGCCAGGTCGTCCACCAGCAGCACCTTGCCGGCGATCTCACCCTTGGGGGTCGTGATGTACCGGGCGATGTCCAGGATGCCCTGCTGGGTCCCGGCGTCCGCCCGATAGGAACTGGTTGACATGATGGCAAGCGGCTTGTCGAAGATCATCGACAGGATGTCGCCTGGCCGCATTCCGCCCCGCGCCAGACACAGGATGGTGTCGAACTGCCAACCCGACTGGTAGATCCTGATGGCCAGTTTTTCGATCAGGTTGTGGTATTCGTCGTAACTGACGTACAGGTGTTTTCCATCTTCTGTCAACATTGTCTGCTCCTTCAATCGGCCAGGTAGGGGTGCCGCACCATGATAGTGTGATCCCGGTCCGGGCTCGTGGACACCATGTGAATCGGCACGCCGGTAACTTGTTCGATGCGTCGCAGGTACAGCCTGGCGGCCACCGGAAGCGCATCGTACTGGGTGACGCCAACCGTGCTGTCGCTCCAGCCCTGCATTACCTCATAGACCGGGGTGCAGCGTTCGATGTCGTCTGCACCCATGGGAAGAATGTCGATCAACTCGCCGTCCATCTCGTAGCCGGTGCATAACTTGAGTTCCTCCAGGCCATCCAGCACGTCAAGCTTGGTGATGCACAAGCCGGACAGGCCGTTGACCTGCGCCGAGCGCTTCAGCAGCGCGGCATCGAACCATCCGCAACGCCGCGAGCGCCCGGTGGTGACGCCTTTCTCGGCGCCAACCGTGCTCATGTGGTAACCGGGGGTGCCCGGTGTCTGCCAATCGAGCTCGGTGGGGAAAGGCCCGCCGCCAACACGGGTGCAATAGGCCTTGGTGATGCCCAGTACGTAGTGCAGCATGCCAGGCCCCACGCCGGAACCGGCCGCGGCGTTGCCGGCCACGCAATTGCTGGAAGTCACATACGGATAGGTGCCGTGGTCGACGTCGAGCAGGGTTCCCTGGGCGCCCTCGAACAGCAGGTTCGCGCCCTTGTCATGCGCCTCGTTGAGTTCGCGCGAGACATCCGCCATCATCGGGCGCAGCAGGTCGGCATGGCGCATCGCCTCGTCGTAGACCGCGTCGAACTGCACCATGCCATCCACCATGTAGGGTTTGAGCATGTCGCCGAATTCGAAGCGCGCTGACTGCAGGTAGGTTGACAACACATGGTTGTGCAAGTCGAGCAGTTCGCGCAGCTTGGCCGCAAACCGCTGCGGGAACTTGAGGTCTTGCACGCGCAGCGCGCGGCGCGCGATCTTGTCTTCGTAGGCCGGGCCGATGCCACGTCCGGTAGTGCCGATCCTGGCATTGCCTCCCTTTTCCCGGGCAGCCTCGCGGGCCATGTCGAGCGCCGCATGGAAAGGAAGGATCAGCGGACAGGCCTCACTGATACGCAGGCGCGAACGGACTTCGACCCCCGCGCGCTCCAGGCCTTCGATCTCCTCGAACAGCTTGGCGGCAGACAGCACCACGCCATTGCCGATGTAGCAGCGCACGCCGGCACGCATGATGCCGCTGGGAATCAGGTGCAGGGCGGTCTTTACGCCATTGATAACCAGCGTGTGCCCGGCATTGTGGCCACCCTGGAAACGCACCACACCCTGCGCACTTTCGGTAAGCCAATCCACCAGCTTGCCCTTGCCCTCGTCCCCCCATTGGGTTCCTACGACTACGACATTGCGTCCCTTGGTTGTATTCATCGGAGTTCTTATCAAATGGCTTTCACAACCCACTGCCCCGCAACTTGTAGCAACTCGCGATCACACTGGAACTCGTCTACTTCACTTTCATGGCCCGGCAATACGCAGACCACGGTATGCCCGCAGGACCGCAGGCCGGCCACGGCGCGGCGCAGCGCTTCATGCTCGCCCCAGGGCGCGCGGATCGCGGCGTGCAGCGCCCGCGGCCCGACGGCGCGCACCAGGCCCTTCACGTCCAGGCTGAAACCAACCGCAGGGCGGTTGCGCCCGAATACCGCACCCACTTCGTCGTAACGCCCGCCACGCACCAGCGCATCGCTGGCGGCCGGCGCAAAGACAGAGAAACGCGCGCCGGTGTAGTAGCCATAACCGCGCAGGTCAGCAAGGTCGAAAGTGGTTTTTGTCTCGCCAAGGTGGCCGGCCAACCACCGCATATCGGCCAGTGCGGCAACTATGTCTGGCAAATCAGGCAACACGCGGCGCGCCTCATCAAGCACCTTCACATCGCCGTACAGCGCGACCAAGGCCATCAAGCCCTGGCGCGCGGACGACGGCAGCCCGGCCGTGAGTGCCCGCAGTTCCTCGGCATCCTTGGCTGCCAGCGCATGGTGGATACGCGCTTGCAGGGCGGTGGCAACCGGTGTGGTGGACAGCAGCGCCCGCACGATGCGCGCATCTGCCAGGTCGACGCTGGCGTGCTCCACTTTCGCCGCCTTCAGGCAGTCGAGCGCCAGCAGCAGGATTTCAAGATCCGCTTCGGTGCCGGCATGTCCATACATCTCGGCGCCAAACTGCAACGGCTCCCGGGTGGCATGCGGTTTGTCCGGCCGGGTGTGCAGCACAGGCCCGCAGTAACACAGGCGCGTGACGCCTGAACGGTTCAGCAGGTGGGCATCGATGCGCGCAACCTGCGGCGTGCTGTCGGCCCGCAGCCCCATCATGCGACCGGAGAGTTGGTCCACCAGCTTGAAAGTCTGCAGGTCCATGGCCTCGCCGGCACCACTCAGTAGCGACTCCAGGTGCTCAAGCAACGGGGGCATGACGAGTTCGTAGCCATAACAGCGTGCCATGTCCAGCAGGTCACGGCGCAACTCTTCGATGTGGCGCGCCTCCGATGGCAGGACATCGGAAATATGATCCGGCAAAACCCAGGCGGACATGGAAGTACAACGCTGTTAAAACGCGGATTTTACCGGGCGTGCCGGAGCACCCGGATCAGGCAAAGAGCCACAGCATCGCAAGGCCCGCCAGAATGCTGCACAGCCCGAAAAAACGCACCTGACCATCCTGCAATTCGAGGAGCTGCCGGAACATGCGGCGCCAGCCGGACGGAGACAGGAAGGGGAACAACCCCTCGATCACCAATACCAGCGCCAACGCCAGCCAGAACGTGCGGCTGTCCAAGCCTTACTTCTTGGCCGGCGGGGGGAGTGGCACCGCGCCGCCCCGCATCGCCTTGAAGAACTCCGAGGTGGACGGATCGAGCACCATCACGTCGCTCTTCTTGGCGAAGCTGACCTTGTAAGCCTCCAGGCTGCGGTAGAACTGTGCGAACTGCGGGTCACGGCCAAATGCATCGGCATAGATGCGCGCGGCCTGGGCATCGCCCTCGCCCTTGATCTTCTGGGCTTCGCGGTAGGCATTGGCGATCGTCACTTCGCGCTGGCGATCCGCGTCAGCGCGAATCTTTTCGCCTTCGGCTCCACCCGTGGACCGCAGTTCGTTGGCCACCCGCTTGCGCTCGGCTTCCATGCGTCGGTAGACCGATTCGGTGATCGCGTCCACGTAATCGGCGCGGGTGATTCGCACGTCCACCACGTCGATTCCCCACGGCTTCTGGCCCCGCACCTTCTCCAGCACCTCGGCCTTGACATCGGCTGTGAGAGCCTCGCGCTTGGTCGACAGCAACTCCTTCACCGTGCGCTTGTTGATCTCTTCCTGGAACGCGTTGCGTACAACCCGGTTCAACTGGTTGGCTCCGGCGGACTCGTCCAACCCGACGTTGCGGATGTACTGGGTCGGTTCGGTGATGCGCCAGCGCACGTACCAGTCGACGACAACCCGCTGCTTTTCGGCAGTCAGCATGGGTTCGGTGTCGGTGGTGTCGAGCGTCAGCAGGCGCTTGTCGATGTACGAGACATTCTGGAATGGCGGAGGCAACTTGAAGTTCAGTCCAGGTTCGGTGATGACATCCTTGATCTGCCCAAGTGCGTACACGACGCCGAATTGCCTCTGGTCCACCACGAAAAGCATCGAGCTGGCGATGGCCAACGCGAGCAGCAGCGAAGAAAATACGAAACCAAGCCGGTTCATGGCGGTATTCCTAACGTGTGTCGCGTTCACGTGAACGCGGGGTGTCTCGGGAGCGGGTGTCAGCGGGAACGGCCCCTGACGGCGGTGTGGTGCCGGTTGCCGGTACGGCGGCTACGCCGGCCTGCCCAGCGGCATCCTGTGGCGACACTCCCTGCCCTTGCAGGATCTTGTCCAGTGGAAGGTACAGCAGGTTCGAGCCCTGCCGCGAATCAACCAGAACCTTGGTCACATTGCCATAGATCTGCTGCATGGCGTCGAGGTACATGCGGTCCCGGGTGACCTGTGGCGCCTTCTGGTATTCAGCCAGCACCGACTTGAAGCGTTGCGCATCACCCTCGGCCTGGGCGACGATGCGGGACTTGTAGGCGTCGGCTTCTTCCTTGAGGCGGGACGCGGAGCCGACAGCACGCGGAACCACGTCATTGGCGTAGGCCTGGGCCTCGTTCTTCGCACGCTCCCGCTCCTGACCGGCCTTGAGCACATCGTCGAAAGCCGCCTGCACTTGCTCGGGCGGGCGGACGCCACCCTGCTGCAGGTTGATTCCCACTACCTCGATGCCCATGTTGTACCGGTCAAGTATCGACTGCATCATGGCCCGCACACGGGGCGAGATCTGGTCGCGTTCTTCGGACAGCGCGGAATCCATGCGCATCTTGCCCACCACTTCGCGCACCGCGGTTTCGGCAGCCTGAACCACAGCGTCGGTCGGGTTCTTGCTCTCGAACAGGAAAGCACGCGCATCACTCAGGCGGTACTGCACGGCGAACTTGATTTCGACGATGTTCTCGTCCTCCGTCAGCATCGCGGATTCGCGCAGCCCCGTGGCCTTGATGATGGTGTCACGGCCGACGTCGACAGAGCGGATCTGGGTCACGAAGACCAGTTCATGGCGCTGGACCGGGTAGGGCAGGCGCCAATTGAAACCTGCGCCCACCGAGCTCTTGTACTTGCCGAATTGGGTGATGACGGCCTGTTGGCCTTCCTGCACGATGAAAAACCCCGTGCCGAGCCAGATCAGGATGGCAACCGCGGCGATCAGGCCGGCGCCGACACCCGCGCTCTTCATGTCGGGCTGGAATCCGCCCGGGCTCCCCCCGCCCGTGCCGCCACCCTTTCCACCACGCCCGCCATTGCGCGAGCCTCCAAACAGGCCGCCCAGCTTGCGATTGAAATCACGCCACAACTCGTCGAGGTCAGGCGGCCCCTGGTTCGGACCTTGTCCACGCCCTCGACCGCCCTGCCCCGTGGGCGGAGGAGGAGGAGGAGGCGGCGGCGGAGGTGCCGGTTCGCCCTGCGGCGTGGCGTCCGGTTTGGCACCGTCACCGGGTTTGTCGTCGCCACGGCCCCAACGCGAGTCGTTCAGGTTGAACATGCCGCGGAGTCGGGTCAAAAGTACCACCCGGTTCATCAATGGGTGTTGGAGTTTCATCTCAGGTTCCCGGTTTTCATTATTGTCATGGTGCGATTGTGCCCAACGAATCCGCGCCCTCAGTTTCTCCAAGGGAATAGGCCGGCGCTGGCGCGCCAGTGCCCGGCCGCAAAACCAGCCGCGCGAGATGCCGACGCAAGCCGTCCAGCCCGGCCCCGGTACGGGCGCTGACAAACAGGCGATGGGTCGGCACTCCATCCAGCTCGTACACGTCCTCCAGATGGGACGGACGATGGCCGATTTCAATGGCGTCGAGCTTGTTGAACACCAGAATCTGCGGCACTTTGTCGGCACCGATGTCCGCCAATACCCGGGCCACTTCTTTCATCTGTTCAGGATGGTTCGGATTGGACGCGTCAACAACATGCAGCAAAACGTCGGCGTCCACTGCCTCCTGCAGCGTGGCCTCGAATGCGTCAATCAGGCCGTGGGGAAGATTGCGTATGAAACCAACGGTATCCGACAGGGAGACCGACCGCCCGGCGTCGCCCAGGTAGAACTGGCGGGTGGTGGTGTCAAGCGTGGCGAACAACTGGTCTGCGGCGTATGCGCGCGCATTCACCAGGCTGTTGAAAAGGCTCGATTTGCCGGCATTCGTGTAGCCGACCAGGGAAATGTTGAAGGCGTCGCGCCGGTCGCGCTGGCGGCGCTGTGTCTGGCGCTGCCGCTTGACCTTGTGCAGGCGCTCCTTCGTGCGTTTGATGTGCTCGCCGATCATGCGGCGGTCCAGTTCGATCTGGGTTTCGCCGGGCCCCCCACGGGTGCCAATGCCGCCGCGCTGTCGCTCCAGGTGTGACCAACGCCGCACCAGGCGCGTACTGAGGTACTGGAGCCGTGCAAGCTCCACCTGGAGCTTGCCTTCATGGCTTCTTGCCCGCTGGGCAAAGATTTCCAGGATCAGCAAAGTCCGGTCGTTGACCGGCAACTCCATGTGGCGTTCCAGGTTGCGCTGTTGGGCCGGGCTGAGGCTCTGGTCAACCAGGATCTCCGTTGCGCCAACATCCGCGGCCAGCAACTTGATTTCGTCGGCCTTGCCACTGCCCACGAAAAGCGCCGCGTCGGGCGCTTTTCGCTTGCAGGTGATACGGGCGGCAGGCTCCAGGCCCGCAGTTTGCGCCAGCAGGCCAAGTTCCTCCAACTCACCATCGAAATTTGGCAAGCCCAGGTCAACACCTACCAGAACGGCACGCGGCATAACGGAAGCAGGGGCGTCGGACGAACTCAATGTGGCTGGTCAATCAGGTCAACGACCCGCGGTCGGCCGCGTTGGCCCGACAGCGGCGGTCAGGCAGCGGCAGCGTCGCCACCCTCGGTGACGGCGAAGTTCACGGCGCGGCCCGGGACAATGGTGGAAATGGCGTGTTTGTAGACCATCTGCGTCACTGTATTGTGCAGCAACACGACGTACTGGTCGAACGACTCGATCTGCCCCTGCAACTTGATTCCGTTGACGAGGTAGATCGATACGGGTATGTGTTCCCGGCGAAGGGCGTTGAGGAAGGGATCCTGCAATAGCTGGCCTTTGTTGCTCACGATATTCTCCGTGTTTTGAAACTGAAGTTGAAAATTGGACGATACCACAGGGCCCTGCAGCAACCTTGCCGTTCAGGCCAATTCCGCACGCCCGACATTGACAGCGACCAAAGCCCGCCTCACTCCTTGTCGGCAAAAGGGTTGCGCGAGGTTTTCATTTCGATCCGAAGAGGTGTACCAACCAGGTCGAACTCCTTGCGAAAACGTCCCTCGAGGAAACGCTTGTAGGCGTCCGTCACATGCTCCAACGAATTCCCGTGCACGACGATCACGGGGGGATTCATTCCCCCTTGGTGGGCGTACCGGAGTTTGGGGCGGAACATGCCGGCACGTTTGGGGCTCTGGAATTGCACTGCCTCGAGCAGCAATCTGGTGAGCACCGGCGTGGACATCTTGCAATTGGCGGCCTTGTGGGCCTGCGCGATCGACCCCCAAAGCGGACCCAAACCCTGCCGCTTGGCGGCGGAAATAAGGTGCATCGATGCAAACTTGAGGAACGGCAACCGGGTTTCCATCGAACGCTTGACGATTTCGCGCTGGTATTCGTCCACTGCGTCCCATTTGTTGATCGCCAGCACGACGGCCCTGCCGCTTTCCAGGATGTAGCCCGCAATATGTGCGTCCTGGTCGGTCACTCCCTGGGTGGCATCGATGAGGAGCAGCACGACGTTGGCCGACTCGATTGCCTGTAGTGTCTTGACGACCGAGAACTTTTCGATCGCTTCGAAAACCTTGCCGCGGCGACGCAGTCCGGCGGTATCGATCAGTTCGAAGCGTTGGCCATTGCGCTCAAACGGAACAGTAATGGCATCGCGGGTTGTTCCGGGCTGGTCAAATGCCACCAGCCGCTCCTCACCCAGCCAGGTGTTGATCAGCGTGGATTTTCCGACATTGGGTCGACCCGCAACGGCCAGCTTGATGGCGCCACTGTCGTGCTCTCCTTCCAGCGGCTCTTCGGGTGGTGGCGCCAGGGACGCGAGAGCGACGTCGAGAAGCGGGCGGATGCCCTGACCATGTGCCGCCGACACCGCATGCACCTCGCCCAGCCCGAGTTCGAAGAACTCGGCAATGCGCGAGCCATCGGTCATGCCCTCGGCCTTGTTCGCAACCAGAACGCAGGCCTTGCCCAGGCGCCGCAGGTAACGCGCGATGTCGTGGTCTTGCGCGGACAGGCCACCCCGCGCGTCGACAATAAAAAGGACAACATCCGCCTCGGCGACCGCCTGGCGTGTCTGCTTGCCCATTTCCTTGACGATGCCGCTTTCGGCCTTGGGCTCGAAACCTCCGGTATCGATGGCGATGAATTCATGCGCCCCGTGTTTGCCCTGGCCGTAATGCCGGTCCCGGGTCAGGCCGGCAAAATCCGCCACGATGGCATCGCGCGTCTTGGTGAGCCGGTTGAACAGAGTCGATTTCCCGACATTGGGACGACCGACAAGGGCCAGAACAGGCTTCATGGGAAGTTGGCGCGCGTTATGCCGGTGGTCAGTCCGGCCTGAAACCGAATACACCACCATTGCGGGTTACCACCACCAGCGTGTTGCCCACGAGCACAGGCGCCGTCGCAATGGCTGAGCCATCGGTGGGCATGCGCCCCATCGGCGAGCCGTCCTCACGTGACAGAAAGTGCACATACCCCTGCGCATCTCCCACTGCAACCGAACGGCCAATCGACAAAGGAGCAGAGAGGCCGCGGTACTTCAGTCGTTCGGAGGTCCAGGAGCGCTCGCCGTCGGACCGCCGCCATGCGGTGACCCGTCCATCTCCTTCGGCCCCGAACACCGAACTTGCATCCCCATGGACACCCTCGGAGCCATTGGCAGGTTTCGACCACAGAAGGTTGCCGCGGGCTGCGTTGACACAACCGACGGCGGCCTGAAACGCGCGGGCGCACACAACATCACCTTCGCGACTCACACTTCCCACCAGGTCCACCAGGCGCTCAACATCATTGGTGCCACGTGGGTTGGCAATCGCAACATCCCAGCGTACGGCGCCGGTGCGCGGATCGAGCCCGATCAGGCGACCTGACATGCCGCCGACCAGCGTATCCCCGACCGCCAGCAAAACGCCGGCCTGGCGCAATGCCAGCGCCTGCTCCCCGGGGCGGGTGTAGTTCCACAGGCGGCGACCGGTTTGGGCGTCGAAGGCACTGATGCTGCGGTCAGCGCCAGACACGAAAACGCGCGCACCGGCAACCAGCGGCGACGTGAAAACCGCGGCGCCAAGCGGCTCACGCCAAAGCGGACGCCCTTGCTCCATGACCACCAGATCGTTGTCCCGCGTGACGACCGCCGCGTAACGCCCATCGGTTCCTGCACCGGCCGCGATCGCAGACCCTGCCGAAGCTCGCCACAGGTCCTGGCCGCTCGCGCCATCGAGCGCAACCACTGTTCCATCGGAACTGGCCAGTGTGACCGACGCCGCATTTACCTTGACGTCCAGCGGCAAAGACACCGGGCCAATCCTGGTGTTCCAGGCCAGCCGGACGTTGATCAACGCAGCATTCGGACCCAACTCTGTCGGTTTGGGCTTGTCAGCCCCACCCGCACAGCCGGCAAGGACCGAGATGATGGCGAGACCCGCGCTGGTTCTGAGGGCACCGTTCAGGAGAAATCGCATCAGTCTGCTCATTTCGCGACCTCCGCGGCCGCAGCGCTGGAGGACGCCGGGCCGGCGAGACGGGCAGCGGGCTGCGGGTCGACACCCAGTGCGTTGAGCTTGATCTCGACCAGCCGACGGTATTCGGTACGCTCATCGAAGGCCTTGTAGGCGTTCTGGTATTGAATTTTGGCCTCCAGAGGTTTTCCCTCCAGAGACAGGATGTCCCCTTTGCGGTCCGCCACAAGCCCGGCAAATTCGGCGGGGAACGGTCCAGCCAACTGGGCCATCGCCTCGGGATAACTCTTGGCATCGGCCAGGATTCCTGCAAGCCGCAGACGCGCGATTGCCTGGTAGGACTCGTCGCTGCTTTTGTCGGCGACCCATGCCAAAGCCGTCTTGGCCGCATCGACCTTGCCGGCGTCGTAATTCAGCCTGGCGACCAGCAATCCGCTCTGCTGTGCATAGACGGTGCCGGAAAAACGCTCTTTCATGTCGCCGAATGCGCGGTCCACCTTGGCCAGGTCACCCTGGCGGGAGACACGTTCCAGTTCATCGTACATGGCTGCCGCCTGCGTTGACTGGTTGCGCTGCCAGTACTGGTAGCCGTTCCATCCCGCGTAGGCCGCAAGGACCGCCACCAGTGCCCAGGTGACAAGGTTGCCGTATTGCTTCCAGAAGTGCTTGAGCTGGTCGAGTTGTTCTTGTTCTTCGAGGTCGAGATGGTTTGCCATGTCATGAATCCGATAAGGTCTGCGATTGTAGGGTGCGGGCCCATCCATCGACCTGGTCCAGAGGGCGGGTCGACTGGGCGCCCTGGCCATCACGCAAGGCCTTGACAGTCACCTGACCCAGCGCCAACTCGGAGGCGCCGAATACCAGCGCAAACCGTGCACCACTCGCATCCGCGCGCTTGAATTGGGACTTCATGCTGCCCACGCCATCCTGGGCGCCCGCATGCATCTGGACCCGCACGCCCTGCTGGCGCAAGGCCTGCAGGGTCTTGAATGCGGAGGGATAAGCCGCAGCATCCGGCACCACGGCGTACACATCCGGCGCTGGCGCAGGCGCTGCGAGGCCACGCACCCGGACCAACTCGAGCACACGTTCGATGCCCATGCCCCAACCCACCGCCGGTGTCGCCTTGCCACCAAGCACCTCGAACAGGCCGTCGTACCGCCCGCCGCCGCACAAGGTCCCTTGCGCGCCGAGTTCGTCCGTCACAAATTCGAAGACTGTATGGCTGTAGTAGTCCAGGCCGCGGACCGCCCGCGGATTGACTGTCCAAGGTACTCCGCTGCAAGTCAGCAGCGCCTTGACCGTCTCGAGGTGCTTCAGAGAACTGTCGCCCAGAAAACCCAGCAACTCCGGCGCTTCGCGCACCATGTCCTGCATGGCGGGGTTCTTGGTGTCGAGGATGCGCAATGGGTTGGTGTGCAGGCGGCGTTGCGCGTCGGCGTCCAACATGCCCGCATGTCGCTCGAAGTAGGCGATCAAGGCCTGGCGGTGCTGCTGGCGCTCTGCGGCAATGCCGAGACTGTTGAGCTCAACCCGGATGCCAGGCAGACCGACACGTTGCAGCAACTCGGCGGCAAGCACGATCAGTTCGGCGTCGGTTTCGGCACCCGCAACGCCCAGCGCTTCGGCCCCGACCTGGTAGAACTGCCGGTAACGGCCACGCTGCGGGCGTTCATGGCGGAACATCGGGCCTACGTAGTACAGGCGCTTGCCGCCGTCATAGGTCAGGTTGTGTTCGATCGCAGCGCGCACCACACCGGGTGTGTTCTCCGGGCGCAACGTCAGGTGCTCGCCGTTCAGCCGGTCTTCGAAAGAGTACATCTCCTTTTCGACGATGTCCGTGGTCTCCCCGGTGCCTTTGACGAAAAGCTGTGTGTGCTCGAGGATCGGCGTGCGGATGCTGCCATACGCAAAGCTGCCCATCACCTCACGCACATGCTGTTCGAACCATTCCCATTGCGAAGACTCGGGCGGGAAGATGTCATTCATGCCCTTGACGGCTGTGAGCCGCTGCGCCTTCGGTGTGTCCTTGCGCGGTTCTGCCATGGTTTCGGGGGCCATCATGTCGATGGCATACCAGAGCGCGTGCCAAAACGGTTCTCGATGTAGTTCTCGACCACGGCCTGAAACTCCTGTGCAATGGCATCACCGCGCAATGTCATGCGTTTCTCGCCGTCGATGAAAACCGGCGCTGCAGGCGCCTCGCCAGTACCAGGGAGGCTGATGCCGATGTCGGCATGCTTGCTTTCCCCCGGGCCGTTGACGATGCAGCCCATCACGGCAACCTTGAGCTTCTCGACGCCCGGGTAGCGGCTGCGCCAGACCGGCATTTGCGCACGCAGGAATTCATCGATTTGCTGGGTCAACTCCTGGAAGGTTGTGCTGGTGGTGCGCCCACACCCAGGGCAGGCGGTGACACTGGGAACGAAGGCGCGCACGCCCAGCGACTGCAGGATCTCAGATGCGATCACCACCTCCTGGGTGCGGGATTCGCCAGGTGCAGGCGTCAGTGACACGCGGATGGTGTCCCCGATGCCCTCCTGCAGCAGGATCGACAGCGCAGTGGCAGAGGCCACGGTCCCCTTGGTTCCCATGCCGGCTTCTGTCAGGCCCAGATGCAGCGCGTAATCGCAGCGCAACGCCAATGCGCGGTAAACCGAGACCAGATCCTGCACCCCACTCACTTTGCACGACAGGATGATCTGGTTGCCGTCCAGCCCCATCTGCTCGGCACGCACCGCCGAATCGATGGCCGACCGCACCAGTGCCTCGTACATCACCGACTTGGCGCTCCAGGGTTCGAGGCGCCGGCTGTTGTCGTCCATGAGCTGCGCCAGCAGTTCCTGGTCCAGGCTGCCCCAGTTGACACCGATGCGCACCGGCTTGCTCCAGCGCATGGCGGCCTCGATCATCTGGCCGAACTGCCGGTCTCGCTTGTCGCCCTTGCCCACGTTGCCAGGATTGATGCGGTACTTGGAGAGGGCCTGCGCGCAATCGGGGAAATCAGTCAGCAGGCGGTGCCCGTTGTAGTGGAAATCGCCGATCAGGGGTACATCGAACCCCATGCGGTCGAGTTGGTCCCGGATGTACGGCACGGCCTGGGCCGCTTCCGGCGTGTTGACCGTGATACGGACCATTTCCGAACCCGCCACGGCGAGCTCCTTGACCTGGATTGCTGTGCCAATGGCATCTGCCGTGTCGGTATTGGTCATGGACTGCACACGCACAGGCGCGCCCCCGCCAACGGTCACGTCACGCTGACCCCACACGACATGTGCCTGGCGCGAATGCCTGGCCGCTACTGTTGCCAAAGCGATCGGCAATTGCTGTTCTTGCATCATTTGACTTGAAACCTTGCAACGTTATCCTTTGACACCGGCGCCAGGCTGAACGGCTGGCCCCGTACCAGAACGTCGATGGCGTCGGCCCGACCGACCACAACTGACAACGGCAGGGTGCCAGATACCGGCACTGCGTCTCCGGGGTTCAGTATCTTGCGCAACTGCGGCACCCCGGAGCCATCGGTCACCTCCACCCAGGATGCACCGGTGGCCCTGAACAAAACCAGGGAAGCGCCGGCGTTCATCGCGCCCGGCCCCGAAGCCGGAGCCTGGACCGACAAAATCGGCGCCACAACAGGCCCTGGCAAGGACTTGGGCCCCAACTCGGCGGTTGCGAGCGGCGCCGCGACGGTGGGCTCAGATGCCACTGCCGATGAACTCACGGGGGCGGCCGGCATCGCTGCACCGCCAGGCACACCCTGGGCATCGTTCACTGCCGGGGTGGACTTGCCCAGCGAGAAGGACGGCAGCAATGGACCCAGCGACGGCAGCAGATACAGGACCAATGCCCCGGCCAGCAGAAGGCCCGCACCCACCACCACTGGTTTTGGCAGCTTGGCAAGCATGGGTGAGCGCCCAAGCGCGCGCGGCGGGTGCAGGCTGGCGCGGTCAGTTGTGCTCGACTCCAGTTGCAGGCGCGGCATCACCTGCCCGGGAAGTCGGCTGAGGACCAGCCCCGGATCGATCTTGAGTGTGCGGCACACACTGGCCGCCAGCGCGCGCGTAAAAACCGCATCGGGCAACAATTCGTGTTGGTCGGCCTCCAGGGCCTCGAGCTTCTTGACCGGCACCTTGAGTGCTACCGACAGCGCACCGATATGCAGGCCGCTGGCTTCCCGCGCCTGTCGCAACAATGTGCCTGCGCTTGGCGACAAGCCCGGCCCGACGGCATCTGCCATCGCAGCCGCCTGGGCGGAGGATGCTTCACTCATCGAATGCTCCACGGTCAAGAAGTGTTCCCTCGCGGGATTGCGGGTAACGCTTGCGCAGCTGGCCGGCCAACTGCTCCTCGGCATCCCGGTTGCCCATCCGGCGCTCCACCTTGACCCCGAGCCAAAGGGATTCGGCATTGGCCAGCTCACTGTTGTTGATCCGCCGGATGTAGAACTGCGCACGCACAAGCTCTGAGCGCTGGAACAACAGCAGTGCCAGGTTGTAACCTGTGATCGGGTTTCCGGCATCGAGTTCGTAGGATCGCGACAGGCTGTCCTCGGCCTGCGCGCGCTGGCCGATCTTCATCTGGCACAGCCCCTGGATCATGAAGGTCTTGGGGCGGTCGCCGTACTGGGGATTGGCCAATGCCTGGGCGAAGAAGGGCATGGCCTCGGCATGCCGACCCTGCTGGCACATGAGCCAGCCGAAATTGTGCCGGGTATTGGCGTCTGCAGGGTTGAGCACGAGTGCGCGCCGGAAGCTCTCTTCGGCAAGGCGAAAGTCATTCAGCCGCATGTAGATCAGCCCGCGCACGTTGTAGGCGTCGCCAAAATTCGGATCGGCCGCAATCGACTGCTTGAGTTCATCCAGCGCAATCGTGGTCTGCCCCTGCTCAAAGTAGCCGACGGCGAGTTCGAGCCGGATCCGCGCCCGCTTTCGACCTTCCGGTTCGTCCGATTCAGTGACCAGGTCCGCCCGGTTGGCACCCTGCCCTGCAGCCCCCGGATCGGTGGCGCAGGAAACCAGGCTCAGGCCCGCGCCCAGCCCCGCCAGAAGCATCCACAACACGCGCATTCGCCGCAGCCAGGAACCCGTGAACGTCGCCATCTGTCAAACCTCCTTGAGACCCGGCCCAGCGACGCTGGCAGGAACGAGCCTGATTGTGCGCTGCTGTGCGATTCGCCCGGCAACACCAGTCCGATCCCGCACATCGCCGGCCAGTTGCCCACAGGCGGCGTCGATGTCGTCGCCGCGGGTCTTGCGCACGGTGGCCACGAAGCCCGCATCGGTCAGGATGCGGGCGAATGCGGTGATGCGGTCGCGCGACGAACCGCTCAGCGCGGCGGCCGGAAAGGCATTGAAAGGGATCAGGTTGAACTTGCACCAGGGTCGGCCGTCGCCGTGGAGCCGCACGAGATCCACCAAAGCATGGGCGTGGCTGTCCTGGTCGTTCACACCTTCGAGCATGCAGTATTCAAAAGTGATGAAGTCACGCGGCGCGTACTTGAGGTAGTCGATGCAGGCCTGCAGCAATTCTGCAAGCGGGTACTTGCGGTTCAAAGGCACCAGGTTGTCGCGCAAGGCATCGGTGGGGGCATGCAGGGAAACAGCCAACGCCACCGGGCAGTCCAGGCCCAGCCGCGCGATCATCGGCACGACCCCCGATGTCGAAACGGTGACACGGCGGCGGGACAAACCGTAACCGTGGTCGTCCAGCATGGTCCGCAATGCCGGCAACAGGGCGCCGTAGTTTTGCAGCGGTTCGCCCATGCCCATCATCACGACATTGGAGATGACGCGATCCTCGCGGCCGAGAAGCCGGCGCAAGCTGTGTTCCGCGAACCACAATTGGGCAATGATCTCGCCAGTGGTGAGGTTGCGGCTGAAACCCTGGTGACCGGTCGAACAGAACCGGCAACCTACCGCACAACCCGCCTGCGAAGAAATGCACAGTGTTCCCCGGTCGTCCTCGGGAATGAAGACTGCCTCGACGGCATCTCCATTGCCAACATCGAACAGCCATTTGATGGTGCCGTCCGTCGAGCGATGTTCGCGGGTGACGGCAAGCCCTTGAATGCGCGCCGTGGTCGTGAGCTTTTCACGCAAGGACTTCGCAAGGTCGCTCATCGCATCGAACTCGGACGCGCCTTTTTGGTGAATCCAGCGAAACAGCTGCGTCGCGCGGAAACGCTTTTCCCCCAGCCGCTCGCAAAAAACGGCCAAACCCTCGAGGTCGTAATCGAGCAGGTTGGCCAGCATGGCGCCGATTACCGGGAGTAGATGCCCATGCCGGGAAAGAAGAAGGCGATTTCGGCGGCGGCGGTTTCGGGCGCGTCGGAACCATGCACCGCGTTGGCGTCGATGCTGTCCGCGAAATCGGCGCGGATGGTGCCGGCGGCCGCCTTCTTGGGATCGGTCGCTCCCATCAGGTCGCGGTTTTTCAACACCGCGTTTGCGCCTTCAAGCGCCTGGATCATGACCGGACCGGAGACCATGAAGGAAACCAGGTCATTGAAAAATGGACGGCCCTTGTGGACCGCATAAAAAGCCTCGGCCTCGGCGCGCGACAGTTGCGCCATGCGAGCGGCGACGACCTTCAGCCCGGCAGCTTCAAAACGAGCGTAGATCTGGCCAATGACGTTTTTCGCCACGGCGTCAGGCTTGATGATGGAGAGTGTGCGTTCAATTGACATGTTTTTCCCTGGGCTGTTGAAGGTACTTTTTGCCAGACGGGCAAAGCCTTGGATTTTAGCCTGAGCAGCAATGCGCCTGCACCCTGCAGGGCGTGCCACCGGTTGGCGGCCAGCGGCTCGGCGAGAGCCGCGTCAGCGACCCCGGCCGCCACGCCGCCCGCCCCCCCCCCCCCCCCCCCC
>CAMAWD010000001.1 GCA_945861785.1 Rhodoferax sp. OV413 | reverse complement strand
GGCAGGCGCAGCCCGGCGGGGGCTCATACTGGAGCGGTCGGGCGCTGAACGCGCCGACTGCCCTGTGGTGCTCGCCCGAGGGTCGGGCCGCAGAACTCACTGCGTTCACTGCGTTCTCTGCGTTCGGACAACCGCGGCCAAAATGATGACGAAGTGCGCTGCGCGCACCGACCCTCGAGCTCCGCTCCTCGGCGCCCCAGGCACCGTGGGGGTCAGGTCTTGTTTGGCCGTATCGCAATGCAAGACCTGACCCCCACCCCCGCGCTCGACCACCATCGAGTGCCCAGGGGGCGGGGGGTTTTGGTGCGCGGCGTTCCAACGACTTTGCAGGACCAGGTCGGCGGTGCGTTCGGCGCAGCGGCATAAAGGAGGAGCCCGCAGGGCGGGGGACAGCCGCGGAGCCGAATGCGCCGTCGGCCTGGTCCCACACCAAGCCGCCGTTATCCAGGCTGTCATGTTTCCCGGAAAGACCAACAACGACCGCAAAGGGCCGAAAGCGGCCATACCAACTACTGGCTGGTGATATCGGGGCCGTGAGACCCCGTCGCGCCATCCGACAGCCGCAAACCCTGCTGGGGACACATGCGCTGCGCGACGACCCGATCGGGCCACAGGCCTTCACCGGAGTCCCCTGCATGACAGCTCTGCTGCGGCGACACGGGTTTCTCCCGATGCCCGGCGAATGGAGGTGGCCGACTATCGGCGGCAGATCCTGCGCCCGAGCGTCGCGCCGGGCGCGCAATCACACACTGTCCGAGGAGCACCATGCCGGCCTACCAGCCCACGATCGATTTCCACCGCCTGATCGCCGACGACCTGCCCATCGAGGACGGACAGGACCTGGCAGACGCGCAGCGCGGCTTCATCGGCACCACCGAACACGCCGAGGTGCTGCGGCCCAACGGCCATGTGGTGTGGAGCCAGCGCGCCTACGGATTTCTGGATGACGAACAACCCGCCGACACCGTCAACCCGAGCCTGTGGCGCCAGGCACGGCTGAACCGCATCCACGGCCTGTTCGAGGTCACGCCGCGCATTTTCCAGGTGCGTGGTTTCGACATCGCCAACATCACCTTCATCGAGGGCGACACCGGGCTGATCGCGCTCGACACCAACTCCTGCCCGGAGACCGCCGCCGCGTCGCTTGCGCTGTACCGCCAGTTCCGCGATCCGCAGGGCGCGCGCAAGTTGCACACGGTGATGTACAGCCACAGCCACAGCGACCACTATGGCGGCGTGGCCGGCCTGGTCACCCAGGCCGAGGTGGATGCCGGCGCGGTGTGTGTGATCGCGCCCTCCGGCTTCATGCACCACTCGGTATCGGAAAACGTGATCGGCGGCGCAGCCATGACACGGCGCGCGCATTTCCAGTTCGGCCCCACGCTGGCCAAGGGTGTGGAGGGCCAGGTCGACGCCGGACTGGGCAAGACCGTGCCGCGGTCGCCGCCCAGCCTGATCGCTCCGACCATGACGATCAGCCAGGCGCACGAGGTGCATGTGATCGATGGCGTCGAGATCGAGTTCCAGCTCACGCCAGAGACCGAGGCGCCGTCCGAGATGCATTTCTACTTCCCCGGCGAACGCGCATTGAACCTGGCCGAGAACGCCACCCACAACATGCACAACCTGTGCCCCTTGCGTGGTGCGCAGGTGCGTGATGCGCTGGCCTGGTCCAAGTACCTGCATGTGGCGCTGCAGCGTTACGGCCAGCGCAGTGACGTGGTGCTGGCCCAGCACCACTGGCCGACCTGGGGCAAACCACGGGTGTGCCAATTCCTGGCCGAACAACGCGACCTGTACCGCGTGATCCATGACCAGACCGTGCGCCTGATGAGCCACGGCCTCAAACCCGCCGAGATCGCCGAAGGCCTGACCTTGCCCGAAGGCCTGGCCAAACGCTGGCATGCGCGTGGTTATTACGGCACCCTGTCACACAACGTGAAGGCGGTGTACCAGCGTTACCTGAGCTGGTACGACGCCCACCCGGCCAACCTGCACGCCCTGCCGCCGGTGCCGGTGGCGCACAAGTACATGGAGTACATGGGTGGCGTCGACGCCGCGCTGGTGCGGGCGCAGGCCGACTTCGACCGCGGCGAATACCGCTGGGTCGCCGAGGTCATGAAACACGCCGTCTACGCACATCCCGAGCACACCGGCGCGCGCGAACTCGCCGCCCGGGCGCTGGAGCAGATGGGTTTCCAGGCCGAGTCGGCCACCTGGCGCAATGCCTACCTGCTGGCCGCCTACGAATACCGCAACGGCCCGCCCAAGCCGGTTCAGCAGTCGGTCGGCAGCGCACTGATACCGGCCATGGCCACGCAGCTGCTGTTCGATGTCATTGCGGTACGGGTCAATGCGCCGAAAGCCGCCGGCCCTGCGTTTCGCATGGCATGGCACTTCCCCGACCGCGGCGAACACTGGCTGCTGGAACTGAGCAATGGCGCGCTCAACAGCATGCAGTTCGACACTGCGCAAGCGGGCGACGTGGCGCTCACGCTGGACCGCGTCACGCTGGAGGCGATCCTGCAGCAGCGGCTGGCGCCCATGCAGGCGATCACCGAAGGCAGCCTGCGCCTGAGCGGTAACGCCACCTTGCTTGGGAGCTTTTTTGGCCTGCTCGACAAGTTCGCAGGCAATTTCCCGGTGGTCGACGCTGCGCCTTGGCCGGCGTAACTTTGGCAGGTTTGCGCGGTGTCGAATCAAGGTGGTTTCGTTCGCGACACAACGGGGCACTGGCATTGGCGAGCCGAGGGCGGTGACTGCGCGCCGCGACTCGTGTCCCCCGCCCTGTGGGCTCCTCGTTTACCTCCCCGCGAGGCGCAGTCACCGCCCTCGGCAACGAAGGTATTTGGCACACCGCATCCCAACCAAACCGCCAAGATCGTGGCGGTGCGGCACTCGGCGCAGCGGCATAAAGGAGGAGGCCGAAGGCCGGGGGACAGCCGCGGAGGCGAGTGCCGCACCGCCACGATCCCGACAACCAGGCACCGCACGTGCAGGCACACCCTGCACCTGGCAGGCAATAACCCATTGCGCAACACTCAGGAACACCCATGACCCAAAACAACACCCCTGAATTCCCCGGCCACATCGGCCGCACCCTGGCCGACTCCAAACCCTGGTGGCCCACACCAGCGGCGCGCAAACCCGGCAGCCCCAACGTGCTGGTAGTGCTCTTCGACGACGTCGGCTTTTCCGACTTCGGTTGTTACGGCTCGGCCATCCCCACACCCACCATCGACAGCATCGCGGCAAAAGGCCTGCGTTACACCGGCTTCCACACCACCGCGATGTGCTCCACCACACGCGCGGCCCTGCTCACCGGGCGCAACCACCATGACGTGGGCATGGGTTGCCTGGCCAATTTCGACTCGGGGTTTCCGGGCTACCGCGGCAAGATCGCGCAGGACGCGGCCACGCTGGCCGAGATGCTGCGCCCGCATGGCTACAACAACTACATGGTCGGCAAATGGCACGTCACACCGGTCACCGAAACCGGGCCGGGCGGCCCTTACGACGGCTGGCCACTGCGGCGCGGCTTCGACCGCTTCTACGGGTTCCTGGACGCCGAGACCGACCAGTTCAGCCCGGAACTGGTGCAGGACAACACCCTGATCCAGGCGCCTGGAAGCTTCGAAAGTGGTTACCACCTGACCGAAGACCTGGTCGACCAGGCAGTGCGCATGCTGGCCGACCACGAAGCCGACCGGCCCACACAACCCTGGTTCACGCTGCTGTCGCTGGCCGCCTGCCATGCGCCGCACCAGGCCCCGGCGGACCTGATCCGCAGCTACGACGCGCAATTCGAACCCGGCTGGGATGTTGAACGTGAGCGCCGACTCGCACGCCAGATAGCGCTGGGCATCGTGCCTGCTGGAACCCAATTGCCGCCACGCAATCCGGGCGTGAAAGCCTGGGCCGACGCAACCCCGGACGAACGGCGCTTGTTCGTGCGCCTGCAATCCGCCTATGCCGCGATGCTGGACCATGCCGACCAGCATCTGGCGCGCCTGATGGCGTTCCTCGACAACGCCGGGCTGCGCGACGACACACTGGTGCTGGTGCTGTCGGACAACGGCGCCAGCCAGGAAGGCGGGCCGCTGGGCATGGTCAACGCCATGGGTCCGTTCAACCTGCTGGCCGAGTCGCTCGCGACCAAGATCGCACGCATCGACGACATCGGCGGCCCCGACACCCACACCAATTTTCCGCACGGCTGGGCGATGGCCGCCAACACACCCCTGAGGCGTTACAAGCAGAACACCCACGGCGGTGGCATCCGCGATCCGCTCGTCGTGTCCTGGCCCGCCGCCCTGCCTGCACGCGGCGAGTTGCGCCACCAGTTCTGCCATGTGCGCGACCTGGCACCCACGCTGCTCGACCTGCTCCAGTTGGCGGCACCGTCGCAGGTGGATGGCCACACCGTGAAACCGATGACCGGGGAGAGTTTCGCACCGAGCCTGCGCGACGCCGCCGCGCCGCCGCGCCGTGGCGCGCAACTGTTCGAGATGTTCGGCCACCGCGGCATCTGGTGCGACGGCTGGAAGGCGGTGGCGTTTCATCCGGTGGGCACGCCGTTCGGGCAGGATGTGTGGGAGCTCTACCACCTGGACCAGGACTTCGCCGAAAACACCGACCTGGCCAGCGTCCACCCGGAGCGGCTCGACGCACTGAAGGCCCTGTGGTGGCGCGAAGCCGAATCCAGCCAGGTGCTGCCGCTGGACGACCGGTTCGGCCCCCGCTTTGCCGAAAACGGCCGCCGTTTCCACGGCAAGCGCACCCGCTTCACGATGCACGCCGGCATGGGCCACCTGCCCAACGAGGTGGCGCCCGACGTGCGCAGCCGCGCCTACCGCATCGACGCCCATGTGCGCATCGACGACCCGGCAGCCGACGGCGTTCTGGTAGCGCATGGCGACGCCACCGGGGGTTACAGCCTGTACCTGCAGGCTGGCCACCTGGTACACGATGTGAACGTCGGCAATGTGCACCACCTGATCCGGTCCGGGCACCCCATCGCGCCGGGCCACCACGTGCTGGGCCTGCGCATGGACTTGGGGCCATGGATCCGTATCGTCTTGCCGGTGATGGGCATGACGGTGCTGCCGTCCAAGCGCGTGGCCACGCTGCTGGTCGACGATGCTCCGGCGGGCAGCCTCGACATGGGCCGCGTGGGCCTGAACTCGCAGGTCTCGTTCAGCGGGCTGGACATCGGGCTGGACCGCGGCAGCCCGGTGTCGCATTACGCATCGCCGTTCTGCCTGCGCGGCGCAAAGCTGTACCGGGTGGAATTCACCCTCGACCCGCAGCAGGAACTCGACTACGACAAGATCGCGCTGGTGGAGATGGCGCGCCAGTAGGCTGGGCAGGATGGAGCTGCACTTAAATTTCCGTCATCTCGAAATCTGCCTTGCCTGAGCCGCAGTCAGGGCACGCCCAGTCCTCTGGCACGTCTGACCATGCCGTGCCTGGAGCAATACCTGCCTCGGGCAGGCCGAGTTCTTCGGCATAGACAAATCCGCAGATGGCACACATGTAGGTTTTCATATATTTCCACTTCAAGAGAGACGTGCCCTTCGAACGCGAGCTCTGCCCGCAATCTGTCAGATCACACGCCTCTTCGTCGAACAATGAATTTCTGAACCACGTCCAGATTCCTGATGGGGGTTGGCACGGTTCCATCCCGTGGCCTCGGGACATACCAGGGCTCAGCTGCGCCAAAGTTCAAGAACTGAAGCCCCCCTGTGCCCGCTCTGAACTTGTAGGTGGTGTTTGCGTCGATTGCAAGTGCACTGCCGGGCTCCAGCTCTTGGTGTCCGACAATCGCGCTCCCACCCAGGATGTAGATGATTTCATCTGCTGTGTGGTAGTGGGGCTCTTCAACGCTGTCAGGAGGGAATGGCCTTGAGCAGTGGAGCCAGGTTTCGCAGGTCGGGCAGGTTGAATCAGCCCACACTCTGACTGCGCGCTCATCCTTGAATTCGTACAGGCCTTCCGGTCCAACGATGTGGGCATGTCCGCCCCCCAGCTTGTGTTCGAAATTGGCAGCATCGGACTTGTGCCAGTGGAGCAGGGTCGCCTTCGGCCCAGGAACTTCAAACTCCATCGTTGCGCCATGCTCGACGACGACCACACTTTGCGGGATGAGGACCTTGCCATTGGCCCTGATGGTTCCTGACAACACGAAAAATGTGTGCTCGCATGGGGAATTGCCAATGGTCAGTCTCGATCTGCTGCTCAGGACGTGTTCCCACAAGTGAATGGGACACACCTTTCTGATAACGAGTCCGTGGCTCTCGATCGAGCCATCTGCGGTCATTCCAGGAAGGTCCGGGAACGGCTCGCAGCTAGCATCTTCAGGGGTATGGATACTCAGTCGCGGCATGTTTCTCTCTCAGACAGGGTTCGATCGTTCAGGCGCAATATCGGCAACGCAAGCCAGGCTAACCAAGCGTGGGAGGCATCGTGTACTTCCCTTCGCGGTTCGCCAATTGGGACGGGTCCGAGCCGGGTCGCTGACTGGGGAGCGGGAACTGAAGCGACAAAAGGGTTGCCCCTCCAGTTGAGGTGCGAAGCGTTGGTGCCGCCTCGCCGCGAGCCAGAAAAATCAAGGAATTTGCCGGGAGCGGCGTTCCGTCGCAGTCGAGCGCGCCACCAGTCACGACGATGTATTGCCCACCTGCTGGTGGATCGCCGACAAATTCGGTGTGCGGCCCTACATGGAATGACGCGATCTCAAGGCCATCTTCCGCAGGGCCCCACATAGTTTTTCGTTCCACGAAGTTCGCGCTTTCTGGAACCCGGTTGAAACTATCGAATTCCAGGGTGATGCGTCGGTGCGGCCCGCCAACAATAAGATGTCTGTTCTCCGGCATGCGCCAACCGCCACTTGCCGCCGCAAGACGAAGCGCCAAGTAGCTGACGCCACGATCCTCGGCAACGATGGGGCCATAAGGTGCATAGGCGTCGACATAGTGCGCCACGATCGGCGCCAATGGGTGAGTACCAATTCTTCCACTGCCGCCGACGAAGATCTGGAATTGGTCCACATCATGAAAATGTGGATAGATCTCCGACCGTGCATCAAGCTGGTTCACCAGATAGGCTTGGGGGCCTGGCAATACCTGATGTCCTTGGCCAAGAAAGTCATTGAACATGACCCGTCCAATGCCGTGGGGCATGGTGACATCCCGAACTGGGGTATCGGCGATGGAGATAGTTCGCATCTAACTATGCCCGCAGATCCGGCAGCACAAACTCGACGAGTGTTGCTCCCGCAGTGGTTGCACACAGTTCGCAATGTTCACCCCAACTCGTCAGGAAACAACTGTACTTTCCATATTCTGAGTTCTGGTGTGCGATGGCTCCCTGGATGACAACCAGCACGGATCGATGGCGCTCTGATCCGACCGAGACGCTGATATTGCCTGCCAACTTGTACATCTTGAGCGCGGCCTCGTACTCGGTGAACGTCCCCAGGTGTTTTACCCGAGCACCACCCGCACAGTCTCTCCATTGGAATTCGTCGGGCCGGATTGTGAGCGGCGTGGCATAGCGCGGTTTGGGGTAATGCAGTTGCACCCCCTCCAGTTGTTCCCAGACGGCCTCATAACTGTCTTGATTGTGCTTGACGCCATCTTCAGTCACTTCGGTAAATATGCCATTGGCGACGGCACCTCGCTTCTTCAACTCAGCGAGCCCGGCACCCAGTTCTTTGAGATTGATGTAGCGGGCTCGGCTCGGCCCAGCAAAATGGAGTGACAAGACTTCGGTGCCTGGCGTGCCATTTTGCGGCCCGTAATAGGCACCCTCCGGGAAATAGGCCATCTCGCCTGGTTGGAGGTCGGTCTTCGGACCAATGTTGTACGGCTGCTTCAACGCAACTCGAAACTGGTCAAAGTTGTGGCGGTGTCGGGGCGTGTAGAACGTGTCGTCAAGCTCCTGGAGGTAGACCGCAAAATTGTCGACGTCAGAGCCGACCCCCTCGATCAGGGTCTTGATGCTTGTCGAACCTGCGCCACCTCGCAAGCCAAATTCTTTGGCCTCGACCTCTTGGAAGTTTGTTGCCCTCATTTCCTTACTCCTCAGGTTGTGCCTAGTTGGGCGCAAGGTCTAAACGATCAACAATGGAGTTCACCTTTTGGGCTTCAGCGGCGATCATTTCTGAGACCTCAGCCGGTGTGCTTGTCTTGACAAACAACCCTCTGGCAGAAAGCTGCGACACAAGTTCCTTGTCCTGTCCGGCCCTCTGGAACTCTTGACGCAGTCGCTCAACGGCATGGGCAGGTGTTCCACGTGGCGCCAGAATGGCAAACCATGTGTCGAAGTCCACACCTGGGAAGCCTGCCTCGCTCATGGTTGGTACGTCGGCAATTACGCTCCACCTGTTTGGAGACGCAATCGCAAGAATCCGCAAGTCATTGAGCTGGGCCACCGCCGTGGAATATGAAATGAAACCGTAATCAAGCCTTCCCGTGATGAGATCCGTCTGAAGCAGATTTGCACCCTTGTAGGGGACATGCGTCATGGAGGCATTCGACTTGGCTTGGAACAGCGCGCCCAATATGTGGCCCGTTGAGCCGTTACCCTGGGAACCGTAGGACAAACCGCCCTGTTTGGTTTTTGCGTAGGCCACGAGTTCGGCGACAGTCTTGACCGGAAGTTGCTTCGGGACAACGAGCACTATCTGCGCGGAAAACACCGTGGTGATAGGCTGGAAGTCGCGGATGGCGTCGTATCTGAGCTTTTGAATCTTGGGCAGTACAGTGTGGTTGAAGACGGCATCGAACAACAAGGTCTGCCCATCGGGGGCAGCGCGCAGCAAGGCTTCTGCCGCAATGGCACCGTTCCCACCCGGCTTGTAGTCGATAACGATTGTTTGCCCCAAGGTCGGCGTCATCTTTTGTGCAAATGCTCTTGCAACCACGTCCAAGATGCCCCCTGGTGGTGCGTATAGCAATAAAGTGATGGGGCCATTCGGATAGGTCTGCGACGAGGCGACGCCGAATCCGAACGCGCAAAAAAGCGCCATCAATAGGGCCCGGACAAATGGCACACGCGCGCGTATGCGGGTAGAGGTAGCGCTGTCTGTCTTCATAGTGAGTCTCCGGTTGGTCAGGAACTTAAATGCAAGTTTTCCAGGTGGTGAATACGGCCTGGTCGCGGTGATCAATCAGAGACGACTTGGTTGCGGGCGCATGAGACTGCATCCGGGGCAATGCCTGATGGGAGTGTGGGTTCTCAAGGCAATGCATGTCATGTCTCCTCATCAATGGGGCCTGGTGGCCATTATCCGAGAGCTCCTCCGGAAACGTAGAGCACCTCGCCAGTTATATAGGACGACTCATCACTGGCCAGAAACGCAATGGTGGCTGCAACTTCATGCGCCTCGCCAGCGCGCGCCATGCTCGCGTCCCGGATACTTTGGGCAAGGATTTCCTGGCGCCACTGCTGCTCGCTTTCGGTCGGCGGCTGCGGATTGCGAGGTATCACACGGTTCGAGTTAATGAGTCCAGGCGCGACACAGTTCACTCGGATGCCATAGGAAGCCAGTTCCAAAGACAGGGCCACGGTCATGGCAGCTACTCCTCCTTTGGCGGCCGCATAAGGAACGCGATAGATGCCGCGTGTCGCGGTGGAGCCAATGTTGACTATCGAACCCCGCCGCTGCTTCATCATGATCGGGACCACGGCCCTTGCGCACAGCAAAGTGGGCCAAAGCGAGCGTCGAATCTCACGCTCCATTTCGTCCAGTTCATATTCCCAAAATGGCTTGGTCCAGATCGTTCCGCCAACATTGTGAATTGCTACGTCCAGTGAATCGTGAAGGTGCGTGGCTTGAGAGACCATGCTGTTGACGCCCTCAGATGTCTCGAGATCGGCCTCGATGACATCGGCCCTCGCGCCAGACGATTGAATTTCTCTCGCCACCTCCTGGCAGGCTGCCAGGACACGGTCCACCAAGATCACCGACGCGCCTTCGGACGCCAGGCGGATGGCGGTGGCCTTGCCGATCCCCTGTGCGGCTCCAGTGATGAGCGCCACTTTGCCGGCAAATCTGCTTGTCATGATGCGGCCCTCAGAGTGGATAAACCAGGTACCTGTTGAGGATGTGACCATCCACGATCACTTGCCGCTTCATGAACTTGAGTTCACCTGCCTCGAATCGGACAACGTCGTTGTACGTTCCAGTGGCAAAGACTTCGGCACGGCGCACATCCGCAGAACAATAGGTCGCGATGAAGCTGGATTCAAAGGCAAACTGGCCATCATCCAAGGGATTCCATGCGGTGCGCTGTGCAACCCGTCGCGTGCGATGCTCGTTGTAGGTGCCGGCCCATACCTTGGTGACAAACGTCACCCGATCCAGCAAGCGGGCTCGACAGTCATCCAGAATCCACGCAATCTTGAAACCGGCCTCGACGTTCTCCGCCGTCGTGCAAACGTAGGCTGCTGATTCGTCGTTTGAAAACGTCGCCAGCCAATCCTGCATGCGTTGCTTGTCCAACGCTGCGGCATATTGACCTTGTAGCGCATCGAACGCCATGAGTACATCTATGGTCACGGCGCTCATGGTTGCTCCCTCTCAAATCCCATCAGCGCGCGGTAGTATTCCCAGAAGGGCATATTGGCAGATTCGTCGGCTTGTCCAAACGTGTCTGGCATCGTGTTGGCGTCGGTCACCCCTTTGAGGAAGACGGCAACCCCAGGTGTGTGGCTGCCAACATGAACGCGGTGAAACACGGCGGCATCCTCCATGCTGACCATGCCGCATGGTCCCAGCAAATTGGAGGCTTGGCGAACCCTGTGCTCAATCAACTCTTCGGAGTCTTCCGCTCTGGCGAAGTACGCATAATGCACCTCCGTTTCGTCAAGAGACAGCGCGTTTGCAAATCTGATGTTGATCGAGTCCATGTGGCGGGAAATGCCTGAGAGCGGAAAAAATCGAACATTGACAGATCCTTTTTGTGCATCTGAATGGCTTCGCAACGAAATGATCGATGGATCATTGAGAAGCTCTGTTGTCTTTGGCAATGAAATCTCACTGGTATGACCGCGCTGGCCGCGGGCATTTGCCGTCTGGACACCCTTGCCACCAGACCAGTTCAGCAAGCGAAATGCTGTGTGCAACAGACCTGCGTGGTAGTTGCAGTTGTCTGCGAAAGTTTTCCAATTGGCACGGTAGATGACCTTCTGGTAACCCAGCAGAACCAGATTGCCATCACCTCCAAGGGCGGCCGCGATCTGGTCTGTGATCCCATCAAGATACTGCTCGATGGGCGGGGGTGATGCACCCAGACAAACAAAAATCAGTCCATGGACGAAGGCGTAGTGCGGGCTGCGAAGGGCATAGTCCTTTCGGTCGAATGACTCGGGAAAATCACCCGGACGATTTGGCGTGCCTATGAGCTCGCCAGTCGCTGCGAAGCCCCATCGGTGGTACGGACAGTTGAATGCCTTGCGATTGCCCCGGGTCGCGGTCTCGATCTGGGTGGAGCGGTGTGTGCAACTGTTGTAAAAGACATGGACCTCACCTTGCTTGTCCCGTGTGATCAGGAGCGGTACTTTGCCAAGGGTGTAGGTCTTGAAGTCCCCATTCTTGGGGACTTCAGCCTGGTGCCCTACCACCAGCCACTCGTTCGAATAAAAGATTCGATTCAGTTCAGCCTCGAAGATGTCGGGCCGAACAAAGACCTCTTTCGGAACCTCCGCCAATCGAGTTGGCCAGGCCAGATGCTCCATCTTGCCCACCTCGGGCCTATTCCGGGCCTGGGAGGCCTCTGAATTGATCGCAGTGTCCATGTTTGGAGTCCTGTCCTTGCTCGTTTGAAACGTCCTCACGTTCCCGTGAAGACGGGAGTTCCCTTTTGCAGGAACGCAACTCTGCCGGCGCGGTAGTCGTCGCTGTTTGCAAACTTGTAGAACTCCCGACGCTCTGCCAGGGAAGGCGGGGCGGCCTGATCGAGGAAGTCGCGGATCTGCCTCTTGTTGATCCGCGCTGCCAAAGGAGAGCCTCTGCAGACACGCTCCACCGTGCGCCCCAAAGCGTTGTCGAAGCTCTCGGATTCAAAGACCTCGGTCACGATGCCCCTGCGCTGGGCCTGGGCCGCGTCAAAGATCCTGCCTTCGAGGAGTAGCTCGGCCACGACGCGCGCACCGAATAGGCGAATCAAGTATCGGAACTCGCGCGGTGCCATGGGGAAGCCGAGCAGTCCGACAGGCGCACCAAAGCGCGCGACCGAATTGCACACCCTGATGTCGCATACCGATGCGATTTCAAGGCCTCCGCCAATGCATGCACCCCGTATGGCCGCGACGACCGGAACGTCACATGCCGCGATCGCATCCAGCGCTGCAGGCACTATGTTCTCGTGGTATTGCTCGACTTGATCAGGCGTGTTGCGAACCGTTTCGAACTCGGAGATATCGGCGCCGGCGGCAAATGCCTCAGTGCCTGCTCCAGACACCACGACGCAGCGAAGGTCGTTGCGCAGACTGAACGTGTTGAACGCGTGGGCCAACTCAACCCACATGGCCGCCGTCAAGGCATTGAGCTTTCCGGGATTGGACAGAGTCAGCCGGACCACGCCGCGGTCTTCAGCGATGAATACCTCGCCTTGGCCAGTGCCAGGCAAGCGCTCTTTGCATACCGGCTCCACTTTCGCCACAGTCTCCCCTTCAATTTGTCGCCGTTAAGTATACGGTACGACTCTAAATGTATACAATAAAGATTGCTCGATATGCCAAATGAGTTCGTATTGTTAATTTTGAGCTTCACTAAATGTTAGGCCAAGCCTTCAACGTACGCAATTGAGACATCCAATGAACAAGGGACCCCTCCCGATCAAGCAGTTGGGTTATGTCGGAATTGAGGCTACAGACCTCGCGAGGTGGCAGACGTTCGCCGCCGACTTTCTGGGAATGCAGGTTCTGGATGCGGGGTCCGGGACGCTTCATCTTCGTATGGATGACAGACCTTTCCGTCTGTTCGTGACGCGGGGTGAGCGCGATGGCCTGGCCTGTATCGGATTGGAGGTCGAGGGTGCCTCGTCGCTGGACAAGTTGTCTGAACAAATCGAGTCCAGGCAAACTTCAGTCCAAAGGGGGTCTCAGCAAGATTGCCTGAGCAGGCGTGTGGCGGCACTGAATTGGTTCAAGGACCCCGACGGCAATCGAATCGAGTTGTTCCATGGACCCATGCCAGAAGGGACCGCATTTGTGCCGAACGGCGCCATCGGAGGGTTCCGGACTGGCGATCTCGGATTGGGACACGTCGTTCTGCAAACTCCGCAAATTGGCGTCATGAGCGACTTCTACCTGAAATTGGGCTTTCGCTTGACCGACTTCATGGAGTCGCCGATCGATGTTCAGTTCATGCACACCAATACACGGCATCACTCGTTTGCACTGCTTCAGTCCGCTGAGGCGAAGGTTCACCATTTGATGATCGAGTACCTGCACCTCGACGACATTGGTCGCATCTATGACCGTGCGCAGGCCATACCTGATCGTATTGTCAGCACCCTTGGCAGGCATACGAACGATCACATGTTGTCCTTTTACTCCCAGTCGCCAGGTGGATTCATGGTGGAGACTGGCTGGGCCGGCAGACTGATCGACCTCGAAAGTTGGCAACAGGAACGCATTTCATCGCCGAGCCTCTGGGGGCATGAGCGGAAGTGGCTGCCAGAGGCGGCGCGTAAGGCGATCAGAGCTGAAATGGACTTGTTGGCATCGTCTGGCACCCGAGCGCCCGTAGAGGTTACGAATTCGCCCGGCTTCAACCTTTCAAGGATCAGTTGAAGGCTTCCGCAGAAATTGCCCAGGGCAACGGTGAACCTGCCCGAGGCATGCCGTTACCGAGAGAGAAACCATGAACAATGCTGAGCTGATATATCGAACGCTTGAGAAGCAAATCATTTCCGGCGAAGTCCAGCCTGGAGGGAGGTTGAACGAGGCTGACCTGTGCCGGACCTTCGGGGTCTCACGTACACCGATCAGAGAGGCCTTTCTGCAGCTTGCCACGATGGGCCTGGTCGAATTGCGGCCGCGGCAAGGAGCCATGGTCACCGCGATTCCACTGCCCAAGATGGCGCAGATGTTCGAAGTCATGGCTGAACTGGAAGCATCTTGCGCGAGGTTGGCCGCCGAAAGAATGAGCACGACCGAGCGGCATTTGCTGCAGACTGCGCAAAATGACTGTCTGGAGTTTGCGAACAATGATTCGGAAGAGGGGCTGAACCTCTACTTCGAAGCAAACTATTCGTTTCACAAGATCATCTATGAGGGAGCCCACAACGAGTTCCTTTGCCAGCAGACCGAGAACCTGCGCGACCGGCTGACGCCATACCGCCGCTTCAGACTTCAGAGCCCAGCGCGGCTGAAGTCCTCCAGCCAGGAACATCAGAAGATCATGGAATTCATCCTTGCGGGTGATGGTGCCGGCGCAAGCGCAGAAATCCACAAGCACTTGACCATTCAATCTGCCTTGCTGGCCGACATCTCGACGGCCTTCGAACGACGCAATCTGAAGCTTGCATGATGAGCGCCGAAGACACCTCCCGTTTGCCGCTTGCAGGCGTGCGAGTCCTGGACTTGACGCGCGCACTGGCAGGGCCATTCTGTACGATGATTCTGGCTGACTTGGGTGCTGACGTATTCAAGGTGGAGCCGCTACCAAACGGCGATTTCATCCGCGGCTGGGGGCCTTTCGATTCAGGCGAGAGCACGTATTTCCTGTCGACGAACCGAAACAAGAAGAGCATCGCCCTGGACTTCCGAAACCCGCAGAGCAGTGCTCTTTTGAGGCAGTGGCTGAGCAATGTCGACATCGTCGTCGAGAATTTCACACCAGGCGTCATGAAGTCGATGGGGCTGGACTTCGACGCTGTCAGCGCTGAATGCCCGAAACTCATCTATGCCAGCATTTCGGGATTTGGCGTCAAAGGACCGCTTGGCTCCATGCCAGGCTTCGATCAAGTGGCCCAAGCCTACTCTGGTCTGATGAGCGTGACGGGCACCGCAGAGAGTGGTCCGGTTCGGGTTGGTGTGGCGATCGGAGACCTCACCTCAGGCATGTGGACTGCCATTGCCTTGCTGGCAGCATTGCGGGCCAGAGAAAACTCAGGGCGAGGCCAGAAGGTGGAGTTGTCGCTGCTTGGCAGCCTGGTCAGCCTGCTGAGCGTGCAGGGCCAGAGGTACCTCAGCCTCAAGGAAGTGCCACAGCGCTCTGGCAACGACCATCCGGTGATCGCGCCCTATGGTGTCTTCCACGCGATGGATGGGGAATTCAGCATTGCTCCTGCCACGCCCGAGATGTGGATCAGGCTGTGCGCTGTCCTGGGGCTGGAGGAGCTCACCGCCGATCCAAGATTTGTTGACAATGCAACGAGGGCAACCCATCGTGCGGTTCTCAAAGAGATCATCGGCGCCAAGCTCAAGGCGCGGACACGATCAGATTGGATGACCCGTCTGCAAAACGTTGGCATTCCATGCGGGCCGATCAATTCGATCGCCGATGTTCTGGAAGATGAACAGGTCCGGCAATCTGGATTGATCGACTCGATTGTTCACCCGCAACTGGGCAAGTTGGAATTGCTCGCCAGCCCTATCCAAATGGCTGGGCTGGAAAACGGGAGCACGCGCTTGCCGCCTCCCCGGTTTGGCGAGCACACGGAGCAGATTTTGATGGCGCTCGGGCACTCCGACGCCGAGGTCGAGCGGCTTCTGGATCAAGGAGTCGTCTTTCAACTGGCACTTGAGACAACGGAGGATTCATGACGATCTGGTCTGAACTAATGGGCTTGCAGGTCAAGCAGGCTTTTTACGACGTGAATGGCATTCGCACCCGTGTCATTGAAAGCGGTGAGAAAAACGCCAGGACCCTGATTCTGCTGCACGGAACTGGCGGGCATGCGGAGGCATTCGTCAAGAATTTCCGATCCCATGCAGAGCACTTTCGAGTCATTGCGATGGACATGGTTGGTCATGGTTTCACGGACGCGCCAGCCAAGCACTACACCATGGCATCCTTTGTGGACCACTTGGCAGGAATGGTCGATGTTCTGGGCTGTGATCAAGTCGATCTCTGCGGGGAGTCACTCGGTGGCATGGTCGCTGCGCATTACGCGATTCAATACCCCAAGCGCGTGCGCAAACTCGTCCTCAATACCGCGCTGCTGATTCGCCGTACGCCCGAGGGACGCCAGCAACTTGCCGATTTGCTGGCCCGCAGCAAACGCGCGAGCGGAGAACTGACGCGCGATGCTGTCCGCGCAAGAATGAATTGGCTGATGCACGATCCCGCCAAGAACCTGACCGACGAATTGATCGAGGTTCGGTACCAGATCTATAACCAACCAGGACGTGCGCCCATCCTGTCCCAGATCTCCAATGAAATCGTGGGAGGTCTCCTGGACGATGCCTGGTCTGACCGATGGTCCAACGAAGAGCAACTCGCACAGATTGAGTGTCCGGTGATGCTCATCTGGAGCAAACACAACCCCGGCAACTCCCCCGAGCACGCGCGAAGCGCACTTCGGTTCCTGCGCGACGGTCGCATGACCGTCCTGGACGATTGTGGGCATTGGCCGCAGTGGGAGCAGCCAGATACCTATAACCAGGCGCAACTCGGGTTTTTGCTCGAATGATTGTTTTGGTTCCCTGCGAAATCATTGTGTTCTCAGGCACCAACTTTGACTGGTCGCTTCCCGCCTTTATGCCTGACTTTTTCAGCTGTTAGTCAACAAAATGCCACCCCCATCGTGGCGCAAATCAAAGGAGCAATACCATGGGTAAGTTCATCGTAGATCGCCGCCAATTCACGGCCAGTACGGCAGCGTTGGCCCTCGCGGGAATATCCCCGCGTCTGCTGGCGCAGGCTGCCTTTCCTAACCGGGCCATGAAGCTCTATGTCGGCGCCTCCGCCGGTGGTGCCCCGGATGCCATGGCCCGAACAATGGGCAAGTTGCTCACCGAGGCTTGGGGCTCGGCCGTGGTCATTGACAACAAGCCCGGGGTCTCGGGCTTTCTCGCCGCAGAGGCGACTGCCCAGGCTGCGCCAGACGGCTACAGTATTTGTCTTCTGCTAGACACGGTATTGAACACCGTGCCATTTCTCACCGAGAAATTGCCGATTGATCCGGTCAAGGATCTGAAGCCGATTGGCATGGTTGGCAGCTTCCCGCTTGTTTTTGTTTCCAACCCGTCTTTGGAATACCGAAACATGCAGCAAGTGGTTGCCGCAGCCAAGGCCAACCCTGGGCGCATTGATGTGGCGACCAGCGGACTGGGGTCCTCTGGCCATGTAGCCACGGAGCTTTTTGCCCGTGCCACAGGCATAAAACTCAATCATCTTCCCTATAAAGGGGGACTGCCGGCGCTGCAGGATGTGGTGGCAGGACATGCTCCCATGATGTGGTCGTCAGTTGGGGCTGCATTGCCCCTGGTAAAAGGTGGGAAGCTTCTCGCTCTCGGTGTCGCCAGCACCGAGCGCTTTTCGCTCATGCCCACCGTTCCTACGTTCCAGGAGCAGGGGTTCGCAAGCTTCACGGCGGGAAACTGGCTGGCGTTGATGGGGCCTGCCACTTTGCCGGACGCCCTGGCACAAAGAATTTACAGCAGCGTGCTTGGTCTCGGGACCAACCCGGTCTATCAGGAGACGCTTCTGGGGCAGGGCATCGAGGCGCGCAACATGCCCTCACCTGAATTGGCGCGACTCATTCGCACGGAATACGACCGGAACAAGGCCTTGTTTTCCAGCTTGGGGTTGCTGGTCAGCAAGTAGCTTTAGCGACCAACGGGAAAGGCCGGGCTTGGCTTCGCCATGCGGCGGGTTTGTCACCCGTATGTCCGCGTCGCCGACATTACCAGCCCGACAAGGATTGACGCCATGGCAATTGCGAATGAAGTGATGCAACAAGCCGCCGAGGCGCTGGCGCCGGCGCGTGCTGAACGGCGGGTGATTGCGCGCAAATCCGAGACATTTGGCATCAGTGGGCTGGAGTCGGCTTACGCCGTTGCGGAAATCAACACGCGCTCGCGCTTGCAATCGGGTCGGCGTGCTGTCGGTCTGAAGGTCGGTCTCACGTCGCGGGCCGTGCAGCAGCAGTTGGCAGGGCAGTGACAGCGTCCGCAGATTTGGGGTCGGTAGAATCTGGTTGCCTTGCCAAATTTCTTTCCAGAACACGCGCCTGAATCCGCACGCGCGCAAGCCAACCATTGAAGCATGGAGACGATCATGGTCACCGAACCCCAACAATTTCGAATGGACACCGATCTTCCAGATGGTCTGCCGAAGAAGGTCAGGATTCTGTGTCGCACTGACCGGATGATCGGAGCCATTCAAGTGATACGCAAAGGTGGAGAGAACAATCTTCACTCGCACTCGCACCTCGATGGCATGTGGACAGTTCTGTCAGGACGTGCACGGTTCTACGGCGAGGATCCTGAAAGGCATATCGCGGAGCTCGGCCCCTATGAAGGCATTCTTATCCCGCGAGGCTTCAAGTATTGGTTCGAGAGCGCAGGCGACGACGTATTGGTCTTGCACCAGGTGGAAGCATCCGACATACCGATGCCCTCCATGGACGACTTGGTCAAGGATCGGATTGATCACAAGCCCAGACCAGGCTGGATGGATCCCGCTCTAAAAAGCCTGGATGGTCCCACGGGTGGTTAGATGTTGATCTCTGCGGATTGCGGCAGGCACTGACGCAGCGCGGTGGTGACGACCAGCTCCGAGGGCGGCATTTCGGGTCTGATGGTGCGCAGCCAGGAACCAAACGAAGCCCACGCGCGCGCAGGGAATGTGCTCGAGAGGTACTGAGACAAGCCCTGCGCGGTCTGGCACGCTTGAATGAAGACGTGACAGGCATGGACCTTTCGCTTGACGTTGCGGCGGTACTGCGCAGATTCGCAAGGCATGTATTTATCGAGCGACCGCCACGAAGCGCACTAGCGCGCAGTGGGTGGCGTTGGGCATTGGGCACTCCAAACTGAAGATCAAGCTCAAGCCAAAGGGCTAAAGACAACTGGCCGCAGGCTGGTTCACCGATGTCAGCTCAGCCGGCACAATGCGGGGCCAGAACTACGCACCCTTGAGTAGAATATTGTCATTCGTTTTTAATTGCCCGTTGAGGCAGCAGTGCCCTGTACCCACCGCCCTTGACCGATCCTTTTTGCGGATCCATACATGCCGGTTTTAACCAGGCCCAAGAGACACGATGAAACTGAAGCTCAAACAGCTGGCGCTGGCAGCCGCCACCATGGTCGCATTCGTAACTGGCGCGCTAGCGCAGGAATATCCCGGCAAACCGGTAAAAATTATTGTCGGCTACGTCCCGGGAGGCGGTCCCGATTTTGTCGCGCGCTCGTTGGGCCAAAAGCTGACCGAGATTCTTGGGCAGCCGTTCGTGGTTGAAAATAGGCCAGGCGCGGGCGCCACCACGGCTACCGCGCAGGTAGCGAAGATGCCCGCCGATGGTTATACCCTGCTCCTGGGAGAGACTGGTCAACTGGTGATTGCGCCGTCCATCTACAAGAAACTTGCATACGATCCGGTGAAGGACTTTACGCCCATCAGTCTGGTCGGAACGAGTTCTGGAATGCTGCTCGTATCGAATTCCAAATCGTCGATAAAGACCATCCATGATCTGCTGCGTGAGGCAAAAGCCAATCCGGGCAAGGTCGACTACGGATCATCGGGAATCGGCACGATTCACCATATCGCGATGGAAGTGTTCAGGACCGACGCCGGTCTGAACGTCACGCACATTCCGTACAAGGGTAGCGGCCAGTCGATCACCAGCGTTCTTGCCGGAGAGGTGCCACTTCTGATCACCTCGGTGCCAGCGGCGGCCTCGCACATACAAGCCGGTAGCCTCAACCTGCTCGCGGTCAGTTCCCCCAACCGCATGGCGGCTTATCCCGACACGCCGTCGCTCTCCGAAATCGTCAAGGATTACGATTATTTATCCGAGATGGGTCTGCTCGCGCCGGCGGGGTTGCCCGCTGATGTGCTGGCCAAGCTATCGAAAGCCATAAAGCAGGCAGCGGAAAGCCAGGATTTGCTGGATGCTTTCAAGAAAAACCATTACATCCTCAAGTACACCACGCCGGCTGAGTACGCCGAGAACATCCAACGCAATCTGAAGAAATACGAACGCGCGGTCAGAATCGCCAAGGTCCCCGTCAACGATTGAAAGCTTGGGAATGGTTGAACCCGCATCCTTCCCAGCGCCCTCGGGTAGCGCGATGATGTTCCAAAGGCCCGATGCAGTGAAGGGAGAGCCTGCGCTCCTGCCACACATGGCGCGGCCATTTGCATGACAGCTCAAGGCCGGCCAGGGCGCACCTGCAAGCGCGGTATTGACGGCGGGGCAAGCAATTCGAAATCCTGGCGCTGATCTGCATGGATTGCGATCCCCTTGGCTGTGGGTCGCAAGTCGGCTTTCTCACAGCTCACGACGATATGTCCAAAATGCAGGTGCGACAAATCGCTCGGCAAATTGGTGCTCGGCGCGTAGAGGCTGCCGCCGTAATTGCGTGCGGCTTTCAACGCCGCTTCCTTTTCTTCCGACGCGGCGCCGACAAGTCGTCTACGCGCCGCCCCATAATCGGAAAAATCCTTCGGCTGGCCCGACTCGGCAATTTCGTCCATGGGCACGCACGGCTGAAGATTGGCGATGCCCTCGAAATGTGGCCCTCCTTCAGTCTATTCCTGGCCGCCCATCCGGATCTCTGTCTTGATCAGTTTCCCCGTGACGGTTCGCCGCAAAGGAAGGGGGCTGATCATTAGACGAGTCGGGACTTTGTAGCCGGCAATTTTGCCGCGACAGAAGTCCCCAATGTCATCAATCGAGAGAGAGTGCCCTGGCCGCAGCACGACCACGGCGCCGACGCCCTCACCCCACTTCGGGTTTGGATAGCCGACCACGGCGAGCTCTGCGATAGCAGGGTGCCCTCCCAGAATTTGTTCGATTTCAGCCGGGTAGATGTTCTCACCGCCGGAAATGATCATGTGCTTTTTTCGATCGACCAAATAGATATACCCGTCCACATCGCAGCGGCCAAGGTCGCCGCTGAGTAACCAGCCGCCGTCGAAGGCGGCCTTGGTCTCAATCGGGTTGTTCCAGTAGCCCGTGAACACATGCGGTGCGCGGATCTGGATTTCTCCGACTTCGTCCGCCCCAGCCTGTCGTTCGCGCGTGGCCATGATGCGCACATCGGTGTGCATGAAGGGCTTACCTATCGAGCCTGGCTTGTCAAGAAAATGGTCCAGATCCATGCAGACGGCGGCACCTGCAGTCTCGGTGCAGCCGTAGCTGTCCAGCAAGGGAATGCCGCGATCAGCAAAGGCGCGAACCAGATGGCCGGGTATGGCCGCACCACCGCTCAGAATCCAGCGCAGGGAAGAAAGGTCGGCATTGCAACGCTGCGCCGCCAAAAGCAAGGACTCCGACATGGTGGGTACGGCGAACAGATGGTGCACGCCATGGCGCTGGATCAGGTCGAGCGCCTGGTCGGGGTTCCAACCGGACATCAACACCGCTCTGGCACCGCGGTGCACGAACATGGTCGTGAAGGACAAACCGCCTACATGGAACATGGGGGTGGCGATGAGGTTCACGTCCCGACGACGATAGTCGAACGTGTAGCCTGTGGTCGTAGACACCCAGAACATCTGGGCGTGTGTGAGAACTGCGCCCTTGGGCCGACCCGTCGTCCCCGAGGTATAACAGAGCGCCAGAGGCGAGTCTGGCGGTACAGCGCCGCCGGGCTCCGCATCTGAAGCGCTCGCCACAAGATCTTCGAAGCAGCGCGCTGCGCTATTCGCCACCACGCCATTGGCGCGACCCACCCGCAGCAAGGTCACCGCCGCACTGTCCGCCAGCGCCTGGCCGACCACATCGCTTGAATCGCCGTCGAACACGATCGTCGTTGCACCGCTGTCGCGCAGGATGTATGCGATCTCCGGTGCCGCCAGTCGCCAATTGACACAGCAAAGAATGGCACCCAGCTTGGCGGCCGCATAGTACAGTGCGCAAAACTCGATGCTGTTGCGCAACACTACAGCAATGCGGTCGCCAGGACGCACGGACAGAGCGGTCAGTGCATTTGCCGTACGGTTGACGTAGGCGTTCAGCTCCGAAAACGTAAGGGCGCGGTCATGGCTGACGAGCGCTGGCCAGTCGCCGTCCAGCGATGCGCGTTTGCGCAGCAGGTCTCCAATCGCGATCGACATGGCATCACTCGTCAACGGGTCGGACGAAAGGGGCCGTCTCGCGCTTCCAGGAATGCACGCATGCCCTGCTGCACCAGAATTTCCTGCAGTTGCTTCTGTTCAGGGAAATTGGCGCCGATCACCAGCGTGTCGGCCAGACCGTGCTGGCGCACCACCGCACCCAGACCCATGGTGTCGAATGCAGCACGCAGGCTGCGTTTGGTCATCTCCAGCGAGAACGCCGGCACGTTGGCCAAGCGTTGCGCATAGCGCCACACCTCCGCCTCGAAGTCCGCAGCAGGCACAACCCGGTTGACCAGGCCAACGCGCAGGAGCTCCTGAGCATCCAGCATGTCACCGAAATAACTCATCTCGTGCACTACGCGACTGTGTGTCATGAAGGGCAGCACGAAGAACGGGGACAGCGCACCATGGCGCACTTCCGGCTCTCCCAGCTTGGCGTTGTCAGCGGCCAGCGCCAGATCGCAGGCCAGCGCGATGGCCGATCCGGCACCCAGTGCGTATCCGTTGATGGCGGCCACGACTGGCATGCGAAGGTGCCAGATCTTGAAGAACAGGTCGAGGTTCGAGCGCACCAGTGCTTCGAGTTCGGTAATGGATGCTTCGGCGATGCCCTCCATGTCCCAACCCGCGCAAAACGCCTTGCTGCCCGCGCCGGTGATAACCACCACCTTGATGTCGCGCTTGCCCTCGGCAAACGCCAGCGCCGTAATCAGTTCGCGGTCGGTGAGCGTCATGCGAAGCGTGTTCAATTTGCCGGGACGATTGATCGTGATACACGCGACCGCGCCCCGCACTTCGAACAGAAGGTCTTCAAATGCAGGAGTTTCCATGGTACCTCGATGTAGATGGCGTCAAAGTCCGAGAAAGGCCTTGCGCACGAACGGGTTGTCCAGCAGTTCCTGTCCGGTGCCTGAGAGTGCGACGTGCCCCTTTTCGATCACGTGCGCGAAGGCCGCGGTCTGCAAGGTCTGGCGCACGTTTTGTTCGACCAGCAGAATCGTCACGCCATCGGCGTTCAGCCGGCGGATCGTCGCGAACAACTCGACCACCAAGAGCGGACTGAGTCCTAGCGAGGGTTCGTCCAGGATCAGCAACCGAGGTTCGGCCATCAGGCCACGCGCGATCGCCAACATCTGCTGCTCACCGCCGGACATGCCGCCACCGAGTTGGAGGCGGCGCTCCTTCAGTCGCGGAAACAGGTCATACATTCGCTCCAGATTTCGCACCAGGTTTGGCGCGGCACGGCGGTTCAGCGCACCCATGCGCAAGTTCTCTTCGACGGTCATCTGGGGAAAGACAAGACGTCCCTCCGGAACCAGCGTGACGCCGAGTTCGACCGTCAACTTGCAATCGAGTCCACCGATGTTGCGGCCATCGAAACGCACGCTGCCGGATTTCGGGCGCAAGGCGCCGGCAATGGTCTGTACCGTGGTGGTCTTGCCTGCACCATTCGTACCGACCAGGGCGACAATCGCGCCCTGCGGCACGTTCAGCGTCAGGTCCCGTACGGCCACGGCTTCGCCGTAGGCCACTTGCAGACCCTCGACCGACAGGAGGTTGTGACTGCCGCTCATCGTTCCAATGCCTCCTGGCCGAGGTAGGCCGAGATCACGCGTGGGTCCTGCACCACATCCTGCGGTGTGCCATCGGCGATCAGTTCACCTGCATCCAATACCACCACGCGGTCCGATATCTTCATCACCGACACCATGTCGTGCTCAACCAGCAGCACGGTCGTGCCCCGGGCGACCAACGCGCGGAAGCTCGCCAGGATTTCGTCGCTTTCGGTAGGCACCAGGCCCGCCAGTGGTTCGTCGGCGAGCAGCAGGGTCGGGCGTGCAGCGACAGCGCGCGCCAGTTCAAGCTTGCGCAAGTGCCCGATACTCAAGCTGGACGCCTGTGCCTGCGCCAGATGCACGAGCCCGGTCAGGCGCAGCGCGTCGTCGATCACCGATTCGACTTCACGCGGCCCGGTGCGGCCGAACAGTGCGCCGACCTTCACGTTGTCGTGGACCGTCAGTCCGCGAAACGGCCGGGCAATCTGGAACGCGCGGGCCACCCCCAGATGCGCGATCTTCTGTGTTGCCAGCGTATCAATGCGCTGGCCGCGGAACAGGACACGTCCCTCGGTGAGCGACAGGTAGTTGGTGACCAGATTGAAGATGGTCGACTTGCCAGCGCCGTTGGGGCCGATCAGGCTCATGAGCGTGCCTTCCCGCACGTCGAAGCTGACCTTGTTCACGGCCACCAGGCTTCCAAACCGGCGGCTGACCCCCTGCACCGAAAGTATCGGCGAATTCGTCATCCGGCACTCCCATCGCGTGCCTGGCGTGCAAGGCGTTTGCGTTGGACGAAACCGACCAGGCCCTCGGGTGCGAACAACACAATGGCGATGATGATGAAGCCGGTGAATGCGAGGTGGTATTCCAGCATGTTGGACAACAACAGCTTGGTGACGGCCACCATCACCATCGCGCCAACCAGCGGGCCGGCCAGCGAGCCCAGCCCGCCGACAAGGCAGCTGACGATCATCTCCAGGCTGAGCGAGCCGCGAAAGACCGAGTCGGTGGTGATGTAGCCCAGGTTCCAGGCAAACATTGCGCCGAGCAATCCGGTCAGCGCGGCACTGATGATGAAGGCCTGTACCTTGTAGAGTGTCGTCGGCACACCCAGCATTTGTGCGGCGTCTTCGTCCTCGCGGATCGCGAAAAGTCCATAACCAATCTTGCTTCGCGCGATGGCCATTGCCACTGCCAAGGTGAGTACAAAACCCAGCAAGGAAACCCAGTAGAAGAACAATTCGACGCGAACCGACATGGGCGCGATGTTGGGCAGTCCGATGCCAATTGCGCCTTGGAACACGGGAATTGCGCTGGCAAGCTCCGCGCAGACCAGCGCCACGGCAAGCATCGCGATGGTGAAATAGTGCCCACGCAGTCGCAGGATCGGCCACGCGATCAAGGCGGCTACCGCCGCACTGGCCAACGTGGCCGCACCCAGGCCAATTCCCAGTTGTGCGAGCCAATGCGGTGCCTTCCAGACCTGGCAGGTCAGCGCGGCGGCGAAGGCTCCAATGCCGATGAAGGCGGTGTGGCCGAAGCTGTAGTAAGCGGCGAAGCCGCCCAGGATGTACCAAGCAACCGCGAACCCCGCGCCCAGGCAGATCGATATGGCCACGCGCACGTAGAACGGCGGCAGCACCATCGGCAGCAGTGTGAGTAGCACGATGATTGCCAGCAACACAGCTCCACGCACCCATGGGTTCGGTGCCATCAACGACTCCCTTTGAAGGCACTGCCCAAGATGCCATGCGGCCGCACCAGCAGCATGAGCAGCAACAACACGAACATCACCACATTCGTATAGACCGCACCGACGTAGGTTTGCGTGAAGGTCGACGCCAGGCCGAGCAGGATGCCGCCCAGCAGGGCGCCGGCCGGGCTTCCAACACCGCCGAGCGTCACGACGATGAAGGCGTAGACGGTCCACAGCACCTCGTCGTTGGGCGTGAAGGGCAGCATCATGCCAATCAAAACCCCAGACGCAGACGCGAACGCGCTGCCGACGCCGAAGGTCGCCGCGTAGACCCAGCGCGCGTCAACGCCGCACAAGCGCGCTGCCAGCTCCGACTGCGCAGTAGCGCGGATGATGCGACCCATGCGTGAGCGGCGCAGGTACAAGGTCAGCAGCACGATCAATGCGATGGCGGTAAGGAAGGATACGAAACGCACCGCATCCAGCGATATGGGCCCGAGGCGCAGATTGAGAAACGAGTACGACGGGCTGATGTTGCGCACCGTCGAGGAAAAAACGACATTCAAACCGTTGATCACGATAAGCGCAAAGCCGAAGGTCACCAGGAGCGCCGCCACCGGCGTGCCGCGCTCGACCGCCCGCTGGATTACAAAGCGCTGGAATGCCGCCCCGATCACGAAGCTGGACGCCATCACGAGCGGCAGCGCCAGCACCGGGTCGATGCCGAACCGCGTCCAGGCAATCAGCGCCGCATACGCGCCACCAATGACGAACACGCCGTGCGCAAGGTTGATGACGTTCATGACGCCGAATATCAGTGAGAACCCGACGGCGGCAATGGACAGGATGCCTCCGTACAGGATTCCGTTGATGAGGGTGTTCACGAATGTAATCACGGCGCGTGCCTGGCTGGCGTGTGATCAACGCTTCGAATAGGGCTGCATTGGCCAGATCGGTGCGGCCTCTTTTACCCCAGTGGGGAAGATCACTTTGACATCATTGCCTTGTACCTGGGTGACAGCCGAGCCCATCAACACCTCGTCACCGTCGCCTTCAGGCGTGAACTTGATCCGCCCATACAGGGATTCGATATCGATGCGCGCAAGTGCGTCGCGTACCGCGATTGGATCATCGGCCTTGCCCACCTGCTGCAGCGCCCAGGCATAGGCGATCATGCATGCAGCGCCTGTGCCCTGGTGGTAGATGATCGGCAGCTTGTTGTTGGCCTTGTAATACTCCACGTATTTCTCTGTCGTCCCAAACACCGGATCCTTGAATTTGAAAGACGGCGACCATGTGGAGATGCACGTGATGCCCTCTGCGTACTTGCCCAGCGCATCTCGAAACGTAGCCGTTTGCGGGCCCAGCGACGTGAACAGCATCTTGACATCCGAGCGGGCTTGCGCCATCTGGCGCGCGATAACCAAGGACTCCTGATCGGCTGTCAGGCACAACACCACATCGGGCGTCTTGCTGCGGATACTCTCGATCAGCGCCGACACATCCTGTATTTGTGCCGGCAGTTCAACCACCTCCAACACCTGGTAGCCTTTTGCTTTCAGCCGTTCGATCACACCCAGGCCCTGCGGCTTGGAGAAGGGGTTGTTGGAATACACCACGATGAAGGTTTTGGGCTTCGGGTTCAGCTGGTCCAGCGCATCGACAGCGGGAAACGCCGAGCGGGAAGCGCGCGGGAAAATGCCGAACGTGAACTTGTAACCCTGCGTGAAGATTGCGTCCGCACCGCCGCCCGCCTGCACCATCGGCTTGCGGGCGCGCTCGGTGATCGCGACTGCCGGTAGCACGATTGGACTGGAATAGGAGCCCAGGAAGAACTGCACCCCCTCGTCGACCTGGCGCTGCAAGAGGCTGGTAGCGCGCTGCGGGTCCGACGCGTCATCGACCATCTTGACCTCGATTCGATGGCGCCGGTTGCCAACCTGCAGGCCTCCGTTCACTTCGTTGATGTATTTCGCCACCGTCATGTAGGCCGTATAGACGCTCTGTCCGACCTCGGCCCAGCGGCCGCTGAACGGGATCGTGCCCCCGATGGTGATCACGGGCATGGCCTGCGCGTATGCATTGCGGGCAAGCGGTGCGATGGCGGCTGCGCCGGCCACTGCGCCAAGGACTTTCAAGGATTTTCGACGGGTGAAATGGGTGTTCATGATAGGCGCCTCCATGCGCTCGATGTGGACAGATCCTGACTTGCAGGGCTGGCAATGAGCTTAACCCAGATGTTTATCCAAGAGCAACAAAATCTTTCAACTAAGAAACATTGGCTTCTACTTGACATAAATTAGCCCAGCGAATATCGTCACTTCTGGAGACCGAAAAAGCGAAAGGGTGATGCCGGTGGCCAGTACAAACAGAGCAAGGCAGAAGACGACTGCCCCACAAGAGGAAGTCGATTCCGGGGGGGAAAACGGTTTTCCCGGGGCACCGGATGGCGGCTTCGGGCGTGCGCAGTTGCGTGCCGTGGGCCAGCGGCTGCGCCAGCTCAGAGAAACACGCAGCTGGTCTTTGAAAGATCTATCGGGCAAGAGCGGCGTGAGCGTCGCGGCCATCCAGAAGATCGAAACCGGCACTGCGAACACCAGCCTCATGACGGTATTCGCATTGAGCGAGGCACTTGGCGAGCCGATGGACAGTCTGGTGCGTGCATCGATGCTCGAGGCGCGAACCACCAAGGTGGTTCACGTGGCGATTCCGCGCAAGCCCATCAACGGCTTCGAGCTCACGGGCAGCTTGTCGGATGCGCGCGTCAAGGGGCGACTTGTGGTGCTGGGGCCCGTGGAGAACCGGATGTTCACCGGCGGGCCGGACACCAGTCCGATGTTTATCTATGTGATGGAAGGCAAAGTCCGGATCACATTTGCCGATGGTCAGGATGAGACCTTGGGTACGGGCGACGCCATGCACTTGAGCCTTCCCGAACACATGACCTGGTCCAACCCATTCAAGAAGAGTGCACAGATGCTGTGCATCACGGATTTACGCAAGTACCCTGACTTGCAGAGCAAAGGAGCATTCCATTGAAGCCGATTACACAGAAGTATCTGGTTGCAACTGATGTTGGCGGCACCTGCACCGATACCATCGTTTTTTCTGCGGGTGAGCCGGTGCGCCTTGGCAAGGCGCTGTCAACCCCGCCCGATTTCGCGACTGGAGTCTTGGACTCCATCCGCTCTGCGGCAACGCCGATGGGTCTGAGCATCAAGGAACTGCTGTCACAGACGCAGTTGTTCATGCACGGTTCGACCGTGGTGGACAACGCGATCCTGACGCGCGGCGGCTCCAAAGTGGGGCTGATCACCACGCAGGGTTTTGAAGACACGATCCTTATCACGCGTGGTGCCTACGGGCGTTGGGGTGGTCTCACGGAGGATCGGCTGAAGCACCCCGTGAAGACCGACCGCGCCAGGCCCCTGGTCGAGCCCGATTGCATTGTCGGCGTGGCGGAGCGTGTGGACTACAAAGGCGCCGTCCTGCTGGATCTGGATGTCGCAGCCGCCGAGCGTGCGATACGCACGTTGGTTGAAGAGCGCGGTGTCCAGGCTATCGCCGTGTCGTTCCTCTGGTCCTTCTACTACCCCGCCCATGAGCAAGCCATCAAAGCGCTCGTAGCACGCATTGCACCTCACGTGTACTGCACCTTGTCCAGTGACATCGCGCCGACTCCCGGGGAGTATGAGCGCACATCCACCACGGTGATCAATGCCTACGCGGGACAGGTCAGCAAGAGCTACATCGAGAGCCTCGCCGAGCTGCTCAAGGGCAACGGCTATTCGGGCGCAGTGATGATCATGCAAGGGTATGGCGGCCTGCTGCCGGCGCACGAGGCGGCGGATCGCGCCATTGGCATGCTGGAATGCGGTCCGGCGGCTGGCGTCATCGGCAGCAAGGCGCTGGGCGCGCTGCTGCAGCAGCCCGACGTGATAGCCACCGACATGGGCGGCACGACGTTCAAGGTCAGCGTCATCAAGGACGGCGAGATCGAATACGCCCGCGAGCCGATGGTCGATCGCTTCCACTATGCGCAACCGAAGATCGAGGTGGTGTCGATCGGCTCGGGGGGCGGCTCCATTATCGGCCTGGAGTCAGGCAGCAACGCGCCCACCATCGGCCCGCGCTCGGCGGGTTCGCGGCCTGGCCCGGTGTGTTATGGCCTGGGCGGCGAGGAGCCTACCTTGACCGACGTGTTCATGCTGATCGGATACATGGATCCCAACGTGTTCCTCGGTGGCGCGATGAAGCTGGACCGTGAACGCGCGCGACAAGTGTTCGAACAGAAGATTGCCAAGCCCTTGGGCTTGTCGGTCGAAGAAGCAGCCTTCGGGGTGTACCGCGTCGCGGCGGCGCAAATTACCGACTTGATACGCGAGATCACGGTCGAGCGAGGGCTGGACCCTCGCGACTTCGTGCTGCATGCCTTTGGTGGCAGCTGCGGCATGGTCTGCGGCATGTTCGGTGCTGAACTGAACGTGAAGAAGATCGTTATCCCCTATACGGCGTCGGTCAACTGCGCATTCGGCCTGGTGTCGGCGGACATCGTGCATGAATATTCGACGACTGCTTTGCTGCCTGCGCCTTCGCCGGCGGCGGCCGTCAACAAGATTTTCGAGCCGATGGTGGCCAAGGCACTTGCCGGTTTGGCGGATGAGGGCTTCCGCGGCGAGCAGGTGCAACTGGACTGGGCGGTCGATCTGCGGTATTCGCGTCAGGTACACGAAGTCACCACCCAGGTGCGCAGCAGCAAGCCGGTAACGGATGCTGCAGTCTTGCAACTGGTGGATGATTTCGAAGCGCTCTACGAGCGCAAGTTCGGCAAAGGCTCGGCTTACCGTGAGGCCGGCATCGAGATGACGCAGTTCCGACTTACGGCCCGCGGTCTGATGGAGCGGCCGCAGATCGCGCCCCTGCCAGCCGGCGGCAGTGATGCGAGTGCGGCGCGCATGGGCCGCCGCCCGATCTTCGTCGAGGCCCTTGGGCGCATGGAAGAATCAGAAATCTACGACTTCGAGCGCTTGGCGCCGGACAACGTCGTGGTCGGTCCGGCCGTGATCCATACGCCCATCACCACCATCGTGCTGCAGGCCGGCCAGCGTGGCACGGTTGACACCTATCGCAACGTCGTCATCGACTTCAACTGAACTCAAGGGGACTGCACCGTGGATCCGATCACTTTCTCCATCATCCGTCACCGCCTGTTCCGTGTCATCGAAGAGGCGGTCATTACTCTGAAGCACGTATCGGGTTCGGCCATCACCAACGAGGGACACGACCTCATGGTGTCGCTGTACCGCGCCGACGGCTCGCTGCTGATGGGCGGAGTCGGCTTCTTGCACCATCTGACCAGTGCGGCCGAGGCCTGCAAGGCCATCATCCGGCGCTTCGAGGGCCAGATCAACGAAGGTGACCTGTTCCTGCTGAACGACCCGTACACCGCCGCATTGCACACCTCTGATATCTACCTGGTCTCGCCGATTCACCACCAGGGAAAGCTGATTGCATGGAGCGCCTGTTTCGTGCACGTCTACGACATCGGCGCGATGAACCCCGGTGGCTTTGCGCCCGACGCGCAGGACATCTACACCGAAGGCTTCAGCTCTCCGGGCCTCAAACTCATCGATCGCGGAGTGATGCGCCAGGACGTCTGGGACACGATGCTCAACATGGTGCGGGGTCCCGAGATGGTGGCTCTTGATTTGCGGTCGATGATCGCCTGCAACAATGTCGCGAAGGATCGCATGCTGGCGCTGACCGACAAATACGGCGAGCAGACGGTGGACGAAGCTGGCCGTCTGCTGATCGAGCAGTCCGAAACCAAGCTGCGGGCCCGTCTGCGCGAACTGCCCGACGGTGAATGGCAGTCGCGCCAGTACCTGGACGTGAAGGGTGAGGTGTCCAAGGTTGTCCTGAAGATGATCAAGAAGGACGATACGCTCGTGTTCGACTTCACGGGCTCTTCGCCGCAGACCAAATATTCGCTGAACTGCACCAAATGGGCATCGTTGGGAGGTTTGTTCGCGCCGCTGTTTCCCCTGCTGTGTTACGACATCACCTGGAACGAGGGCGTGATCAAGCCAATCACGATGATTGCGCCGGCCGGCTCGATCGTCAACTGCACGCGGCCAGCTCCGGTGTCGGTCGCGACGGTGGGCGCAATCCAGTCGGTCAACAACGCGGCTTGCTCGACCATCGGGAAGATGCTGGCAGCCAGTGCGTTGTATGCCGACGAAGCATCAGCGGTGTGGCACGCGAACCACTTTGCGCTGTTCATGTTTGGCATGAACCAGCGAGGCGGCGAGTCGATCGGCATCCTGACAGAGACGTTTGCTGGCTCAGGGGGCGCGCGCACGTTCGCCGATGGCGTGGACGTGGGAGGCGAGATACCGAACCCGATCTCGCGCATGGCCAATGTCGAGACCATCGAGGCGTCCTTTCCGATCCGCTATCTGTTTCGCCGCCGCCTGAAAGACTCTGGCGGTCCGGGCAAGTTCCGGGGTGGCACGGGCGCCGAGATGGCGATCGTTGCGCATGATGCGCCGCAGGGCGGCATCCACTACGTGTTGTCGGGCAAAGGCTCGAAGTTCCCAATGAGCGACGGGCTTGGTGGTGGCTATCCAGGCGCGGTCAACGACTACGTCTGGGTTCATGCACCTCCTGAGGTCGCTGCCAGCGAGATGTTCTCGCAGAACCTGGACAAGATCCCCGGCACCAAGGAAGCCATCAGCTGGGGGGTTTTTCCACTGATGCACAAGGACACCTTGTATCTCCGCTGGAATGGCGGGGGTGGCGTGGGCGACCCACTGGCGCGCGTGCCGGCAAGTGTTGTCCGGGACGTGGCGGAGGGCACCATTTCGCCATCGGCTGCGCTGCAGGTCTATGGCGTGGTGCTGGAAGACGGCAACGTCGATGAAGACGCCACGACGCAGCGGCGCGCCGCGCTACTGCGCGCCCGAACCGAAGTGGAGGCCTGAGCATGACGCGCATCAGAATTTCCGAAACCTTGTTCGTCGAGCATGGGCACATCGCTTGCAACACGTGCGCAGTGCCACTGGCGCCTGCGGCCACCAGCTGGAAGCCCAAGGCAAGGCTCAGCACGGTGACGCTGACCAGCCTGCCAGGGGCCGGGTCGGCAATCGAGTCGCAGGTGGTGCTGCGCAAGTTCGCTTGCCCGCATTGCGGCAGTCTGCTTGACACAGAGACCGCCATGCCTGGCGACCCGTTCCTGGACGACATCGTTCGGGTCTGATCATGGCGAAATCCATAGCAGTAGACACGGCTGAGCCGCAGAGCAACAGCATGGATATCGTGAAGCTCGGCGAGCGCATCAAGGAGATGCGCCTGGCCAAGGGTCTGACGATGGAGAAACTGGCTGGTTTGTCCGGCGTGCCAGCCAGCAGCATCAGCAAGATTGAGAACGGCCAATTGCGACCGAGCTTCGTACACGCGATCAATCTGGCAACCGCCCTGCAGGAGAACCTGGCCTTTCTGGTTGGTCGGTACCGCAACGAGCCGAAGCCGCGCGCCGTGGTGCGGGCCGCCGAGCGCGACATGATCAGCTACCCAGAGATGGGTATCTCCCTGCAGGATTTGAGCGGCCAATTTATCCCAGGCGTGCTTGAGGCACGGCTGGGCATGCTGTCGAACGGCGCGTACTCGGGCCTGGATCCGATGCAGCACCGCGGCGAGGAGCTGTGTTATGTGATCCATGGCGCGATCCGCTACCGCATCGATGGTGAAACCATTGATCTGCTGCCACGCGAGTATTTGCAGTTCAAGGGCGACATCGCGCACTCCTGGGAGAATGCGCACAGTGGCGAGACGCGTGTGCTGTGGGTGTTTTCCGATGGTCTGTCCTTCTAGGCGAGGAAAGTCGTGAACGATTCAACACCTGCAGAGACAGATGTGCCACTGTACCGGCCGGCTACCTTGACACAGGCGCTGGCCCTGCTGCGCGACAACCCGGATGCGCGACCCCTGGGCGGCGGACAAACGCTGGTGCCGATGTTGACGCTGGGCTACGCCCAGGTTAGTGCCATCATCGCCTTGGCCGATATCGCCGAATTGCACGGCATTACGCGACTGACCGACGGCAGCGTGCGCATCGGTGCAATGACCACGCACGCGGAAATCGCAGCTTGCACGACATTTGTCGGTGGCCAATCGCTGCTTTCGCACACCGCAGGCCAGATTGCGGACCCCGCCATCCGCAGCTTCGGCACCATCGGCGGTGCCTGTGCGCATGGCGACACCGTCGCCGACTGGCCGCCCTCCCTGGTTGCGGCCGATGCGCGGGTCGTCGTGGCAGGGCCGGGCGGCAACCGCGAGATTCGCGCGCAGGACTTTTTTCTGAATATCCTGACCACCGCCCTTGAACCCGGTGAACTGGTCGTGGCCATTGTTGTTCCAGCGTTGGCCGGGCGGGCGTTCTACCGCAAGCTGGCTCGGGTCGAAGGCGACTACGCCACAGTGTCGGTGGCGGTCGTTGGAGCGGTCGACAAGGGCATCTGCAAAAGCTTGGCCATTGCGATCGGCGCTTGTGGACCTGCGCCCGTGCGACTTGCGTCTGCCGAAGCGCTGCTGGTCGGCCGCGCTGTCAACCGGATGTCGGCCGAAGAGGCCGGCACGCTGCTGGCGCGCGCGACCGATCCGATCAGTGACGTACGGGGCAGTGCCGCGTACCGCAAGCGCGTATTGCCACGTATCGTGGCCGAAACCGTGTTGGAGGTTCTGCGATGACGAACGAATTCGTTCTGCAAGTCAACGGTGAGCCGCGCACGGCCCGTGCCACGGGCGTCACAACCCTGCTGCACGTGCTGCGCGATCAGCTGCACCTGACCGGCACCAAGTGCGGCTGCAATTACGGCGTATGTGGCGCATGTACCGTGCTCTTGGACGGAAAGCCCGCACGCAGCTGCCTGACGCTGGCGCGTATGTGCGGGCAAGCGGCGGTGACGACGATTGAAGGTCTTGCGACCGATGGCAAGCTGCACCCGGTGCAGCAGAAGATGATCGACTGCGGCGCGGTGCAGTGCGGATTCTGCACGCCAGGCGCAGTGCTCACGGCCAAGGCCTTGCTCGATGCGAATCCGCAGCCCACGCGGACGCAGGTTCGTGCCGCGCTGTGCGGCAACCTGTGCCGGTGCTCTGGCTACGCCGCAATTGTGGATGCAGTGGTATCGGTGGGAGAAAACCATGTCTGAGTACGTCAGTGTCGGCAAGGATGTTCCGCGGCTGGACGGTGTTGAAAAGGTCAATGGAAATTCCATCTTCGTCGACGATATTCACCGCGACGGCATGCTGCACGGCGCCTACCTGCTCTCGCCGTATCCACACGCACGCATCGTGTCGATTGATGTCTCGGCAGCGCTCGCCTTGCCGGGCGTGCGGTGCGTCCTGACCGGTGCCGACTTTCCCCGCCGTTATGGCGCCTTTGTCAAGGACGAGGAAGTGCTGGCTGCGCACATCGTACGGTACGCGGGAGATCCGGTGGCAGCCGTCGCGGCGGATGACCTGGCAACAGCGCGTCAAGCGCTCGATCTGATCCAAGTGGACTACGAAGAGCTGCCGGCCCTGTCGACGCCCGAGGATGCGCTGGCCGATGGCGCACCGGCAATTCATGCGGAGTTTGGAGAATACTGGCGGCGCTTCAAAGGTGCCTTGCCTGTCAATGTCTGTGCACAGACCACCATGGCCGAGGGCGATGTGGCCACTGCATTTGCGCAGGCGGATGTGGTGGTGGAGGGCAGCTACGAAACCCAGGCCCAGGTGCATTGCTATCTGGAACCGTGCGGAGCGGTGGCCGAGGTAGACGACGCCGGCCGCATCGTGGTCTGGTCCCCCTGCCAGGCGGTGCACCGGGTCCAGGCGACCACTGCGGAGATCCTGGGCCTACCCATGTCCAAGGTGCGCGTTATCCTGACGCGCGTGGGCGGGGCATTTGGCGGCAAGAGCGACACGACGGTACAACCGGTGGCGGCGCTTATGGCAATGCGAACGCGCAAGCCGGTCAAGCTCGTGTTGTCGCGCACGGACGACTTCATGATGATGAGAACACGCCATCCGGCAAAGATCTGGATGCGCACGGGCGCGATGCGCGATGGGACGCTGGTGGCGCGGGAGGCTCGCATTGTGCTCGATGGCGGTGCCTACGCAGAGGACAGTTCCGCCGTGTTGGGATTCGCGTTGATGATGGCGCGCGGACCGTACCGCATTCCCCACGTGAAGGTCGAAGGCAAGGTCGTCTATACACACAGACTGCGGTCAGCAGGGTTTCGGGGCTACGGCAATCCGCAGGTGACCTTCGCTGGCGAGTCCCAGATGGACGAGTTGGCACACAAGCTGGGGATCGACGCTGTTGATCTGCGGCTGCGCAATGCAATGGTGGTGGGCGACGCTGCTTTCGGCGGCCAGAAGACCCTGGCCTGTGGCCTGAGCGAATGCCTGGAGCGCGTGCGCGCAGCCAGCGGCTGGAAGGATCGTCGCACCCGGGTGTCGTCGAACCCGCGGCGCAAGCGTGGCATCGGTATCTCCAGCGTGATGCACTCCTGTGCCATGTTGTCCACCAGCGCCATTGTGCGCGTGCTCGAAGACGGGACAATCACGCTGAATGTGGGTGCGGTTGACCTCGGCCAGGGGTCGGATACGGCGCTGGCACAAATGTGTGCCGAGTCGTTGAAAGTGCCGATGGACAGGATCAACTTTGCGCGGCAGGACACCGACAGCTCGCCGTACAACTGGTCCACCGGGGGCTCCCGTGTGACTTACATGGTTGGCCGTGCGGTGGCGCAGGCAGCACAGGACGTACGCGAGAAGATGTTCGTGCATGCGAGCGCGATGATGGAGTGTGCTCCGCAGGATCTCGAACTCCGCGACGGTGGACGCATCGGCGTTCTGGGAGTGCCCGGCGCGGAAGTCACATTCCAGTCGGTCAGCCATCGCGCCCACTGGCAGGCAGGTGGGCCGATCCACGGGACGTCCACGGTGATGTACGAGGGCACCAGCTTCGACCCCAAGCGCACGGCAGTTGCCGGGAACGGCCTGGGCAATCTGGGAGTATTCGTGTTCGGCGCACAGGCAGCCGAAGTCGAGGTGGACGAAGACACCGGGGAGACCCGGGTATTGAAAATCTGGGCCGCTCACGATGTGGGCCGCGCGATCAATACGATCGGTGTCAAAGGGCAGATCGTCGGCGGTGTAGCGCAAGGTATAGGCTTTGCGCTTTACGAAGAGCTGCTGTTCGACGGTGGACGTCCAGCGAACCCAACGCTGATGGACTACAAGATTCCAGGCCCGCATGAGGTGCCCGAAATCGAAGCGCTTGTCGTCGAACATCCCGAACCAAGCCACCCTTATGGTGCCAAGGGCATCGGGGAGCCTCCAATCGTAGGCGTGGCACCAGCCATTGCCAACGCAATCGCCGACGCATGCGGTGCACGAGTACGGCGCTTGCCGATGACACCCGAACGCGTGCTGACGGTACTGGATGAAACGCTGTCCGGCTGATGCCTGACCTATTTACCAAGGAGAACACGTTGACCCAACCTATCACTATTGTCCCAAAGGAAACTGCCCTTGTGGTCGTGGACATGCAAAACGGATTTTGCGACCCGAACGGAAGCATGGCGAAGGGAAAGTTGCCCTATGAGCAACAGAACCGGATCATCCCCGTGGTCCGCGAACTCGTGGGTCTTTGCCATGAGACCGGGGTCCAGGTGATGTATTCGCTCCAAAGACACTATCCCAACGACGTCACGCGTGGGCGGCGAAAAATTCCGACCCACCTGCAAAAACTGGGTGTCAACGTCTGTACCAAGGGCACCTGGGATGCGGAGTTGGTGGACCAGTTGAAAGACCTGGTAGGACCCAGCGACGACGTCTTCGAAAAGCACCGCTCGTCTTGCTTCTACAACTCGACGCTCGAATCGAAACTGAAAGTGCAGGGCATCACGACGTTGATCGTCTGCGGGGTTGCGACCAACTATTGCGTGGAGTCGACGATTCGCGATGCCTACGCGCGCGACTACGACATCATCCTGATCGAAGATGCGGCCGCCTCACTGTGGGAGGACCTGCACCGCGCCACCTTGAAGAATGTCGAACTGATGTATGGGGTGGTAATGTCATTGGCCACACTCAAGCGAACGCTGCAGGGCCAAATCGAGGCAGTGGCGGCGTAGACAGCGATTCAACGATTGAGGCCACACCCAAAATGGAAATGACTGGAACCCAATCGCTACCCGTCGCACAGGCGGTCGCCTGGGAGGCGCTCAACGATCCCGAGATCCTGAAGGCGGCGATTCCAGGTTGCGAACAACTGGATCGCATCAGCGATACCGAGTTCGTGGCAGCGGTGACCGTTGCGATCGGACCGGTCAAGGCCAAGTTCAAGGCCAAATTGAGCTTGTCCGAGGTGGATGCGCCAAACGCGTACACCATCCGCTTCGATGGCCAGGGTGGCGTCGCTGGCTTTGGCAAGGGTGACGCGCGCGTGCAGCTGTTGCCAGACGGACAGATGACGCGCCTGGACTACTCGGTAAAAGCCAACGTCGGTGGCAAGCTGGCCCAGATTGGCTCGCGATTGATCGACGCGGCGGCCAAGAAGATGGCCGATGATTTCTTTGCGAGATTCAAGGGGGAACTTGCTGCACGCAAGCCGGTTGCGCCGACCGAAGGGGCGGCAGAAGTGACATTGCCAAGCAGCTTGATGTCGACTCCTCCTGCATTGCCACAGCCAGCCAGCACTGTTGGCGCACGAAGCCTTGTTGCGCTCGGTATCGTTGCAGCCATCGTTCTGGCTTTGATGGTCTACATGGCGGGGCGAATGTAACTCAACATAGAAGGGAAAAGAAGGTGCAACAAGGTATTGAGCAAGAGGTTTCCGAGCACGTCCCAATCGTCGACTTCGCGCCTTTCCTGGAGGGTTCAGCCAGTGGGAAGAAGGCCGTCGCATCCGCGATCCGGCAAGCCGCAGAATCAGTGGGTTTTCTGTATTTGAGTGGGCATGGCGTCGACCCCACCGTGATCCATGCCGCATTCGCCGCGTCTCGCGGGTTCTTCGAATTGCCGGTGGAAGAGCGCTTGAAGGTCAAGGTCAACTCCGCGCACCGTGGTTTCATCCAGATGGGCAATGCGACCGTTTCTGGGGGCACGAAGCCGAGCATGAACGAGAGTTTTCTTGCAGGCCTCGATCTTGGACCGCAAGACCCGGAGGTGATCGCCAATACGCCTCTGCATGGCCCGAACCAGTGGCCCGATGGCTTGTCCGGCTTTCGCGAGGCGGTTGAAACGTACCAGGTCGCGATGTCGCGCCTGGGTCATCAGGTGCTGCGCGCGTTCGCATTGGCATTGGAAATCGAAGAAGAATTCTTTGTGCCCCACTTCGACAAGCCGATGCCATTTGTGCGACTGTTGCACTACCCCAGCCAGCCGCTGGATCGCGCAGACGACGAATTCGGGATTTCCCCTCACACTGACTACGGTTTCGTGACATTCCTTGCCCAGGACGAGGTCGGCGGTTTGCAGGTGAAGCGTCGCGACGGCGACTGGATCGACGTACCGACAGTGCCCAGCACGTTTGTCGTGAACATCGGCGACATGCTGATGCGCTGGACCAACGACCGCTGGATCAGCACCCCGCATCGCGTGATCAACACCACGGGGCGCGAGCGATTTTCCGTGCCCTTTTTCTTCGATCCCAATTACCATGTGCAGGTCCAGTGCATCTCGACATGCCAGGGACCGGGTCACCCTGCAAAGTACGACCCCATCACCTGGGGCGAATACCTGAAGCAGAAGTTTGATGCGACCTATGCCTACCGCAAGAAGACCTGAACCTTGAAGTGGACCCGCCCGAGCGCACCCAAGTTTCCTCAATCGTTTTTCCAGGTCGGTGCGCTGGCTTGACGCTTTGTTCGGGAATGCGAACGAGCAAGTGCGGCGTGCCTTGGACGCCCACTACCGCATGGCCCAAGGCCAGCGGCGGAGTCATCTTCGCTGAGGTTCTTGGGTTTGGGCATGGGCGGTTCCTTATGCCAATTTGCGTGGGGCCTGCATTTACGGGTTAATACGGACCTGCAAATGCGCAGTTTCCAGTACCTTAGCGGCCACAATCATCGACTTGACCACCCGGCCTTCGATTGCCGGCGCAGCGACTGACCAACCGCGTGCCCTTGTGCCCTCTGAAAGAAATAGATGACCAAACCATTTGACATCGTCGTCCACGGCGCCACCGGCTTCACCGGCCGCCTCGTCATCGAATACCTGCTGCAGCATTACCCGGCCGGCAGTGGCGTACGCTGGGCCATGGGCGGGCGCAGTGCCGACAAGCTGGCGGCGGTGCGCGACGAGGTCGGCGCTCCGGCAGACACGCCCCTGGTCGTGACCGACAGCGCCGATGCAGCCAGCCTGCAGGCCCTGATGGCGCAGACCCGGCTGGTGCTGACCACCGTCGGCCCCTACCAGCTTTATGGCAACGAACTGGTGGCGGCCTGCGCAGCCTCCGGTGTCGACTATGTGGACCTGTGCGGCGAGCCGGCCTGGATGCGCAAGATGATCGATACGCACGAAACATCGGCCAAGGGGAGCGGCGCGCGCATCGTCTTCTCCTGCGGCTTCGACTCGATACCGTTCGACCTTGGCATGCTGATGCTGCAAAACGAAATGCAGGCGCAGTTCGGCGGCACGGCCAACCGGGTACGCGGGCGCGTGCGCAAGATGAAGGGCACGTTCTCCGGCGGCACCGCAGCCAGCCTCAAAGCCACGATGGCGGCTGCCATGCAGGACCCGGGCGTGATGGACCTGCTGCGCAACCCGTTCTCGCTGACTCCGGGTTTCGAGGGGCCGCGCCAGCCATCGGGCAACAAGCCGATGCTGGAAGAAGACACCGGGCTGTGGGTCGCTCCGTTTGTGATGGCAGCCATCAACACCCGCAATTTGCACCGTTCCAACTTCCTGCTTGGCCACGCCTGGGGCGCCGACCTGGTCTACGACGAAATGATGGTCACCGGCCCGGGCGAAAAAGGCGAAGCGATCGCCAAGGCGGTTGCTGCCGACAAGTCGCTCGGGGCCGAGGGTGGGCCCAAGCCCGGCGAGGGCCCGTCGCGCGCCGAGCGTGAGGCCGGTTTCTACGACGTGTTGTTCCTGGGCCAGGATGCCGCCGGCCACACGGTCCGCGTGGGAGTGAAGGGCGACCGGGACCCGGGTTATGGATCAACCTCGAAGATGATTGCCGAAGCAGCCGTATGCCTCTTGCAGGATGCTCGCGGCACCACCGGCGGCATCTGGACACCTGCCTCGGCGATGGGGGTGGCGCTGATCGCGCGCCTGCAGAAAAATGCCGGCATGCAGTTCGCGGTGGAATCCGCATAGAAAGACACCGCGGCCCACGCTGTCCCCATTCAGGCCACTGGAGGCACCCGATGTACCCCGAAAAATCGTCAACAACAGCGAGTCGCGGGTGCTGATCACGTCGCAATCGCGTCTGGCAGTGGCCCGCGAAGCGCTGTTGCAATGCCCCCGGGTCAGACTGTGCCTGGTGGTCGGAGGTGGTGAAGCGGCGGCGGGCGCCGCGGGCGCCACGCAGTTGCAGGATTTCGACGCGGCCGTGGCGGCTTTCCCCGAGCACAAGATCGCCGACGAATGGCTTGGCGCGTCGATGCTGTATTCATCGGGCACCACCGGCCGGCCCAAGGGAATCCTGCGCCCGCTACCGGAACACCCACCCGACCAGCCGCTGCCCCTGTTCACCTTCGTGAACCAGTTGTGGCATGGCGAGGAAGGCATGGTCTACCTGTCGCCTGCACCCCTTTACCATTCCGCGCCACTGGGCAACGTCGGTGTGGCGATGCGCAACGGCGGCACTGTGGTGATCATGGAACACTTCGATGCGCTGCAGTACCTGGCCCTGGTGGAGCGCTACCGCATTACGCACACGCAACTGGTACCCACCATGTTCAGCCGCATGCTCAAGCTGCCGGCCGAAGAGCGCATCCGCCATGACCTGTCCTCGCTCAAGATCGCCATCCATGCGGCAGCACCCTGCCCGGTGCCGGTCAAGGAGCAAATGATCGAGTGGTGGGGCCCGATCATCCACGAGTATTACGGCGCCACCGAAGGCCTGGGTTTCACCGCCTGCAACAGCGCCGAGTGGCTGGCGCACCGCGGCAGCGTGGGCCGCGTGCTGCTGGGCGACCTGCAGATCCTGGACGAGCAGGGCCAGAGGGTGCCGCAAGGAACAGCGGGCGAGGTCTGGTTCAAGACCGCCAGCCCGTTTGTGTATTTCAACGACCCCGAACGCACCGCGTTGACGCGCTCGGCGGATGGCACGATGAGTACGGTGGGCGACATGGGCTACCTCGACCAGGATGGCTTTCTCTACCTGACCGACCGCTCCAGCTTCATGATCATCTCGGGCGGTGTGAACATCTATCCGCAGGAGTGCGAGAACCTGCTCGTCACGCACCCCAAGGTCGCCGACGCAGCAGTGTTCGGTGTGCCCAACGAGGACTTTGGCGAAGAGGTGAAGGCGGTGGTGGAAATGGTTGCGGGTGTCCAGGCCGGGCCCGAACTGGCGCAGGAACTGATGGTGTTCTGTGCCGAACACCTGGCCCGCCACAAATGCCCGCGCACGGTCGACTTCACCGACAGACTCCCACGCCTGCCCACCGGCAAACTCTACAAACGCAGCTTGCGCGACCCGTACTGGGCCAGCCACAAGAGCCGCATCGTCTGAAGGAACCCACGCCATGGAACATGCTGCCGACACCACCCAACACCGCATCTGCCCCCTGTGCGAGGCCTGCTGCGGTCTGGAGATCAAGGTGCGCGACCAGAAAGTGATCAGCATCCGCGGCCATGACGCCGACGTGTTCAGCGCCGGCTACATCTGCCCCAAGGGCGTGGCGCTCAAGGACCTGCACGAAGACCCGGACCGCCTGCGCACGCCGCTGGTCAAGCGCAACGGGGTGTTCGAGAAGGCAAGCTGGGACCAGGCCTGGGCCGAGATAGAACGCCGCCTGCCACCGATCCTGCAGGCCCACGGCCGCAACGCCGCCGGCCTGGTGATCGGCAACCCGGCCGCGCACAAGATCGGCCTGCTCACCACGATTCCGCGGCTGGCCAAGGCGCTGGGCACCCACAACGTATTCACCGCCGCCACGCTGGACCAGATCCCGCGCCATGTGTCGAGCGGCCTGCTGTTCGGCCACTGGATGAGTGTGCCGGTGCCCGACATCGCGCGTTGCGAGCTGCTGATCGTGCTGGGGGCCAACCCGGTGGTGAGCAACGGCAGCATGTGGACCGTGCCGGACTTCCGCGGCAAGGCCAAAGCCATGCAGGCGCGCGGCGGCCGGCTGGTGGTGATCGACCCGCGCCGCACCGAGACCGCGGTGATGGCCGATACGCACCACTTCATCCGCCCGGGCGGCGACGCGTTCCTGCTGCTGGGCATGGTGCACACGCTGTTCGGAGAAAACCTGGTGCGGCTGGGCCGCATGGCCGAACACGTGACCGGCGTGCAGGACATCGCGCAGGCAGTGGCCGGGTTCAGCCCCGAGGCTGTCGCAGCGCGCTGCGGCATGGACGCAGGCACGGTCCGCGAATTGGCGCGCTCACTCGCCGCGTCCCCGCGTGCCAGCATCTATGCGCGCATCGGCGTCTGCACCCAGGAGTACGGCAGCCTGGGCACCTGGCTGGTGGACGTGCTCAACACCCTGACCGGCCACCTGGACGAACCCGGGGGTGCGATGTTCCCCAGGGCGGCAGCTTTTGCCAGCAACACCAGCGGCAAGCCAGGGGCGGGGCGCGGGGTGGCCACCGGCCGCCACAAGAGCCGGGTGAGCGGCGCGCCCGAGGTAATGGGCGAGTTGCCGATCGGCTGCCTGATGGAAGAGATCGAGACCCCGGGCGTCGGGCAGATCCGCGCGCTGGTGACGCTCGCCACCAACCCGGTGTTGTCGGCCCCGAACGGCGCGCGCCTGTCGCGCGCGCTGGAAGGCCTGGAGTTCATGGTCAGCCTGGACATCTACGTCAATGAGACCAGCCGCCATGCTGACGTGATCCTGCCCGCACCTTCACCCTTGGAAGAGCTGCACTACGACGTGGCGTTTCCGCAGTTTTCCTGGCGCAACCATGCCCGCTACAGCCCGCCCGTTTTCAATCGCGACGCGGCGCAACCGGCCGAATGGGAGACGCTGTTGCGACTGGCAGCCATCGTTTCGGGCAAACACCCGGGGCAAAGCGCCGCCGAGATCGACGATGAGAACTTTGCCGAAGACGCCCGCAAGTTATTTGGCGATGGCGCAACGGCGGTGCTGGAGGCCACCGCCGGACTGCGCGGGCCCGACCGTCTGCTGGATGTGGCGCTGCGCACCGGCCCGTACGGTGACCAGTTCGGCAAGCAGCCCGGTGGCCTGAACCTGGCCCGGGTGCAAGCCAGCAGCGCCGCAGGCGGCATCGACCTGGGCGCCCTGGCGCCCCGCATCCCGGAGTTGCTGCGCACACCCTCGGGCCGTATCGAACTGGCACCGGCAACGCTGCTGAATGACGTGCTGCGTGCGCAGGCCGACCTGGCACGCGCGCCGTCACCCATGGTGGTGATCGGCCGGCGTGACGTGCGCTCCAACAACAGCTGGATGCACAACCTGCCGGTGCTGGCCAAGGGGCCGATGCGCTGCACCGCGCTGGTCCATCCGGCAGACGCGCAACGCCTGGGCCTGCGCGACGGCGCAATGGCCCGCATCAGCAGCGACAGCAGCCAGGGCCCCCGCAGCATCGAGGTGCAGGTGCATTGCAGCGCGGACATGATGCCCGGGGTGGTGAGCGTTCCGCACGGCTGGGGCCACGACCAGCCGGGTGCACAACTCGCGTTGGCAGCGAGCCGGCCCGGCGCCAACCTCAATCACCTGCTGGATGAAAACCTGCGCGACCCCCTGTCCGGCAACGCCGTGCTCAGCGGGGTGGCGGTGGAGATGTGCGCGGTCGATTGACGCTCACCCGTCCTTGGGCGCACGGAATCAACTGGCTGCTTTCGGCCCTTTGCACGCGTTCGTTGCCTGGTCTGCGTTGGCGCTGGCGTTGGCGTTGGCGTTGGCGTTGGCGCGCGTCGCGGCAGGCGCAGCCCGGCGGGGGCTCATACTGGAGCGGTCGGGCGCTGAACGCGCCGACTGCCCTGTGGTGCTCGCCCGAGGGTCGGGCCGCGGAACTCACTGCGTTCACTTCGTTCTCTCCGTTCGGACAACCGCGGCCAAAATGATGACGAAGTGCGCTGCGCGCACCGACCCTCGGGCTGCGCTCCTCGGCGCTCCAGAAATCGCCCCCGCCGGGCCGCACCTGCCGCGACGCTGGGTCTTTGGTGTTCGGTATTCGGGGCCCCGACGCCCGCACTCCGACCAAGTCGCAGGATCAGGTCGGCGGTGCGTTCGGCGCAGCGGCATAAAGGAGGAGCCCGCAGGGCGGGGGACAGCCGCGGAGCCGAATGCGCCGTCGGCCTGGTCCCACCACACCACTCCGCCGGTATACGGGCGGTCATCGGGCTGCTTCGAACGACCACGCCATGCATCCACCCTCTCAGGTAGCCCGACATGCCCCTGCTAGAAGTCCGCGACCTCTCGGTGAACATCGGTGCACTGCAGCCGCTGGACCGTATTTCGTTCGTGTTGGACAAAGGAAGCATCCTTGGCCTGGTGGGCGAATCGGGGTCCGGCAAGTCGCTGACTGCAATGGCACTCATGGGCCTGCTGCCTTTGATTGGCGGGCGGGTCAGCGGCGGCTCGGTGCGTTTCGATGGCACCGAACTTGTCGGATTGCCCGAGGAGCGTTACCGACCGCTGCGCGGCCACCGCATGGCGCTGATCACGCAGAACCCGATGACCTCGCTCGACCCGATGTTGCGGGTGGGGGCACAGATCGACCAGGTCGGGCAGTTGCACCTGGGCCTGTCCGCCGCCACCGCCAGGGCGCGCAGCATCGACCTGCTCACACAACTGCGCATTCCCGACGCCGCCACTGTTCACCAGCAGTACCCGCACCAGATGTCGGGCGGCATGAAGCAGCGCGTGGTGATTGCCATGGCGCTGGCCGGCGACCCCGAACTGATCATCGCCGACGAACCCACCACCGCGCTGGACGTGACGATCCAGGCGCAGATTATTCAGATCCTGGTCGACCTGGTGCGCCAGCGCGGCCTGGCCCTGCTGCTGATCACCCACGACATGGGTGTAGTGGCGCAAGCCTGCGACCACGTGGTCGTCTTGTATGCCGGCCGTGTGGCCGAGAGCAACACGGTCAACGCCATCTTTGCACGCCCCACCCATCCCTACACCCAGGCACTGATAGCCTGCATCCCGCGTGCCGGCCAGGCACCGGGCAGCCTCAAGGGGATCAGCGGGATGGTGCCCAGCGTCAGCAGTTATGCAACTGGCTGCCGCTACCACCCGCGTTGTGGTTTGGCGCAGCCGCTCTGCCAGAGCGAGGTGCCCGCGCTGCGCGTGCAGGCAGAACACCGCGTGGCCTGCCACTTCGCCCGGTTGGACGTCGCGCATGACTGAACCCGCACCCGCGACCGAGAACCTGGTCCAGGCGCGCGGCCTGAGCCGCATCTTCAGCAGCCGTGCCAGCCTGTTTGGAAAAAAGCGCGTACTCGCCGCAGTGAGTGGCGTCGACCTCGACGTGCCACGCGGCCGCGTCACCGGTGTGGTGGGTGAGTCCGGCTGTGGCAAGTCCACGCTGGCGCGCCTGGTGCTGCGCCTGCTGGAGCCCAGCAGCGGCAGCATCCACTTCGACGGCATCGACCTCGCCGGTGTACCACCACCGGCACTGCGCACGCTGCGCCGGCGCATGCAGATGGTGTTCCAGGATCCGTATTCCTCGATCGACCCGCGCTACAGCGTGCGCAACGCGGTGCTCGAACCGCTTCAGGTGCAGGGTGTCCAGCTCGACGCTGCGGCACAGGACGCCCGTGTCGCCAGCCTGATGTCCATGGTGGGCCTGAACCCGACATTGGCTGCCAGCTACCCGCACCAACTCTCCGGGGGGCAGAAGCAGCGCGTGGGCATTGCACGCGCATTGGCCATGCAGCCCGATTTCCTGGTGCTCGACGAGCCCACCGCATCACTCGACGTGTCGATCCAGGCGCAGATCATCGCCCTGCTCGAGCAGTTGCAAAGCGACCTGGGCCTGACCTACCTGTTCATCTCGCACGACCTGGGCCTGGTGCGCTATTTCTGCAACCGCATCGTGGTGATGTACCTCGGCCGCGTGGTCGAGATCCTGCCCGACGCCCAGGCAGCACCGCGCCACCCCTACACCCGCGCGCTGATGGACAGCACCTTCGAGCCGGACCCGCAACGCCGCCGTGTGGTGACCCTGCTGCAGGGCGAAATCCCCGACGCCTTCAAGCTGCCGCCCGGCTGCGCATATGCCGCGCGCTGCCCACAGGCATCGGCACGTTGCCGCAGTGAACGCCCCGCCCTTGCCCGGGACGGCACACACAGCCTGGCCTGCCACCACCCTCTTTCCTGACGGGCTGCAGCCCATAGATCCATGACCACATTCAACGTCCTGAGCGCCGAATTCCTGCACGAAACCAACACCTTCTGCAAGTTGCCCACGAACTCCGCCAGTTTTGCCGAACGCGGCCTGCTGTGGGGTGAGGATGCAATTGCCGCGCGCAAGGACAACAACACCGAACTGGCGGGCTTCCTTGATGCCGCGCGTGCCTACGGATGGAGCGTGACCCACGTGCTCAGCGCCCACGCCCAGCCTGGTGGGCCGGTGACGCGCGAGGCTTTCGATGCACTGACAGCCCCGATCATTGCCGCAGTGCAGGCCCACAAAGGCCCGCTGCACGGCGTTCTGCTCGGCCTGCATGGCGCCATGGTGCCCGACTTCTGCGACGACGGCGAAGGCGAGTTGCTGCGCCGCCTGCGCGCGGTGCTGGGCCACCACATCCCGATCGGCATCACGCTGGACCCACACGCCAACGTCAGCCGTGCGATGTGCGACCTGGCGCAGATCATCGTGTCATTCAAGACCTACCCCCACACCGACATGCGGGTCGCCGCACGCCATGCCGCCGACATCCTGCAACGCACGATGCTGGGCGAGATCCACCCGATGACCTTGCGCGTGACCCGGCCGATGCTGGAGGAAGCCAACGGCGGGCGAACCGACGTCGGCCCGATGCTCCCAAGGCTGGAGCGTGCCCGCGCCTACGAACAACAAGCGGACGTGTTCGCCGTCAGCATCAACGGCGCCTTTCCGAATGCCGACATCGCCGAGGTGGGTACCAGCGTCACCGTCACCGCGCAGGGCGACATGGCGCGCCACACGGCATTCGCCAGCGAACTGGCCGACGACATCTGGGCACACCGCCTGGAGGCGATCAACCAGTACCACACGGTGGCGCAGGCGGCCGCGCTGTGCAAGGCCTACCTGGCCGGCAACAAGAAGGGCCCGATCATCGTCGCCGACTATGCCGACAACCCGGGCGGGGGCACCTACGGCGACTCCACCGCGCTGCTGGCGGCGCTGCTCGATGCCGGCGTGTCGGACGCGTGTTTCGGGCCGATGGTCGACCCCGGGACGGTGGCCCAATTGCAGGGCCACGCGCCTGGGGACTGCGTGCAGATCCAACTGGGTGGCAAGACCGACCCGCGTTTCGGCGGCATCCCGCTGGCCCTGACCTGCACGCTGGTGTCACTGCACGCCACAGGCAACTACATCGGCAGCGGCGCCATGATCGGCGGCCTGCACCGCTCCTGGGGTCCGACTGCCGTGGTGCGGGTGGACGGCATCGAGATTCTGGTGGTGAGCATCCGGGCCCAGATGCTCGACCTGCAGCAGTTCCTGGCCTTCGGCATCGAGCCGGAGCAAAAACGCATCGTGGCGCTCAAGTCGATGCAGCACTTCCGCGCCGCGTTCGAACCCATCGCGGGCGAGGTGATCGTGTGCGACAGCGGGGCGCTGTGCACCGTCGACTATGCGGTGCTGCCGTTTGCCAAGGTGCCACGGCCGGTGTTTCCACTGGACCGTGATATTGACATTGCGGACTGGTTGCGCGCGAACAATGGGGGCGTCTACATTCCGGTTTCCAGTCAGGCCAAAGCCATCGGGGCGGGGGTGCCGGTCAGGTGAGCGTCCAGGCCGCGGCCCAATAATGCGTCCATGCGGTCCAGGTGAAGTCCGTGGCCCTCGGTCCGGCCGCCGCCTGCACCTCGGCTGGCGCGGGGAAGTTCTTCAGCACCTCGTGCACACTGCCATCATCGAGGGAACGCATCTGGTAGGTATTGCCATCGGCGTCCCTGCGCGTGATTGGCAGGTTGCTGGTCTGAACGAAGCTGTTGTCCAGAAAGACCACGCGTGCACCCGGTGGCAGTCGCGCGTGCAGAAGTTCCAGCCAGGCTTGCAGCCGTTGCAGCGGAACGTGGCTCCACCAGCAGCCGGCGAAAGCTGCGTCAAACGCAAGCGCCTGCTCAACCCCCTGCAGCGTGTAGGCGTCGACCGTCGCAAAGCCGACACAAGCCGGCAATGCCTTGTGCCGCGCCACGGCCATCGTCTCCGGGTTCAGGTCGGTGGCGAGCCAGTGCTCCGCATGGCGCGCGCCATGGGGTGTCCACCAGCCCGTGCCACAGGCCAGTTCCAGAACGCGACGGCCACTGAAGGTGCGTGTGGTCCAGGCCTCCATCTCGCGCAGGTCGGGCTGCCGTTCGGGCTTGTGGTAGACCCGTTCGTAATACGCGGCGCGGCGCCTGTAGTAGGCGACCATCGGGTCGGTGGCAGTGACGCCCGTGCCGGAAGGAGATGGCTTCATGGGAACAGTTTGCAGTCTGGCTCAGGCGCGCTCCGCCCTCAGGCCTTCAGCGGCGCCACATCGAGCAGCGACATGTTGCGCGCGCCCAATGGCGTGTTCTGGTAGGTCTGCAACGGGTCCACGGGTGCCTCGGGCATGGCAAACGGGATGCAGTTGATGAACAGCGAGAAAAGTTCCGCCTGCGAGCCGATGTCGAGCTTGCGGTAGATGTTCTTGCGGTGGATCTTGATCGTTCCCTCCGACGTGGTCAGGCGCTGCGCGGTCAGCGCCGAGGAGTAGCCGCTGATCATGTAGAACAGCACCTGGCGCTCGCGTTGTGTCAGCAGCGAACTGGCGAAGTTCTCGATCGTGCTTTGCACCTTGCGGTGCGTCAGCTTGTCGGAGTCTCGGCGCGACGCAGCGGCTGTGAGTTCGTGGTGCTTCGCCGCAGAGGCAAAGATGATCGGCAAAACGATGCCGATCGCCACCATGTCGGCATCCTGGAATTTGGCGTTGCGGATGCTGCGCTCGATGAAAATATTGAGCGCGCTGTTGTCGTCGATGCGCCACAACAGCTCGATCGAATCCGACAGGCCGATCTGCGAATAGAACACGCGGTAATACTCGCTCTGGAAAAAATCGTCCGGCGCGATGTCGGTCAAGCGGTGCACACCATTGGGGCCACCAGCGGCAAACAACTGGTAATGGGGATCGAGCACATAGGGGCCGGACAGGTAGGCGTCCTCGGGCAGCGCACGCTCCGATGGGTTGAACCGGTGCAGGATGCGCCGCGGCCGCTGGTCGCGGTGGTAGACCATCGCACCGCCGGAGTCGATCGCACACACGGTGCCCAGCAGGTTGAGCACCGCGTCGAACCAGTCGGCGCTGCCGATGGCCTCGGTCATCCGGGCCAGCGCCCCCACCAAAGGCTCACCCAGGGGAAGGCACAGCGGGGTTTTGAACAGACGGTCAGGCATGCCGATAGCGTAGCAGGCAGCGGCGGCTATTTGCCCTGCACCACGTGCACATGGGCGTGGCTGAGGTTGCGGTACACCCGGATCCAGCGCGCCAGTGGCCACCAGTCATACAGGAATATCTCCAGCGGACGCCACATTGCCACCCAGCCGACGATCAGCAGGCTCTCACGCGCCACCATCAATACGGGGCTGCCCTGCAGCTTGCCGATGGCCTCGGCCCCGAGCAAACACGCGGCAACAAACGCCAGGCCGATCATCAGGCTGGTGCGGCCGCGCTTGAGCAGGCGTTTCAGGTCGTGGCAACGGGTTTTGGCGTGCCGGGCATGGTGGCCAAACGCCAACACGTCCGGACGACCGCCGGACCTCCTATAGTCAACACATGGCCGTGGTTTCATTTTGGCGCTGTCTGCCCTTCGTCCTGCTCGCCGGCTCCGCCTGGGCACAAGGCATGCCTGTACCGGCCTTTTCGGCCATGGCGGCCGGCGCGGTCGCGCCGCCCTGGCGCATCGCCGGATTGCCCGGGCAAAAGTCGCAGCTCACGCAATTCGCGATCGTGGCGGTCGAAAGCCGGCCGGTGTTGCGGGTGGCGACAAACGCGTCGTACGGCAACCTGGTGTTCGACGTCCGGGGGCGGCGGCCCGGCCCGGACACGCTGCTGCACTGGGGCTGGATGCTGGAGCGCGGCCTGCAGGACAGCGACCTTTCCAGCAAATCCGGCGACGATGTTGCGCTCAAGGTCTGTGCCCTGTTCGACATGCCTCTGGATGGATTGGGTCTGGCCGAACGCACCAAGATGCGCATGGCGCGCAGCATCTCAGGCGAACCCCTGCCCGCCGCCACGCTGTGTTACGTGTGGGACCGGTTTTTGCCAGTCGGAAGCATGGTGGCCAACGCATTCAGCGCACGGGTGCGTTACCTGGTGGTCAGCAGTGGCCCGGCGCAACCTGGCAAGTGGATGTCCATCGAGCGCAACCTGGCCGGCGACTTCCTGCGCGCCTTCGGCCACGAGGCCACGGCGGTGCCTGCCTTGCTGGCGCTGGCAGTCGGTGCGGATGCCGACAACACTGGCGGTCAAAGCCTGGGGTTCGTGGGAGATGTCACCCTCGCCCCCTGAGGCACGGCGGCGGTCACCAGTGCCGCCAGTGCCGCCAGCGTGCAATCCCCGCGACAAATGTAAGAATCGGCGCATGCAATCGACCCATGGATAAGCCCGGCCTGCCATTGGCACCGGCCCTATCGCCCAGTCCGAAACCCAGGATAACCCCGTGAGTCACAAGAAACTGCTGATCCTCGTGTTGCTCGCCGCCGGTGTTGCGGCGTTCCTCGCGTTCGACCTTGGTCACTATTTCAGCCTCGCCTACCTCAAGCAAAGCCAGAACGAATTCGTCGCCTATTACGCGCAGCAACCGGCGCTGGTCCTGTCCGTGTATTTCGTGCTGTATGTGGCGGTGACGGCTTTGTCGCTGCCCGGCGCTGTCATCCTGACACTGGCCGGCGGTGCGGTGTTCGGCCTTGTGTGGGGCACGGTCGTGGTGTCGTTTGCCTCCACCTTTGGCGCCACCCTGGCCATGCTGGCGGCCCGCACGATCCTGCGCGACAGCATCGAAAAACGATTTGGAAAGCGCCTTGCCGAGGTCAACAAGGGTGTCGAGCGGGACGGCGCCTTTTACCTGTTCACCTTGCGACTGATTCCGGCCATGCCCTTCTTCGTGCTCAATTTGCTGATGGGGCTGACACGGATGAAGACCTGGACCTACTTCTGGGTCAGCCAGTTGGGCATGTTTGCCGGCACGGGCGTCTATGTCTACGCCGGAACGGAATTGGCCAAGGTGGATTCCCTGCGCGCCATCGCGTCGCCGGGTCTCATCGGTGCGTTTGTTCTTCTGGGCATATTTCCCCTCGCCACGAAAAAGATCGTCGATGCCGTCAAACGCCGCAAGGTCTATGCGCGCTGGGCTGGCGTGCGCCCCAAGACCTTCGACCGCAATCTGGTCGTCATCGGGGCTGGCGCCGGTGGCTTGGTCACGGCCTTGATCGGCGCAGCCGTCAAGGCCCGGGTCACGCTGGTGGAATCGCACAAGATGGGCGGTGATTGCCTCAATTTTGGCTGTATTCCCAGCAAGGCGCTCATCCGCACGGCCAAGTTGCGCCACCAGATCCTGCATTCGGCCAAATACGGCCTGGCCACGTCCACCACCCGTTTCAGTTTCCGCGAAGTGATGGCCCGGGTGCACCATGTGATCGCCGAGATCGCACCGCATGACAGCGTCGGGCGTTTTACCGGCCTGGGCGTGGACGTCGTGCTCGGCCATGCCCGCATCGTGAACCCCTGGACGGTCGAAATCACGCTGAACGGCGGTGGCACCCAAGTCCTCACAACCCGCAACATCGTGATTGCTGCCGGCGCGCGGCCGTTCGTGCCGCCACTGCCGGGGCTGGACGATGTGGGTTATGTCACTAGCGACAACCTGTGGGACGTGTTCGCGCAGCTCGACGACCTGCCCCGGCGCATGGTGGTGCTGGGCGGCGGGCCGATCGGTTGTGAGCTGTCGCAGGCCTTTGCACGGCTTGGCGCCGAAGTCACGCAGGTCGAAATGGGCCCGCGCATCATGGTGCGCGAAGACCCGGAGGTTTCGGAACTGGCGAAAGCTGCGCTGCAGGCCGATGGGGTCAAGGTGCTCACCGGCCACAAGGCGCTGCGCTGCGAGAAAACCGGCGACAGCAAAGTGCTCATCGTGGAACACGCAGGGCAGGAGCACCGGATCGGGTTCGACGCACTCATTTGCGCTGTGGGCCGGGTGGCGCGCCTGTCGGGCTACGGACTGGAAGAACTCGGCATCCCGACCCAGCGCACGGTAGAGACCAACGAATACCTGCAGACGCTCTACCCCAACATCTATGCCGCCGGAGACGTGGCCGGGCCCTACCAGTTCACCCACACGGCTGCGCACCAGGCCTGGTATGCCGCCGTCAATGCGTTGTTCGGTGACTTCAAGAAGTTCAAGGCCGACTATTCGGTGATCCCGTGGGCGACGTTCATCGACCCGGAGGTGGCACGGGTGGGTTTGAACGAACAGGAAGCCAAGGAGCAGGGTATACCCTATGAAGTGGTGAAATACGGCATCGACGACCTCGACCGCGCGATCGCCGACAGCGAGGCGCACGGTTTCGTCAAGGTCCTCACCGTGCCAGGCAAGGACCGCATACTGGGCGCCACCATCGTCGGGGTGCATGCCGGCGACCTGCTGGCGGAATACGTGCTGGCCATGAAACACGGCCTGGGCATGAACAAGATCCTGGGAACCATCCACACCTACCCGACTCTCTCAGAGGCCAACAAGTACGCGGCCGGTGAATGGAAGCGTGCCCACCAACCGGTGCGTTTGCTCGAATGGGTACGCAAATACCACGATTGGAAAAGGAACTGAAACAATGCAACGACGTGACTTGCTGGGCCTGCTGGCCGCAACCGCCGCCCCCTGGTTGGCGCGCGGCAGCCAGGCACAGGCCCCGGCCGCTCTCGACCTGACCTACGCCGCCTGGGACGCACTGCTGAAGAAACACGTGCGTTGGTTGCCCGACAACAAACAGTCGCGGGTGGATTACAAGGGTTTTCTGGCCGATCGCGCCGTGTTGAAAAAGGTGCTCGCCGAATGGTCGGGCGTATCGGCCGGCGCGTTCGCCACGCTTAGCCGCGAGCAGCAGATGGTGTTCCTGATCAATGCCTACAACGGGTTCACGGTTGAACTGATCCTCACCAAATACCCCGACCTCAAGTCCATCAAGGACCTCGGCAGCATCGTCCAGAGCCCCTGGAAGAAGAAGTTCTTTCGCCTGCTCGACGAAGAACGCAACCTCGACTGGATCGAACACGAGCAGTTGCGCCCCAAATATGCCGATCCTCGGGTGCATGGCGCAGTCAATTGCGCGTCCATCGGCTGCCCCGCCCTGCGCCCGGAGGCCTTTACCCTGGCGCGCCTCGATGCACAACTCGATGACGGCATGCTGCGTTTCATGGGCGACCACACGCGCAACCGTTATGCCAATGGCAAAGCCGAAATCAGCTCCATCTTCAAATGGTTCCGCGAAGACTTCGAAAAAGGCCACAAAGGTTTTCACAAGATCGACGACCTGCTGGCGCGGTATGCCGAGCAACTGGCCGACGCACCCGCCGACCGCGAGAAGCTCAAGGCCGGCTCTGTCAGCGTCTCCCACCTGGACTACGACTGGTCACTGAATGACACCGGCCGCTAGAGATTGCGGCCGCACCCTGGTGCTGTTCAACTACGACTGGGACCAGACGGGGTTTGCCCGCTGGCAAGACCACTTCTCTTTCGACAGCGAGGGTTTCGATCTCTTTTCGTTTCCGAGCAATGCCCGCCTGGTGTGGTTCAACATGCAGCGCTTCGTGGACCGGCTGGAACGGCGCGCGCGGCGCGCTGGCTGGAAAGCCGTGGTATCGAACCACGAGCAGTTCGGCGCCCTTGCAGCCGCATTGCTGGCCGAACGCATGGGCTGGCCAGGCACCCCGGTCGAGGCCATCCTGGCATGCCAGCACAAGCTGTACGCACGCCAGGTCCTGGAGCAGGTCTGCCCCGGGGCCAACATACCCTTTGCGAGTCTCGAGGCCGCTTACGGCGAGCCGGTGCCGGAAGGGCTCACCTACCCGGCCTTCGTGAAACCCGTCAAGGCGGCGTTTTCGGTGCTGGCGGCCAACGTGCCAGACCGCGACGCACTGCAGGCGCACACCCGCTTTGGTGCATGGGAGTTGTGGGTCATCCGCCACCTGGTGGAGCCGTTCGAACAGATCGTGCGCAAACGCCTGCCGCAAGCCGGCACCGCGCACCGTTTGCTGCTGGAGCAGCCGGTGAAGGCGCCGCAATACAACCTGGATGGGTATGTGTTCGATGGTGCCGTGCATGAAATCGGCGTGGTGCAGGCCGTCATGTACCCGGGCACCGACGCGTTCATGCGTTTCGAATACCCCAGCGGCCTGCAAAAGCCGGTGCATGCGCAGGCACTGGAAGTGGCGCGCAAGTTCCTGACCGCCGTTGGTTTCACGAATGGCATGTTCAACATGGAGTTCTTCCATGACCCGGCCAGCGGCAAGTTGTCGGTGATCGAGTTCAACCCCCGCATGGCGCCGCAGTTTTCCGATCTGTACCAGCGCGTCGAGGGTATCGACCTGCACCGCATGGCGCTCGAACTCGCATGGGGTCGCGACCCCGGGCTGCTGCCCCGTGCGAATCCCGTGGCCGGCGCGGCATCGAGTTTCGTCTACCGCATATTCAGCCCGGACACGGCCGTGTGTATGCCAGAGCAGCAGCAGCGTGAAACTTTTGCACAAGACTTCCCCGACGGAATGCTGCTGGAGTTCCCCAAGCCGCGCGGATCGATGCAACGCGACTTCAAATGGCTGGGCAGTTACCGCTACGCGATCATCCACCTCGGCGGGGCTGACAAGAAGCACTTGCGCCGGCGCTGCGAACAGGCGAGCGCCATCTTCGGCTGGCCAGCACCCTACGCCGACGCTGCGGCCGAAGCGCTGGGCCAGGCGACGAGCGCCAGCCCGGAGCCGCTCTACACCCTGGCATCGTCGCCCTGACAGCGCCAACACAAACACCGTGCGTCACGGCTGCGGCGGTTTTGCTCTTTGGTGGGTGCACCTACAGGTTGATCACCTTGCGCGCAAAACGCTCCAGATAGTCCATCAATTGACCGGCGCCATCGGCCGCTTGTGCTGCGTCGCCAGAGGCGATGGCTTCGGCCAGCAGCATGTGAAAGCGGGCACCTTCGCTGATTTCGCCTTCGGCCTGGTAGCGGTACCAGAAGCGTCGGCATTGCACGATGAGCGGCACCACGGCTTTGACCGCCGAGCGGTTGCCGCAAGCAGCGTGGTTCACGCGGTCCAGTTCCTGGTCGGCGGCCATGTACTGGTCCAGATTGCCAGCCGCGCCAGCCTTGAGCATCTTTTCGGCACAACGCACCAGCTCTTTGCGTTGCGCCGCATTGGCGCGTCGCGCAGAGCTGGCGGCAATCAGGCGCTCCAGCGCACGCCGGGTCTCGATGAGGTCGAGATGGTCCACCACATCGATCGAGGACACGCTCAGACCGCGCCGGGGTTGTTGCACGATCAGGTCGATGGCTGCCATGCGCATCAGTGCTTCGCGCACCGGGGTGCGGCCGAGTTGGGTCAGTTCGACAATTTCGCTTTCCACCACGGTCGAGCCTGGCGCAATTTGCAGCTTGGAGATCAGGGCTTCGATGCGGTCATACGCCAGGTCTGCCGCCCGGCGTTTGGGTTCGATGCGAGTGGCAGGACTTTTGGTGGCCATGCTGTTATGGAGCAGCGGGATGCACTGCCTGCGTGGGTCCGCTCCGGGCGCGGCAACCCATGGGCATCGGCAACATGCCGGGTGCCGGGGCCACAGAGAAGCGGCTCTTCAGGTTCATGCCGTTTGCCGTGAAAGGTCAGTCAGGAGGGGGGGGGGGAAACCAATCAATCCATCAGGGCCAGGATATCGTCGTGCAGCGCGCGGGCGATGTCGACACCATGCGCGATGCTGTGCGCGCGTGCGGCGTAGCGGCGCTCAGAAGGCAGACGCGCGCCCTGCCCACGGATGGCTTGCAAGAGTTGTTCGGCGCTGGCCTGGTCGGTGGCCGGGTCGCGACCGGAAAAAAAGCGCGGGTCAAACGCAACGATCAATTCACCGTGGCGCGGTGCGCCGCCGGGCCGGCCGTCCAAGGCCAGCGATTCAGTGCTGGTGAGGTCGCCCAGCAGCGGGCCGGCAAGCAGTTCGATCATGGTCGCCAGGGCCGAGCCTTTGTAGCCGCCAAAAGTGAGCATGGCGCCGCGTTGCAAAACAGTGGCCGCATCGGTGCAGGGTGCGCCGTTTTCATCAATCCCCCAGCCTTCGGGCAGGGTGCGGCCGCTGCGGCGGTAGAGGTCGATTTCGCCACGCGCGATGGCACTGGTGGCAAAGTCAAATACATAGGGGTGGCCATTGGCGCGCGGCCAGCCAAACGCAATCGGGTTGGTGCCAAACACTGGCAGCTTGCCACCTGCCGGTGCCACGCAGGCATGGCTGGGCGTCATGATGAGGGCGCACAAACCGGCCTGCGTGAGTTGCTCCACCTCGGGCCAGAGCGCCGAAAAATGCAGGCAGTTGTTGATGACCAGTGCGGCAATGCCGGTGTGGTGCGCTTTCTCGATCAGCAGTGCGCTGCCAACTTCAAACGCCAGCGGGGAAAAGTTGCAATGGGCATTGACCGCGACCACCGCAGCCGAGCGATGTTGCGCCACCGGCAGCGCATCCCGCACGACTTTGCCTTGGCGCAAAGACTGCACACACATGAGCAGGCGAAACAGGCCGTGCGAGTGGCATTGGTCGCGCTCGCCGGCCGTCATGACGCGCGCCATGGCCTGCACTTGCGCTTCGATGATGCCGTGGTGGCGCAGTACACGCAGTGCAAGCGCACTGACTTCATCGAGCGAGAGGTGGACTGTGTTGCTCATTGCACTGCGGCCTGCATCACGGGCGGATGCCCCAGACAAAGGGATCCTGCGGGTCGAGCACCAGTTTGGCCTCTGCGCTGATGTACGCACGCCCTCGGATGGTGGGAATGACCTCGCCGTTTTCAAACACGTAGCTCGCTTCGAACCGGCTCCCGATGATGCTGGCTTGCGTCCAGGCGGCGCCGGGGGCGAGCTTGCCGTCGGCGGCCAGGCAGGCCACTTTGGCACTGGTGCCGGTGCCGCAGGGTGGGCGGTCGCAAGCGTTGCCGGGGCAGAGCACAAAGTTGCGGCGGTCGGCACCCTGGTCATCCGGGCCAAAGAGTTCGATGTGGTCAACCTCGGCACCATCTGTGCCAGTGATGCCTTGGGCCAACAACGCATGGCGCAGCGCGATGCTGTAGCTGCTCAGGCTGGCCAGGTTGTCGCTAGAAACACGCTGGCGATGGTCGCTGCAGAGAAAAAACCAGTTGCCGCCCCAAGCCACGTCGCCATGTACTCTGCCGCAACCCGGCACATCAAGCGTAACTTGGTGCAAGTGGTGCCTGGCCGCTACGTTGCACACGCTGACAGAACCGTCTTCATGCAGCGTGGCTTGCACATTGCCGACCGGGGTTTCGATGGTGTGCCTGCCCCTGCCCAGGTCCGGAAAACCGGAGATCACCAAACACGTGGGTTCACCGCCGCTGTGCGAGTCGATCACTTCAATGGTTTGCATGGCTGTCAGGGTGCTGGTGGGTGAAGTTGAACCGGTGCTGCGGGCGCGTTCAGTGCGAGGACTTGAGGAACTCGGCGGTTTCCGGGCGCTGCGGGTCGTCGATGACCTGCTGCGGGGCGCCGATTTCGTGGATCACGCCGTTGCGGAAAAACGCCACGCGGTCGGAAACGTCGCGCGCAAAGCGGATTTCGTGGGTAACCAAAACCATGGTCATGCCTTCGTCTGACAACATGCGCAAGGTGTCGAGCACTTCGCCCACCAGTTGCGGATCCAGCGCCGAAGTGACTTCGTCAAACAGCATGTAGTCCGGCGACATGGCCAGCGCGCGGGCAATCGCCATGCGTTGCAACTGGCCGCCCGAGAGCTTGCCCGGGAAGACTTTGAGCTTGTCTCGCAGCCCCACATGGCTGAGTTGGTTGACCGCCAGCTCTTCGGCCTGGATGGCGCTGAGGCCGCGCACTTTGCGCGGCGCAAGCATCACGTTTTCGAGCACGGTGAGGTGCGGAAATGCATTCCATTGCTGGAACACGATGCCGATGCGCTGGCGCAGGGCGTTGAGGTTGGTGCCCGGGGCGTGGACGTTGGTACCGTCCAGGAGAATCGTGCCGCGCTGGATCGGCTCCAGGCCATTGATGCACATCAGCAGGGTGGATTTGCCCGAACCCGAGCCGCCGATCACCGAGATGACCTCCCCCTTGTTCACCGTCATGCTCACGCCCTGGAGCACCTTGAGCTGGCCGAAGGATTTGTGTACCTGGTCGATTTCAATCATTTTCCTGCCATCCTTTTTCGACCTGCTGGCCGATGCGGGCAATGCCCCAACTCATGACGTAGTACATCAGCCCGGCAATCGACAGCACCAGTATCGGCTCCTGGATGCGCGTGACAATGGACTGCGATGCGCGCAGCAGCTCCATGATGCCGATCCACAGCACCAACGAGGTGTCTTTGACTACGCCGAGTGTGAGGTTGATCCATCCCGGAAAGCTGACGCGCGCGGCCATGGGAACAACAATGTAGCGCAAGGTTTGCCCGTAGCTCAGGCCCAGCGAGCGCGCAGCGCGCACCACATTGGGCGGCACCGCCAGCACACCGCCGCGGACCACTTCGGTGCAGTAAGAAGCGCAGTAAATGCCCAGCACCAGGCAGCCGATGGCAAAGGCAGTCCAGTTGATGGCGGCAATGCTGTTGAAGGAATTGAACAGCACGAACTGGATCAGCAGCGGAACACACCGGAACACGTCCAGCAACCAGCCCAGCGGAGCACTGGCCCGCGGAAACACGGCACGCAGCAGGCCGAAGACCGCACCGGCCAGGGTGCCGATCAACATCGCCCACAGTGTCAGCTGCAGGCTGACCCAGGCACCTGCCAGCATGAACTGCAGGTCGGAAATGGAAAAGTCAGTGCCAGGCATGGTGCGGCTCAGTAGCGGAACAGACGCCAGGCCAGCAGGCGCGCCGCGAGCATGATGGTTTTGGCCAGCAGGTAGTAAATGACCGCTGCGATCGTGAAAAACTCGAAGGTGCGGAAAGTCAACACGTTGTAGGCCTGCGTGACGCCGGTGAGGTCGTTGTTCAGGCCCACCACCACACCGAGCGAGGTCATCAGCATGGCCCAGACCATTTGGTTGGTCATGGGGTAAAACACGATGCGCAGAAGCTGCGGCACGACGATCAGCCGGTAGGCCTGGAACGCGCTCATGCCCAGCGAACGCGCGGCGCGCACCTGGGTCTGGGGAATGGCTTTCAGGCCACCCCGGAAGTTTTCGGTCAGGTAACCTGCGTTGTTGAAGGTGATGCCGGCCAGCAACGCGAAGGCGGAACTGAGGTGGATGTCAAACGCGCCCAGGCCGAAATACAGCATGTAGATCTGGAACAGTGCCGGCGTGTTGCGCGCCACCGATACCCAGGCATTGGCAAAGTGGCGCAGCGGCGCCAGGCGGGCGGTCTGCATGGCCGTGAGCGCCAGCGCAATGAGCACACCAAACACCATGGACAACACGGTGGTCTGCAGCGTGTACCAGGTGCCCAACAACATGTCGGGCAACGCCTTGAAGGCCGCCAGCCAGCGGAAGGAGTAGTCAAAGACCATGGCCGCAGCAAGCCCTAGGTGGGGGCGCTTTCTGTTTGCGCCTGGCTTGTCAGCCAGGTGGGCAGGGCCGACGGCGCCTGGCCGGTACAGGCAGTTTGCGCGCACGCCGCCAGTGAGCCAAAGTGCACCTGGCGGCCGGTCAGGCCGGGAGCGTAGTGCGCGTATTTTCCCGAATTGGTCATGATGACGCGGGCCGCGACGGGCACAACTGGCTCGTCGAGCATGCACCAGCAGGTGTCGGTAATCAGGTTCACACCAAAGGCTTCGAGCAGCGCAATGTCACCGTTCGCCCGGGCTTGCTCTTTCACCGCTCGGCCCAGAGTGAGCACGGTTTGCGTGCCGGGATGGGGCTTGCGTCCTTGAAGCAGTTGGGCCAGCGCGTGGCATTCGGTCACGGAAAAATGTGGATTGCCGAGTGCCACCAGATCCACCTGCAGCTCGGCCGAACTGCTCAGTTCACGCCACGCGTTTTGCAGGCCTTGCAGCGTGACCGTCAAGGACTGGGCTGGCGCTTTACCGCCCAGTGCGGTAGCGGCATCGGGCGCCTCAGGCGTGGCACCAACGATATGGAACATGGGCGCTGCGCTGCTGGTGGCAAAGGCGGCGCCAAAGGCTTTGAGGTCGTCTCTGGACAACGCGGAATTTTCCAGGCCGCAGAGCACCGGTATGTGGGTGCCGCAAAGCAAGCCAACGTGGTAACCGAGCAAGGGGTAGTAGGAATCATCTGCGCCGCGCGGGGCGGGCACCTGGATGCGCAGCATGGCGTGGCGGTTGCCCGGCAAGTGGCAGCCGGCTTTGGGTGCGCGTCCGGTCAGGGCAATACAGATGTCCAGAAAATCGGCGTATTTGGCGGTGTAGGCTCCCAGCACACTGTTGGCATAGACCACGGCGTTGGATTCAGCCCAGACGATGTGTTCGCCTGCCTGAGGCGCACTGTCGAGCAGGTACGGGGCGCAGGTAAAACTCGCTTGCGCACCCATGTCCACATAGGCTTGGCCCAGGGCGCTTGCGGCCTCGCCAAAACCGGGGTCGATGCCCATCGCACGCCAGCGGCGCTGGTCTACCGAAATCGAATTCAGGGTGGTGGGCACTTTGACCTGCGCTCCCCATGCGCACAACTGCTGCGCAAAGCGCAAACTGGCCGCGCCGGTGTAAATGCAGCCGTCGATATGGGCTTGCACGATGTCTATCAGCTCGGTCGCACCTTGCAGGCGCGCCATGCGCAAGACGATTTGCATCGCGACCTGGCGTGCCTTGCCCTGGCCACCGGCAAGCATGTCCTGGTCTTGCGCGGTCAGGTGCATGGCAGTGGCTGCGCCCGAGAGCGGGGCCACTTCGGGTGCCGTTGCCGCTGCCGATACGGGCAAGGCTGTGTCGCTCAAGCGCACTTGGCCATCTGCATGCACATCTGCCCAGGCCGCATGGCGCAGGCGCGCAAACGCGGCGCTGCCCACACTGACAACCGGCAAGACGCGGCCGAACACCAGTTCGGCCACGATGGCGCCCAGGGCCAGGATTTCGTCGGCTTGTTCGAGCACAAGGGCCGCCGGGCCATTGCCGTTGAGAATGACTTCCATCAGCACGCTGCTGCCGGTGCAGGAGCCGCGTCCGTTGGGGATGGCGAGCACTTTGCCTGTGATGATCTGCCCGCTGAGCGGGTGGTGGCGGTCTATGACTTCGCCACTGGTGGGCTGGACACCGCCCCAGAAACTGAGTGCGGTGTCGCTGAACAGTACCGGCCCCCGGGCCGATCCTGAGGTGAGCGCTTCGCCTTGGATGGCTTGTGTTTGCATATTCAAATTCAATTCGTGCGCCCACCAGAAGCATGTTCTTCCGAGGGTGGGCGCGGGCACCGATCAGTAAAAGACGCCGGGCACGGTCAGGTCAGGGGCCTTGCCTTCGCCAACCCATTTTTTGTACAGCTCTGCGTAGCGCCCGGTGCGCACTTGCTGGTTGACAAACAGGTTGAGGTAATTGATCAGGCCGTACTCGCTGCGCGCAACAACCAGCGAAACATAGTCGATCGGGTAAGGCGCATTGCCACCGACTTTGAGGCGCTTGTCGTATTTGCCCGATTTGATCGAGGCAAATGCCACCGTGGAGGTTGCCACGGTTGCAGCGATTTTGCCCTGACTGACGGCCAGAATCGTGTCGGCCTGGGTCGGGAAGGCCAGGAAACTGCCTTTCTTGTCATTCCATGCTTTCACGTCTTTTTCCAGGGCGATGGCCTCATAGGTACTGACCGTGTTGCCAACCGGGTGGCTTTTGAGGTCGCTGTAGTTCTGGATCTTTTTGTCATCACGGGTGAGCACCACCATGGTGAAGGCAAAGTAGGGGATGGACATGCCCACGGTCTTGGCGCGCTCCAGGGTGTCGGAGGTAGAGCCGACAACGACGTCCACGCGGTTGGAGACCAGCGCGGGGATACGGTCTGCAAACGGGGTTTCCACGATCTCGGGTTTGACCCCCAGCACTTTGGCCAGGTCATTGCAATAGTCGACATCGAAACCGATGGGCGTGTTGCTGCTGTCGCGTGAACCCATGGGCGGGAAGTCCAGCACCACGGCGCAGCGCAGCTTGCCCGATTCAATGATGCTGTCAAGTTTGTCTTTGGCAAAGGCCATTGGGCCGACGCACAACAACGCGGAACCTACAGCCAACACCGCGAGGGATTTCATCTTCATATAAGCACCTCAAAAAATTATGGGACCAAGTGGAACAGGGGGACTTGCACATGTGCGGCCTTTCGAGAGGCACGCGATGCTCAGGGAACGGACTGGTATTGCACCGGGCGCGTGGCCAGGGCGGTATTCACGACAGTCTCGACAAACTCGCGTTCGGCGCCGACCAGCGGCAACCGCGGGCGGCGCATGTGCCCTCCAGATCCAGGCTTTCGTCGGCGTGGAATTTGGTGGTGATGGTGGGAAATATGCCTTTCCAGCGAGGGTTTTTCATCGGCAGACCTCTTCCATGTTTGGCATGTATTCGCTCCAGATGTTTGCTTAATATATTTTAAATATGCCTAAACACACAGGAATATAGACCTGAGTCAAGAAACTTTTTAAAGGGTTTTTACCGAGCCGGCGAAGTTGGGGTTCAGATTTGGGCGACTGCGCGCGGCAGGGCAAGCGCGCGCGCATCCTTGATCGCCGTCAACGCAGGGCAAGCGCCATGTCCGGAAAATCCGGCCATGGTCAAGGTCACCGGGGTTTTGATGCGTTCAATGCTGCGCTGCTTGCTTCTTGCTGGTGCCATGTTGCTGGCGGCCCCATCCGCATGGGCCTGCCCCACTGGCGCATCGCTCGCGGGCCCGGGCAGCGCGATACACAACGCCCCGACCGCACAAGCGCGTACAGCCCCTGTGGTCTGGCAGACCCCCGCCGACAAAGGGCTTGGGTCGGGCTGCGCAGACTGCGTTGCATGCGCCACCCACTGGCAACCCATGGCGGCACAGACGGTCGCGCGCACCCGAATTGCCAATCCGACAGCGTTTGCCACGCCGACCGAACCCGTGATGGCCGGGGTCGCGGTCACTCCCGAGCCTCGACCTCCCCGATTCTGAATCTCCTGCTTGTGTACCTACCGTCCTGCCGATGGCAGCGCCGCTGCCCTGCAATTTTCACCCTGGAGATTTCAAAATGAACATGACGCACTACATGGAGCTGCTGGCCAGCAACCAGCCATGGAACCTGATCCTTTTCATGGCCGTTCCGGTCATCCTGGCCGAGACCGTGGCCATCACCGAGTTGTATATCCTGTTCTCGCGCCAGTTCCACGGCGGCGTGAGAACCATCAACCGCACAGCGAGTATTGCCGGTGGCCTGTATTTCTGCGGTGTATTCGTGTACCTGATGGCCACAGCCGTCGTCCCCCTGACCAGCACCGGAGGCTGGCGCGGCGCAGCCGATGTCATTGCCGTGGGTTTCTACCTGTCGGGCATCGTGCCATTGCTGGGCCTGGCGCTGCTCGACCTTGGAGTGATCGGCAAGCAGCGCAACGAGGAGAACAAACTCAAGCTGCACGCGACGTTCGTGGCGATCTTCCTGGTGGTCGCCCATGTCGCGATGATCTTCGGCATGCTCGACCCGACGTTGTTGATGGGGCAGGCGGATGGCGCAATGGGCGCCATGCCCGGGATGAAGCGTTGAGGCGCCTCACCTGCCCGCACGGCCGACCGCGCCAGCCATCGGGCAACTACCGATAGACCAGCCGGGCGAACAGCAGGACACTGGCAGACCACAACTTACCCTTCGCCCGGAGACACCATGCTGTTGCGCCATGCCTTATTGGGACTCGCCTTGGTGTTTGCCCACACCGCCTGGGCCCAGGCCCCGGTCCGGATCCTGGTCGGGTTCCCGGCCGGCGGCTCTGCCGACGTCACGGCGCGCTCCATCGCAGACAAGATGAAGGATGTGCTCGGCACGCCGGTGTTGGTAGAAAACCGGCCCGGCGCCGGCGGGCGCATTGCCAGCCAGGTGGTCAAGGACGCCGCGCCCGACGGCAACACCCTCATGCTGGTGCCGTTTGCCGCGATGGTGGTGCAGCCGGCGGTGTTTCGCAGCATCAAGTACGACACCACGACCGACTTCACGCCGGTGGGCAATGTGGTCAGTTTCCCGCTGGCGTTGGCAGCGGGGCCGTTGACTCCGGCCACCAACATGAAAGAGCTGATCGACTGGCTGCGCGCCAACCCGGCCCTGGCCAACTACGGCTCACCGGCGGCGGGCTCGATGCCGCATTTCCTCGGTGAATTGCTGGCCTCGGCAGCCAAGCTCAAGCTGACCCACGTTGCGTTCCAGGGCGGCGCGCCCATGGTGGTAAACCTGCTGGGAGGCCAGATTCCGATCGGTTTCGACACGCCGGCCGAGTTCGCCGAAAACCACCGCGCCGGCAAGTTGCGGGTGCTGGCGCTCAGCGGCGCAAAGCGCAGCCCGCAGTTCCCGGGGGTGGGCACCTTCAAGGAACAGGGCATCGACATCGACGCTGTCGCGTGGTTCGGCCTGTTCGGCCCGGCCGGCATGCAGCGCTCCGCCGTGGACAGGCTCAACGCGGCGCTGCAGGTGGCATTGAAGGCGCCTGACATATCCGACCGGCTCGAGAAACTCGGGCTGAGCGTCGCGCCTGGGTCAGCCGATGACATGGCGCGCCGGCTGGCCTCCGACAAGGCTGTTTGGAACCCGGTGATCAAGGCGTCGGGGTTTCAGGCGGACTGAGGGCGCGGGCTCAGCCCCATCCGAATCAGCGGTTAGACTGGAACACTGCGGCGTTTCCATCCCGCTGCACCAACAACACGGCATACGCATCCTTGCGCCCCTGGTACACGGGCCCATCCATGCCAGGCGAGCCCACCGGCATGCCAGGCACGGCGAGGCCCACGGCCTTGGGCCGTTCCTTGAGCAAACGGGTGATCTCGCGCGCTGGCACGTGGCCTTCCACCACATAGCCGTCAATCAGCCCGGTGTGGCACGAGCCGAACTTGTCGGGCATGCCGAGTTTGAGTCGCTGGCCGGCCTTGGCGGCCTCGCTCACGTCATGCACCGCGACCTGAAACCCATTGGCCTGCAGGTGCGCGATCCAGTCGTGGCAACACCCGCAGGTGGGCGACTTCCAGACTTCCAACTGCGGTTTGCCCGCCGCCAAGGCCATGACCGGGCTCGCCACGGCCAAGGTACCGAGCGCAATAGCGCCAGCCTGGATGATGAATCGTCTTCGCATACGGATCTCCTAGAAATTTCAGAGGGTGGTAGCAGTCCCCACCAGCACGGCCTGATCACGCCCGCCGTGCCGACCGGGCCTGTGAGACGCCTATTTTGCCGGTGTGGCAGGCATGCGGTCCATCATCATCTGCATCATGGACTGCATCATGTCCATGCGTTTTTCCATCATCTGCTGGCGCTGGTTCATGTCGCCCGGCATCGGTTTGCCGCCTTGCATCGCACCCATACCGCCCATGCCACCCATGCCACCCATGCCGGCGCCGCCCATCATGCCCATCGTGGCCATGCCGCCCTGCATGGCCTTCATGTGTTCAGCCATCAGGGCGTTGCGCTCCTCGGGCGTTTTCGCGTTGACCATCTTGTCGTGCATCTCGCGCATGGCTTTCATCTGGCCATCCATGGCCGCCATGTGGTCGGCATTGCCTTTCATTCCGGCCGCGGCGGCTGGTGGCTTTTGGGGGGCTTGTGCCGACGTGAAGGTCGGTGCGCCGGCTGCAGCGGCAAGCAGTGCAGCGACAAGCAGGGTGCGTGAAAGTCGTGTCATGGCAATCTCCAATCAGTGAAAAAAAGGTGAGGAACCAAAAGACCGTCCGGCGGGGTCGACCGACCAGGCTGAACATGGACAGGGCCGGCCGCCACGCGGGCACCGCCGCACGGTGGCCAACCCAAGGCGTGGACTTATAGCGTCAAGCGCAGGAAGCGGATGAAGACGGGAGGTTCCGGTCTGGGCAAGTGCGCCGTGATTGGCGCCTCGGACACCGGGCTGGGCCAAACTCGAACCGGCCCGCTGCCCGTGACCAGCACCGGCTCTGAAGCCGGGTCCGCAAAGGCCAATGGTTTTTGCTTGGGTACGGCCGATTGCATCGTCGCGCACAGGGCTTGGCACGCGATCGACTCCGCCATCTGGTCCTCGGCATCGTCCTGCTGCGTTGCCGGAGCTGTACCGGCCGAGACCGCGGTGTGTTCGGCCATGCTGCGTGCGGCTGCCTGCGTGCCGTGCGCCAGCCCTCCTGCGCCCGTTGTGTGGTCCTCGTGCAGCTGGCAGGCGTTGACCACACCGGCAGCCAGGGTCAGCAGCCAAACGAACAGTATCACCACCACGGTGAGCCGTGTTTGACGGGGGTTGCGCAGTGGCTTCATGACTTGGGTCGTGTCAGGCCATCGAACCATGTGGACTGATCGGACGATGGATGGAGTCTACGGTCGCCATGCAGGTTCCATTTGATCGAGGTCAATTGCGCGCGAAGTCGCTGCCACGCGATGGGAACCAGGCAGGCCCCGGCTCAGGGATTCAAAGCCTGCAGCCGTTCGGTCAAAGTGGCGGCCGACAACTCCCCGACCCGCATGCTCACCAGTTCGCCCTGCGCATTGAAGAACAGCGTGGTGGGAAGCGCGCGCTGCTTGAACGCAGCGCCGGTCTGCCCGTGTGCATCGAGCAGCACGTTGCGCAAGGGCAGGTTGCGGGCCCGTAGCCACGCGGCGACCTTGTCGGCAGGTTCACCCTGGTTCACGAACACGAAGTTGACCGTGGGGTTGCTGGATTGCGCCTGCTGCAAAACCGGCATTTCGCGCACGCACGGTGGGCACCAGGTGGCCCACAGGTTGACCACAGCCGGCCGGCCCTTGAACTCGGACAGTTGGACCGTTCGCCCCTCCAAAGACGCGAATCCAAGCGCCGGCATCTCCTGCCCCGGTCCGGGTCGCACTGCAAATGCGATATTGCCGACAAGCCACAGGACTGACCCGGTCAGCAATGCATACTGAAGCGGCCGGCGCATTGCCGGTATCTGCCCCCGCCGCCCGAGTGCGTACAGCCAGGCGCCGACAAACCCGGCGGTGGCGGTCCATCCGCCATCGCGGATATCGAGGATGTCCAGCGGCGCGGCGCGGTAGACCGCCTGGAACTCCCAGACAAACGCCAGGCGCGCCACAAGCAGCCCGAACAGCAAGGTGTGCCACAACGCTCTTTCGACTTCGGCGCCACCCTTGCCGGCGAGTCGCTTGCCAACGAGAAAGGTGCATCCCACTGCGACCAGCAACAGCAACAGCGCATACGGCAACACCAGCGGCCCGACAACGAATGCGTCGTTCACCCCGGCGCGCTCCGTGTAACCAGGGCTGGAGGCGAACGGCGCGGCATCCGGTTCTGCGCCAAAGGCCCCTGGCGAACTAGAAGCGCTCGGTCGGCAACAGGTAGCGCCATTGGCCGACCGGAAGGGATGAAAGTGGGACACGCCCTACCCGGATGCGCCGCATGCCGATGATGGCCAGACCGGCCTGCTCGCACATCTGGGCCAGTTGGCCCGGGTGGCTGCCCTTGGTGGCGAAACGCAGGCTGGTGCCACCTTGGGAGTCACTGGTCACGCTGACCTTGGCCGGCAACATGGCGCGGCCGTCCACCACCGGCGAGCGGCGCAGGCGCACCAGCGCGTCCTCGCCCACCGCGCCCCGCACATCGACGATCACCTCGTGTTCGACCAGCGCGCCGTCTTCCAGCAACTTGCGCAGGATCGGGCGCTCCTGCGAGAACACCAACAGGCCGGTCGCGGCATGCTCCAGCGGCGTGACACAGCGCTGGTCGGTCATGTGGCGTTTCAGCAGACGGATGCCCGAGCGGTCGGGGCCCCAGTGGTTCTGCGGCACCAGCAACTGGGCGGCCGGTTTGGGGCCGCTGGCGTCCCAGTCGTACCCGGGGGGCTTGTGCAGCAGCAGCGTCACCGGCAACAGCGGTGCGAGGCTGGCCTTTGGATCGATCACCACGGTCTGCGTACCCACGCGAAACTGCGGCGTTTCGACCACCTGGCCGTCCACGCGCACCCAGCCGCCTTCGATGTACTGCTCGGCCTCACGGCGGGAGCACGGCACCATGTCGGCAACACGTTTGGAGAGGCGGACAGGTTCAGTCATTCACTTCTGTGGTCATCGAGCGGCCACGCAGGCGATTGCGCTCCAAGCTGCGGGGCGGTCCGCCGTGCCGCAACGCGGCGACGCTCAGGCTGGGGCGGCGGGGAGCACGAGCATAACCTGTGTGCCGGCGCCAGTTGTGCTGGTCACCGTCACCTCGCCGCCGCGCAGCTCCGCGATCCGCTTGACGATCGCCAGGCCCAGGCCCTTGCCGCCTTCACCGGTGGCCGGCACCACTGTGGTGCGGCTCTGGTAGAAACGATCGAACAGCTACGGCAAGTCGGCCGCCGGGATGCCGGGGCCGGTGTCGCTGACGCTGACCTCCACCCGGTCACCGCGCCGGCAGGCAGCCAGGGTGATGCTGTCACCGGCACGGCAGAACTTCAGCGCGTTATCGACCAGGTTGGCCACTGCGCGCTCGAACAGTTCGATGTCGAGCGCCGCGATGGGTGCTTGGGCGGCATCCGACTGTTCGGTGCGCAACTCGACACCACGTTCGGCGGCGCGCTGGCCGAACCGAAGCACGATGTCGTCGAGCAGTTCGCCGGCATCGAGCAGCTCGGTCTGCAGCTTGAACTCGGGTTCGTCGAGCTGCGCCAGGTCGCCCAGCGACTGCACCAAGCGCGCAGCATTGCGCGTGTTGCGCAATGCCATCGCCACCAGCGCCCGGTCGGCATCGCGTTGCGGGTCGTTCACCCAGCGCGTCTCCAGGGTTTCGAGACAAGCCACGGTGGCGGTCAGCGGGGAGCGCAGGTCGTGCGACAGATTGCTCACCCCTTCGCGCCGGAAGTGGTCGAGCCGGCGCAAGGCGGCCCACTGCTGGCGCAGTGTGTCGAACATGCGGCCGAAGGCGGTGGTCAGCTGGCCGAACTCGTCCGGGGTGTACCTGGGGAGTTGCACCTGTGCGGCACCAGGTGCACCAGGCTCCAGCCCACTGTTGGACAACGTGACAACCGCCAGCGTGAGCTGGCGCAGCGGGCGGGTGACCGTGGCGATGGTCCAGGCCGCCAGCAGCGTGGCCGCCAGCACCACAGCAATACACGCTGCCAACGCCGGCCCGGCAAAGGTGCTGCCGAACACCCGCAGTTGCCCCTCGGACACCAGCGGTTTGTGGCACACCAGGTACAGGTAACCCGCCACCCGTCCGTCGCCAGCAATCGCGTTGCGCCGCAACGGCCGGGCTGCGATGACCGCGTCGGCGTCCATGCGTTCGGGGTCGTCCCCCATCACATACGGCATGTCGGCCCCGGCAGCGGCCTCAAGCACCGGCGCCAATGCCACCTTGAAACCCGCCGGCAGCTTCGCGTTCCCCGTGGACGACAACACCAGGCCCGTGGCGTCAAGCAGATAGAGCTGTGTATCAGGCTCGAACAACACCAGGTTGCGCAGGAACTGGTTGAACTCGTCGGGCTTGCGCGTGTGCATGTCAAGTATGTCGTCGTACATGCCCACCACGCGCCCCAGGAACAGGTCGGCCCGGTGATTGCGCAAAATGCAGCAGCAGATCGAACTCGAGCGCGGTGAAGTCGATCAGCTCGCCGCGGTAACGCACGCTGCGTTTGCCGGGCTGGATTTCCAGGTCGCCATTGCGCAGCAACACCGGTTGCTGCTGGGCCTGCGACTGCGCGACACGCAGCAGGTCGGCGCGTCGCAACAAGGCCTTGACGCGGGCCAGCAGTTCGGCCAGCGAGAACGGTTTGGTCAGGTAGTCGTCGGCACCCAGTTCAAGCCCGAGCACGCGGTCCAGTTCGGTGGACTTGGCGGTGAGCATGAGGATCGGGCTGCTGCGCCCACGCGCGCGCAGTGCCTTGCACACCTCCAGGCCGTCCATGCCGGGCATCATCAGGTCAAGGATCAGCAGGTCGCTGGCGACCTCGTTCTGGCTTGCGAGCGCAGCCACACCGTCGGCTACGGCGGTCACCTCGTAACCGGCATTGCACAGGTTCATGACCAGCAGGTCACGGATATCGGCCTGGTCTTCGGCAACAAGAATGGTGGAGGGCATGGGCGGATTGTCGGCGGCGGTACGGGCTTCTTACGCAAATGTTATCTGCCTGTGAGGATTCGGGAGCCTGGCGCGAGGTGGGGCCGGCACAGTCACTGCACCGAAACAGCCCTTTTCAAGGAACGCCCCATGCAAGCCACCGCCCACGCCTTCGCCGCCAGCTTCAATCCGCAGATGGGCGTTCCTGTTCCTTGGCGCGACATGGTGTCGCACCGCAGCGCCCTGGTGCGTTTTGCCAAGGCCCGCCTGCACGACCCAATGCTGGCCGAGGACGCGGTGCACGATGTGTTCGAAGCGGTGTTGTCCGGCCGCGCGGCATTTGCCGGCCGCGCCGCGCTGCGCTCCTGGCTCACCGCCATCCTCAAGCACAAGATCGTCGACCTGGTACGCCAGCGCGCCGGCACCGACAGCCTGGATGTGGACGATGAAGACGGCCAGGCGCTGGCCATCGAATGCCCAAATCCACGCCCGGACGAGGTGGCCGAGTAGCATGCTCTCGCCGAGTCTTTGTGTACACTATGATTCACACAAATCGCGTGTGAGCCCAAAGAAAAGTGCCATGGAAACCACCAAAGTAGGGATTCGGGAATTTCGTGCCGGCATAGCCGAGTTCGTTGCGTCCAACACGCCGGTGGCGGTGACACGGCATGGACAGACTATTGGTTACTTCATACCCACCCACGGACATGCCGAAGCCGACATCGCGTCGCTCAAGAAGGCCAGCAAGGCTTTGGACCGGTTGCTGGCGGCCAAGCGCATTGACGTCGACGCCGTCGTCGCAGAATTCAAAACGGCGCGCAGCCGTTCGAGCGAGGCCAAGTAGCGCGCAGCCGTGGCGGCATGAGCGCCGCCGGGCCGCTCCCAAGGGGCTCGCACCGCAGCCCGCAGGACGAAGGTACCCTGATGACCCCGCAGGGCCGCCCCAAGGGGGAATAGCGCAATGCGCAGCATGGAGGTTGCCTGATGAGCAAAAAAGCAATCATTCTGGACGCCAACATCCTGATTCGAGCGGTATTGGGTAGACGGGTGCGGGAACTCATTGTCGACAACGCAGAATCAGTCCAATTCTTTGCGCCTGATGTGGCTTATGCAGACGCCCAAAAACACCTTCCTGCGCTGCTCAAGAAAAGAGGCCTGGAAAGCGAGCCGGCGATGGCCGTATTGGCCGCACTGGAATCAGTCGTCCGACCGCTGGAATTTGGAGTCTATGCAAGCTTGCAAGCACAAGCGCTCCAAAGGATTGCCATACGTGATGCCGATGACTGGCCTGTTCTCGCTTGCGCAATGGCGATCGGTTGCCCCGTCTGGACGGAGGATGCCGACTTCTTTGGCACCGGGATTGCCACTTGGACCTCTGATCGCGTCGCGCTCTATTTGGTGGGTTGACTCTGGTTGTCGGCTACAAGAATGGTGGAGGGCATGGACGGATTGACGGTGGCGGTACGGGCTTCTTACGCAAATGTTATCTGCCTGAAAGGCTGCGGGGCATAAAGGCTGCGGGGTCAGGTCTTGCATTGCAACATTTTTCGGCTGCGGGGTCAGGTCTTGTTTCGGCTGCGGGGTCAGGTCTTGCATTGCAACATTTTTCGCGCTGGGCCATCCGGCGTGAGCGGGCACTGTTCGGAATTCGCTGCCGATTGCGCAAACATCATAGAGATGAGTCAGGCGATCTGATGGGCAGTGCATCCAGGCGGAACTCCTGCGGTATACGAACCGCCTGGTTATTGCCATTCATGAAAACACGGCTGATCACGGCTGCCATCTGAAGCTTCTTGGTGAGGTGTGTACGTAGTGTGTGCATTTTTAACTGGCAGCCGGGTTCGCGCAAGCGGGCACGTGGTCAGGTCTCAATACTCATCGCTTTAGAACAGACTCGTTCGGGCTGAGCCTGTCGAACCCCCGCCAGGCACTTCGACAGGCACAGTGCGAACGCGCCAAAGCTACAATATTGGGTCAGGTCTTGCCTTTTGCCTGGGCCTGCCCCCTGTCAACGGGCTTGATGTGAAAGACGTCGGGTCGGCAAGTGCCGCTTGGTGATGCTGTTCAGCGCATCTTGAAAACGCGGAGCATCTTCGGCGCGAACCGGTGACCGGTCTGCCACAGGCTTATCGCCAGGTGCCAGGGCATGCAGACGGGAAACTTGACTGAGGTCGCATCGGCCACCGCGCCCGAACGCGGACTGCTGCAGGCGATCATGGGGACTGACGCTTCTCAACGCGGCACATTTTGTCGTTGTCGATACCAGCGCAAAATCACTATGGCGTCTCGCGTGACACGGTATGTCAGGTTATGCCCCGTATTGGGAATGGCGTAGTTGCGACTTCCAAGCAGCACGCTCGGCGAGCCGAGTTGCGGATGCACTTGCAGCAGTGCCAAACTGCGCCCCACCCGCCCCTCCACCAAATGGGCGGTATGCGCGTCGTCAATGGCGATGCGCGCAATTGCTCCCTCATAGGCGGCTCGCGCCGGCCGGGCCCACTCAAGCCGCTTTTTTTCGGGTTCCTACGCGCGCCACCTCGATCAATCGCTTGGCGCTGCGCATCACCTCGGCGTGCGGCACAGTGCCATGAAGCGCAATATCGCGCTCGGCCGCCTGGGATTCGACTATTTCTTCTTCCACCGCATCAAAGCCGTCGCGCAGGACAAACTTCAGCATCGCTTTTGGCGAACGCCCTGCCAGCCCGGCGAGGCGCTCAAGCCGCTTTTGATCACCTTTGGCGAGTGCCAGCGTTTCAGCCTGGGTGGACGCGTTCATGGTGGCTCCGCAGTTTGAGGAAGGAATGGGCCAATGATACTGTGACGCCCCCACGCATGAGCGCTCTGGCAAGACCGGCAATGCAAGGGTTGTGCGCAGGCCAGTGCCGACACTGAAGACTCGATAGCGTGCGGGAGAACCCTGAATCTTCGCCGTATGACAGAGCACGGGCTGGGGGCCAAGTCTTGTATTGCAACATTTCTCGCGCTGGGCCATCCGGCGTGAGCGGGCACTGTTCGGAATCCGCTGCCGATTGCGCAAGCATCATTGGGGTGAGCCAGGCGATCTGATGGGCAGTGCAACCTGCGGCAATGCTGCAAAACAAGACCTGACCCCATCCCTGTGTGCTGTGACCCCATCCCTGTGTGTGACCCCATCCCTGTGTGACCCCATCCCTGTGACCCCATCCCTGCACCTTCGAGCGCTGGATTCGTGAAGCGGTTCAGGCAGGCAAGTTGCGAAAAGTCCGCGCCGGCATTTTTTTGAATGCGGCCGGCAATGCGAGCGTCAGCCCTGCCGCCGCTGCGGGGCTGCAGCGCCAGCCCGCCATCGGTTTCCTGGAGGTGCACTCCGAGAACTTCTTCGGCGACGGGGGTGCGGCGCGGCAGGTGCTGGAGCAGGGACGGGCCTTGTACCCGGTGAGTTTGCACGGTGTCGGTCTGTCGCTGGGGTCGGCGGCGGGCATCGACCCCTGGCACCTCGAACGCCTTCACCGACTGGTGAACCGCATCCAGCCGGCCCGTGTCAGCGACCATGCATGCTTTGCGCGCGGTGCCTGGCGTGGTCCGCAGGGGCCCGCCATGGTGCATGCGGCCGACCTGCTGCCAGTGCCTTTTTCCGACGAGGCGCTGGCGGTGATGGTGGCCAACGTGCAACAGGTGCAGAAAAAGCTCGGACGTTCGATCGCGGTCGAGAACCTGTCGGCCTACGTGGTTTGGGTGGGTGACACGATGGACGAACCAGCCTTCCTCATGGCACTTGCACGGCGCACCGGGTGCAGCCTGCTGGTGGACGTCAACAATCTGTACGTCAATGCGCTGAACCAGCAGTTGCGCGATGCCGGTGTGGATGTGTTGCAAACCTGTCGCGACTGGCTCGACGCCATCCCCCCGCAGGCCGTTGGCGAAATCCACCTCGCTGGCCATACCCACTGCGGCGATATCGTGATCGATGACCATGGCAGCACGGTGCACGAGGACGTCTGGGCCCTGTACGACCATGCGATGCAGCGCTTTGGCGCCGCGCCCACCCTGGTCGAATGGGATACCGACATCCCGGCGCTCGACCTGCTGCTGGCGCAGGCCCGGCGGGCCGACGGAATTGCGCACACGCTGTATGGATAAGACTGCACAGCCGAACGGCTGCACAGCTGCACGGCCGAACAGCCCAACGGCGGGCATCCTGTGAACACACTCGCCCACCAGCAAACGGCCCTGCTGGATGCGCTGTTCACCCGGCCCGACGCCGGCAGGACCACTGCCCCGGCTGGTACAGGCTTGCCTCTTTTCCTCGGCGCCCGCGGACTACGCGCCTACCGTGCCAACGGCCACGCGCAAGCCGAACGCAGCCTGCTGGCAACCTACCCGGTGCTGGCGCAATTGCTGGGTTCGGAAAGTTTTGCGCGGCTGGCGCGGGACTTCTGGCACCACCATCCGCCGCTACAAGGTGACCTCGCGCAGTGGGGCGGCGACCTGCCGGCGTTCCTGCATTCGAATGCCCAACTGACCGCAGAGCCCTACCTGAGCGATGTGGCGCGTGTCGAGTGGGCGCTGCACCGCTGCGCCCTGGCAGCCGACCCGCCTACCCGGTCGCCAGCATTGTCACGGCGCACCTGGACGGCAGCCCCACGCTGGAGCAGGCCGGACAATCGCTGCGCGACGGCATCGCAGAAACCGCCATCGTCTGGCGCCAGGGCTACCGTCCCCGCGTCGCGGCCTGCTCTGCGGCTGAAGCAGCGATGCTGGTGCAGTTGCTGGCCGGATTCAAGCTGCTCAGCGCACTGGAAAATGCGCAAGGGCTGAACTTCAGTGAATGGTTGCCGCGCGCCGTGCAGACTGGCATGGTCATCGGTGCGGCGTGAACATCGGCACCATCACGCCGCTCTCGCTGGCCTGCATCACCACCCTGACCCGGTCGCCGATGCGGATGGCGTCGAAGTCGCAATCCACGATGTTGGTCAGCAAGGTGACACCGTCGTCCAGCCGCACGTAGGCAATCACAAAGGGATGCGGCCCCACCCGCCGGCAGACGCTGAAGGTGTAGATGCTGCCAGTGCCGGCGGACTCTTTCCACACGGTCTGGTCACCCATGCACAACGGGCACTGGGGGCGCGGGTACCAATGCGGCTTGTGGCAACTGGCGCAGTGGCGAACCAGCAGTTTCCCGGCAGCCGTGCCGGCCCAGAATTCCGCGTTGTCCGGATACAGCGGCGGGGCCGGGGCCACGCGCTCGGCGTTGCTGGTATCAGTTGGCATTTTCACTCCCTCTCCAGGATCAGCGTCGCGCTGCCATGGCGCGCGCCCAACAGCCCGCCCATGCCCTGCGCCAGCGCCAGGCCGCAGTTCTTGACCTGCACTGCGGGGTGGGCCTCGCCACGCAGTTGGCGCACCGCCTCGATCACCTTGGTGATACCGCCACGGTTGGCGGGATGGTTGTTGCACAGGCCGCCTCCGTCGGTGTTGAAAGGCAGTTTGCCCACGCCCGAGATCAGGTTGCCATCGGCGACGAAACGGCCGCCCTCGCCTTTCTTGCAGAAACCGAGGTCCTCGAGCTGCATCAGCACAGTGATGGTGAAGCTGTCGTAGATCGACGCGTACTGGATGTCGGCCGGTGTCACGCCCGCCTCGGCAAACGCCGTCTGGCCCGACCAGGCCGCGCCGGAGAACGACAAATCGATCTGACCGCTCTCCTGGCCCTTGATGGCCTCCCCGGCCCCGAGCACGTGGACGATCGGGCGCTTCAGGGCGCGCGCGACCTCGGGCCGCGTGACCACCAGTGCACCACCGCCATCGCTCACCACGCAACAATCGAGCTTGTGCAGCGGGTCGGAGATCATCGGCGAATCGAGCACGTCCTGCACTGTGACGACGTCGCGCAACATGGCGTGCGGGTTGTGCTGGGCATGGTGCGACGCGGCAACCTTGATCCAGGCCAGCTGCTCGGCGGTGGTGCCCCAGTCGAACATGTGGCGCATCGCCACCATCGCGTACATGTTGACCGTGACCGCGCCGAACGGCGCCTCGAAGGGCACATCCGGCACGTTGGGGCCCCAGTTGCGCGGCTGGGTGCCGCTGGACGCCTCCGAGCGCGGGCGCCCGGCCAGGGTGATCAGCGCCACATTGCACTTGCCGGCCATGATGGCCTGGGCCGCGTGCGCTACGTGGACCAGGTAGGACGAGCCGCCGGTGTCGGTCGAGTCGACATGGCGCGGATGCAGCCCGATGTAGTCGGCCATGCTCAGGGCGCCCAGCCCCGGCGCATCGCCGGCGCAAAAATAGCCGTCCACGTCCTGCAGGGTCAGGCCGGCGTCCAGCAGCGCACCGCGTGCCGATTCGGCATGCAGCTGGGCCACGGTCTTGTCAGGGGCCTTGCGGGTGGGGTGCTCGAAGGCGCCTGCGATGCAGGCCTTGCGTCGGATGCTCATGGTGTCTGCAAAATGCCGATACGATCAGGGGCGCGCCCCGGGGCCACGATGATCGGCCATGCCCAGGCACCGGCACCGTCCCCGGCGTGACACCTTCGGGGCAACCCGGAACCCCACAATGATTTCAGGAGGCACCATGGAAACACTTCTCTATAGCTGCGACGAAGGCGTCGCCACCATCACACTGAACCGGCCCGAGGCGCGCAACGCGATCGGCGCCACCATGACGGCTGAGCTTGACGCCCTGCTGCAACAGATCGCACGCGACGATTCGGTGCGTGTACTCATCCTGACCGGGGCCGGCGGCGCGTTCTGCGCCGGTGGGGATGTGCGCAGCATGAACAACGCAACGGTGCGCAACGCACAGACCATGCGCGCCGGCATGCGCCGGGCGCACCGGGTCGTCAAGGCCTTGTACGACCTGGACCGCCCGGTGATCGCCGCAGTGGACGGCCCGGCGTTCGGGGCCGGCTTCTCGCTGGCGCTGCTGGCGGACTTCATTCTGGTGTCCACGCGGGCACGTTTTTGCATGGCTTTCGGCCGGATCGGGCTGGTGCCCGACTACGGCGCCCTGTACACCTTGCCCCGGGTGGTCGGTCTGCAGCGCGCCAAGGAGCTCATGATGTCCGCGCGTGAAGTCGGCGCAACCGAAGCCCTGGACATCGGTCTCGCACTTGAAGTGCTCGCCCCCGAGGCACTGATGCCACGTGCCATGCAAATGGCCCGGGCACTGTCGAGTGCGTCGCCGATCGCGATGTCCATCACCAAGGACGCACTGAACGGCTCGCTGGACAGTGACCTCGACAGCCTGCTCAAACTCGAAGCCGCCTCGCAAGCTGTGGCTGGCACCAGCGATTACCACAAGGAGGCGACCCGCCGATTTGTGGAAAAACAGGCCCCGCAGTTCCAGTGGCCTGCAACACCCGCCGCGAAGCCCTGAGGCCAATCCCAAAACCCATGCCCGTCATCGATACCCGCATCCAGCCGCAAAGCGAGGCCTTCGCCACCAACCGCGAGCACATGCTGCGCACCCTGGCCGAGGTGCGCGCCCTGGAACAGCGCACGCGTGACCGGTCGGCGCAATCCAGACCGCTGTTCGACAAACGCGGCCAGTTGCTGCCACGCGACCGCATCGCCCTGCTGCTCGACCCGGGCAGCGACTACCTGGAGTTGTCCACCCTGGCCGGTTTCGGGCTGGACCACCCCGACCCGGCCAAATGTGTCGCGGGCGCGGGTGTGATCACCGGCATCGGTCTGGTGGCCGGCACCCGCTGCATGGTGGTGGCATCCGACGCAGGTATCGAGGCCGGTTCGATCCGCGCCATGGGCCGGGAGAAGATCCTGCGGGCCCAGCACCTGGCGCTGGAAAACCGGCTGCCTTTCGTGCACCTGGTGGAAAGCGCCGGCGCCAACCTGCTGCGCTACAAGGTCGATGGTTTTGTGCTCGGCGGTGCCATCTTCCGCAACCTGGCCCGCCTGTCCGCGGCCGGGTTGCCGGTGGTGACCGTGGTGCACGGTTCGTCCACGGCGGGTGGGGCCTACATGCCGGGACTGTCGGACTACGTGATCATGGTGCGTGGCCGGGCCCGCGCCTTCCTGGCCGGGCCACCGCTGCTCAAGGCCGCCACTGGCGAGATCGCCACCGAGGAGGAACTCGGCGGCGCGGAGATGCACACCTCGGTGTCGGGTCTGGGTGAATACATGGCCGAGGACGACGCCGACGGCGTGCGTCTGGCGCGCGAAGTGGTGCAGCGCCTGCAGTGGCAGCGCCACCTGGCACCGGCGTCACAGACCACCGCCGGGCCGCCGCCCCGCCTGGACACGGAGGAACTGCTCGGCATCCTGTCGGCCGACGGGCGCAAGCCGGCCGATATGCGCGAGGTGATCGCGCGCATCGTGGACGACTCCGATTTCCTCGAATTCAAGGCCCTTTACGGCCCAGCCACCGTCACCGGCCATGCGTCCATCCAGGGCCATCCGGTCGGCATCATCACCAACAATGGTCCGCTCGACCCGGACGGCGCCAGCAAGGCCACCCATTTCATCCAGGCCTGCTGCCAGAGCGGCACGCCCCTGGTGTACCTGCAGAACACCACCGGTTACATGGTGGGCCAGGCCTACGAACGTGGCGGCATGATCAAACACGGCTCCAAGATGATCCAGGCGGTGTCCAACGCCAGCGTGCCACAACTCACCGTGATGTGCGGCGCGTCCTTTGGCGCCGGCAACTACGGCATGTGCGGGCGCGGCTACGAGCCCCGGTTCCTGTTCTCGTGGCCCAACGCGCGCACCGCCGTGATGGGTGGTGAGCAGGCCGCCACCACCATGCGCATCGTGGCCGAGGCAGGGGCGAAACGCAAAGGCATCACCATCGACGAAGCCGCCATGGATGCCCAGGAGAAAACCATCATCGACACCTTCGAGCGCCAGCAAAGCGCCATCGCCACCTCCAGCCTGATGCTCGACGACGGCGTGATCGACCCGCGCGACACCCGCGCCGTGCTGGGCCTGTGCCTGCAGCTGTGCGACGAGTCCGCGCGCCGCAGTGTGCGGCCGATGCAGTTCGGGGTGGCAAGGCCATGAGCGCGCCGGACCGCCCCTTTTCCTCCCTGCTGATTGCCAACCGCGGAGAAATCGCGGTTCGGATTGCCCGCACCGCGCGCCGCATGGGCCTGCGCGTGGTGGCGGTCTACTCCGACGCCGATGCGAACGCGCTGCATGTGCGTCAGGCCGACCAGGCGGTGCGCATCGGGGGCCCGGCCCCGCGCGACTCCTACCTGAACATCCCCGCCATCGTTGCGGCAGCGCTGGGCAGCGGCGCGCAGGCGGTGCACCCGGGTTACGGCTTTCTGGCCGAAAACGCGGATTTTGCGCAGGCGGTGGTGGACGCTGGCCTGGTCTGGGTCGGACCTCCGCCCGCCGCCATACGCGCCATGGGTGACAAGGCACGTGCCAAACAACTGATGCAGGTCGCGGGCGTGCCGTGTATTCCCGGTTACGACGGCGACGACCAGTCCGACGCCACCCTGCGCACCGAGGCGCAGCGCATCGGGTACCCGCTGATGGTCAAGGCCACCGCAGGTGGCGGCGGCCGCGGCATGCGCCTGGTCTTGTCGGCCGCGGGCCTGGATGCGGCACTGTCCAGCGCACGCTCTGAAGCGCAGGCGGCATTTGGTGTTTCGACACTCCTGCTGGAGCGTGCCATCAACCAGCCACGCCACGTCGAGGTCCAGGTGTTTGCCGACGCCCACGGGCATGTGGTGCACCTGGGCGAGCGCGACTGCTCGGTCCAGCGGCGGCACCAGAAAGTGATCGAGGAGGCACCATCCCCCGCACTGGCCGGTTCCGCAGGGCAGCGCCTGCGCCGGCGCATGGGCGACATGGCGGTGGCAGCGGCACGCGCCATCAACTACCGGGGCGCGGGAACCATCGAGTGCCTGCTCGACACCCAGGGGCACTTCTACTTCATGGAGATGAACACCCGGCTGCAGGTGGAGCACCCTGTGACCGAGGCGCTGACTGGTTACGACCTGGTGGAGTGGCAGTTGCGTGTGGCGCAGGGCGAACCGTTGCCGGAGACCTCGCAGGACACCATCCTGAGCCGCTTCGAGTCCGGCGGCCACGCGATCGAGGTGCGGCTGTGCACCGAAGACCCGGCCAAGGGTTTTCTGCCCCAGAGCGGCCGTTTGCTGGACTGGCGGCCTTCTGCTGAGGTTCGGGTCGACCATGCACTGGAGCCGGGCGCCGACATCCGCCCGTATTACGACTCTATGGTGGCCAAGCTGGTGGCCCACGGCCCCGATCGCACCAGCGCTTGCAAGGCACTGGGCGACGCCTTGCAGAGCACCGTGGCGCTGGGCGTGCGCACCAACCAGGCTTTTCTTGCCGCCTGCCTTGCGCACCCCCAGTTCGCACAGGGCCGGGCCAGCACGGCGTTCATCCCCGCCCACGGCGAGGAAATACTCGGCACCATCGTCCCACTGCGGGCAGCGCTGGCCGCCCTGGCCCTGTACGCCACCCGGGCGCAGCGCCTGGGACACAACCCCTGCCACGTGGCGCTGGCCCTGTCTTGGCCGGTCCCGATGCGTTTCGCACTGGACGGCGCGGGCCATGAAGCCAGACTGCAGGCGCTGGGCGGCAACCGCTACCGCGTAACGACTTCTGCCAGCGCCGAAGACCTGACCCTGGACGCCTGCGACGCCAAGCACTTGGCGGTCACCTGCGCCAGCGGGCGCGAGTTGCTGGCCGTGGCCACCTGCCATGACTTGCTGTTTGTGCAGCAACGCGGCCGCCAGACTGTGCTGGAAGACCGCACCCTTGTCGGCGCCGCAGTGCGCGACACGGCCAGCGCCGGCATGGTTCGCGCGCCGATGGCCGGGCGCATCGTCTCGCTGCAGGTGCTTGCAGGACAAACTGTTGCCAAGGGCGATTCGCTGGTCGTTCTTGAAGCCATGAAAATGGAGCACCCGGCCTTCGCCCCGGTTGCCGCCACTGTCAAACGCATCTGCGTCGATGTCGGCGCGCAGGTGGCGGCTGGCACCCTGCTCGTAGAACTCGAAGGAACACCATGACAAGCATCAATTCCGTGACCGAACTCGACGTCGAAGGCGACATCGCCGTGCTCACACTCAACTCCCCGCCCGTCAACGCGTTGTCGGCCGATGTCCGTGACGGACTGGCCCTCGGTGTGGCGCAGGCTGCCGCCAACCCCACGGTGCGAGCGCTGGTGATCATCTGCGCCGGCAAGACCTTCATCGCCGGGGCCGACATCGCGGCCTTCGGCAAACCGCCCAAAGGCACCAGCACACTCGAGACACTGCGCTCCATCGAGGCCGCCCGCATGCCCGTGATCGCCGCCATCCATGGCACGGCGCTCGGCGGCGGGTTCGAAGTGGCGCTGGCCTGCCATTACCGGGTGGCAGTGCCATCGGCCAAGTGCGGGCTGCCCGAGGTCAAGCTCGGGCTGCTGCCCGGAGCTGGCGGCACCCAGCGCCTTCCGCGCATCGTGGGCGTGGAAAACGCCCTGGAGATCATCACCTCGGGCCAGCAGATCGGTGCCCGGGCCTGCCTGGAAAAAGGCATGGTCGATGCGCTGGTCGATGAAGGACAGTTGCGCCAGGGTGCGCTGGCATTTGCCCGCCAGGTGCTGGCTGAAAATCGGCCGCTCAAAAAGGTCCGCGACCTGGATGACAAGCTGGTGGCCGCACGGTCAAAGCCCGAAGTCTTTGCCGAATTCCGCAAGGCCAATGCCAAGAAGTTCCGTGGCTTCGAGGCGCCCGAATCCATCATCCGCTGTGTCGAAGCCGCCGTGAACCTGCCCTTCGACGAAGGCATGGCCTTCGAGCGCAGCTTGTTCCTGGAACTGGTGGCAAGCAGCCAGTCTGCGGCGCAGCGTTATGTGTTTTTTGCCGAACGTGCGGTCTGGAAGCTGCCCGACGTGCCAGACGACACCCCGGTGCTTCCAGCGGCCCGGGTCGGCATCGTCGGCGCCGGCACGATGGGCGGTGGCATCGCCATGAACTTCCTGAACATCGGGCTTCCGGTCACCATCGTCGAGACCCGCCAGGACGCGCTCGACCGTGGTGTTGCAACCATTCGCCGCAACTACGAAAACACCGCCAAACGCGGCCGCCTGACGCTGACCGATGTGGACCAACGCATGGCGCTGTTGACACCCACCCTGTCGCTCGACGCGCTGGCCGACAGCGACCTGGTGATCGAAGCCGTGTTCGAAGACATGGCTGTCAAGAAGACGCTGTTCGCACGGCTCGACACGATCGCCAAGCCGGGCGCGGTGCTCGCCACCAACACCTCGCGTCTGGACGTGAACGAGATCGCGGCCGCCACCACGCGCCCCGAATCGGTGATCGGCCTGCACTTCTTCTCGCCCGCCAACGTCATGCGCTTGCTCGAGGTGGTGCGCGGCGACAAAACCTCCAAACCGGTGATCGCCACCTCGATGAAACTGGCGCGCAAGATCGGCAAGATCGCGGCCTTGGTGGGTGTGTGTCCCGGGTTTGTCGGCAACCGCATGCTGGCGCAACGCCAGCGCGAGGCGCAGCAACTGGTGCTCGAAGGCGCGATGCCCTGGGATGTGGACCGGGTTCTGGTTGACTTCGGTTTTCCGATGGGGCCGTTCGCCATGTCCGACCTGGCCGGGCTGGACCTGGGCTGGACGCGCGAGGCGTCGACCGGACAGACCATGCGCGAGATCTTGTGCGAACTCGACCGGCGCGGCCAGAAGACCGGCGCCGGTTATTACGACTACGACGCGCAACGCAACGCCACCCCCTCGCCGGTGGTCGAAAAACTCATCCTCGAACTGGCAACCCGCAAGGGGATAACGCGCCGGGCCGTGTCAGACGCCGAAATTCTCGAGCGCTGCATCTACCCGATGGTCAACGAAGGCGCCAAGATTCTCGAAGAAGGCAAGGCCATCCGCGCCTCCGACATCGACATCGTGTGGATCAACGGGTACGGCTGGCCAGCCTACCGCGGTGGTCCGATGTTCTATGGCGACAGCCTGGGCCTGGGTGTGGTGCGCGACAAGATGCGCGAGTTCCATGCACGCCTGGGCGACGACTTCCGGCCGTCGAACTTGCTCGAAAAACTGGCCAACGAAGGCCGGCGCTTCCAGGACCCGGCCTGACCCGACCACCGACCCAAGACTTCCATCCGTTCAACCAACCCCAGAAGGAGAACCACCCCATGCGACAGGCAGTCATCGTTTCCTATGCGCGCACCGGCCTGGCCAAGTCCATGCGCGGCGGCTTCAACAACACACCCGCCATGACCATGCTGGGCCATGCCATCGAACACGCCGTGCAACGCGCCGGCGTGGACCCGGCAGAGGTAGAAGACGTGGTTGCCGGCAGCGTCGCCGCGCACGGCAACGTGGCGCGGGCCGCGGCACTCCTGGCCGGTCTGCCAGTGACCACCTCGGGCGTGTCCCTGCACCGCGCGTGTTCTTCCGGGCTGAACGCAATCGCCAACGCCGCGCACCACATCGTCGAGGAAGGCGCCAGCGTGGTGGTGGGTTGTGGTGTGGATTCCATCAGTTTCCAGGGCGGTGGCGGTGGTGGGCGCGACACCCGGCTCACCGACCTGTACCCTGACTTCTGGATGCCGATGATCGACACCGCCGACGTCGTGGCCGCGCGTTACGGCATCAGCCGTGAAGTCCAGGACGCCTATTCGCTGGAATCGCAGCGGCGCATGGCGGCAGCGCAGGCCGCCGGCAAGTTCAAGGACGAAATCATATCGGTCAAGACACAAATGAAGGTGGTCGACAAAGCGACCAAGGCCGAGTCGATGGTCGATGCTGTCGTGGACCGCGACGAATGCAATCGCCCGGACACCACCCTCGAAGGGCTGGCCAGGCTCGAGCCGGTCAAAGGCCCGGGCAAGTTCGTCACCGCCGGAAATGCCAGCCAGTTGTCCGACGGGGCCGGCGCGGTGGTGCTCATGGAGGCGCGCGAAGCCGAGCGCCGCGGTCTGCACCCACTGGGTGCGTTCAAGGGCTGGGCCGTGGCCGGTTGCCAGCCCGATGAAATGGGCATCGGACCGGTGTTCGCCATCCCGCGGCTGCTGGAGCGGCACGGTCTGAAAGTCGCCGACATCGACCTGTGGGAACTCAACGAGGCGTTCGCCAGCCAATGCCTGTATTGCCGCGACACGCTGGGCATAGACCCGGCAAAATACAACGTCAACGGCGGCTCGATTGCGATTGGCCACCCGTTCGGCATGACCGGCACCCGGCTCGCCGGCCACGCCCTGCTCGAGGGCCGGCGGCGCAAAGCGAAACTCGTGGTCGTGTCGATGTGTGTCGGCGGCGGCATGGGCGCAGCGGGGCTGTTCGAAGTGTTCGCCTGAGTCAGCCCCAGAACCTGCCGCATGGCCGCCACCGCGCCGTCGGGCACCCAGCCCTCGCCCAGCCTGATGGGCAACCTGCGCGCCGAATTGGTGCGGCACGCGCCGTTTGCGCAGATGCAGCCGGAGCATGTCGACCACTTTCTCGCTGCCAGCGAGCAGGCCTATTTTGCGCCCGGTGAAACCGTCCTGTCACCGGCCGACGGCCCGCCAACGCACCTGATCTGCATCCGCCAGGGACACATCACCGGCCGAGTTGGCGGCCACGACCAGGCACCCGGATTCGAATACGACGCGGGCGACATCTTTCCGGTCGGCGCGGTCATGGGCGCGCGGCCAGTGGCGGCCACCTACCAGGCCCATGAAGACGTGTTTTGCCTGCTGCTGCCGGTGCCGGAGGTCCGGACGCTGGCAGCGCTCAGCCCGCAGTTTTCGGCTTTCCTGGGCCATCGGGCCCTGCGCTACCTCGAGTTGTCGCGCCAGGCACTGCAGGCCAGTTATTCCTCGCAGGCACTGGACGAACAGACGCTTGAAACACCACTCGGCCAACTCGGGCTCAGGAACCCGGTCGCGGTCCCGCCAGACACTCCGCTCTTCGACGCGCTGAGCACCATGCACGAACGCCATATCGGCTCTGTGATGGTGACCGACCCGCAAGGCGCGGCGCTGGGCATTCTCACGCGGCACGACATCCTGGGCCGCATCACGCTGGCACGGGTCGACCTCGCGACACCGATCGCGCAGGTGATGACCCAGCCAATCCTGACCCTCGACGTCGACAGGACCGCCCAGGACGCCGCGCTGCTGATGTCGCGCCACGGCATCCGCCACGTGCCGGTCACGCGTGGTGGCCGCGTGGTGGGCCTGGTGTCGGAGCGCGACCTGTTCGCGTTGCAGCGCCTGTCGCTGAAGCATGTGAGTTCGGCCATCCGCTCTGCGCGCGATGTGCCGGCGCTGGCCACAGCCGCGCGGGACGTCCGCCGCTTTGCCCACACGCTGCTGCGCCAGGGCGTGGCCGCGCGCCAGCTCACCCAACTGATCAGCCACCTCAACGATGTGCTGACCGAACAACTGCTGGAATTGGTCGCGCGGGAACACGGCCTGGATTTCAGCCGCGCCTGCTGGCTGGCCTTCGGGTCGGAGGGCCGCTCCGAACAGACAATTTCCACCGACCAGGACAACGGGCTGGTGTTCGAAAGCGACGACCCCGAGGCCGACCGTCCCGGGTGGCTGGCGTTTGCGACACAGGTCAACCAGGCGCTCGACACCTGCGGCTACCCCTTGTGCAAGGGGCTGGTGATGGCCAGCAACCCGCAGTGTTGCCTGACGGTGCAGGAGTGGGGCCAGCGTTTTGGCGACTGGATGGAGCGTGGCGCCCCGCAAGACCTGCTCCGGGCCAGCATCTATTTTGACCTGCGCCCGCTGCTCGGGAACGCGTCGCTGGCCAGCGCCTTGCGCGATCTGGTGACACACAAGGCAGCCGGCCTGCCGCGTTTCATCAAGCAGATGGCCGACAACGCGTTGCGCAGCCGGCCGCCCCTGAGCTGGCTGGGCAGCGTGGAAACGCGCGATGTGGACGGGCACGGCATGATCGACCTCAAACACAGCGGAACTGCGATTTTTGTGGATGTGGCGCGCCTCTATGCGCTGGCGCACGGTGTCACAGAGACTGGCACGCGCCAGCGCTTCGAGGCGCTCGGGCCGCTGCTCAAGGTCGCGCCGAACGAAAGCCAGGCCTGGGTGGCCGCGTTCGAGTTCCTGCAGATGCTGCGCCTGCGGGTGCAGATGGCGCACCCCGGTGCCGCGCCGGACCAGGCCAACCTGGTCGAACTGTCGACCCTCAACGACATCGACCGGCGCATGCTCAAGGAGAGTTTCCGGGTTGCGCGCCGACTCCAGCAGAAGATGGAACTCGACTACCAGCGATGAGTTTTCTCCAGTCACTGACACGGCGGCTGCGACCCGGGCCGGACATCGACGACAGCCGCTGGGTGGTGCTGGACGTCGAATCCAGCGGCCTGGACCCAAAACGCGACCGTTTGCTGGCGATTGCCGCCATCGCCGTCACCACCGGCGGCCACCGCGCCCGCGTCGTGCCAGGAGACAGTTTCGAGGTGGTGCTGCGCCAGGACGTCAGCATCGCCGACAAGGGCAACATCCTGCTGCACGGCATCGGCGTCGGGGCGCAGCGCAAGGGGGTGCCACCCGTTGCAGCGCTCACCGCCTTCGAGCGCTTCATCGGCAGTTCCCCCTTGATCGCGTTTCACGCGGCCTTCGACCAGACGCTGATCCTGCGCGCCTTCGATACCGTGCTGGGCTACCGGCCGGCCAATCCCTGGCTCGACCTGGAACCCCTGGCCGCTGTGCTGAACCCGAAGGTCCGGGCACGGTCGCTCGACGAATGGATGGCGCAGATGAACATCCGCTGCGCCGTGCGCCACCAGGCCGCTGCCGACACCCTGGCCACCGCCGAGTTGCTGCAAAAACTATGGCCGGCGGCGCAGCGGGACATGGGCGGCAAGGTGACGTTTGCAGCCGCCAGCCGCCTGGCGGCACAGCGGCGCTGGCTGACCTGACCCGGCGCTCGTGGAAATCCCGCAGTTGTTGCCAACCGGCGCCTGCGCGTGTCAACGCCAAACCCGGCCAACCGTTGTAAGCAAAGACCCGGCGCTGGGCCGGGTGGTTTCTTGCCCTTACCCTGGAATTTCCATGAACAAGATCCTCGTTGCCCTGCTCGCCGGCTTCATCTCCATTTCAGCCTCGGCGCAGGCCGCTGCGCCGGCACCCGCACCCGCACCCGCACCCGCCGCTCCTTCCAAGGCCACCCAACCCCCCGTTGCAGCACCCGCACAGAAAAAGTCCATGGCGGCCAAGAAGCCGGTCCAGAAGACCAAGAACAAGGCCGCGCCGGCCAAGAAGGCCAAGGCCAAGCCCGCCAAGAAAGCCGCCTGACACCGGTTCGCTCAAGCGCCTGCAGGGCGTAATTCGGCCCGGCGCACGGTTTGGCCGCCAAGCTGGCTGACCGTGCGGCCGATAACGGGCCCCGGTCAGCCTTGGTGCGTTTCTTGCTGTGGGATATGCTGGGCCTGCGCCCGCTTATCGCCCAACCCGACCCAGCCGCCATGACCATCCAGCCAATCCGTTCGATCCTGATCGCCAACCGCTCCGAAATCGCCATCCGCGTCATGCGGGCCGCCTCGGAGATGCGCATACGCACCGTGGCGATCTATTCGCAGCAGGACCGCCAGGCCCTGCACCGCTTCAAGGCCGACGAGAGTTACCTGGTCGGCGAAGGCAAAAAACCGCTGGCTGCCTACCTCGACGGCGCGGACATCCTGCGCATCGCACAGCAGGCGCTGGTCGACGCCATCCACCCGGGTTATGGCTTCCTGTCCGAGAACCCCGATTTCGCCGACGCCGTCATCGCTGCCGGCATCCGCTGGATCGGCCCCACACCGGCCGTGATGCGCACGCTGGGCAACAAGGTGGCGGCGCGCCACGCGGCGGTGGCGGCCGGCGTGGCGGTGATGCCGGCCACGCCCCCGCTGCCCCTCGACACGGCCGCGTGCGCCCACCTGGCAGCCGGCATCGGCTACCCGGTGATGCTCAAGGCCAGTTGGGGTGGTGGCGGCCGTGGCATGCGGGTGATCGAGAACGAGGCCGAACTGGCCGGCGCGCTGGACGCTTCGCGGCGCGAGGCCCTGGCTGCGTTCGGCAACGACGAGGTCTACTTCGAAAAGCTCATCCGCCGGGCGCGCCATGTGGAGGTGCAGATCCTGGGTGACCAGCACGGCAACGTGGTGCACCTGCATGAACGCGACTGCACCGTGCAGCGGCGCAACCAGAAGGTGGTGGAACGCGCACCCGCGCCCTACCTCGACCCGGCAGGCCGCGCCGCCCTGTGCGACAGCGCCCTGAAACTGATGCGCTCGGTAGCCTACACCCACGCCGGCACGGTCGAGTTCCTGATGGATGCGGACGACGACAAGTGTTATTTCATCGAGGTCAATCCGCGCATCCAGGTCGAACACACCGTGACCGAGATGGTCACCGGCGTGGACATCGTCAAGGCGCAGATCCGCATCACGGAGGGCGGCCACATCGGTGTCACTGAAGGCCCGGACGGCCCGAGCACCGGCGGGTTGCACCCGACCGGCGTGCCACCGCAGGCGCAAATACCGCTGAACGGCCACGCCCTGCAGTGCCGGGTGACCACCGAAGACCCGGAAAACGGCTTCCTGCCCGACTATGGCCGCCTTGCCGCCTACCGCAGTGCAGCCGGTTTCGGCATCCGGCTCGATGCGGGCACGGCCTACGGCGGCGCGGTGATCACACCGTATTACGACTCGCTGCTGGTCAAGGTGACAGCGTGGGCCCCCACCGCGCGCGAAACCATCCAGCGCATGGACCGGGCGCTGCGCGAGTTCCGCATCCGCGGTGTGGCCACCAACCTGCAGTTCCTGGAAAACCTGATCAACCACCCGGCCTTTGCCACCGGTGTACTCACCACGCGTTTCATCGAGAACACACCGGAGCTGCTGGCTTTCGCGGCCCGGCGCGACCGGGCCAGCAAGCTGCTGCGTTTTCTGGCCGAGGTGGCGGTCAATGGCAATCCAGAGGTCAAGGGCCGCGTGTTGCCGGCCCTTCCGCTGCCGCGGCCGTTGCTGCCCAAGCTGCCTGCCGGAACAACGCCGGCGGACGGCACGCGCCAGCGCCTGCGGGCGCTGGGTCCGGCGGCATTTGCCCAATGGATGCTGGCCCAGGACCGCGTGCTGGTGACCGACACCACGCTGCGCGACGCCCACCAGTCGCTGCTGGCAACACGCATGCGCACCGCCGACATGTTGCCGATCGCGCCCTTCTACGCCAGCCAGTTGTCGCAGCTGTTCTCGCTCGAATGCTGGGGCGGTGCCACCTTCGACGTGGCGCTGCGTTTCCTCAAGGAAGACCCCTGGCAGCGGCTGGACCAGCTGCGCAACCGTGTCCCCAATATCCTGTTCCAGATGCTGCTGCGCGGCTCCAACGGCGTCGGCTACACCAACTACGCCGACAACGTGGTGCGGCATTTCGTGCAGCAGGCGGCAACTGGCGGCATCGACCTGTTCCGCGTTTTCGACGCGCTGAACTGGGTCAAGAACATGCGCGTGGCAATCGACGCCGTGGTCGACACAGGCGCCCTGTGCGAAGGCGCGATATGTTATTCGGGCGACCTGTTCGACACCGCGCGCGACAAATTCAGCCTGAAGTACTACACCGGCATTGCGCGCGAACTGCAACAAGCCGGTGTGCACCTGCTGGCGATCAAGGACATGGCAGGCATCTGCCGCCCGCGCGCCGTGGCGGCGCTGGTGCGGGCGCTGAAAGACGAAACCGGCCTGCCGGTGCACTTCCACACCCACGACACCAGCGGCGCTTCGGCCGCCTCGGTGCTGGCGGCGGTGGAGGCCGGTTGCGATGCGGTGGACGGCGCCCTGGACGCGATGAGCGGCCTCACCTCGCAGCCCAACCTGTCGTCGATCGCCGCCGCGCTTGTGGGGACCGAACGCGACCCTGGCCTGTCGCAGGATGCATTACATGCCGCCTCGATGTACTGGGAAAGTGTGCGGCGGTTCTACGCGCCTTTCGAGTCCGACATCCGCTCCGGCACGGCCGATGTCTACCGCCACGAGATGCCAGGCGGCCAGTACACCAACCTGCGCGAACAGGCGCGCGGCATGGGCCTGGCGCACCGCTGGACCGAGGTGTCGCAAACCTATGCCGACGTGAACCGCCTGTTCGGCGACATCGTCAAGGTCACACCCACCTCCAAGGTGGTCGGCGACATGGCGCTGATGATGGTCGCCAGCGACCTGACCCCCGCCGACGTGCTCGACCCGGCGCGCGAAGTGGCCTTTCCGGAGTCGGTGGTGTCCTTGTTCAAGGGGGAGCTGGGGTTTCCGCCAGACGGATTCCCCGCCGGCCTGTCGCGCAAGGTGCTCAGGCTGGCCGACGACGCGCTGCCGCCGGTTGCCTACCGCCCCGGGGACCGCCTCCCGGCGGTCGACCTGACCGAGGCGCGCGCCAGCGCCGAGCGCGAATGCGAACAGCCGCTGGACGACCGGCAACTCGCGTCCTACCTGATGTACCCCAGGGTGATGCGCGACTTCTGCGCGCACACCGCCCAGTACGGCGACACCTCGATGCTCCCCACGCCGGTGTTCTTCTACGGCGCGCAACCAGACCAGGAACTGACGGTGGAGATCGACCCCGGCAAGACCCTGCTGGTGGCACTGCAATCGGTGTCGGCCGACGGCGAGGCGGCGTACAAGGTGCAGTTCGAACTCAACGGCCAGTCACGCACGGTGCGGGTGTTGCGCCCGGACGCCGGCGCCGCCGCGCGCGGCCGCCCGGTGGCCGACCCGACCAACCCGTGGCATGTGGCTGCCCCCATGCCGGGCGGCATCGTGAGTGTCGCGGTGCAGCCGGGCCAGCGTGTCAGCGCCGGCAGCACTTTGCTGGCGCTGGAGGCCATGAAGATGGAAACCCACGTGAGCGCCGACCGCGACGCGGAAGTCGAAGCCGTGCATGTGGCACCGGGGGACCGGGTGCAGGCGAAGGACCTGCTGGTGGTGTTGCGGGCGCTTTCCAAGTAGGCACGTCTGCCGTCAATCCGTCCTGCATGGAACCGGATCGCGCGCCAAAGCGACGCACAAGATAGGTCAGAATAGACCAATGCAGACCTTCATCAGTGTCCCGAGCCCGTTGCGCAGCGGTGTAGCCGGCCTTGGGCGATCTTGCCCGGCCACGGTGCCGCCTGCAGCATCAAGCATCAAGCATCAAGCATCAAGCATCAAGCATCAACTATAGACACCATGATCACAACAAACCCACCCCCGGAGCAATTCGCCTGGAGCGACAACTTTCTGCTCGGATACCCGCAAATGGATGAGACGCACAAAGAGTTCGTCGACATCGTGGTACGAATGGAGCGGGCTTCGGACGCCGAGTTGCCCGCGCTTCTGGACATCTTCGCAACCCACACCCGAACCCATTTCGACATGGAGAACGCCTGGATGACAGAAACAAATTTCCCGCCCAGGGAATGCCACATTGACGAACATGCAGCGGTGATGAAGTCGGTGGACGAGGTGCGCAAGCTGTTGGGCGAGGGCAATACTGCCGTCTGCCGGCGCCTGGTGCAGGAGTTGGTCCAATGGTTCCCCTCCCATGCGCACCATCTCGACTCGGCGCTGGCGCATTGGATCAGCAAATTGCGCACTGGGGGCAAGCCGGTTGTGATCCGACGCGGATTGTCTCTGCGCTGATCCATCAGCGGCCCAAAGTTTCGTGGCAGGCGCACAGAGGGGCGTGAGATCGCCGCCTCGGCTCTGCCATAGGGGTTTTCACTGACGCAAAGAGGATCGGTCGCACTTGATCGCCGTCAGGAATTTGCTAGACTTAGATCGCTAATAGGATACTGCGATGCGGGCCAGTGGCGAGGTTCAGGCAAAACGAAGGAGCATCCAGGATGAGACCATGATTTTTGTCTCAAGTGCGAAGTCCACGCGACTGCTGCCGAACCTCTGAAAGCCATTTCCGCAGCCACCCGGGTGCCGGCCAGTACACTTGCCAACCTGGGAGCGCCGTACCAGCACCGGCTCCGGGCTCCCGCCAGAAAATAAAGACCTATGGCTACTCGCATCAAGGACTCTCGAATCGATACTTCCGTGCCGCCAGGGCGGCGCCGGTGGCGCGAGGCGGTACCCAACGACCGCCTGGCGTACGTTGTCAAGGATTTGTTGCGTGGCATGACCCGGGGCATGCAGATCCGCCTGATGGACCATGCGGTCTCTTACGGGTACTGGGCCTTCCTGCGGGTCCTGTGGGAGCACGACGGCATCACCCAGCGCGAGCTGAGCGACTACGCCGGCGTGACCGAGCCCACCACCTACAGCGCGCTGCGGGCCATGGAGTCGCTGGGTTACATCTCGCGCCAGAAGCTCCCCAGCAACCTGCGCAACGTGTGCATCCTGCTGACACCCGAAGGTCGCGCCCTGAAAGACAAGCTGATCCCGCTGGCCGAGGAGCTCAACTCGGTGGCCATTGGCGGCATTGCTCCGCGCGACGTCGCGATCTTCCGCAAGACCGCCATCACGATGATGAAGAACCTCGAAGTCGACGAGTTCCGGATGAACCGCACCTTGCCGCCGCTGCGCAAGGTCGGCTGAGCGGCGCTGCCGCGCCGTCCCGCACCCCAAGGGTTTTCCCTAGCGCAAAGAGGATCGGTCGCACTTGATCGCCGTCAGGAATTTGCTAGACTTAGATCGCTAATCGGGTGCTGCTCTGCGGGCCGGTGGCGAGGTTCAGGCAAAACGAAGGAGCATCGATGGAAACGGCAGAGCAAAACCGGCTGCTCACCCAGGTGGGCAAAGGCACGCCGGGGGGCGAATTGATGCGCCGTTACTGGCACCCGGTGGCCGCGGCCGTGGAACTGCGCGACAAGTGGACCAAGGCGGTGCGCCTGCTGGGCGAGGATCTGGTGCTGTTCAAGGACCGCCAGGGTCGCCTGGGCCTGGTCGAGCACCAGTGCCCGCACCGGGGGGCCTCGTTTGTCTACGGTTTGCCCACCGAGGGCGGTATCCGCTGCCCCTACCACGGCTGGGAGTTCAACGCCCAGGGCCAGTGCCTGAGCCAGCCGTTTGAGAAGGACAACCTGGAGTTCCGCCAGAAGGTGGGGATTGCGGGCTACCCGGTGCAGGAGCTTGGCGGGCTGGTGTTTGCCTACCTGGGCCCCAAGCCGGTGCCGCTGCTGCCGCGTTTTGATGGTTTTGTGGTGCCGGGCGCGATCCGGTTGCTGGGCCATGCGCACATTCCGTGCAACTGGCTGCAGATCGTGGAGACTTCGCTGGACCCGGTGCATGCGGAGTGGCTGCACGGGCGCAGCACGGAGTTCCTGCTGGAGCAGGAGGGGGTGAAGACGCACATCAGCGCCACGCACAAGAAGATCGACTTTCGGGAGTTCGAGTGGGGCATCACCAAGCACCGGCTGCTCGAGGGGCAGAGCGAAGAGGGTGACGACTGGAAGGTGGGCCACCCGATTGTGTTCCCCAGCATGCTCGCGGTAGGCAACGGCGACGAGGACAAACGCGCCTATGTGTTCCAGATGCGGGTGCCGATGGACGACGAGAACACCATGCACTTCTGGTACCACGCGTACACGCCGCCGCCGGGGGCCTCGGTGCCGCCGCGGCTGCTGCAGGAGGTGCACCTGCACGAGGTGCCGTTCCGGCTGGCCAATGGCGAGTTCCGCGTGGACCACATTGACGGCCAGGACGTCATGGCGTGGCTGACGCAGGGGCCGCTTGCGAACCGCACACGCGAAAATCTGGGGGCCTCGGACCAGGGGATTGCGATGTACCGGCGCATGCTGCGCCGCGAGATGAAGAAGGTGGAGCGCGGGGAAGACCCGATGGGGGTGATCCGCGATGAGGCGCGCAACCAGCGCATCGATTTGCCCAACGAGAAGGGCAAGAAGCACTTTCGCGGCAGCTTTCGCACCTTCGTGTCGCGCACCCATGTGCGCTTCTCCCCCATCGCTGACGCACTCGGCCTCGTCTTCGAGCCCTAGGCGCCGGCACCACAGTCAACCAGGAGTCCTGAATGAGTGAACGCAAAGGCCGCAGCCTCGAAGTCCCCGGCATCACGCACGGCAACGCGCCCATCCCGATGGGTGCGCGTGTCGGCAATGTCATCTATTCCTCCGGTATCATGGGCAAGGACCCGGCGACCGACACCTTGCCCGCGGACGTTGCCGAGCAGGTCAAATTCGCATTCCAGAACATGGAGAGCCTGCTGCGGGCCGGCGGCGCCACGCTGGACCACCTGGTGCGCATGACCGTCTTCATCAAGGACGACTCCGCGCGAGCAGCCGTCAACGAACAGTGGCTGCAGCGCTTCCCCGACCCCCACGACCGCCCGGCGCGCCACACCCTGATGTACGACCTGCGCGGCGGCATGCTGGTGCAGCTTGAAGCCGTGGCCGTAATTACCTGACTCCATTAACCCTGACGAAAGACCCCTCCCATGCCATTGATCATCGACTCCCACGCCCACGTGGTCGTACCGCCCGAGGCCTACAAATACATGGCCGAACTGGTGGCGAGCCGCGCCAACCCCACCTCCCCGCCGGTGCTGCCCGAAGAATCGGTGCGCAAGGCCGGCCAGACCATCATCGACATCATGGACAGGGTCGGCACGGACATCCAGTTCCTGTCGCCGCGGCCCTACATGCAGATGCACTCGGTCAAGCCGTCCAAGGTGACTGCGCTGTGGACGCGTTACATGAACGACCTGGTCTACCGCACGGTCGAAATGTTCCCGACCCGCTTTCGCGCCGTGGCCGGCCTGCCCCAGTACCGCGATACCTCGCCGGTCAACTGTTTCGAAGAGCTCGAATTCCGCGTCAAGGAGCAGGGCTTCATCGGCTGCCTGCTCAACCCCGACCCGACCGAGGGCGACGCTGCGCCCCCTCCCGGCATGGGCGACCCGTTCTGGTACCCGCTGTACGAGAAACTGTGCGAGCTCGACATACCGGCCCTGGTGCATTCAGCCGGCAGCTGCGAGCCACGCCTGTCGTACACGCTGAAGTTCATCAACGAGGAGAGCATCGCCATCACCTCGCTGCTGTCCTCGGAGGTGTTCAAGCGCTTCCCCACGCTCAAGCTCATCATCCCGCACGGCGGCGGCGCCATCCCCTACCACATGGGGCGCTTCAGGGCCTGGTCGGTGCACAAGAAAGAGGCCTTCTTCGACGAGCAGCTCAAGCACCTGCACTTCGACACCACCACCTACGACAAGGACGCGCTGGAGCTGCTGTTCAAGGTGGTTGGCACCGAGCGGGTGCTTTTTGCCACCGAGAACCCGGGCACGGGCAGCCAGATCGACCCGCGCTCGGGCCGCAGCTTCGACGACCTCAAACCGGTGATCGAGGCCATGGAGATGCTCAGCGACAAGGACCGCGAGAACATTTTCGAGTGCAACTGCGCCCGCCTGTACACCCACTTCAAGAACTACAAATGAGCGCAGTGCTGACGGCCGAAGCCGCCCGCGCTGTGCAAGCGCGGCTGGTGAAGGTCGACACCTGCGTGTTGTCCGACGCACTGGACCGCCTGGGCATCCGCGGCGTGGCCTTCGGCATCGGCCGCCTGGCCGGCCAGACGCGCGTGGCCGGCCGTGTGATCACGGTCACCCTGGGCCCGGCCGAGGGCGGGGTCGCGCCACGCCATCTGTGCACGGCGGCCGTCGACCAGGGTGGTCCGGGCGATGTGATCGTGGTCGAGCACCATGCGCACCAGCAGGCTGCGGGCTGGGGCGGCATCTTGTCCTTCGCCGCCAAGAGCCGCGGCATCGAGGGTGTGATCGTCGACGGCATGTGCCGCGACATCGACGAGGCGATTGAGTTCGGTTTTCCGGTCTTCGGCGTCGGCGCCGTGCCGGCGACGGCGCGCGGGCGGGTGATGGAAATCGCCTGCCAGGAGCCGATCGTGGTGCGCGGCATTCGCGTGCGCCCCGGTGACTGGGTGCTGGCGGACAGCAGCGGCGTGGTGTTCGTGCCGGCCGCCCGCCTGGAGGAGGTCCTGGCCACCGCCGAAGGCCTGGCCGCACGCGAGCAGCAGATGATTGCCCGGGTGCGCAACGGCGAACCGGTGAGCGTGGTGATGAGCCACCAGTATGAGAGCATGTTGAAAGGCAGCTGAATGACTACCCAAGCAATGGCGGCGCTGTGCCGCATGGACACAACCACCGTCTCGGACGCGCTGGACAAGCTGGGTATCGCCGGCCAATGTCTGGGCATCAAGCCGCTGGATCCGGGTTTTCGGGCAGCCGGGCCCGCTTTCACCATCCGTTACGTGCCGTGCGGGACGCGCGGCGGCACGGTCGGCGACTACATCGACGATCTCGGGCCAGGAACGGTCGTGGCGCTCGACAACCAGCAGCGCATGGATGCCACCGTGTGGGGTGACATCCTCACCATCGTGGCCAGCCGCAAGGGCTTGGGCGGCACCGTGATCGATGGCGTGTGCCGTGACGCGCCCCGTGCCATCGAACTCAAATACCCGATCTTCGCGCGCGCCAGCCACATGCGCACCGGCAAGGACCGTGTTGCAGTGGACGCGGTGCAATGCAGCATTTCGATCGGTGGTGTGCGTGTCGACCCGGGTGACTATGTACTCGGCGATTGGGACGGGGTGGTGGTGGTGCCCAAGGAGCGCATCGAGCAAGTGGCCGAGGTGGCGAGCCGCATCGAGCAGGCAGAAGACCACATTCGTGCAGCAGTGGAACGGGGTGAGCGGCTCGATCAGGCGCGCAAGAATCAGGGCTACCACGCCCTTCAGACCAAGGGAACATCCTGATGGACGGGTTCCCCCACGATCTGCTGCACCAGGCGCGCCAGCTGGGCAGTGCCACGTTGCACGAAGCCGGTGGCAAGATGGGGGCCTTGCCTTCGGCCATCAAGCCGTTGCGCAACGATTGGCGTATTGCCGCCCCGGTCTTCACGGTGGTCGGCCCCCCGCGCGACAACCTGTGGCTGCACCGTGCCATCTACGCGGCACCCAAGGGAGCCGTGCTGCTCCACGAATGTGGCGCCGACGCCGAGGCCGGTTATTGGGGTGGCATCATGGCCAATGCGGCCCGCGAGTGCGGACTGGCCGGGTTCGTCACCGAAGGGGGGGTGCGGGATTCCGAGGAACTTCGCACGCTTGACTGGCCGGTGTTCTCCGCCGGTGTCTGCATCCGTGGCACCACGAAGCGGGCCGATGGCGCCGGGTCGGTGGGCCGGTCGGCGCTGATCGGCGACATCCTCGTGCATACCGGTGACCTGTTGGTCGCCGACGCAGACGGCGTGGTGGTTTTGGCGCGCGCCGATGCCGTGCGCGTCGTCGCTGCAGGCTTGCAGCGCGAACGCGATGAACTCGAGATCGTCGCGCGGCTCAAGCAGGGCGCACGAACGATCGACGTCTACAAGCTACCTGCAACCAACTAGGTTCTACGCCATGGCCAATATCGTTCTCGGAATCGGCACTTCCCATACCCCGCTGTTCACGTTGGAGAGTTCAGACTGGCAGCACCGCGCAGAGGCCGACCGCAACAACCCCCGGTTGAACCTGTCGGACGGCCGCTGGGTCTCCTATGCAGAGCTGCTGGCGGAAACCGGCCCCCGCTACACCGAGGTGTCGCAGCCGTCCGAACTCGAACGCAAGGCGCAGTTGTGTGAAGCCGCCCTGAACCGCCTGGCCGATACGCTGGAGGCCGCCCAGCCAGACATCGTCCTCATCGTTGGGGATGACCAGGGGGAACTTTTTGGTCCGGCCAACCAGCCTGCGTTCGCGATCTACCACAACGACCAGCTGATCACGAGCGATGCGTTTGGACGTCAAGGGTCACCCGATTGGGTCAAGACCATGGGCAGGGGCTACCTGATGGACACGCGTCACACGCTCCCCGGGCAGCAGGCGTTCGCCCTCCAACTCATCGAAGGCCTGATCGACCAGGGCGTCGATGTGACCGCTGTGGCGAGCTGTGGTGATGGCGGCAAGGCCGGACTCGGGCACGCATTTGGCTTCATTTCGAAGCGGCTGTTCCGCCAGCGTCCCATCCCGATGGTGCCGTTGTTGCTCAACACCTACTTCCCGCCCAACGTGCCGAGCGCGGCGCGCTGCCACGACATCGGACGGGCCTTGCGCAGGGTGCTCGAGTCCGACCGGTCAGACCGGCGGGTTGCCATCGTGGCATCCGGTGGGCTGAGCCATTTTGTCGTGGATGAGGCGCTCGACCGCAGCGTCATGGGCGCACTGGTGGCTGGCGACGCCGCGACGCTGCGTTCGCTGCCGCGTGGTGCGCTCAACTCAGGGTCGTCCGAGATCCTCAACTGGGTTTTGACCGCCGGCGCCATGGAAGGTATGCCGGTGGCGTGGTCCGAATACCTGCCCTTGTACCGGACGCCAGCGGGCACCGGTGTCGGTGCGGGTTTCATCGTGTGGAAATGATTGCTGACAAGGGAAACAGATGAACAAGGCGCTGGGCAGACGGTTCATGGCATTGGCGGCGGTGCTGGCGGCAACCAGTGGCGCGTTCGCGCAGGACTATCCCGCGAGGCCGATCAAGATGATCGTCGGATTTGTGGCTGGCGGCGGCCCCGACGTCGTCGCCCGCGGATTTGCGCAGAAACTCGGCGAGGTCCTGGGGCAACCGGTGGTGGTGGAGAACCGGCCCGGCGCAGGCGCCACCACGGCCACTGCCCAGGTGTCCAAGATGCCAGCGGACGGCTACACGCTGCTGGTGGGCGAAACCAGCCAGCTGTTTGTGGCGCCCTATGTCTACAAGAACCTGCAGTACGATACGGTTCGCGATTTCACGCCCATCAGCATGGTGGCGACTACGGCGGTGATGGTCGTTTCCACGCCGGGGTCGTCGATCAAGACCCTGCAGGACCTGATCCGGGAGGCCACGGCGCGACCAGGCAAGATCGACTTTGGCAGTTCCGGCATCGGCACCATCCACCACATCGTGATGTCCACGTTCATGGAGGACTCCGGTATCGACATGCAGCACATTCCCTTCAAAGGCAGTGGTCAGTCGGTCGTGAGTGCGTTGGCGGGTGAGGTGCCGGTGCTCGCAACGTCTGCTGCGGGCGCTGGAGTGCATGTTGCGGCAGGCAAACTCATCCCGCTGGCGGTGTCGACCAGTTTCCGTCTGCCAGGGTATCCGAATGTGCCGTCCATCGGCGAGTTCGTGAAGGGCTACGACTTCGCATCCGAAGTGGGCTTTCTGGCGCCACCCGGCCTGCCAGCGCCGATACTGTCCAAGTTGTCGGCGGCTGTGAAGAAGGTCTCGGAGATGGCGGAGGTGACGGAGGGCCTTCGCAAGTCCGGCCTCATCGTCCGCTACACCACGCCTGCCGAATACGCTGAGAACATCCGGGTCAACCTGAAGAAATACGAGCGCGCCGTCAGAATCGCCAAGATTCCTCTGGCCGACTGAGTTCTCCTACGTTCTGCCGCGACGGCCGTGAACCGTGCGGGAATGGCGGTCCGGCGTGTTATTGCGAGTTCTGTTTTTGCACCAACTGAAGGAGACAACGATGGCGATATGGCTCAAGACCCTGATCCTGGCGTTTGCGGGATTGCTGGCGGCCGCCACCAGTGCCTTTGCCCAGGACTACCCCAACAAACCCGTGAAGATCTACGTCGGCCATCCGGCCGGTGGCGTTCCCGATCTGGTGGCCCGCGCCTATGCCAAGAAGCTGGGAGAGTTGCTGGGCCAGCCCTTCGTGGTCGAGAACCGCCCGGGCGCTGCCGGAACCACAGCCACCGCGCAGTTCGTCAAGATGCCGCCTGACGGGTACTCCCTGATCGCGGGCGAGACAGGTCAGTTGTTCGTGGCCCCTTACATCTACAAGAACCTGGGCTACGACGTGCTTCGCGACTTCACGCCCATCAGCATGGTGGCGACCGGGGGCGTGCTTCTGGTGGCCAGTGCCAATACCAGCATCCGCAGCCTGCAGGACCTCATTCGCGAGGCCAAGGCCCGTCCGGGCAAGATCGACTTCGGCACCTCGGGTGTGGGCAGCATCCACCACATCTCGATGGCGACATTCTTCGAGGACTCGGGTGTGGAGTTGCTGCACATCCCTTACAAGGGCAGTGGGCAGTCCGTGGGTGCCATCCTGGCCGGCGAGGTTCCGGTGCTCGCCACGTCGGCTGCGACAGCCGGGCCCCATATTGCCGCCGGCAAGTTGTTTGCCTTGGGTGTGAGCACAAGTTACCGCGCTGCCGGTTTACCCAATGTGCCATCCATCGGTGAATTGATCAAGGACTACGACTTCGCTTCCGAAACCGGCATCCTGGCGCCTGCCGGCCTGCCCGCAAATGTCCTGGAGAAATTGGCTGCCGCCATCAAGCTGGCCTCTGAATCCCCCGAGATCGTGGACTCGTTCCGCGCCAGGGGCATCGACATCAAGTACACGACTCCGTTGCAGTATGCGACCAACATCCGTGCCAGCCTGAAGCGCTACGAACGTGCGGTGAAAGTGGCCAAAATTCCTGCGGCGGAGTAGGCGTACCCGCCCGCAAGCTGCGGTTTTCGGGTTCGTTTTTCGGGCCCTCTGCAAACATTCCCCGGTCCGGAATTTAGTGGGCCGCCCTCAGGGTTTCCCCCATTTAGATCCCTAACCATCGAGATGCACACTCGTGGTGCTGTTCAACGCATCTGAAAGGAGATGTTCCCAATGAAGTTTCGGGTCGGAAAGTTGCTTCTGGCTGTCGCCGGCGTCCTTCTGGGTGGTGCGGTATTTGCGCAGGCCTACCCAAGCAAGCCGGTGACCGTGATTGTCGGGTATCCACCGGGCGGGTCGACCGACCTCTCCACCCGTGTCATCGCCGAGAAACTCACCCAAATGCTGGGGCAGCCTTTTGTGGTCGTCAACCGGCCTGGCGCGGCAGGCAATATTGGTACTGCGCAGGCAGCCAGATCTGCACCCGACGGCTACACACTGGTCCATGGGTACGTGGGCACGATCGCGATCCATCCGGCCCTGTATGGCGCCAAGCTGCCCTACCAGCCTGCAAAGGAGCTGACCCCGGTCGCGCCGATAGCCAGTGTGCCGACGTTCCTCGTCGTTCCTCCGTCGCTCGGCGTGCGATCGGTTGCCGAACTGATCGCGATGGCCAAGGCAAAGCCCGGGCAGGTCACCTACGGCACGGCAGGCAGTGGCAGCACCCAGCACCTGTTTGCGGAGCTCTTCCGAGCCAGCGCCGGGATTGATGTCCGGCCCATTCCATTCGGCGGAAGCGGCCCGGCCAATGTTGCTTTGCTCGGGAGCCATATCAATTTCATGTTTGATGCCGGTCAGGTCGTGCAACAGGTAGCCGCTGGTCAGCTGGTGGGGCTGGCGACCACCGCGGCCAGGCGACTGCCCAACCTGCCCGACCTGCCGGCGGTCTCCGAGACGTTTCCGGGATTCGAGGCGACGTCCTGGCATGGCATTTTTGCGCCAGCCGGAACCCCCGGGCCGATCATCGACCTGCTCAACGCGAAGATCACCGAGGCGCTTGCGCAGCCGGACACCCAGAAGCGCCTGGGCGCAGCGCAAATGAGCGTCATGACCATGAACCCCCTGGCGTTCGCCAGCTTTATCCGCGAAGAGACAACAAAGTGGGCGTCCGTAGTCAAGGCAACCGGTATCCAGGCCGACTGACGCTTGCGGCGCACTTCGACATCCACCACCTACGACCCCGGAGATCGATTTCATGTACGCATGGCGCGCCCGCATAGGCTTCATCTGCCCATCGATGACTGCCGAGACCATGGTCCAGGAGTTTCCAAAGGTGGCGCCTCCCGGCGTTGCACTGGCCCTGACCTGCCTGTCGATCCAGCGCCTGGACCGCGACAACATCGGCGCAGCACTGCTCAAGCTCAAGGATGCCACTGCCGAACTGGCACGCGCCAAATCCGATGTCATCGCGCTGGGAGGGTCGCCGACGGTGACCTATGGGGGCTACGGCTTTGACCAGGAGATCATCCGCCAAATGCATGAAGTGACCACGATCCCATGCACAACGAGCCAGACCGGGGCTGTTGAGGCGCTGCGGCGACTGGGTGCGAAAAGGATCGCGATTGCGTCTCCGTTTGCGGAGGACCAGAATCTGCTGCTGAAGAAGTTCCTCGAAGACTCGGGCATTGCCGTTGTCGCCATCAAGGGATTGGGGCTGCCGGTCATCGAGATAGGGTCCATGGCCTCCCGCGCGTCGTACCAGCTTGCCAAGCAGGCATACCGGATGGCCCCGGATGTCGATGCGGTCTACATGCCCTGCGCCCAGATGCCGACGTTCGACAACATCGCACCGCTGGAGGCCGACCTCGGGGTTCCGGTAATTTCGAGTTTCCAGGCCATGTTGTGGCACGTATTCGAGATGCTCGACATCCGGGAGCCGATCACGGGGTATGGCCGCATCTTCTCGACACTGCAGCGCTGAGCAGCACGGGCTTCCACCGCCATGCAAGTACATTCCCCACGCGACATCTATGGCTACCGTGCCCGGATCGGCTACACCTCGCCTCCGGCCGCTACCGAGGTGTTCCCGTTCGAGTTCTACAAAATGGTGCCCGAAGGCGTCTGTCTGGTCATATCGACATTGGCGATCGTCGACATGAACAAGGACGAGATCGACCAGAGCTACCAGATCAGCCTGCGCGCGGCGCGGGAGATTGCCCGGGCGTCGGTCGATCTCCTCGTCCTCGGCGGGTTGCCGATCAACCGGTCGCGCGGCAGTGATGTCGATGGGCTGATTCGCGACGTACAGAGCGACATCGGCGTCCCGGTGACCACCAGCACTTCGGCACAGATGGAAGCATTGCGGATATTGGGAGCCCGCAAGGTTGTCATCGGTCATCCCTTCGATGCCAGCCAGGATGCCCTTTTCACGCGTTGCCTGGACGATTACAAATTCGAACCAGCCGCAGTGAAGGGTGCTGGGTTCCCGGCGGACCGGCTCGGACTGGTGCCGCGCAGCACTGCCATGGGCTTGGCGCGCGCGCTGATGCTTGAGGCGCCGTCGGCCGACACGATGTGGATGCCGTGCCCGCATTGGGCTGTGGCCGAGTCGATAGAACCGATCGAAAAGGAATTCGGAATCAACGTGGTGACAGCGCACCAGTCCATCTGCTGGAGTGCTTTGCGCCGCTGTGCCGTGAACGATGCCATCACCGGGTACGGGCGCCTGCTTCGCAATTTCTGAACCAGCTGCGAACGAACCTTGCCCACCATTGAAGGCCCGATGATGAAAAAATTTTGCATACGCATACTCATGATCGCCGGCGTGACTGGCCTGCTGCATGGGCTGCCCGCACAGGCACAGGACTACCCGTCCAAGCCGGTGCGTATTGTCGTGCCCTTTGCCGCCGGCTCAGCCACGGATGCCCTGGCGCGACTGCTTGCAGGGAACCTGTCGGCGCGCTGGAGCCAGCCTTTCGTCGTCGAAAATCGGGCGGGAGCAGGCGGCAACCTGGGAGCCGAGGCGGTATTTCGCTCGGCGCCGGATGGCTCGACGCTGCTGTTCATGCCGGGTCCATTTGTCCAGAAGACGCTGTATCCGCAATTGGGCTATGAACCGGATGCTCTCATTGCCTTGTCGGCGCCAGCCAAAGGATACAGTGTGCTGGTCGCTCACCCCAAGGTGGCGGCCCAGTCGCTGCCCGAGTTGATTGCCTATGCCCGGGCCAACCCCGACAAGCTCAACTATGCATCGCAGGGTATTGCGAGCGTGGCGCACCTTACCGGCGAAATGTTCAAGGGCATGACCAACACCAAGATCGTGCACGTGGCTTACAAGGGAAACGCTCCGGCCATGGCGGATCTGCTGGGCGGGCAGGTTGAGTTGATGTTCCTGAACCTTGGTTCGGCACTGCCGCATATCCGGTCCGGAAAATTGCGTGCCCTGGGTATCGGCAGCGAAAAACGCAATCCGTTGTTGCCCGATGTGCCAACGATCGGCGAGGCCGTGCCCGGTTTCGTCTCCATGGTGTGGTTCGCGATGTTCGCCCCGCCGGCAACACCGCCGGCAGTGGCCAGCAGGCTGTCCGCCGCTGTCAGCGAGGCCTTGCAGACCCCCGAAATCGCCAATTGGATCTCGACCAACACGTTCGACCCTGTGGGGGGTACGGTGGCCGAAACCGAGCAACTGCGCCGACAGGACAACGAGCGCTGGGTGCGCGTGATCAGGGCCACTGGAATCAAGGCCGAGTAGGCTCCCCGGCACAGCGCGGCACGCCCGCAAGCCTGCGCTGCGGCCCCCTGCGCTCAGCGATCCACCGGCCTGACCTGCAGCGTCAGCGCACAGTCAGCCTGTATTCGCGCCGACTCCAGAATCGCCAGGCAGACTTCCGTGGTGGCGCGGGCCCACTCCCCGTTGTGCAGCGGTGGCCTGTCTCGGATGACTGCGTCATGCAGTTCGTCGATCACTTCCAGGCGCGGCACAACCGGCGGCGGCAGGGCCTCGAAATGCCGCGAATCGTCGGCAAATATCTCGATCCCCTTGGACGTCGGACGCAGGTCCGCGTGTTCGCAGCTGATGACCATATGACCGAAATGCTGGTGAAACCGGTCCACCGGCAGGGCGGCAGATGGCGCATACAGGCTGCCGCCGTAGTTGCGTGCCGCCTTCAGGGCAGCCTCCTTGTCGGCGGATTGTGCCGTGGCCAGCCGCCGGCGTGCGGCGCCGTAATCGGCCGCGCTCTTGGCTACGCCCGACTCCCCGATGTCGTCCAGCAGCGCGTCGCTGTCGTAGTGCCCGTACCCACTGTAGGTGGCACTGCAGAACGTTCCGTCCTCGAAGCCCAGCAGGGCACTGTAGGCGCCTTCGGTAGGGCGTGAACTGTCCCAGCTGCCTGTGAATGCGCGCACGCTGCGCACCAGGCCACCGCCGAGCAGGCGCACGATATCGATTTGATGTGCGCCCTGGCTGAACACGACACCGCCACCGGAACGCGTGTCGAGTTCTTCCGGCCGGCGCGGGCGGTAGAGGAAGTCGGTGTAGTCGATGGCGTTGATCATGCGGACCCGGCCGAATCGTCCGCTGTCGAGCAGCGTGCGCAGCCGCTGGATCGGAGTGTTGAAGCTGTGGCTGTGACCGACGATCAGGTACACGCCAGCCGCTCGGCAAGCCTCCACCATCCGCGTGCACTCATCGAGGGTGATGGCCATGGGCTTTTCGACCAGCACGTGTTTTCCATGGGCGGCGGCCAGGCACACGTGCTGGCTGTGGAACTGGTGCGGCGTTGCGACATAGACCACCTGCACCCGGGGATCTGCACACACGGCCTCGACCGAGTCATACGCCGGTGCGCCGAAGTCGGACACGAACCTCGCCCTCGCCGTTGCGATGGGATCCGCTGCGGCCACCAGTTGGACACGCGGGTCGTGCAAGAAGGTCGGCAGCATGACCGAGAACGCGCGTCCGAGGCCGGCGATACCGATGCGCAGTGGGGTGTTTGTCATGGCAATATCCGTGGGCAGATGCCGGTCGATGTTAGCGGTGATCGCCGGTTCGTGGGGATTGGGTTCCATCATGGTTTCCCCTGATTAGGGTTCTAACCGAAACTGTGGATACTGGCACGGCAACAATTTCTGGAAACTGCCATGTCCACTGCGAACGAATTCCTTGCGGCGCGTGACCTCCTCATCCGCCACCGCGACAACTATGAACTGGCTTACCGCGAATTCCAATGGCCCCGCTCGGCCGATTTCAACTGGGCCTTGGACTATTTCGATGGACTGGCCAGAGGCAACAACCGCATGGCGCTGCGCATCGTCGACGACGAGGGGGTCGAGTCAGCACTCACCTTCGCCGAGATCAGCACGCGCTCGAACCGTGTAGCCAACTACTTGCGCAATCTGGGTGTCAGGCGTGGTGACCGCATCCTCGTGATGCTGCCCAATGTCGTACCGTTGTGGGAACTGACGCTGGCCATCATCAAGCTGGGCGCGGTGATCAGCCCCGCGGCGACCCTGCTGACCCGAGTCGACCTGGAAGACCGGATCGAACGTGGCGGCATGTGTGTGCTGATCACAGACCATGCCCGGGCCCCCCTGTGCGACGGACTCCGGCCGGGACTGGCACGCATCGCCATTGGAGGGGCCCTGCAGGGCTGGTCGGACTTCAACGAATCGCAGTCCTGCAGCGCCGACTTCACCCCCGAGGGCGCGACCGCCGCGACTGACCCGCTGTTGCTGTATTTCACCTCCGGCACCACCGCCAAGGCCAAGATGGTGCTGCACACCCAGGCGAGTTACCCGGTCGGGCACCTGTCGACCATGTACTGGCTCGGCCTGCGTCCGGACGATGTGCACTGGAACATCAGCTCGCCCGGGTGGGCCAAACATGCATGGAGTTGCTTTTTCGCGCCGTGGAATGCCGGTGCGGGTGTGTTCATCTTTGAGCAGGCGCGGTTTGACGCCAAGCGCACGCTCGACTCCATCGTGCGTTGCGGGGTCACCAGCCTGTGCGCCCCGCCCACAGTGTGGCGCGCCTTTGCGCTGCTTGACCTGGCCAGCTACCCGGTCCGGCTGCGCGAAGTACTCTCCGCAGGGGAGCCACTGAATGCCGAGATCATCGACAAGGTCCGGAGCGCCTGGGGCCTGACCATCCGCGATGGTTACGGGCAGACCGAGACCACCTGCATCATCGGCAACTCACCGGGGCAGGAGGTCAAGGCCGGCTCCATGGGGCGTCCGATGCCCGGCTACCGGGTGGTGCTGCTCGATACCGAAGGCCAGGAGGGAACCGAAGGCGAAGTCAGTGTGGCGCTCGACCCGCCGCCGGTGTCGATCATGCATGGGTATGCCGGTGACGAGCAGCGAACCGCAGACGCACTGGGCGGCACCCATTACCGCACATCCGACGTGGCGATGAGAGATGCGAACGGCTGCTTCACCTTCGTCGGTCGCACCGATGACGTCTTCAAGAGTTCAGACTACCGCGTGAGTCCGTTCGAGCTTGAAAGCGTGCTGATCGAACACCCCTCGGTCGCGGAAGCCGCGGTGGTACCCAGCCCGGACCCCCAACGCCTGGCCGTTCCCAAGGGCTTCGTCGTCCTGAAGCCAGGCGTGGCACCCTCGGCAGATGCCGCCCGTGCGCTGTTCGTGTTCCTCAGGGAACGCGTCGCACCCTTCAAGCGGATCCGTCGCATCCAGTTCAGCGAACTGCCCAAGACCATCTCGGGCAAGATCCGCAGGGTGGAGTTGCGCAACGAGGAAGCTGCGCGCCGAGCGTCGAACCTGCGCGGCGTGCACGAGTACTGGGAAGAGGACTTCCTGAACCCCTGAGAACGCGCGACATTCCTGGATGACGAATACAAGCAGCGGCCTGGGTGCGCCGCTCTGACAGTCAGGTCGCGAAGGAGACCGCATGCTCGACCAGCACAAGAACGAGACCCTCACCCGGGTCGGAACTGGCACCGCCATGGGCGACCTGCTGCGCAGATACTGGATGCCCATCGCCGGCGTGTCCGAATTCGACCAGGTCGCCATCAAGCCCGTGCGCCTCATGGGTGAGGATCTGGTCCTGTTCCGCGACCTTCAGGGTCACTTCGGCCTGATCGACCGGCATTGTTCGCACCGCCGCGCAGATCTGCTGCATGGCATGGTCGAGCAGCAGGGCCTGCGCTGCTCCTACCACGGATGGGAGTTCTCGGCCACCGGCGCCTGCACCGCACAGCCTTATGAAGACCTGGCGCGACCGGGCCATGGCCTGCGTGGCGGAGCCGCCGTGAAGGCCTATCCGGTGCAGACCAAGGGGGGCATGGTGTGGGCCTACCTGGGTCCGCTGCCCGCGCCCCTGGTACCCGACTGGGAGCAGTTCTCATGGAAGAACGGCTTCGTGCAGGTGGTGCTGTCGCAATTGCCCTGCAACTGGCTGCAATGCCAGGAAAACTCGATCGACCCGGTGCATTTCGAGTGGATGCACGACAACTGGGGCGCACGCCTGCGTGATGGCCCGCAAGCCGGGCGTTCCGCCCGCCACCTGCGGGTCAAATTCGAAGAGTTCGAGCATGGTCTGGTGTACAAACGCATGCGCGAAGGAAGCGACGAAAACGACACTGCCTGGACGACCGGGCGCGTCTGCCTGTGGCCGAACGGATTCTTCCTCGGCAACCATTTTGAGTGGCGCGTGCCTGTAGACGACGAGAACACATTGAGCGTGACCTGGCACTATGTGCATGTGCCGCGCGAGCAGGAGCCTTATGTCCAGGGCAGCATCCCCACCTGGATCGGGCCGACACATGACGAACACGGACGCTGGATCACCTCCCACGTGATGAACCAGGACTTCGTCGCGTGGGCGGGCCAGGGCCGTATCGCCGATCGCACGCGCGAGTTTCTGGGTGCGAGCGACGGGGGCATCGTCATGCTGCGCCGGCGCTTTCTGGCCGACCTGGCCGCTGTGGCACAAGGCCTGGACCCAAAGGGCATCCTGCGCGACCCGCGGCACAACGTGCGCATCGAGCTGCCCAGCGTGCGACGCAACATCGCGATGCATGGGCTGACGCGCGCAGAGATCCTGGCCAACCCGGTGCACCGCCAAACTGTGCTGGGCTACATCCTGCAAGCCGGACAGCCAGACTGGGTCCGGCATCGCTTCGAAGAGGCGATGGGCCTGAAGGCCCAGGACTACACCGGGCCGCTGGCAGGAGAGCCCTTCATGGACAGGGGCTCGGGGCCGGCACGCTGAGCGCCGTTGCGCCGTCGCATCCTCTGACCCATCGGCGCATCTCCCTCGACGCGGCACATCGGGTCGTTCTCTTCAGCATTCACCAAGCTCGCACTCCTGGGTTCAGCCGCGTTCCAGCGCGGCAACAACCAACTCCCCATTGACATTGCGTTGGGCCACGACGCCGTAGTCGCGTCGCGCGCTCTCCGGCGAAACGATGCCGTCATCGACGTCGCGCAGCACCGCCTCGGGGTCGCGCAGCCGCGCGTCCCCCCAGCCCCCACCGCCCGACTGTTCGATGCGAACCCGGTCACCGGCTTTCATCTGCAGCAGCGCCAGACCGGGAAGGGCACGCTCGACGCCCGCCTCGCGCACGACGGTGCGCGATACCGACGGCGCCATACCGCCGGCCAGTCCCTTGGCGCCGTAACGGCGCTGCGACAGGCGCGACACGAACTGCGCGTCCTCGAGCAATTCCATCTCCCGGCGCACACCCACGCCACCCCGGTGCCGGCCCGGTCCGCAGGAGTCAGGCAGCATGGAGAAGTCGGTGATCCGCACCGGGAACTCGCTCTCCACGATCTCGATCGGCTGGACCGACTCGAGGTTGGACATCGGCATGATGGCCGAACAGCCATCACCGCGCGCCGTGCCACCGGTGGCGGTGAGCGTGATTTCGTAATGCACGTGGCTGCCGCCCGCGCGGGTATGTGCATAACCCAGCGCCATGCCGCCCAGGCCCAGACCGGAAGCCGCCGCAGCCCGCTCCGGCGCCAGGGTGCCGATCGCCTCCATCACCGCGTTGAACACCAGGTGCGAGGTGGGAATGTAGGAATTGACCGGTGCCGGCGAAGTCGGGTTGACGACTGAATCTTGGGGCAGGATAAATGTCACGACACGCCGCACCCCCTCGTTGTTGGGGACAGTGTGGTCGACGGCGGACAGCAGGCCGGTGATTGCGGCGGCCTCCACCGACTGCACCACTGTATTCGCCGGGCCCGGGGTCTGCGGCTCGCTGCCTGTGAAGTCGAAGGTGATGCCGTCGCCCTGCTTCGTGACCGTCAGCGCGATGCGGATCGGCCGCTCCACCACCCCGTCGCCGTCCAGGAAGCTGTCCACCGTTACCTTGCCGTCCGGGATGCGCCGCAAGCCCTCGCGCAGTTGCCGCTCGGAGGAGTCCATCAGTTGCTCAATCGCGTTGAGGATGGTCGCGACACCTTCGCGCTGTGTGAGCTCCTGGAACAGTTGTGCACCAATGCGCGTGCACCCCACCTGACCAAACAGGTCGCCAAGCAGCAGTTTCGGGGTGCGGGAATTGTTCTCCAGGATGCGCTTGACACCGTCAACCAGTTGTCCGCGTTCGAACAGCTTGCAGGGCGGTACCAGCAACCCTTCATGGAAGATCGAGCGCGAGGCTGGGCTCGCCGACCCCGGGGCCAGACCACCGACGTCGGGCTTGTGTGCGATGCTCGTGCAGAAGGCAATCAGGCGTCCGTCGGCGAACACGGGGGTGGCCACTGCCATGTCAGGCGAATGCGCCACGCCGCCTCGGTAGGGGTCGTTGGAGATGAACACGTCACCTTCGGCAATGTCCTTCTCCGCAAATGCAGCCAGTACACCGGCGATGAAGAAGGCGTAGGGCCGCGTGTGGATGCTCATGCCCGAGGCGCCGATCACCCGCCCCTGGCGGTCCAGCAGGCCGGCGCCGCCATCAAAAGACTCACGCAGGATGGTCGAATACCCGGTGCGAAAGAGCCGGTGTTTCATGATCCGCTGGATCTCGTCGAACCGGTTCGCGATGATTTCCAGCGTGATGGGATCTATCTGCATGGTGACCTCACTCATTGCGCAGAACCAGATTGAAGTGCGGATCGACCGAGAGCTGTTGCCCCGGCAGCAGCACGGTCGTGGTGTCGGCTTGTTCGATGATGGCCGGCCCAACGAGCCGGTCGCCGCTTTGCAGCGTCGCACGCCCATACACCGGCGTGTCCACGAATCCCCGCGTTTCGGCGAAATAGACCTTGCGTTGTGATCGGGGCTGGGCCGCACCCGTTGCACGCCCGGCGCTGGCCTGTTCGGGCAGCCTCAGCTTTGGCATGGTGGCCACCGAATCGACCCGAAAGTTGACAATCTCGATCGGCGAGTCCGGCGCGCAGTGACCATATTGCTTCTCGTGCAACTGGTGAAAGCGGCTGCTGATGTCGGCGCGTGCGGTGTCATCGAGCGGCACATCCGCACAGGAGACCTGCAACTCATAACCCTGGCCCAGATAACGGAGTTCCAGGAAGTTGAGGAAATGCACCGTGTCGGCTGGGGTACCTTCGTCGCGCGCTTCGGCGGCCCCCTTGGCGCGAAGCGCCGCAAACAATGCGGCCACAGCATCGCTGTCGTAGCTGGCGAGTGCACCCGGTCGCGATTGCAGATAGGTATGCCGGATATCTGTCAGCAACAGTCCCATTGCGGAACCAAGACCGGGGTAAGGCGGCACCAGCACGGCCTGGAACCCGAGGTTGGCTGCCACCATGCTCGCATGCATCGGTCCGGCGCCACCCATCGCAACCAAGGCAAAGCGCTTGGGGCTGTAGCCACGCGACATCAGACGCAGACGGATCTCGCCCTCCATGTGGCTGCTGATGATCTTGATGATGCCAAAGGCGGCGTCCTCGATGCTGATGCCCAGGGGTTCGGCGATCTTCGAGGCGATCGCCCGTTCCGCACGCCCACGATCGATCTTCACCCGTCCGCCCAACGCCGCGGAAGGGTCCAGGTAGCCCAGCACAAGCGCGGCATCCGTCACCGTGGGGTCGACCCCGCCAATACCGTAACACACCGGGCCCGGGTCGGCACCCGCACTGTCGGGTCCCACACGCAACCGGCCGTCCGCACCAACCCGCGCGATCGTGCCGCCGCCGGCGCCGATGGTGCCGATGTCGCTCATCGGCACCGAGCTGTCGTGGCCGGCCACGTTGCCGTCGGTGGTCTCCGGGTTCTCACCGTCCACGATGGTTGCCACATCGGTGCTGGTGCCACCGACATCGAAGGTCACCAGGTTCGGAAACTCGGTGATGCCGCCGAGGTACTTGCCCGAGATCACGCCGCCGGCTGGCCCGGACAGCAAGGTCTGCACCGGGTTGGCGCTCGCCACATCGATACTCATCAATCCGCCGTTGGACTGCATGATGAACACTTGGCGGGTCGTCAGCCCAGCACCGCGCAGGCCGGCTGCCAGGCGCTGCAGATAACCATCCAGCGTGGGGCCGACATAGGCGTCGAGCACGGTGGTCGACAGGCGCCGGTATTCGCGGATGATCGGTATCAGCTCGCTGGACAGCGAAACACGAATCGAAGGAAAGGCACGGCGGATGGCACGCAGTGTGGCCTGTTCGTGGTCGGCGCGCATGAACGAGAACAGGTAACAGACCGCGATCGATTCGACTTTCTTCTTCTGCACGAGATCACGCACCTGCGCCAGCACCTCTTCCTCGTCCAGCGCCTGCAGCACCGCGCCGTCGAACGCCAGCCGTTCACCGATTTCGCGCGTGTGCGACAGCGCCACCAGCGGAGCCGGCTTCTGCAGGTCCGGGCTCAGGACCTCCAGGCCCTCGGGCTGGCGTGACATGCGCGCGAAATACACGGCGTTGGTGCCCCTGGTGACCAGGAGGCCGGTGCGGGCGCCCTTGCGTTCGATCACCGCATTGGTAGCGACGGTGGTGCCGTGGGCGAAGAAGCTGATGTCCTTGGCGGTGAAGTCGCCCTTCACCTCCATCAGTGCGGCGACACCGTTGACAATCGCCTGCGACGGGTCGCGCGGGGTTGAGGGCACCTTGACGGTACGAAGCTCACCGGTCAGGCGGTTCATGCCGATCACATCGGTGAATGTCCCCCCGGTATCGATACCGATCATCCAGGTCATAAGGTTTTTTCTCCTGTCAAAACCGGTCCTGATGGGCGAGATGCCTCAGCAGGCTCAGGTGGTGAGCCTGTGGGGGCGGCAGCTGGGCTCGCCACAACAGGGGGTGCGCCATGGCGATGAATGCAGTGCAACTTCAACCCGGACTCTCGACGATGGTGTTCATGGAGCGGTATGGCAGCGATGACAAGTGCGAGGTGGCACTGACGGAGTCGCGTTGGCCCGATGGACTTGTTCGCCCGGCGTGTAGTTGCGCCCAAAGCAGCTCTTTTCGGCGCGCCGGCAGACTGTATCACCAACGCTCCGGTTGCCGACGACCGTGCAGCGTGGGCTGATCAAGCACAAGCCCATGGGGGGTGCGCGAGGAAGGGCGCCCAACCGTGACAGTGCATGCCACCCGGCGACCTGTGGATGGGCACCTCAGCTGGAGAGTGTTTCTGCGCAAAACAAGCGGTCCAGGCGCAATGGGGCCGTGGTCAGTCCCTGGTCCAGGCAATAGGATGCGAAAGCGTTGAGCTCAACAAGGTTCTGGCGAATTCCATAGGGCCACCAGTCTTCGCCAAAAATCCTGACTGTGTAATCGATATGCGACTCCAGCATCGGGAGCGTGACCGACAGTGTGTGGAGATTGGAGCGCAGATCGTCCACCGCAATTTGCTTGGACTGAACGAACGCCGTGAAGAGGTCACGCGCCAATTCCGGTCTTTCCTCATAGGCTGCCCGGCGCAGGACCAGCAAATGCATGAGCGGGAACATTTTTCGCTCGGAATAGTAGTTCCGCTGGACCGCCCAATGGTCCTTCAACAAGCGTCTGAACGGACCATGGTGGACGTCCTGGAGTTTCGGTGGCCGACCGATCACGGCATCGATTTCCCCGTGCTCCAGCAAGTCCCAGAGGGTCCGCCCATGGACTCGGCTCAAGCTCAGCGTCGCCTTGAGCTTGGCTTCGATCTCTGGTACCACGACCGGGTCCCTTGCCGTGTACCAGTCAATGGACTGCGGGGAGACCCCGGCTTCCATGAAAAGTGCCCTTGCCCAAATGCCCATGGTCATTGCGTACTCTTCGAGTCCGACTTTCTTGCCCTTGAGTTCGGAGAAGTTCTCCAGGGGGCTATTTTTACCCACAAAGACATTGCCATGCCTGAACGACCTGGACAGGAAGATGGGCAGGCCCACGAAACGACTCATGTCCTGGCTGCCAGAAATGACGGCATGAAAACCAAGCGACATCTCCCCGGCGACCACGTCGTCATCACCCATCATCCGTTTGAAGTTTTCGGGAACGCTGCTTGCGACTTCAACACGCGCTCTGGTCCCACCTACCAGGACACGGCCATCCACCACGGCTGCCGTCCTGTCATAGTTGTGCGCCAAGAGAATGAGGGGCTGTTTCATGGGTCTCCAAGGTGGATCGGGTGGCACGGGCCACGTCAATCGGTCAATGGGCGCTGGGCCTGCTTCAGCTGCCCGTCGGTGGTGAGGTTCGACAGCCCGAACATGGCCATAATTTCAGGCAGCAAAGGGCTGAACTGGGCTTGGCCGTTGAGCAGGGTTGCGCGCAGAAATTCAGTGCCTGCGCCATAGGTGTGCCGTTCCTGGGGTAATTCGATCATGGTGTTCTTGGCCGGGTCGCGAACCACCCCCAGCGGGTCCAGCCCTTGTTCGACTTTTTCCATTTCCGAAAAATACAGTTTTCGCAAATGATGGAGCCCTACGTCTGACGTGACCAGGCGCTCCAGGGTCCGGTCGACTATCGGGCTTTGCGTGATCCAGACCAGCATGTCTTGAATCTCGGTGACGTCCATGCAGGGGGAGCCATCCGGCCAGCGCAACAACATCTCATACAGCGGGATCACGTCTTGGTGCGGCACGGCAATGGTCTCGTCCAAAGGCTGGTAGGCCGAGTAGTAGTAGAGGTGGGTCGTGACATCGTCCACCGGGACCCTGATCTGGTACTGGTTGTGACCACCACCACCGACACGCAGCATGGTTGGAAAAACAAGCGGGTGCCCGATTTTCCAGCTGTCGCTTTCCTCGGTTTGCCCGGCAACCAGGCGGCGTTTGATGATTCCATATTCAAACGTGTCAAACCCGATTTTCACCGCGTGTTTGCTGAACAGGTCATCACTCGCACTCCCGCCGCGCATGTAGCGGCCCAGCATCCCGTGTAACCATTCCACATGGTGCGGGTCCACCGAGTTCTCCATGATCTGGACGAAGTTGCATGGCAAGCTGACTTGGCCAATGTCGCGCAGGCATCGGTCCCAGACAAACAGGTCAAACCGGGGAAGCAAGGGCTGCGGTTGTGGCCCCAGGTAGAGCCAGACAAGCCCGCCCATTTCCATTCCTGGGTAGGCGGTCAGTTTGACCTTGGCCTTGTAGGTGCTGTTGGCGGGCTCGGCTGGCATGTCCACACATTGCCCCGTAATGTCGTACTTCCAGCCGTGGTACGGGCAGCGAATTCCATCCTTCTCGATGCAACCGAACTCGAGCGTGGCCCTGCGATGTGCGCAGACCGGTTCGATGGCTGAATAGTTGCCGTTTCCATCACGGTACACGAGGAGATCTTCGCCCAGGAGTCGGCGCTTCAGCGGGAACTTCCCGGAAAACTCGCTCGTGGCGGCAACCGGGTGCCAGTACCGCCTGAGCAACTCACCCATGGGCGTGCCTGACCCGACTTGTGTAAGGCGTTCGTTCTGCTCTTTGCTCAGCATCTGCAAGACTCCTGAATGACCAATAACCGCGCGCGCCTGGCCGGTTGCGCCAGCCTGCGCGGGTTGGCCGATAGCGCCGACACCATGGAATGGCACCCGGTACACGTGGATATCCAATCAACCCCTGGCGACCGAAATCGCTTTTGTGTACTATACAAGAAGTTGAACGCACGCTCAATCATGTTGCATAGGAAGTTGAGCGCATGTACAATTTTTTGCCAGGCCGCCGCCGGGTCGCTCCATCTCGCCGGGGGCGCCAGGGCACGCAGCAGGCCATCCACTGGATCAGGAGAGTGCAATGCATCGTTATTCCCGGCTTGGCTACGTCGCGCTCAGTGTGTCCGACCTGCCACGGTCGAGCCGCTTTTACCAGGACGTCTGGGGCCTGATGCCCAATGGGAGCGGCGCGGCAGGTGAGCAATTCTTCAGATGCAGCAACGATCACCACAATCTTGTTCTCCACCAAGGCGCGCCGGGTATCAAACGGATCGCATGGCAGATGGAGAGTGAGGGCGATTTGGGCAAGATCGCACAGACGCTGGGCGGGTTGGGACTGCGCGTGCAGGAGACGCCGCTCGCCGAATGTCTGGCCTTGAAGCAGGGCAGGACATTGCGATTTTCGTGCCCTTTCACGGGGGTGACCCACGAGTACTTCGTCACCATGGAGCGCGCCGATGGCGTCTCTTGGCTGCCGGAAATGGCCAAGATTCAACGGATCGGGCACGTCGTATTGAAAACGCCGCGATACCAGGAGGCGGTCGAGTTCTATTTGAACGTACTCAACTTCAGGGTGTCCGATGCGATTGGCACCAATATCAGCTTCATGCGTTGTTTTCCCAATCCGCTGCACCATTCATTGGGTCTTTTAAACGCCCCGAAGGCGGGGTTGCATCACTTGAACTTTATGGTGTCGGAAGTTGACGACATCGGCAAAGCGTTGTGGCGCTTCAAGAAAAATGACGTCCCGATCGTCCGGGGGCCAGGTCGGCACCCCCCTTCGGGCAGCATGTTTTTGTATGCACTGGATCCTGATGGACTGACCTTGGAATACAGCTTTGGCATGGAAGAGTTTCCAGAAGTCAATCCGCGTGCGCATCGGGTCTTGCCCCTGTGCCCTGAATCGATAGACAGTTGGGGCGGCCCAACCGACGCGCGACTCGGCGCTGTCGGAGCGGTAGAGCACGCGCTCGAATAGCCGCTTGCAGGCGGCTTGCTGGTGATCTTCGGTATTGACTTTCAGCTTGTGCTGGCACCCGTCGGCAATTTAAAAACCCTAGGAGATTAATATGCATTTCGCACATCCGTCCGGTTCCATTTCACGCCGGCAACTATCGGTATTTCTCGCGGGCACGCTGTGTGCAGGTGCCGCCGTGGCGCAGTCCGAGTCGGGTTTCCCGAGCAAGACCGTGCGGCTGGTGGTGCCGTTTCCCGCCGGCGGCGCCGGTGACCAGTCGGGAAGGGAATTGGCGAAAGGCCTCCAGAGCCTCTGGGGCCAGACGGTGGTCGTCGACAACCTGGTAGGCGCCGCCGGCTCGATCGGTGCAGATGCCGTCGTGCGTTCGGTGGCGGATGGCCACACACTGGTCTACCTGCCCGCTGGTGTTCCGACAGTGCTGCCCTTCCTGCGCGAGAAGATGTCATTCGATCCTCTCGTAGACCTCTTGCCGATAGCGATGACGACCAGCTTCCCCAACGTTCTGGTGGTGCCGGCGCAGTCGCCGTACAAGTCATTCAAGGATCTGATTGCCACGGCAAAGGCAAAACCAGGCGCGATCGACTACGCATCCAGTGGGCGCGGGGAATCGCACCACATGCTGATGGAATACCTGATGGCTGCAACCGGCACCAAGTTCAATGAAATTCCTTACAAGGGCGGGGCGCCGGCCTTGCTGGCCGTCGCGGCCGGCGAGGTGCAGGTGGCGTGGATTGCGGTGGCCACCGCCGGCCCTTTCCTCAAGTCGGGCCGGCTGATGGCCTTGGCGGTAAATATGCCCTCGCGTGTATCGCAGTTCCCGGAAGTGCCCAGCGTCGATGAGCTGGGTTATCCCGAGCTGTCTCAGCAGCAGTCGACCTGGATGGGTGTGATGGGGCCGGCGAAAATCCCGACTGCTGTTGCCAGGAAGATTTCCTTGGACATCCAGAAGGTTGTCAACTCAGCCGGGTACCGCGAGACCATGGACCGCATAGGCGCCATCCCACGCTATGAGTCGATGGAGCAGTTCTCCGCGATGATCCGCAACTTGTACGCGCGCAACAAGGCGACCCTGGCCCCTTGATATTCCGCGCTGCCCAGCACATGGAGCAGCGATTGACGCCACCGCCGCAAGGAACCAAAAAATGAGTGTGAAGATGAAGACTTTGAAGGTCGGCATGATTGGCGTCGGAATGGGGGCTGGCGAGATCATCCCGGTCTTCGACACCATGCCGCATATTGAGCTTGTCGCGTGCGCCGACGTCAATCCGGCGATTCTCGCGGCTTTCCAGGACCGCTATCCGGCAGCACGCACCTACAACTGCGCCGAAGCACTGTGCAAGGACGCCGAGGTGGACGCTATCTGGATCTCCACCCCGAACCGTTTCCATGCACCCCAATCGATTCTTGCCGCCGAGCATGGCAAGCATGTGGTGGTGGAGAAACCGATGGCGCTCGACCTCGCCGAAGCGCAGCAGATGGTCAGCGCGGCCAAGCGCAATGGCGTATTGCTCATGGCCGGGCATACACAGTCCTATTCGCTGCCCATCCGCGCCATGCGCAGAATCATTGCGTCAGGAGCGCTGGGCAGGCTTCAGGCGGTGCACCTGTGGACCTACAGCGACTGGATGCTCAGGCCGCGCACCGCCGACGAACTTGACCCCGATCAGGGCGGTGGTGTGCCGTACCGCCAAACGCCGCACCAGGTCGATACAGTGCGCCTGTTGGGCGGGGGCAAGTTGCGCAGCGTGCGTGGCACCACCGGGCAATGGCATCCGGAGCGGCCCATCCCGGGCTACTACAGCGCCTACCTCGAATTCGATGACGGCACGCCGTGCACCATCATGCACAACGGCTACGGCTACTTCGTCACAGAAGAACTGGTGCCGTGGTCCAAGGGCTACATCCGCTACAACGCGCAGGAAAGAGTGGCGGTGCGGCGCGCGCAGGTGGCCGGCGAACGCGACGAAGAGAGCGAAAAGCAGTCGATGCGTATTGGTGGCAAGGACCAGACGCGCGTGTTCAGCGAATGGTTTGGCGGCAAGCATTGGTCGCCAGTGGATCTGGGCCTGGTGGTGGTGAGTTGCGAGCGTGGCGACATCCGGCACTCCAAGAACGGCCTCTTCATCTATGACAACGACGGTGTTCACGAAGTGGACCTGGCTGCGGACCTGAGCGTAGGCCAGCGTCGCTCGGAGCTTGACGAGTTCTATGACGCCGTGGTCAATGGCAAGCCCTTGTTTCACGACGGGGCCTGGGGACTTGCCACACTCGAAGTGGGGCTGGCGATCACCCAATCGGGGCGCGAGCGCCGGGAGATCATGCTGAATCACCAGGTCGAGGTTGCGCCAGACTATGACAAGGACCTGCCGGTCCCGTACCTGGACAAGGCCTGACGAGTGCCAGGCAGGGGCCTGTGTCAGGTCGAATTTCGATGCTGCAGGGACATGAAACCGGCATGCACGAAAGCCACAAGATCCTCCGTCACCAACCGGACCTCCTCTTTGTGCGAGGTCGCCTTGGTTTTCCATTGTGCAAAGCGGCCGGTGTTCGAGCAGACGTAGAGCGAGGCGACGACCATGAAAGAGAAGGCGTTGAGCAGCGCGTTGTCGTCCACACCGGGCAGGGCCAGACGCCAGCGCTCCAGGTAGGCGCGTGCGCAACGGTCGTAGTGCTTGCTGATCAAATGCGACCAGCGCTTCAGGTTGACCACACCGGCCATCAAGCGCACATGGGCTTTCCAGTGTTTTGAGGTGCCGTAGCGGGCCTTGATCATGGGCGAGACATAGGCCTCGATCAAGAGCCGAACTGTTTCGGATGAACCTTGCGCATCAGGATCAATATGCTCCAAAGCCTGCAGACGAACGCGCTCCATCTCGATCGCCCTGCGCGCAATCACTTCATCGAACAACCGCTCCTTGGTTCCGAAGTGGTAGGTTGAAAGGGCCTGGTGAACCTCGGCCGCCTTTGCAACATCGCGCAGGGTCGCTCCGTCATAACCCTCCTCGGAGAAAATCTGCTCGGCCGCATCCAGCAACTTGTTCCGCGTCATGTCCCCGGGCGAGGACACCTTGCGCGAAGATTTTGCGGCCTTGGTAACACGCGAGGTGGTGCTCACTCCCTTGCTTCCGGTAGGGACGATGCTGCCGATGCTGTCGGCCGCAGTTCGGCGCTGTCCACGCCTAGGACTGGAAAAAGTCGAGGCACAAACGATTGAATTTTTCCGCATGCTCCCACTGTGCCCAGTGCCCGCACTGGGAGAAGAAGTAAAGATCGGCATCACGCATTCCCCATAGGAGCCTGAGTGCCGAGTCCAGGGGCACGAACCGATCGTCACGCCCCCAGGTGATAAGTGCAGGCGCCTGAATTTCGCCAAGCCGTTGGCCCATGTCCGGATAAAACCCCTTGTTCGGCGCGCTCAGACTTTCGACAAAGTTCGCCAGGTGGGCACGGTTTTGCAGCATGCTGTCAAAGCGTTGCTGGATGAACTCGGCACTCAGCTTGCTGGCGTCGTATACAAACAACTCCATCATCTTCCTGAGGTTCTCGAGGCTTGGATTCCGGTACACCAAACCCACTTGCTTGATCCCCTCCAGGGGGGTGGGCTGGAAAATGCTGGCCCCGACGCCGCCACTGCCCATCAGTACCACCTTGTCGATCCGCTCCGGGTGTGCCAGAGCCCATGCGAGGGTGGTGCCGCCTCCCATCGAGTTTCCGATGACGTGGGTCTTCTGTATGCCGAGGAAGTCCAGCAGAGAGTTGGCCGTTTCGACGTTGATGTCTGAACGCCATCCCTCGCGGATCACAATCGGATCGCTCCCCCCCCAACCGAGGGAGTCTGGCAAGATCACGCGATAGCCGGCGCGGACAAATGCATCGACGTTCCGGTGGAAATTTCCCCAGCCCGAGGCGCCTGGCCCCGAGCCATGCAGCATGAAGACTGCCGGTCCGGCGCCCATGTCATGAAAGTGAATGGTGCAGTCTCTGCCCTGGATCCGCAGCGGTGCGTACTTGCTGGTTGGCATTTCCAATTCATTCATCGTTTGGGTCCCAATACAAATTCATTTGATTCATCGGATGCCGTCTCTGGCAGGAGGCGCACCATGAGGGCGCCTGTGGTGTCAGGACGCATGTCACACTCTACCGGATATAGGCCGCCGCCACCATGCCGCAGGTGGATTTCGTCGCTTGACGCTGTTGATAATTGCGCTGCCAGAGCCAGGCCTGACGGGTTGCGCCTTGCCATGTCGCCGCGCGATGGCAGCGGGCGCGATGGTGTTCAATGGCCCGCTTCGTCGGCAGGGAAAATGGTTGCGCGCGCCTGAAACCCATTGCCCACGCCATGATTTATGCCACGATCAAAAAGAAACAGATTTTGTAGTGAACGACGCTCGCGCCATGGTTAACATGGCGTTCGGCGTTTGACTCCGTCCCCGAGTACATCAAGGAAAAAAACATGAGCACCCCAGATCCCGAAATCGGCAAGTCAGTCCTGGCTGCCGGCCTCAAGACCAACTACCTCGAAGCGGGCAGCGGGCCGCCATTGATCCTCGTGCATGGCTCCGGCGCCGGCGTGACGGCGTATGCCAACTGGAGACTGACCATCCCCGTGCTGGCCAAGAAATTCCGCGTGATCGCGCCCGATCTGGCGGGCTTCGGATACACGGAGCGCAAGCCGGGTGCGGTCTACAACCTGGACTTGTGGTTGGAGCATCTGGTCGGCTTTATGGATGCACTGGACATCCAGCAGGCGGGCTTTGTCGGCAATTCGTTTGGCGGCGGACTCACGCTCGCCTTGGCCGCGCGCCATCCGGAGCGCCTGAGCCGTTTCGTACTGATGGGTTCTGCAGGCCTGGAGTTCGAACTCACGCCCGGACTGGACGCAGCCTGGGGCTACGAGCCTTCGTTGGAAGGCATGCGCCAGTTGGTGCATTTATTCGCCTACAACAAGGCCATCATCACCGACGACCTCGTGCGCTCGCGTTATGAGGCGAGCATCCGCCCAGGCTTCCAGGAGACGTTCTCCAGCATGTTCCCGGTGCCGCGCCAGGCCGGCATCAAGATGCTGGCCACACCGGAAGACGCCATTCGCGCACTGCCGCACGAGGTGCTGGTGATTCACGGGCGCGACGACCAGATCATTCCGCTGGCGTCGAGTGTGCGTTTGCACTCCTTGCTCCAGCACTCCGACCTGCACGTCTTTGGCGAATGCGGGCACTGGACCCAGATCGAACGCAAGGACCGCTTCGCGTCCATGGTGTCCGATTTCTTCTCCCGCTGACTTCAATCCCGGCGGTAGCGCGCCAGCAAGGCGCGGGTCGCTGCGGATGCCCGTTGCAACCAAGCTGCCGGTTTTGATTGGCCAGCGCCATCAAGTTGCCCCCGCCCAGAGCGTTTTCCCTCGGCCGGCAAGCGGGCTCAAGCCAAACCTGCCGCCGGAATCCGCGCCCTGTCGGCACTCACCGGCAGCCTGTGCCCCGTCGAAAAATACCCAAGCCCGGCTTGTCTGCCGTGCCCATTTATGTAATAGTTAAAATTATTCAATTAATGATATAAATTCCTTGAAACGCAAACGTCCGGGCCCAGCCGCGCAGAAATGCAATGCCGTGCCTTTGCCCCGCCTCGTTGACCAGGTGACTGCCAGTGTGCAGCAGGATGGCGCGCTCGACGGCACCGCCTTGCGCGTGCTGCTATCGGCATACCGGGCGTTCGCGGTATTGGACCGCGACCAGGCCGAGGAGGCCGCGGCCATGGGCCTGACGTCACTGCAGTTCAATATCCTGACCGTCCTGCACCGCTCGCAGCAACCGCTCAGCATGGGTGCACTGGCAGCGATGCTGGTGGTCAGGCCGACCAACCTGTCGGGGAACATCAGCACGCTGGCGCAGCGCGGCCTGATCCGGCGCGAGATCAACCGGTCCGACCAGCGATCGCTGCTGGCCGTCATCACACCCGATGGCGATGCCTTCCTGGCGGCGCAACTCCCGGCGCACTGGCATCGTCTGGAGCGCCTGATGGGCGAGTTATCGCCAGCACAACGGGGCCAATTGGTCCGCCTGCTGGACCGCATGGTTTCGTCGATTGAACAAGAACGCGGACGCATCGCGAGCGCGCACCTACCCGGTGGCTGATCAGCCATCCATTTCCCTAAGGAGCACACCATGGCAGAAATACTTGGACTCGGACTTTCACACTATCCGCCGCTGGCCACGCCAGACGATCAGATGGCCAACATCCTGAAGATCACCCTGCGCGACCCGGGCATTCCGCCGCAGCACAAGGACCCGGCCAACTGGCCTGCCGACATGCGCGCCGAATGGGGCGACGACCAGGGCGTGGCCGGGGCCCACGCGCATCGCAACGCGCTTGCCGCAGAGTTTCGCCGGGTACGCCGCACCCTTGACGATTTCAAACCCGACGTGGTGGTGATCTGGGGCGACGATCAGTACGAAAATTTCAAGGAAGACATCATTCCGCCCTTCACGGTCTGCGCCTATGACGACATGGACCTGTACCCCTGGCGGCATGCCCAGGCCTCGTCGATGACCGACGGTGGCCGACCGAACTTCTGGGGCGAAGGCCCGGACAAACATTACCGGCTGCGTGGACGACGCGACATCGGCAAGTACCTGACCACCGGGCTGATCGAGTCCGGCTTTGACATGTCCTACGCCTACAAGCCGCTGCACCATGCCAGCGTGGCGCATGCCTTCACCAACGCCATCCTGTACCTGGATTACGACCGCCAGGGCTGGGACTACCCGACCATCGTCTTTCCGATCAACTGCTATGGCCGCAGGGTGGTGTCGGCACGCGGCTTTCTGACCCACATGGACGACAAGCTGGACTTCGACCCACCATCACCCTCGCCTGCGCGCTGCATGGACATGGGCGCCGCCGCGGCACGGGTGTTGCGCGCCTCACCCTGGCGTGTGGCCCTGATCGCGTCGTCGAGCTGGTCACACGCCTTCCTGTGCGACAGCACCTGGCGCCTGCGCCCCGACACGCCGAATGACCGCAAGCTGTACCAGGCCCTGGTCGAAGGCAACAACGCGCTGTGGCGACAGCAGACCACCCGGGACATAGAAGATGCCGGCCAACAGGAGGTGCTCAACTGGTACCCCCTGCTCGGGGCGATGCAGGAACTCGGGGCGAAGTTGGACTGGAGCACCTTCGTGGACACGCAGGTGTTCAACTCCAACAAGGTCTTTGCCGCCTACCACCCGGTGTAAAGGCGCGGGGCGCTTGCGGGGGCAGCACTTTCAGTCGCGCTGCAGCGTGACCGAGGCGCCGCCCTTTTGCACATGGACATGGCGCACGTGCCGCGACCGCGCGAGTTCAGCGATCAGCCACTCGAGGCCGCCATCGGAACCCAAGCCTTGCGCACCCGCCGAGCGCATGGCGCCGACATCCTCCTTGCTGGTAAAAAAGGTCAGCAACAGCTCGTCATCAGAAAGACCGGTGGCACCCAGCGAACGACGCAGCTCCTGCAAAGAAGGCTGCGGCGGTTGCCATTGCGCCAGGGACCTCGCGCGGGGTCGGTCCAGCACCCGGTCACGGACATCCGGATCCATCGAACTCGCCTCCTCATCGCCCCACAGACCCAGTGCGTACTGGATGATCTCGTCGGCCACCTCCCGGTAGCGCTCGCCGGTGACGACATTCATCACCGCCTGGACCCCGGTGAATTGCGAATAGGGTGTCACCATGATCGGGTAGCCCAGATCGGCACGCACACGCGGGATTTCCGCCAGCACCTGCTCCAGCCGGTCCCCAATACCCATGCTGCCCAGCTGGAACCGCAGGTTGGAGATCATGCCGCCCGGCACCTGGTGCAGGTAGTGCAACGCGTCGTAGGCTGCAGGCGCTCCGACCGGCAGGCCCTCACGCCTGGCGATGGCCCGGAAATGCGCCTCCACCGGCCTGAGCGACTCCTCGTCGACACGCGTGCGATAACCCAGCGCCCGCGCGTTGCGCGCCACATCGAACAGCGAGGGGTTCGAGGACGCCTCGGCCAGCGGCGGAATGGCGGTGTTGATGCAGCGCACACCAAGCCCGATCGCCTCCAGCGCGCACAGGGCGCCGAGCCCGGTGTTGCAGTGGGTGTGAAACTCGACCTCGACCGCGCCCACCTCGGACAGAACCAGCGGCAGCAGCGTGCGCACCCGCTCGGGCGTCAGCAGCGCGCCAGGATCCTTCAAGCAAATGCGAAACGGCCGCAACCGGGCGGCCTCGCGCGCCTTGTTCGCATAGTAGGCATCGGTGTGCCGCGGAGAAATCGAGAAAATGAGGTTCACGATGGCATCGATGCCTACCTTGCGCGCGTCGGCCACCTGCACCGCCCAGCCACCTACCGTGTTGGAGCTGTCCGACACCCGCACCTGTGCAACGCCATGTTCTGCCAGTCGCTGGTACCACAGCTCCTCGACCGACCGCGGTGTCATCTGGAAGGTCGCCAAGGAGCGCCCGCGGATGAAACGCAAGGGCGTCTTGCGTATGCGTTGGCGGACCAGGCGCAATCGCTCGAACGGGTCCTCGCGGAGTTCGCGGATCAGCTTTTTCTCGTGCCCGGCGGCCGAGATTTCGATCGCATCGAAGCCGGCGTCGTCCAACTGTTCGGCAATCGGCAGGATCATCGCGGTGCGCATGGCCAGCGCCCACAGGCTTTGCTGACCGTCGCGCACCGTCGTGTCGACGAATCTCACTTCATCCAAATCAGGCTCCAGGGCCCATCGGGCAAATTGTCATCGGGCCATCCGCTCCAGAGGGTCCGGCGCAATCACGGTTGGCCAAACCGGTTCAGCCCCGAGCGCCCCGACAGGAACTCGCTGGCGATGATCATGCGTTGTATCTCCGAGCTGCCCTCGGTGATGGTACGCGAACGGGCATCGCGAAACATGTGCTCCAGTGGCAGCTCGCGCGACAGGCCCAGCCCGCCGTGGATCTGGATCGCACGGTCGACGACGCGCATCAGCATGTCGTCGGCATACAGCTTGACCTGCGAGGCCTCGACATGGAAGTCCAGACCCTGGTCGGCGCGCCAGGCGGCCTGGTAGGTCATCAGCCGCGCGGCGTTGAGCTCCACTGCCGAGTCGGCCACCATCCACTGGATCGCCTGGCGCGTGGCGAGCGGCGCACCAAAGGTCTCGCGCTGGTTGGCGTGCGCGATGGCCAGTTCCAGCGCGCGCTCGGCGCGGCCAATGGCCTTGGGACCGTGGATCAGGCGGCCCACATCCAGTGTGTCGCGCGCCAGCTTCCAGCCCTGCCCTGGTACGCCAAGCAGTTGTGAAACCGGAACGCGCACCTCCTCGAACACAATCTCCCAGGGTCGGTCGGACGACATCAATTCGAAGCGCTGGCCGAGTCGCATTCCCGGCGTTCCACGGTCCACCAGAAAGCACGACACACCGCCACCCGGGGTGGAAGTGTCGGCGGTGCGCGCGAACAGTTGCACGAAGTCCGCCTTGTCCGCACCGGTGATGAAGATCTTGTTGCCGTTGATGCGGTAGTGGTCATGCTCCAGGACCGCGGTGGTGCGCATGCGCGAGGGGTCCGAGCCTCCGTTGGCCTCGGTCAGCGCGAAGGCGGTGCGTTTGTCGCCGCTGAGCACCGGGTCGAGGTACCTCTTCTTCTGCTCGGGCGTGCAGCCATACAGGATCGGCCCGACGTAGGGCGAAAACACGGTGGGCGTGCGAAAAGCCGGCACCAGGCAGCGCGCCAACTCCTCCAGCACAAGACAGGTGCCAAGGTTGTCCACACCGCCGCCGCCCAGTTCGCGCGGGATATCGAAGTTCCAGAAGCCCAGGGCTTTGGCCTTGTCCTGCAACGCGTTGCGCACCGCATCCGGCAGGTCGGGATCGTCGGCGTACTGCCGCTCCAGCGGCATCAACTCTTCCAGCACGAAGCGGCGTGTCGATTCGCGCAGCCTGCGCAACTCTTCGGGGATTTCGAAATTCATCCGTGGTGACCCGGTGTGGCGCGCCGGCGACTTGCGCACGCAGTGATCATGGGCTCAGCCAGGAGGGTTGAGCTTGACGCCCGATTCCTTGATGATCCGAGCCCACTGGCTGACGGCACGGCTGATGATGGTGCGTGCATCCACCAGCGACGAAGGCGTGGCCACCGTGCCCATGGACTCCAGCCGGTCGCGGATCGCGGGCTGCGCCAGGGCCGCGACGATTTCCTGGTTGAGGCGTACGATGATGTCGCGCGGCGTACCCGCCGGCGCCGCGATGGCGAAGCCGAGGTTGGTAACTTCGAAGCGCGACAAATTCTGCTCACCAATGGTCGGCATCTCAGGGAACGTGGCCTCGCGTTTGGAGCTGGTGACGCCGAGCGCCACCAGCTTGCCGGTCTTGGTGAACTGGGTGATCGTGGCTGTGCCTGAAAACATCAGATCCACCTGACCGCCCACCAGGTCGTTCAATGCGGGCGCTACGCCCTTATAGGGGACGTGCGTCATCTGGACACCCGCCAGGACGCAGAACCATTCCATCAGCAAATGGTGGGCTGAACCGTCGCCGATGGACGCGTAATTGAGTTTGCCCGGCCTGGACCTGGCCAGCGCAAGCAGTTCTGGCACGGTTCTGACGTTCAACGCGGGATTCGCCAGCAGCACCAGCGGTACGGCCACCAATTGCGACACCAACTCGAAATCCTTCTCCGAGTCGTAGGGCAGTTTGGCGAAGAACATCGGATTGATGGCCAGCGAATCGGTGACCAGGCCCAGCGTGTAGCCGTCGGGTGCGGCCTTGGCCAGCATGTCGGTCCCGATGATGGTGCTGGCGCCAGGCTTGTTGTCGATGACGATCGCCTGACCGAGTTTCTGCCCCATCTGCGCGGCCACCAGCCGTGCCACCACGTCGGTGTTGCCGCCCGCCGGGTAGGGCACGATCAGCCGGATCGGCTTGTTGGGGTAGCCCTGCGCCGCAACACCCAACGCAAGCAGACAGGCGCCAACGCCCAGCACTACCGCACGCAGCAGGCGGCTCATTCTGGCTTGACCCCGCTGGTCTTGATGATGTTGTTGAGTTTCTGACCCTCGGAGCGGACGAAAGCCGCGAACTCCGCGGGCGACGTGGGGGAGCTGATGACCCCCATGCCCAGCAACTTTTCCTTCGTCTCCGCCTGGTTGAGCGCAGCGGCCACCTCCTGGTTGATGCGCGCCACGATGTCCCGCGGGGTGCCGGCCGGGGCGGCAAGCCCGTACCAGGTGATGAAGTCGAACTCCGGGTAGCCCGACTCGGCCACGGTGGGCGTGGCCGGGAAGCTCGCCTGGCGCTTCGCGCTGGAAACCGCCAGCGCCACCAGCTTGCCGGCCTTGACATGTGGGGCCGCCGACGACGTGCCGGTGAACATCACATCCACCTGCCCCGCTACCAGGTCCGCCACTGCCGGTGCCACACCCTTGTAAGGGATATGCGTCATGTCGATGCCAGCCATGGACTTGAGCCACTCCATCGCAATCTGGTGCGGCGTGCCATTGCCGATGGAGGCGAAGTTGAGCTTGCCGGGATTGGCCTTCGCCAGCGCCACCAATTCGCCCACCGTCTTCACATTGAGAGAGGGCCGCGCCACCAGCACGAAGGGCAGCGCCACGAGTTGCGTGATGGGTTCGAAGTCCTTGAAAGCGTCAAAGGGCAGCTTGGGAAAAAACACCGGGTCGAAAGTCGTGTACAGACCGATGGTGTAGCCGTCCGGCGCGGACTTGGCCAGCAGATCGGTGCCCAGCACGGTACTGGCACCCGGCTTGTTGTCGATCAGCACCGTCTGCCCCAAGCCCTGCGCCATCCGCGGCGCGATCATGCGCGCGACTATGTCCGTGCCCCCACCCGGCGGGTAGGGAACGATGAAACGGATGGCCTTGGCCGGGTAGGCCTGGGCCCATACAGCCATGGTGGGAACGAGGCAGAACAGCGCCACCAACAGGCGACCGCAGAACAACCGAAGGCCGAAGCCCGGGAAACCGTGACGCAATCGCATATCGATGTCTCCTTTCAGGGTGCGGGGCGTGCAGCCACGCAGGCGCACAGCGCCTGATTGAGGAACGCGTTGGTACGCTTGCGGGCCAGCGCGATGGTCTCTGGATCACCCCGCGTGTAAAAGCCATGGTCGGCACTTTCATAGGTGTAGGACTCCACCTGAAACTTGCCCTCCAGTGCCACAGCAATCTTCGCGCGCGCGGCAGGCGGGACATAACGGTCACGCTCGCCGAAGTTCAGCATCAGGGGGCCGCGGATACCATCGGCCTCCTGCAGGCTGTTCTCGATGCCGACCCCATAGTACGCCACCGAAGCCGCCCCCACACCCCGCGCTGCGGCCAGGTAGGCGAGCTTGCCGCCCAGGCACATGCCAGCGACCGCCACCTTGCCACCGAACTCCGGCAGGCGTCGGATGTGGGCGATGGTGCTGGCGGCGTCTTCGACACCCTGCGACTCGTCGTACTGCCGCATCAGGTCGAAGGCACGCCCGATGTCGTCCTTGGAATGGGTCAACGAGATGCCGGGTTCGATGCGCCAGAACAGGTCGGGCGCCAGCGCCAGGTAGCCATCTTCGGCAAAGCGGTCCGCGATCCCCCGGATGTGCGGCGTCACACCGAAGATCTCCTGCAGCACCACCACCGCGTGGCCATTCGGCCGCTCCGGCAGGCTCACATAGGCGGCGAAGTGCTTGCCACTGCCTGCTTCGATCTGGTCGGTTCTCGAATTCATGTCGGTCCCTCAGAACGAATAATTGCCGTTGATCAGCTCACGCGCGATCATGCCGCGGTGGATTTCCGTGGTGCCATAACCGACGGACATGCCGCGCACATCGCGGAAGTAGCGCTCGTACGGGTACTCCTCCGACAACCCATAGGCACCCGCCATCTGCATCGCCTCATTCGTCACGCGCACCGCCATCTGGTTGACGTAGGTCTTGGTGATCGAGGCGTCCACGCTGGACATGTCGCCCTGGTCCGCCCGTGCCGCAGCGCGGTACAGCAAGGCGCGTGCAGCCTCGATGTCGATGGCCATGTCGGCCAGCTTCCACTGCAGCCCCTGGAACTCCGACAGCGGGCGCCCGAACTGCGAGCGGTCGCGCAGGTGCCGCGTGATACTCGCCAGCGCCGCCTCGGCCACCCCCAGACACAGTGGCGGGTTGCCGACGATGCGGTCGGAATCCAGCACCCGCAGCAATTCACGCATGCGTCCTGCAGGCACCAGCACGTTGTCGGCCGGGATCCGGCAGTCCTGGAACACCAGTTCCGCCATGCCAGTGGCACGCAGGCCGATCAGGTCCAGGTGCTTGCCGATCGAGAAGCCCGGCGTGCCGCGCTCGACGAAGATGGCCCCCACGCCCCGCATGCCGGGCACCGGCTCGAGTCGCACCAACACCAGGAACAGGTCCGACACCCGGGCGCCGCTGCACCACAGCTTGCTTCCGTTGATGATGTAGTGATCTCCATCGCGTTCGGCCCGGGTCTGCAGACTGCCGACGTCAGAGCCGGCGTTGGGCTCGGACATGCCCCAGGCCGTGAGCATCTCACCTCGCAACAGGCGTGGCAGGTAGCGCTGGCGCTGCTGCTCGGTACCGAGGGTCAGCAGGGCGCGCGGAGTGGCTCCGGCCATGCACATGAACAACATCGCCGTGTTGGCGCAATGGCGGGCGATCTCCTCGACAACCAGCACGGTTTCCATCAGGCCCAGGCCCGCACCGCCCAGCGCCTCAGGCAGGAACATCCCCACATAACCATGCTCCACCAACACCCGAAGGTTGGCCATGGGCGGCTCGTAGTGGCGGTCTGCCGCCGCAGCGCCCGGGGCAAATTTCTCGCGCGCCAGTGTTCCAATGGCCTCGCGAATCTGCCGCTGCTCTTCGGTCAATCCGAAGTCACGCATGGAGGCGCTTTGCTCCAGGCGGGTTGATACGTTGTGTCATTCCTTGCGTCTCCTCGTGGCCCGTGTACCGGGCCCGGCGCAATTTGACGCCGCATCGACCCTGAGTGCAATTGAATTTTGGAATTGTCTATATTATTATTCCTAATAATGACGACACGCCGCACCCCCCTTGACCCCGCGCCACCACCGGAAATATCTTCCCTTGACCTCAACCTGCTGCAGGCCTTCGACGCCCTGATGCGCGACGGCAACATGACACGCGCCGGCCTGCGGCTGGGCCTGTCGCAACCGTCGATGAGTCACGCGCTGAACAAACTCCGCAAGCTGGCCGGAGACCCGCTTTTTGTGCGTGTTCCGACCGGGATGGAACCCACCCCCTTCGCCCAACATATCGCCGGCACGGTGCGCGACGGTCTCGCCTTGCTTCAGGGCGCGCTCGCGCATGTACCCGTGTTCGACATGCGCAGCTCCAACCGCAACTTCCAGATCCTGATGAGCGACCTGGGTGAAATGGTCTACCTGCCGCGCCTGATGACCCGGCTGCAGCAGATTGCGCCCCACGTCGGCTTGCGGGTCCTGCAGCTTCCGCGCGAGTCCTACCGGGAGGCATTCCTGTCCGGCCAGGTGGACCTGGCAATGGGCTACCTGCCAGCGCTCAATGCCGGGTTCTATCAGCAAAAGCTGTTCGAGGACACCCATGCCTGCCTGGTGCGCAAGTCGCATCCGCGGGTACACGACAGCCTGTCGCTGGCGCAGTTCGTCAGCGAGTCGCATGTACTGATCGAGCCGGCAGGCTCACGCTACAGCCGGGTCGCGCGGCCGTCCTCCACCGTCACGCTGATCGAGCACCACCTGGAGGAGCAAGGTATTTCGCGACGCATCGCGCTGCGCGTGCCCCATTTCATGGTGGTGCCCCAGATCGTCCAGCAAACCGACCTGCTCGCCACCGTGCCCAGCAGCATCCTGAGTTTCCTGCCGCCGATGCCAGGCTTGAAGCTCATGCCGCTGCCGCTGGAGGCGCCACGTTTCGAGGTCAAACAGTTCTGGCATCAGCGCAACCACCCCGACAGCGGAAACCAATGGCTGCGCCGCATTGTGGCGGACCTGTTCCTGCGCACGCCCCTGCCGGCGCACAGCGCCGCAGGCGCGCAAGCTCTATGACATTGATTTTTAGCATCAACCTTGATCAAGTCGGCATTAACACGAACAATCCTCCTGATACCCGGCGCGTCCACGGCGCTTCGGGTGTGGAGACAAACCAATCGCCGCAGCGCCGGCACCGTCGCAAGGAGTTCATCCATGAACCGCCGTCATTCGTCCTATTCCCGACCCGCTCCGACCACCGATGCCGGAGCGCCTTCCGGCGTCACACGGCGCCACGCCATCACGACAGCCGCCGCGGTCGCCCTGCTGGCACGACCGTCCCTGGCACGTGCGGAGACCGGTGTGACTGACAACGAAATTCTGCTGGGCGCGGTATACGCGCTCACCGGACCGGTGCGTTTCATCACCACCTCCTACGAGCAGGGCGTGCAGTCGGTGTTGAACGAAGTCAACACCACCGGCATTCATGGCCGCAAGATCCGGTGGCTGATCGAGGACGACGCCTACCAACCCGCCAGGACCCTGGCCGGCGCCAAGAAACTGGTGGAGCGTGACAACGTGTTTGCGCTGTTTGGGCAGATCGGATTGCCCACGACGCTGGCCGTCGTGCCCTATGCCGAGCAAGCCAAGGTGCCCTTCCTGTCGCTCACCGCAACCAGCTCCCCGCCACCGGTCTACACCTGGGGCATGCAGGCCAGCTACACCGACCTGATGTACGTACTGACCCAGCATGTGGTCAAGTCCCTGGGCCTGAAAAAAATCGGCTACCTGTTCCAGAACGACGACCTGGGCGAAGCCGGCAAAGTCGGTGTGGCGCGCGCGCTCAAGGAACTCGGCGTCCCGTTGATGGCCGATGTCGGATACGAGCGTGGCACTACCGACTTTGGCACCCAGGTGCTGAAGCTGCGCGACTCTGGCGCCGAGATGGTGATCTCCATGGGCACCGCACCTTCCACCGCCACTGCCGTCAAGCAGGCAGCGGCCTATGGCTACAAACCTACCTGGGGCACCTATGGCGTGGGCGGATCGGGCACGCTGCCCAACCTGCTCGGCGACCTGATCAATGGGCTGGTGTTCGCCACCGAGGTCGACAGCATCTACTCCGACGCACCCGGCGTGATCGAGGCACGGCGCGTGATCGTCAAACACTTCCCCAACGCCCAGCCTGACTTCACGACATTCATGGGTTATGCCCACGCCAAGGTGCTGGCAAAAGCGCTGGAGATGGCCGGCCGAGACCTGACGCGCGAAAAGCTGCTGGCAGCCATGGTGGGCCTGGGCAACTTCGATAGCGGGGTCATGCCGCTGAGCTTCAGCAAGGACAAGCACACGGGCTCCAATGGGGTGAAGATCTTTCAGTGGCGGGGCGGCAAACAGGTTGCCATATCACCCTGGACCCCGATCACGAAGTAGCAGCCAAGCGCCCGAACTGTTCAAGGCCTGAGCGCGCAATGCTGCAGCATATTTTGACCGGCCTGTCGTTCGGCAGCCTCTACGCGTTGTTGGGCCTGGGCCTGGTGCTGACCTTTCGCAGCACCAACGTGCTCAACTTCGCGCAGGGCGAGATCGCCATGCTGATGGCCTTCGTGACTTACCAGATCGTCGCGACGCTGCACTGGCCGATCCTTGCCTCCATCGGTGCCAGCCTGGTGTGCGCGGCCCTGCTCGGTGCGGCGCTGTACAACCTGATTTTCTACCCTATGCGCAAGCGGCTGCACGACGGACAGTCGATCGTCGCGCTGAGCCTCAAGCTGGCCATTACAGGGCTGGTCGCGCTGTACTGGACCGCCGAGTCGCGGGTCTTCCCCAAGGTGTTCGAAGCGGAGAGCTACAGTGTCTTCGGCGCACTGATATCGGCCGGTCAGTTCTGGACCATCATCACCGGCGCGGTCTGCCTGACCGCAGTGGGACTGTTCCTTCGCTTCACCGACTTCGGCCTGTCGATGCGCGTGGCCGCCGAGAACGCCGACGTCGCCCAGCTGCTTGGCGTCAACCTGCGCATGGTGGGTACGTTAGCCTGGGTGGCCGCAGCCTGCATCGGTGCGCTGACCGGCGTGCTGCTGGCGTCCAGCGTGTACCTCAGCCCTTTCATGATGGGCCTGGTCATCATGAAGGCCTTCGCCGCGCTGGTGGTCGGTGGCATGACCAGCGTGCTTGGTGTCGTGGCCGGCGGGCTGCTGCTGGGCCTGATGGAAAGCCTGGTTGCCTACGCGTTCACGCCGCTGCTGCAGGAGTCGGTCGGTCTGCTGTTCATCATCGTCGTGCTGCTGATCCGCCCACAAGGCCTTTTCGGCGGCGACGTGAGGCGGGCCTGATGCGGGTCAACGCCGTCCGCCTGGCCAAGGGTTCTGCGTTGTTGCTGGCCATCGCAGCGGCCGCGGCCATAGCGCCGGGCGTGAACTCCTACCTGCTCTACGTGCTCAACCTCACGCTGATAAACGCCATCGCCGCGATCGGCTTGGTGGTGCTGTCGGGTGTTGCCGGCCAGATCTCGCTGGGAACCGCCGGCCTGCTGGCGACTGGCGCTTACGGTACCAGCATGCTGATGGTCCACCTGGGCATGGGCTTCATTCCTGCGGCCGTGGGCGGCGCCGTCCTGACCATGCTGATCGGCACCGCGCTGGCGGCCCCTGCGCTGCGGCTGAGTGGCCTGCACCTGGCCATCGTCACATTGGCCTTCGGTGTGATCGTCGTGCAACTCATTGGCAAGGGCGGGCCGCTCACAGGTGGCATGTCCGGGCTGTTCCTGCCGCCCATCGTGATATTCGGCTGGGCTGTCAGCACCGAAGCGAGCAAGTTCGTCTGCATCCTGGTCCCCTTCTGCGTGGTCGTCGTGGCCTGCGTCAACTTCCTGCGTCTCAAGCCGGGGCGGGCGCTGTTCGCACTGCGCGACCATGAATCAACTGCGCAGGCCATGGGCATCAACACCAATGCCTACAAGGCGCTGGCCTTCGCCTTGTCGTCCCTGCTCGCCGGCTTCGCCGGCGCGCTGTATGCGATGCTCAAGGGTTATGTCTCGGTGGACGACTTCACGCTGTGGAACTCGCTTTACTTCTTCGTCATGATCGCCGTGGGCGGCATGACCTCGATCTTCGGGGCGGTGCTGGGCGCTGCCGCGGTGACCATCTTGCCCGAATCGCTGCGCGGCTTCCACGACAAGTCCCAGGCGGTGTTCGGCATCGTGCTCATGCTGATCGTCATCTTCATGCCCGGCGGACTGGTGTCGCTGCTGCGCCGGGGCGCTTTCGCTGATATGCGGGCCTGGCTGCGGCGCGCAAGAGGCCCGCAGTGACGGCGAGCGCCACCGACGCTGACCCGATCCTGCGGCTGGAGCACGTCAGCAAGACCTTTGGCGGCGTACAGGCGGTACGCGACGTCAGCCTGGACATCCCGCAGGGCATCGTGTTCGGCATCATCGGGCCCAATGGTGCCGGCAAGACCACGCTGTTCAACTGCATCTCCGGCTTTTGCGTCCCCAATGCGGGGGGCCATATCCACTACCAGGGCCGCAATCTGGTGGGGCGACCGGTGCATGCGATCGCACGGCTGGGGATTGCACGCACCTTCCAGAACATTTCGCTGCTGTCCGGCCAGACCGTACGGCAGAACCTGATGATCGGCCTGCACCTTTCGCTGGCTTATGGACCACTGGCCGCCATGCTTCCCGGGCGGCGTGTGCACGCGGCCGAGGCCCAGGCCCACTCCGACATCGACCGCCTGGCCGACATACTCGCCATCCCGCGCAGCGCACTGGACGGCCAGGTAGACGCGCTGTCGCTGGGCATGCAGAAGAAAGTCGAGGTAGCCCGTGCGGTGATCCGCCGGCCTCGCCTGCTGTTGCTGGACGAACCCGCTGGTGGTCTGAACGACCGCGAGACCGAAGATCTCGGCCGAAGCCTCTCGGAATTGCGCAGGGAACTGGACCTGTCCATCGTGCTGATCGACCACGACATGGACCTGGTGATGTCGCTTTGCCACGAGCTGTGCGTGCTTGATTTCGGTCAACTGATAGCCCAGGGTCCGCCTGCGGACATGCAGCAGGACCCGAAAGTGGTGGCGGTCTACCTGGGAACCCCGGATGCTGCTTGAAGTCGACAGCATCCAGGTTTGTTATGGCCGCATGGTGGCCGTGTCCGATGTGTCGCTGTCGGTGCCCGAGGGCGGTTTTGTGGCCATGCTGGGCGCCAATGGCGCGGGCAAGTCCACCACGCTGCGCGCCATCTCGGGGCTGGTCCCGATCAGCCTGGGAGCGATCCGCTTTGCGGGTGCATCGGTGGCGGGTTTGCCGGCACACACCATTGCGCGCCGGGGCATTGCCCATGTGCCAGAAGGCCGTGGTGTGCTGGCCGGCCTCACGGTACAGGAAAACCTGCAAGCCGGCGCATTGCGCAACCCCGACCCGAAACACATCGCCGAGCTCCGCAACAAGGTGTTTACCTACTTCCCGGTGCTGCAATCGCGCCTGGGCCAGCTGGCCGGCCTGCTGTCAGGCGGCGAGCAGCAGATGCTGGCGATTGCCCGCGCGCTGCTCAAGTCACCCCGGCTGTTGATGATCGACGAAATGTCCCTCGGCCTGGCACCGCAGGTGGTGGACCAGCTGATGCAAGTGCTGGTGGAACTCACGCGCCAGGGCGTCGCGGTGCTCTGCGTCGAGCAGAACACCCGGCTGGCGCTGAAGTATGCCAACCACGGCTACGTGCTCGTGACAGGGCGCAGCACCATCGAGGGCCCGTGTGCCACGCTGCGGTCGGACGACCGCATCGTCAAAGCCTATCTGGGCCGCTCTGCCGCACCGGCCAAAACCTGACGACCGCCATGCAGCTGCCTGACAACATCACGCTGGGTGCCGCCCTCGACCGCGCTGCCAGGCGCTGGGGGCCTGCCATTGGCTGGGTCTTCGAGAATCGCCACGTGTCCTTTACGGAAATGCGTGAAAGCAGCGATGCCGTGGCCTGCGCGCTGCTGGCCAGCGGCATCGGCAAGGGCGACGTCGTTGCCATCCTGACCCCCAACCTGCCCGAATTCGCCTATTGCCTGATGGCCTGCGGCAAGATCGGCGCCATCCTCGCGCCGGTCAACACGCGCTCCAAGACCTTCGAGCTCGAGCACATCCTCACGCACAGCCGGGCCCGCGTCCTCGTGATGTCGGACCGCTTTCTCCAGCATGACTACGTCGAACTGGTCCAGGATTTGTGTGGCGTGGGCGCGCTGGGCGCAGACGGGCGCGTCGACAGCGCCGCGCTGCCTCACCTGCACCTGGTCGTGGGCATCTCCGCCGGCACACGGCTGCTGCCCTGGGCCGCATTGCTGGACCGTGGTACGCGCGTCGGCGCCGCGGCACTGGAACAGGCACATGCGCAGCTTCAGACGTCGGAGCCGATCTTGCTGCAATACACGTCGGGGACCACGGCCATGCCCAAGGGCGCGTTGTGCAACCACGTCTACGTGGTGAACTTTGGCGCGGAAATCGTCGAGCGTCTGGGCCTGCGCGAGGGCGAAGCCTTCTTTAACACCCAGCCGTTCTACCACGTAGGCGGCTGCTGCGGTGCCATCCCCACACCGCTGGCCACGGGCTGCCGCATGGTCATGCCCGAGTACTACGACGCTGAACGCGCCCTGGGCCTGATCGAACGTGAAAAGTGCGTCGCGCGCACCGGGTTCGCGGCCATGTACATCATGGAACTGGCCCTGCCGCGCTTTCGTGAATACGACCTGTCCAGTCTGCGCTCGGGTTGGTGCGTTGGCCCGGCCGACCTGATGGCACGCATCCGCGATGAGATGGGCATTCCAGGCCTGATCCAGATTTTCGGAGCCACCGAGTGTGGTGGCAGCTCGGGCGATATCCACGACCCCTGGGACAAACGCTCGGAGTCTTGCGGCCGCGCCTTTCCCGGCACCGAGCTGGCGATCTTTCATCCCGAGTCCGGCGCGCGTCTGGCCGCGGGTGAGGTCGGCGAGATCGTGTGCCGCGGCTGGTGGACCATGAACGGCTATTTGCGCCAGCCCGAAGAGAATGCGCGCGCCATCGACGCCGCCGGCTGGGTTCACACGGGTGACTACGGCCATCTCGACGAGCAGGGTTTCCTGTACTTCCGTGGACGGCTCAAGAACATGCTCAAGGTGGGCGGCGAAAACGTCTCGGCAGAAGAGGTCGAGGCGATGCTGATGCGCCACCCTTTGGTCAAGATGGCCGCTGTCGTCGGCTTGCCCGACGCACGCCTGGGCGAGGTCGTGTCGGCATACGTGGAACTGCACGCCGGCAAATCAGCCGCGCAATCCGACATCATCGCGTTCTGTGCCGCACGGATGGCCAACTTCCGCGTGCCGCGGCGTGTCGAGTTCATCCGCGAATGGCCGATCACCGGCAGCGGGAAGATTCAGAAACACCTGCTGTCGGCCGCGCTGCAGGGGCCGCCCGAAATCACCCACCCCACTGAGGAGAACCCATGACCACGGCAAGCGCCACCACCTTCCAATACCCTCGATCCAGCATCGACACCCAGGCCTATTGGGACGCAACCCGCCGCGGCGAACTGCTCTACCAGCGCTGCGCTGACTGCGATTCGTCCATCTTCCATCCGCGGGTCATGTGCCCCTACTGCATGAGCGACAAGGTGGGCTGGCAAACCTCCGCCGGACGCGGCAAGGTCTATTCCTTCACCGTCCAATATGTGCCGCTGCGCCGCGACGTCCCGACCAGGCTGCCGCTGGTGCTGGGCATCATCGAAATGGACGAGGGCTACCATATGTTCAGCGAAATCGACGAAACTGACATCACCAAGGTGATGGTCGGCGTCCCGGTGCAGGTGTATTTCGACGCGGTGGCAGACGATCTCTCGCTGCCCAAGTTCAGGCTGCTCGCCAGCAGGGAGAGCCTGTCATGAGTCTGGACCATCTGCGCGGCCGTGCCGCGATCATCGGCTTCGGCGATTCGTATGCCACTGCCGACAATCTCAAGACCCCGTTGCGACTGGCCGCCGAAGCCACCCGCGCCGCCCTGCAGGATGCGGGTCTGGAAAAAAAAGATCTGGATGGCCTGCTGGTCGGTCGCTCGCCCGGCGCCGATCCGCGGCCGCAGTGGAACAACATCTTCGCAGCCTACATCAAGATGACCCCGCGTTATGCCTCCGAGGTAACCATCCATGCGGCGGGCATCAATGCCAGCCTCAAGCACGCGGCGATCGCCGTGACAAGCGGCCTTGCACGCTTCGTGCTGTGCGTCAACGCCGACGCCGCCGGGCTGATGGACCCGCGCGTGACCACGGCCAGCTTCGACGCCGACCCCGAGTTCGAGCAACCCTACGAGCCGATCATTCCGTCGATCTACGCACAGATCGCGTGCCGGCTGATGCATGAGTACGGAATCACCGAGGAAGACATGTCCGCGGTCGCGGTGCAGTGTCAGGAATGGGCCGTGCACCATCCGCACTCGGCACGCGGTGGCAAGGGCCGGGTCACCCTCGAGCAGGTGATGAGCTCACGCATGATTTCGTCCCCGCTGCGGCTGTGGCATTGCGCGCCGTGGGGCCCGGCCGGTACCGGCGGCGCCGTCATCGTGGCGAGTGCAGAGGACGCGCAGGCAATGTGCAAAAACCCGCTCTACATTCTGGGCAGCTCTGAATGCCAGACGCACGAATACATCACCGACCGCATGGCGCTGCGCAGCAGCCACTTGCCGCTGGGGCCGCTGCCCAGCATCACCTCGACCGGCGCTCGCATCGCGGGCGCGGATGCCTACAAGATGGCCGGGATCGGACCCAAGGACATCGACGTGCTGCAAACCGGCTCCAACTTCGCACACAGCGAACTGGTGGCGCTGTCGGAACTCGGATTCACCAACCTGCGCGAATCCGGTGACTTCATCCGCTCGGGTGCCACCGGCTTCGACGGCCACATCCCGACCAACACCAACGGCGGCTGGCTGTCGTTCGGGCAGCCCGGGGTGTCCTGCGTGATGGACAGCATCATCGAAGGTGTGCGCCAACTGCGTGGCGTGGCCCTGGGCAAGCAGGTCAAGGATCCCGAAATCGCCATGATCCACGCATTGGGCGGCATGATGGCGTGCCAGAGCGTCACGATCCTGGGCAAGTCGCGCTGAGCGTCACGCCGGAAGTTGCCACCACCCGCGGCGCGCAAGGCCGCCGGGGCGCGGCGGCAGGGCCTGCCGTCAGCCGACCTTGATGTTGGCGATCTTCATCAAGCGCTCGTAGAAGGCCGCATTGCGGCGTAGCATGGCCGTGAACTCCTCGGGCGAGGACGGCGACGGAATAAACCCGTTGGAAGACACCTGATCACGCAGTTCGCCCGGACCCAGCGCCTTGGCGATTTCCTGGTTCCACCGGCCGATGATCTCGGGCGGCGTCTTGGCCGGCGCCACCAGGCCATACCAACCCGTGAACTCGTAGCCCGGAAACCCGGATTCCACGAACGTCGGCAACTGCGGTGCGATCGCCAGACGCGACGGCGCGGTGATCGCCAGTGCGTTGAGCGTCTTGTTCTTCATGTGCTGCAGGGCCACTCCCGGACCGGCAAACATGAGGTGCACATGGCCACCCAGCAAAGCGGTCAGCCCGGGCGCCACGCCGGCAAACGGCACGTGCAGCATGGTCGTACCCGACACCGACCTGAACCACTCCACCAGCAAGTGGTGGGCCGTGCCCTCCCCCAGCGAGGCATAGGACAGCTTGTCGGGATTGGCCCGGGCGTACTTGACCAGGTCGGACAGGGTCTCGATGCCCAGCGCGGGCGACATCATCAGCACCATCGGCAGGCCGACCAACTGGCTGATCGGCGAAAAGTCGGCGAACGAGTCGTAGGGCAGCGCCTTGTTGATGATGGGGTTGATCGAATGCGAGTCGGCGATGAAACCCACGGTGTAACCGTCCGGCGCCGCCTTGGCCACGATCTGCGACCCGATGACGTTGGATGCGCCCGGCTTGTAATCGACCACAACCGACTGGCCCATGGAGGCGCTCAACCTGGCCACCAGCGGGCGCAGCACGACGTCACCGCTGCCGCCGGCGCTGTAGGGCATCACCAGGCGGATCGGCCGGTTCGGAAAATCATCCTTGGCACACGCCGATCGACCTCCCAACAGGGCCGTCGCCGACATCGCACCGACACAGAAAACTCGTCGTTTCATCATGGCATCTCCAGTGGGTCAAATGATTCCTTGAGCGCGAAGGCGGTCAAGGTCTTCGTCGCCCAACCCGATCTCGCGCAGCACCTCGTCGGTGTGTTCGCCAAGATCGGGAGGGGGCCTGAAGTCTATGTCGCGGCTGGCGTCCACGCGCACTGGTCGGTACGCGGCCTTGATTGGCCCGTGGCGCGGATGCACGACCTCGTGAAACACGTCCAGGTGGCGCACCTGCGGGTTGTCCTCGAGGTCCTCGAGCTCCAGTTCGGGCCCGAACGGAATGTCCTCGCGCTCCAGCAACCGCACCCAGTCGTCGCGGTCGCGGGTGCGAAAAATATCGTTGAGCTCGAAAGCCAGCGCTTCATAGTGCTGGATGCGGTCTGCCCGGGTGGCATACCGCGCGATCCAGTCCGGCCGCTCGATGACGCGGCACAGGCCGTGCCAAAACTTGTCGGGTGAGGACATGTGCAGCCCGATGCGCTTGCCGTCGCGGCAGCTCAGGTTGTAGGACTGCGAGCCGGCTCCGCGCTGGTAGACCGGGACCGGCTCGCCGAGCGCGAAGAAATGCGCCAGCGGTTCGGTCGCCAGGCCGATGGTGGCCTCCAGCAGGTTGACCTCGACCAGGTGCCCCACACCAGACTGCCCACGCTCGTACAGCGCGGCCAGGATTCCGAGCGCCGCATAGTGGCTGGTGATCGGATCGGTAATGGCCGGGCCCACCACGCGCGGATCGCCGTCGCGCCGATGCCGGCTCATCCAGCCAGACAGCGCCTGGCCGACGTTGTCGTAGGCCGGCCGGCCGGCGTAGGGTCCGTCCCGGCCAAAACCGGTAATGGCGCAGTAGACCAGCCGTGCATTGACCTCGCGCAAGGCTTCGTAGCCCAGCCCCATGCCCTCGGCCACGCCCGGACGGTTGTTGATGACCAGCGCGTCCGCGGTGCGCACCAGGGCCTTGAAGGCCTGCAGGCCTTCGGGCCGGGTGTAGTCCAGCGTGACCGAGCGCTTGTCGCGGTTGTGGCCCCGGAACTGCGGGCTGTACAGGCCCCCCAGGAACGCGCGGAATGGGTCTCCCTGCCCCGGCCGCTCCACCTTGATCACGTCGGCCCCCAGTTCAGCCAGCAGCATCGAGGCGTAGGGCCCGGTGATGAACATGCCCAGGTCGAGGATGCGCACGCCTTTGAGCAACCTCATAGCACGGATCCCCCGGCCCCGTCCTGTGCCCCTTCGGGCCGCAGCAGGCACGTCATGACATCTGCCTGTCCATGCGGTCCTTGGCTTCGATCAGTTCGCTCAGCATGTCGTGGAAGACCTGGCGCACGCTCAGCTCCTCCGTCATGTCGCCAACGATCTGGCCAACCGCGGTCGTCAGGCCGGCCGCGATGCGAGAGCGGTTCACCCGCGGTATACCGTGGCCCCACCACAGGATGGCTTGCAGCGGCGGCGGAAGTGTTGCGGGGGCTCCGGGCCTGGTCATGGCGTCGGTGTAGACATTGCGCAGCGTGCGGCACTGTTTGCCGGTCACGCTCTTGGTCAGCACCGCGTCCTCGGAGGGCGCGGCGAAGAGCTTTGCCTTGAGCTCTGGCAGCACGTCGCTTTGTGCCGTTGACAGCCACACCGACCCGCACCATACGCCCTCGCAGCCCAGCGCCAGCGCAGCCGCGACCTGGCGGCCGCGCGCGACGCCGCCGGCACCCAGCACCGGCAACGGAGCCACGGCATCGACGATGCGTGGCCACAGCACCATGGACGTGATGTTGCCAGTATGGCCGCCAGCCTCGGTCCCTACGGCAATCACGAAGTCGCAACCGGCCTCCTTGTGCTTGAGCGCGTGTTTGGGCGCGCCGGCCAGCGCGGCGACCTTGATGCCGCGCGCATGGGCACGGTCCACGATCTCCTTGGCGGGTGTGCCCAGCGCACTCACGAAGACACTGATCGGATGCTCGAAGGCGATCTCGATGAGCTCCCGCGTATCGTTGGGAATGAAGCTGACCGAATGCACCGCGTCGCGCAACAGCGCAGCCTCGTCCGCTTCGGGCAGACGCCCGACACCAGCCTCGTCCAGCACCTTGGTCAGGTAGGCATGCTCACGCGGATGCATGGCCTGGGTGTCGAACTTCTGTTCGCCCTCCAGGTTCTCGAAGGAGCTGGGCATCAGCACGTCGATGCCATAAGGCCTGCCGCCAATGTGCGCGTCGATCCATTTCAATTCCTCGCGCAGCTTCTGGGGCGTCAGGCGCGAGGTGCCCAGAACACCCAGGCCACCCGCCTTGGACACCTCGACCAGCACGTCACGGCAGTGCGTGAACGCGAAAATCGGCGCCTCAATACCGAACATTTCACACATGCGGTTGTTCATCCGGATCTCCTTGTGGTTGTCTTCAGGTCAGGCCGCTCAAGCGCTGGTTCGGCCCTGCTGCGCACGAAATTCACTGATCGCCCGGGCCGCCGAGCCGTCCATCATCTCTTTGCCCAGCGCTTCCAGCAAGCCCAGGTTGCGCTGAAAAACCTCGGCGCCCTGAACGGTACGGGCAGCACGCTTGCCGATCGCCAGCGCACCGGCGCGGCCGGCATATTGGGCCACCCGCTGGGCCGCCATGGCTTCGAAGGACGCGCTCGGCAGGACCTCCGACACGAAACCCATGGCCTGGGCCTGCTCCGCGTTCAGGATGCGACCGCTGCCGCACAGTTGCTGCGCCTGCGCGTTGGAAATACGGTCCAGCAACACCGCATGCATCAGGACCGGGTAGAGCTTCAACTGGATCTCCGGAAAGCCGAATGCGAAGTTGTCGGACACGAGCGTATGGTCTGCCAAGGTGACCAGCAGGCCGCCCGCACCCAGGGCCTTTCCCTGGGCCAGCACCAGCACCGGGAGGGGCAGGTTGTGCAGCGCATGGATCATCGCGTGCAGGCCTTCCTCCTGCGCGGCCAGCCCGGCCTGGCCGCTGGAGAATTCGACCAGGTCGGCACCGGCGCAGAAATTGCGCGCGCCGGGTGCCGAAATGACCAGCAGCGTATTGCCTGCAGCAGCAGCGCCGCTGGCCGCCGCCGCGATGTCTTCCATCATGCCCGAGGTCAGCGCATTTTGCTTGTCAGGCCGCAGCAGGTGCACATGGCGCACGCCGGACGCATCGACAAACCGGATCAGCGCGGTTTCGTTGGGGCTCGGTGTCATGGTGTCATCCCTTCATGCACCGGTGGCCAGCCGCACCTGCGCCATATCACGCAGTTTGCCACGCTGGACCTTGACCCCATTGGGGCCTTCGGTCACGGGGAACTCGCTGACCGACCACACCCGCGCCGGCACCTTGAACGGTGCCAGACGCGCGGCGGCCCAGGCGACCACCTCCGCCTCGGTGGGCGCACCCAAGGGTGATGAAACGATGAAAGCCGCGCAACGGTAGACCCCGTCGACCGACACCCCCACCACCTGCGCTTCGGCCACGCCCGGCAGCGCCTTGAGGACCTCTTCGATCTCGACCGGGCTCACCAGGAAACCACCCAGGCGCAGGCTGTCGCCCAGGCGCGATTCATAGGCGAAGGAACCGTCTGCCAACTGGCTGGCGATGTCTCCGGTACGGAAGTAGCCATCGGGCGTCATCGCCTCCCGGGTGGCTTCTTCGTTGTCAAAGTAGCCCACAAAGCCGGTGATGGACCTGATCTCCAGGGTGCCGCTGTGCCCGGGCCCAAGGATGGCGCCGCTGTCCGGATCGCAGATGCGAACGGCGTCGCTCGCACCCGAGATCGGCCAGCCCGGCGCCTGCACCATTTCCGGCATCGGACGGTCGCAGCGGGGCAGCGCGAACATCCCCTGCATCTCGCTCGAGCCGTACGTGATGGGCAGCAGCGGAATGCGCCGCGCCGCCGCGGCATGGGCAAACGGCAGGAAGCCGGCCGGGTCGTTGAGGCAAATGTAGTGCAGGCGCCGCGCCGCGGGAAAAGGGTCATGCCCGGGTACCTGGTCAACGATGCCGCGAAGCATCACGTCCAGACCGAAGGCATGGGTAATTCCCTGCTGCAGCATGGTGTGCGCCGCTGCCGCAGCGTCGAACGCATCCATCACATGGACAGTCGCGCCACCAGCCAGCGCGCCCAGTACCGGATTGAAACCGCCCACGCCGCAAAAGGGTGTCATGGCGAGCAGCCTGGCGCCTGGCGCATCGAGCGCGGCGGCACGCGCCAACTGCTGGCTGTGCAGGGTCAGCCGCCACTGTACGTGCATCGCGAGCTTGGGCCCCCGGGTCGTACCCGAGGTGGAGATCATCAGTGCCACGGCCTCGGGATCAGAGCCATCCTGCGCCTCGGCCCCGGCTTGCGCGCCCGGCTCGAAGGCCACGGTGGGCCGGCCCAGAATACGGGCTGGCATGGAGGCATCGGCATCGACCACCGCCACGCGTACCAAGGCCTGCGCGCTGGCCGGATTGACATCCCGCAGCACCAGCGGGAAATCGATTTTTTTAAAGTTGAGCTGCAACACCAGCAGCTTGGCGCCCGAGCGCTGGAGAATGTACTCCAGCTCGGCAGCGCGGTAGCGGGTGTTCACGGCCACCATCGTCGCACCCACGCGCGCCAGCCCGAACAGCAGAGCCAGCCACTCGACTCGGTTGACCAGCCAGACGGCGACACGGTCTGCCGGGCCCACGCCCTGCCCGCGCAGCCAGTTCACGGTGCGCAGGCACAAGGCGTCGAACTCGCCCCATGACACTTCCAGCCCCCGATCGAACAACATGGTTTCGTCCGGACGATTCACCACGAAAGGCCGGATCAATTCGGAAAGCGGAAGTTTCGGGGACATGTCAGTACAGCTCCATCAGCTTGCTGTTGTCGCTCAGGTCGGCCGGCAGCGCCTCGCGGATGATGGCGCCGGACTTCATCACGATGACGCGGTCCGAGATTTTCAGCGCCTCCTTGACGTTCTGCTCCACCAGCAGGACGGACATGCCGGTCTGCTGCTGCAGTTGGCGGATCGGGCGCAGCAGATCCTGGAACAGCTTGGGTGCCAGGCCGATCGAGGGCTCGTCCATCAGCAGGCAGCGCGGGCGGCTGAGCAAGGTCCGGCCGATCGACACCATCTGCTGCTGGCCGCCCGACAAGGTGCCGACCCGCCGCTGGTAGAAGTCGCGCAGCATCGGCAGCACCGACATCACCCATTCAAGCCGGCCAGCGCGCTCGGGCTCGGGCACACCCACCGCCCACAGGCCCAGGCGCATGGTCTCGGCCACCGTCAGACCCGGAAAGACACCCCTCCCCTCTGGCACCAGCGACATGCCCGCAGCCGCCAGCGCGCGCGGCTCTGCCCCGGTGACCGGCCGGCCAAGGAACGAGATCGAGCCGCCCTGCACCGGAATCAGGCCGAACAGGGCCTTGAGCAAGGTGGACTTGCCAGCGCCGTTGTGCCCGATCAGGCACAACACCTCGCCCGCTCGCAGGTGGAAGTCCACGCCGTTCAACACCGGTCGCCCCCCATAACCCACTACCAAGCCCTGTCCCGACAGCAGGTCGTCACTCACGATGACTCCTCCATGCTGCGCATTGCGGAGTTCGCCCCTGGGAGCGACACAGGGCGTCTCATGCCGCCATATCCCCGAAGTAGATCGCCGCCAGTCTGGGATCGTTGAGGACTCTGGACGGCTCGTCGTCGGCCAGCAAGCGGCCCTGGTCGAGAAAAGCAATGCGGTCAGAGATGCCAATGACGATGTCCAGGTTGTGCTCGATGATGCAAACTGTGACCCCCTGGCGCACTTCTTTGCGCAGCAGTTCGATGAAGCGTTCATAGGAGCCGCGGTCGAGACCGGATGCGGGTTCGTCGAGCAGCCATATCCGGGCCGGCGTGGCCATGACGCGGGCCAGGCTCAGGAACTTGCGCTCGGCATAGGCCAGGTCGATCGCGCGTACACCCGCCTTGTGCGTGAGCCCGGTCGCCTCGAGGATGGCCTCCACCCTCTCGCGCCGCGCCCGGCTCGCTGCGGAGCCGCCCGGCTGCCACAACCATGCGCTGGACTCCATCACCGTCAACACGTTCTCGCGCACCGTCATGTGGTCGAACAGGCGCAGGTCCTGGAACGTCCGCGCAATGCCCAGCCGGCTGATCTGCCATGGCGACTTGCCCACGAGGGACTGGCCTTGCCACAGGATGTCACCGGCGTCGGGTACGAGGTGCCCGGTAACCATGTTGAAAAGCGTGGTCTTGCCCGCGCCATTGGGCCCTACCAGAGTGGTAATGATGCCCGAACGCAGGTCCAGGGACACCTGGTCGCTGGCCTTGACACCGCCAAAACTTTTGGACAGGCCCCGAAGGCTCAACAGCACGTCACCCGCAACATGGCCCATCATCGCTCCTGCCCGCGCGGACCGACGATACCGCCGGGCCGGAAAATCATCAACAAAACCATGGCCAGCCCGTAGGCGATCTGCTGGATCGAACCGATCTCGGTGGCCGGCAGGAACGGCAGGTAGCTGAAAAGGCTGGGCAGCAGCATCAGCAGCGTGGCCCCAACGATCGGGCCCAGCACCGTGCCGGCCCCGCCGATGATGACCATGGCCATCAACAATACCGAGGTGTCCATGGTGAAACTCTCGACGTTGATAAACCCCAGGTAAAAGGCGTACAACGCACCGGCCACCGCCGCCAGCGAGGCCGAGACGACCACCGACAGTGTCTTGATCGCCGCCACGTTCTTGCCGAACGCACTCGCCGCCGACTCGCTGTCACGGATGGCCTGCAGGTTGCGCCCGAAGCTGGAGCGCAGCAATGCGCTGGTGACGACCACGATGACCGCCAGGCAGGCCATCGCCAGCAGCAGGAATTCCACCGGATTTTCCACCGCGTGGCCAAGCACGCTGATGGGTGGAATACCCACCAGGCCGCCGATCCCGCCCGTGACGGACTTCCACTGGGAGAACACGGTCACGGCCAGCACCTGCAGGCCCAGCGAGGCCGCGACAAAATACTCACCACGCACGCGCAGGGCCGGGAGCGCCAGCGCGAGCGACAACACGCCGCCCATCAGCATGGCCGCAGGAATGGTCAGAAAAATCGAGGCGCTGACGTGGATGCCGAGGTAGGCCGCAGTGTAGGCGCCGATGCCGAAAAAGACGGCATGGGCGATCGAGTAGATCCCTGCGTACCCCATGATGAAGTTGAGCGTGATCGCCAGCGTCGCGTTAATGCAGATCAGCGTGGCGAGGTTGAGCAGGTAGGCGGTCATGCATGCGCCTCAAGTGGCCACGGCGCGCCCGGCAAAACCGGAAGGCCGGAAGACGATAAACAGGAATAGCACCACGAAGGTCACGGCCTCGCTCCACTGCGTGTCGAAAGCAAACAGCGCGAGGTTCTCCGCGACACCCAGCAGCAGGCCGGCCAAGGCGGCGCCGCGCAGGCTGCCCACACCACCGACGATGGTCGACGCCAAACTCACCAGCATCACATGGTGGCCCACCGCCGGATTGAGGCCAGAGGCCATTCCGGTCAACAGCGCGGCCGGCACGACCATCAGCGAGCCGAGCGCGAACACCACCGTGGACAGCCAACGTGTGCTCATACCGTAGGCGCGGACCAGATCGGGGTTTTCAGACAGGGCACGCAGCGCGATGCCCACGTGGGTGCGCATCAGGAAGAACTGCAAGCCCAGGAGGAAGACCAGCGTGCACACGATGGACACGCCAGCCAGCGGGGACACGAAAAGACCGGAAACCACCTCAATGCTGTTGCTCAGCACATTGGGGACGGAGACGAAGCTGCGGCCAAACACCATGCCGATGATGTTCTGCACCACGATACCGGCGCCGAAGGAGGCCACGAAAATCGTGAAAAGCGAGCCATGCCGTTGCTGGATCGGCGCGTAGACCCAGCGCTCGAGCGTGACGCCAAAAACCACCGCGGCCAGCGAGGCACACACTGCGGCAGGAACCCAGCCCACCCCGTGAACCGAATTGAGCGAGTAGAAGATGTAGGCCGCGATCGTGAAGGTCGCGCCATGGGCGAAATGGAAGATCCGCGTCGACCCATAAATCAGGGAAAAACCCACCGATGTCAGCGCATACAAGGCGCCGACCTGAATGCCATTGACGAGCAGTTGCAGGAAAAGCATCAGGACATGCGCCTCGATGGGCTGAAGCGGGGCATTGCCCCACAGCCGACCGCTGGCATCACTTGCGCAAGTACACCATCTTGCCGCCGCCGGGCCCGGTGATCTCGTTGACCTGGATCGGCATCATGACCGTGCCCGTGGCATCGAAGCCGACCTTGCCACCGATGAAATCAAAACTCTTCTGTGCCAGGCGCTGGGCGAGCAGATTCTCGGCGTTGATCGGCTTGCCCTGCTTCTGCAACTCGGAAGCCAGCACGCCAAAAAGACGAACCGCGTTGTAGTAGTTGGCCGCCGTGGTGTCGGGGTTGCGGTTGTGCCGGGCCTTGAAGTCGGTCACGAAACGCCGGGTCAGCGGGTCCTTGGAGTCCCAGTCCACGACCTGGCTGGTGTAGTACATGCCCTTGGCCTCCGGCAACGCGTCGAGTTCCGGCAGCGTGTAGTAGGTGGCCAGTTGCTGGGTCACGCCGTTGTCACGCAGTTGCTTGACCAACTGCACCTGCTGGGGCCCCACCGATCCGAGGAAGATGACATCCGGCCGTGCGGCACGCACTTTGGCGGCAATGCCACCGAACTGCTGTGAGCCAACCGGGATGGACAGGGCCTCGACCAGTTCACCGCCGACTCTGGGCAGCTCTTTTTCGAGTGCCTTGCGCAGGCCCTCACCCGTTGGGTCGTCAAGGTAGACGATGACGAAGCGCTTGAGACCGCGCTCCTTGACCATGAACGGAATCAGCTCCTGCACCTGGATGGTCGCCAGCGGGATCACGTTCCACGCGTAAGGGCCCAGTTCAGCCAGGTCCGGGCCGACCCCGCCACCATTGACCGTCACCACGCTGGCGCGCTGCCCGATCGGTGCGATCGCCTTGAGCACGCCGGTCACGCCGGACATCACGTAGGGCACCTTGTCGACATTCACCAGTTTGCTCATTCCGATCACGCCCTGTTGCGGCGTACCCTGGCTATCTTCGGCCACGATACTCAACTTGCCCGACAGCATCTTGTCGGCATTCAGGTGGTCGACGGCGAGATTGACGCCCGTGTTGAAGACATCGCCGAGCACGGCGATGCGCCCGCTCAAGGGGAACAAGGTCCCGATTTTGATGTCCTGCGCGTGCAGCACAGTGGAACATGCAAGCGCAAGGCCAATCAGCCCGCGCACCCCAACCTGTATCAAGCCTGGCATCTGTGTCTCCTGTTGAAATTTTGTCGTTCCTGTGGGCACCGCTTCGGCACAATCACGCCGCTCGGTCTGTCAACACCTGCCCAAAGCAGGTTGCCACTGCCGCATGTTAGTGGCGCAGCTGGTCAATGATCAATCTTGATATTAGAAATCAATGCCCACCGCCCTACACAAGCACCAGCGCCACGCCGGCCACCGTGACCAGCACACCGACGATCGCCAGGGGCTTGAGTTGTTCCGTGTTCTTGAGCAGCAGCATACTTATGGGCATCACCACCAGCGGGGTGCAGCAGGCGATGAGCGCTGTCACCGAGACCGGGATGTATTTCATCGAAGCGATCATCAGCACCTGGGCGCCAAACTGCATCGCGCCGACACCGCAATACATCAGCGCGCCGAGTGGCTGCTTGCGGATGTTGCCCGCCGCCACGAGGGTGCGCTGCCGGCCGGAAACCACCAGCAGAACCAACACTCCGGCGACCGCGCCCAGCGTCGCACCCAACACCGCTTCGTCCCACTCGCGCACTGCAGCACCACGAAAAATGTGGCTCACGGCGTAGGCGAAGGTGCTGCCAAGGCCAACCACCAGTGCCCCGCGTGCAGCCCGCGCCTCGAGTCTGCGGCCGGCGGAGTCGGCTTTCTTGCTGCCAGGGCGCACCTGGCCCATGACGACCAGTCCGGCGGCCGCCACAGACATGCCCAGCCAGCCGATAGCACCGAGCCGCTCGCCCAGGCACAACCAGCCAATGAGGGCCGTGACCACGGGGCTGCAGGTCTGGAATACCGAAGCGCGGGTGGGCCCGATGGTCTCGACCGATTTGAAGAACAGCCAGCGCCCGAGATAGGTCGAGAAGATACCGGCCAGCGAAAAAGCGATCAGGCCCAGAGGCGTGGGTGCTGTCAGCACCCGGCCGCCAGCAAACTGCAACAGCGCAATCCCCAGCCCCACCGGCAGCGTCACCGCCGCCGCAAGCAACGCCCCGGAGCCACTGTCAAGCCGGCGCGATGCCCCCGCGCTGAGCAATACGCAGCACGCGAACGTGAGCATCGAACCGAGCGCCAGCCACAGGCCCCACGCGGTACCTGCCGCGGCGCCGGCACCAGGCATCACGCGGCGCGCGCGCCGACGCGCAGTTCGGCGAAGGCGGCCACGACCTCGCAGCGCTGACCGAGGCCGAGCGAACCACCGAAGCCCTGCGCGGAGTAGATGTCGGAGCTGCTCATGGCAATGGTCGTCCGGGTTGAAATGTGATCATGGGCACCTCTGCGGCTAAGACCTGGCGCGCGCGCAGCAGTTCGTCGCAGGTGCCACGCAGTTGACGCGTACTGCGCGCCGGCCGCACACTGCGACCTGGTAGCCGTCGGCCTGCAACTGCAGCGCGATCGACTCGCCCAGCCCGGTGGTGCCGCCTGTGACCAATGCCTTGCGCAGGGCCGGCTCCGGCTTGCCGTTTGGCAGGTGCGCCACGTTCAGACCATCCGGCAGGACACTGTGCCCAGCGCGCCGATGTTTGCCTGCACCAGGTCGCCCGCGGCCACCGGCACCATGGGGCCGAGCGCACCGGACATGATCACCTCGCCGGCCTTCAGTCCCTGGCCACGCTCGGCCATGGTGCGCGCCAGCCAGTAGGCGGCGCGCAAAGGGTGTCCCAGACAGGCCGCACCGGTGCCGACCGACACCGTCTGGTTGTTCTTGCTCATGTGCATGCCAACATCGCCCAGCGACAGCCCGCCGATGGCCAGCGGCTGGTCACCCAGGACATACAGCCCACTGGAGGCGTTGTCGGCAACGGTATCGACGAGGGTGATCTTCCAGTCGGTGATGGCGCTGTCGACGATCTCGATCGCCGGCAGCGCGTAGGCCACACAGGCCAGGAACTCCGACCAGCTGGGTCGTTCACCAGCCACATCACGCGCCATCACGAAGGCTACCTCGGCCTCGACCTTGGGCTGGATCAGCCGCGCCATCGGCACATCCTGGCCGCTCAGGTATTCCATGTTGTCAAACAGGATGCCGAAGTCGGGTTGGTCCACGCCCAATTGCTGCTGTACCGCCCTGGAGGTGAGCCCGACTTTTTTGCCCAGGATGCGCCGCCCTGCCTGGAGCTGGAGCCGGGTGTTGATCTCAGCCACTTCGTAGGCGCCGGCCAGGGTCTGGATGCCGAAGGTCTGCGAGATTTGCGGGACAGGTTTGCGGTGCTGGCGCGCTGCACGCAAAGCGGCCGCAGCCTGGGACACGGGAGATGCTTCGCTCATGGGTTGCTCCTATTGGCAGGGATGAAGACGATGCCGTCTTTCAGGGTCACGGGGTAAACGGCAATGGGGCGCACCGCCGGAGGTGTCAACGCGGCGCCGGTTCGGATGCAGAACTGCCCGTTGTGCCAGGGGCATTCGATGCGGTCACCTTCGATCGTGCCCTCCGACAACGAGGCCTCTCCGTGCGAGCAGGTGTCATCGCAAACAAAGTAGACGCCCTCCAGATTGAACACAGCCAGCGGAGGGAAACCGTCCACGTCGACCCTCAGCACCGTGCCAGGCTCGACGAAGTCGGCTTCGATCAGTGCAATGCTGTCCATCAGGACTGCACTGCCGGCAGGCCGAGCCAACGCGCGGCATTCGCTGAGCGCAGCAGTTCGATGACATCGGGCGTCAGCCCGGTCGACTCCAACCTGCCGATGGGTTCGTTGTCCATGATGCTGAACGGGTAGTCGGTACCGACCATGACCTGGGTGGCCCCAAACACGTCCACCAGGCGGCGGATGGTGGCGGCGTCGTAGACCAGGTCGTCGTAGTACATGCTGCGCGCGGCTGTCGCCGGCTCGATAAACTGCTCGCGCAGGCCGGGCAGTTGGCTCCAGGCGTGCTGCATGCGCGGCAACAGCGCCTGGAAACTCCCTCCCCCGTGGCTGTAGGCGATGCGCAGCCCGGGCAGTTTGGCCAGCGTGCCGCCGGTGATCATCGAGGCCGCAGCCAGCCCGGTCTCACCGGGAAACGCGACCGCCTGCTCCAGAGCGGGCGGGCCGACCAGGCGATTCAAGCCGGCCGGCCGCAGGGGATGGACGAACACGGCCGCCCCCCAGGCCACAGCGGCCTCGAAAAAAGGCAGGAACTTGGGGTGGCCGATCACGTCTTCGTTGATGTTGCCGGCGATCTCGACCCCGCGCAGGCCCAGCGTGTGCACGGCATGGTCCAGCTCTGCGATGGCCAGCGACACGTCCTGCAGCGGAACCGCGGCCAGGCCCACGAATGCCGAAGGCGCCTCGGACACCATGGAAGCGATGGTCTCGTTGAGAAAGCGGCAGATCGCCGCACCATCCTGCGCCGGGAACCAGTACGACAACAACTCGGGCATCGGCGAGAGCACCTGCCGGCCAATGCCCAGGCGCTGCATGTCCTGTTGCCGTACGGTGCAGTCCCAGCACTGGTGCGAGACCGTACGGTAGACCTTGCCCGACACCATCACATGGCGGTGGCAGGCGTGCGCCGGCGCCATCGACGGCCAAGGCACATCGACCGCCGTACCCAAGTAGCGCGGAAACTCCTGAGGCACCACATGGGTGTGGACGTCGATGGCGGGCGCGGCGCCCTCAGGCGGCATCGGGCAAACGTCCGTTCAGGAAGAACTCGGTCGCGACCCGGTTGAACTCTTCCGGCACCTCGTACTGCGGCCAGTGGGCAGCGTCGCCCTGCATCAGGTAAAACAGGCTGCCCTTGACCTGGGCGGCAGCGGCACGCCCGGCCTCGAGGTCGTGGATGGGGTTGTCTGCTGTCCACAGGAACAGGGTCTCGCATTTCAACCCGTCCAGCGGGATCAGGAAATCGTCGTGGCGCTGGATCACCGCATTGATCTTGGGCGCGACACGCCGGGTGTCCGGCCGGAGGTAAATCTTCAGGCGCAGGTCGACCAGTTCGTCGTTGAGCAGGTGGTGGTTGTTCGGGTGCATCAGCCACTGCATGCGCGCCAACACCGAGTCGCGGTTGGGCACCGCATCGACGTTGCGCTTGTTCAGCGCCATGAAATTGGCCAGGTCCTGCTTGCCCTTGTCCGACACGACCGGAATGCCGCCAGCGGTGTTGAGCATGAGGCGACGCACGCGTTGCGGGTATTTGGCTGCGAAGATGCCCGAGACCCAGCCGCCCAGCGATTCGCCAGACAGGTGCGCCGACGCGATGCCCATGGCGTCCATCAATTCGCGCAACTGCTCGGCGAACTCCACCGGGTTGTACTCATCGACCTTTTTGTCCGACATCCCATGGCCCACGTAGTCGAAGGCGACCACGTGGAAGCGATCGGACAATGTGTTGATGTTCTTGGCGTAGGCCTCGAGATGGCCGTTCAGGCCATGCTGGAACATGATGGTTTCGCCATTGCCGCGACCCGCCTCGGCAATACGTACCCGACCATAGGTGGGGGTGTCGACGTAGCGGATTTCGCTACCCAGAAAGTCAAGCCACAGACTCATTCGATATCTCCTGTTGATTTAAAGGCGTGTCAGCACGCCCGTCTTTGCCCTGGCCACGCGGGCCCGGGGCCCCGTTGCCCTGTTTCACTCGACCACAGCCTTCAGCCCCTGGCCGCTGGCCAGCAGCGTCGCAGTCTGGAAGGCCGCCAGCATACTGCGGTGTTGCGCCACGCCCTTGCCGGCGATGTCAAAAGCCGTTCCGTGCGGCACGTTGAGCAACACATAGGGCAGGCCGATATAGACCGTGCAGGCCCCCGCAAAACCGACCGTCTTGATCACGATCTGGCCCTGGTCATGGAACATGGTCACGACTGCATCGTAGCGCCCTTCCATGGCCATGCGGAACACCGAGTCAGGCGCCACCGGACCGTCTACGCTGATGCCCTCGGCACGCGCGGCCTTGACTGCCGGATCGATGCGCAGGTGGTCATCCTCGAACATGGCGTGCGGGTTGACGCCGGCCACCGCGATGCGCGGCGCAGCCCAGCCCCAGGAGCGCAAAGTGGCATCCACCAGGCGCACCAGCGCAAGCACAGACTGCGGCGTGACAAGTTCGATCGCCTTGGCCAACGGTACATGCTCGGACAGCGGCACCAGGCGCAATGGGCCGGACAGCCGAAGCATGAAGGTGCCCGCCGGTTGCAGGTCGTCGATATCCACAATCAGACCGGTGGCCTTCATGGAGTCGGTGTGCACCGGGCCCCAGACCAGGCCCTGGATCAGGCCCTGTCGACCCAGGTCGGCGCCCAGTTTCATGGCCGCCAGCACGGCGTGCCCATTGGCAGCCGAGACGGTGGCCATGCGCAGACCGCTGGCATCAAACCCCCCGGGGTCGAGCACCGAAATCCGGCCCGGCCCGATCTGGCCGACATCGTGCTGCGCCAGCGCCACCACGGGCAGCGACAGCCCAGCGATGCGCGCGGCCATACGCACCACCTGCACGTCGCCAATCAGCACCGGAAGGCAGTGCCCCGCCAGCGCGCTGTCAGCGACCGCTTTGACACAGACTTCGGGCCCGATACCGGCAGCGTCGCCGATGACCGCCGCAATGACAGGGAGCCGGGAAGCCACGCGCCCGCCTACAGAATGAAGGTCATGTTGGTCAGGGGAATGTCGTTGGCCAACAGATAGACCACCTTTTCCCGCATCTTGAGCACGCCGCCTTCGCGCGCCAGCACGTGGCGGGTCCGACCCGCCCACAGCCGTTGCTCATCATTGCGCACCTCGGCCAGAACGAAGCGTGCACTGACGGACCCCCCCGTGGCCGGGTCGAAGTCGTCGCCCAGAACGATATTGGAGACCGTGCGCGAGAGGCGCGACCTGGGTCGCTGCGAGTGCGCGAACTTGGTCCCCAGCCGGTACAGGCGTTCTTCCAGTTTGGGCCGGTCGTCGTAAATGATGGCGATCTTCTTCGCCGGCTCGAGCGCGTCGCTGTTGCAGGGCACCCAGTAGGTCAGTTGCTCGGTCCAGAGCGCCGACCACGCGGTGTACTCGTTCTGGTCCGCCAGCTCGGCTTCCCGGAACAGGAAAAGTTCGACTTCGCGAAGATCGGACCAGGTCGTTGTGTTCATTGTTCTCTCCAGCGTGCGCGCCGCATCAGGGGGTGGTCATCAGTTGCTTCCAGTAGCGCAAGATCCCGCGCTGGGTCACCTCGTCGGTGATGAGGCCCACGATCGACCCATCGGTGTCGACCTTCTGTCGGCCCATGCCACGCGAGATCTGGATCCAGGGATTGACCTCGGCGACCATGCCGCGCTGGACGCGCTCGAAGATTTCGGAGTCATCCGGGGAGCCTGCGCCCGCCGGGCCGTAGAAGGACTCCTGCTGGCGGAAACGCTCTGCATTCATCTCATCGCTGACGCCGTCCAGACGCACCGCCATCATCGTGACTTCGGTCTTGCTGGCCGAAATCGGCGTAATGATGCGAATCTGGTTGTGGATCAGCTGCATGTTCGGGAATGTGCCCAGGTGCGCATCGCCGGCCAGGCTGATCAGCAACCTGGCGCGCTCCTCGCCATGCTTGGCATGCATCTCGGCGATGTACTTTTCGCCACCGGGTATGCGGCGCAGGAAACCGGTGAGTGAATCGTAATGCTTGATGCGGTGACCGCGGAAGTCCAGCATCACGTGGCCATGGCCAAAATCGCGTGTGCGGGTGCCGGCTTCGTCCACGAACGGGCTTTCGCGGTGCGTGGCGCCCAGGCCGCCATCGGGATTGCGGCCCCATGCCGCGACCACTGATGCGTGCAAGGTGTTCGGGTGGTAGCCATCCATGCCCACCAATTTCCAGTTGGCGTTGAACACCGTCTTGTGGGTGCCGCCGTCGGCGATGATCGCGCCTGTGGGCGAAGCGTCGCACAGCAGGTCGATCATCCGGGCTGCGCCACCCAGGTAGTCGGTCAGGCTTTCGCCATCAGACGCGAGACTGCCAAACACGAAGCCGCGGTAGCGATCGGCCCGCGGGACCGGCGTCAGACCCATCTCCTTCGGGTCGAGGGCTTCCTCATAGGCCTCGGGCCCGTTGCAGTCGGCCAACTCACCGTCCAGGTGAAAGATCCAGCCGTGGTACGCGCAGCGGAATACCTTGGTGTTGCCACTGTCGGTTTCGCAGACCTGAGAGCCGCGGTGACGGCAGCGGTTGACGAGCAGGCGCACCACCGCATCCTTGCCGCGCACCATGATGACCGATGTGCGCCCGATCACCCGGGTCTTGAAGTCGCCCACATTGGGCACCTCGCTCTCATGCCCGACATAAACCCAGGTGCGCGAAAAAATGCGGTCGATCTCAAGCTGGAATATGCGCTCGTCGGTGTAGATCCGCGAATGCGCCCGCCCGGGCTGAACCATGGATTCGATCATTCCGACGTCGGGCGCCGGGGTGTGCCAGGAGACAGTGTTGTAGCTATGCATGTGAAGTTCCCACCTATTCGAGTTGAATTCCGGTCGACTTGATCAGGGTGCCATACCGGGTACGGTCTTCCTGGATCCGGCGGGCCAAGGTGTCCGCCGTGCGGCTCGGCGCCGGCTCCACGCCCGTGGCCTTCAGGCCCGCGAGCACGTCCGGCGACTTCATGGCCTCGTCGACGGCGGCCAACAATTTGTCCGCAATGTCCTTGGGCAGACCAGCGGGTGCGAGAAAGCCCACCTGACCAGGGAGGTCCAGCCCCGGCGCGGTCTCGGAAATTGCCGGAACGTCGGGCGCCAGCGCCGAGCGGGCCGCAGTATTCGCCGCCAGGATGCGGACCTTGCCAGCCTTCTCGAATTGCGACAGCACGCTGAGCGAAGCCACCACCAGCTGCACTTGCCCTCCGACCAGTGCCGGCACCGATTGCCCGGTTCCGCGGTAGGGCACGTGCATGATGTCCAGGCCCATCGACTGCTTGAGCGCCTCGATCGTCAGGTGGTGCAGACTGCCGATTCCCGACGAGCCGTAGTTCAGCTTGCCCGGCTGCTGCTTGACCAGGCTCAACAGCTCCGCCATGTTCTTCGCCGGCACCGACTCGTGAACCGCCAGGAACAGCGACGAGGTCGTCACCAGGCTGACCGGCGTAAACGACTTGACTGGGTCATACGGCGTGGAAGGCCCACGACCGGCCGGGTAGATCGCCCAGTGCCCCGCATCGAGGGCGATCAGCGTGTAGCCGTCGGGGCGCTGCCCGATCAGCTGCGTGATGGCCGTGACACCGCTGCCGCCGGTGACATTGTCAACCGTCACCGGCTGACCCAAGGCCACCGCCATCTGCTTGGAGACGACGCGCGCAACGATGTCCGGTTGGCCGCCAGCGGCATAAGGCACGATGATCCGGATCGGCCGGCTCGGGAAGGCCTGCGCAGAGGCAAGCACGGGTGCCAGCAACAAGGCCGCCGCTGCCGCGACACGAAGCAAATTTCTAAAAATCATGTCGACATCTCCACAATAAAGCGGTGCTGGCAACCGCTACCAGCGCGTTCACCAATCCAGACTTGCAACTGCTGGCTTGACATTCATCATAACCGCGCAATACTTGTCGATCAATATTGAAAAAAAAAATCAACATTCATGACCCAGAAAGACTATCTCACACTCAAGGAGGCGCTGGTCCGGCTCAAGGTGAAGCCGACCACCATCTACTCGTATGTCAGTCGCGGCCTGATCCGGCGCATTACGCAGAGCGACCCGCGCAAAAGCAGCTATGCCCGCGAGGATGTGGACCGGCTTGCGTCGCGCAAGCGCGGGCGCATCGGCAGCGCTGCGGCGGCCGAGTCGTCGATGCGCTGGGGTGAGCCCGTGATCCAGTCCACCATCACCTACATCGGGCATGCGGGGCCGGTCTACCGCAACCGCTCGGCCATCGAACTGGCAAACTCCGGCGTGGCCTTCGAATCGGTGGCCCTGCTGCTCTACACAGGCTTGTGGCAGGAGGACCCCCCGCCCTGGCCGACGGTGACTACACCGGAGGATCTGGCACCCTTTCTTGCCGCGCACCAAGGCCCGGTCAGTCCCGAGGACATCGGCAACCTGCTGGCCATGGTCACTCTGGCGCTTGGCATGAAGGGCCGTGGCGCCATCGAGATGAACGAGGGCAATTCGGTGGCCGCAGCGCGCATGATCGTTCTGACGATGGTCGGCTGCATCGGTCTGCTGCTGCCTGCACGCAAGTTCGTCGAGCGCCTGCCAGCAGAAAGTGTTGCCGCTTATGTGCTGCGGGCCAGTGGTGCCAAGGACAGCCCGGCCGCCCGACGCGCGGTGAACGCCGCGATGATCGTGCTCTCCGACCACGAACTGGCGGCAGCCACGTTCACTGCCCGCGTCGCCGCGTCGACCAACGCCACCCTGTTCAATTGCGTGGCGGCGGCCATCAGCAGCCATGTGGGCTTCACTGTCGGCACCGCCACCAACTCGATCGAGACGCAACTTCTGGACGAGCTCAAATCCAAAAAGCTGATCGAGGCGCTGGAACTGATCCGCGACTACGGTGCCAATCGCTTCGGCTTCAACCACCCGCTGTACAGCGAAGGCGACCCCCGTGCCGAACTGATCCTGGAAACCGCGCGCACGCTCATTGACAGCCGCAGTGCGCTGGCCAACATCTTTCCCTTCCTCGACACAGTGCGCAAATCGGGTGCCAGACCCGGTGTCGCCCTGGCCCTGGCCGTATTGACCCGGGCCCTGGGCATGGCACCAGGCTCGGCCACGGTGCTGTGGATCCTTGCGCGCTCCACCGGCTGGGTCGCCCACGCGCTGGAGCAGCGCTCGCAGGCCTTCATGATGCGACCCCGCGCGCGCTACGGCGGCTGAGCGGGCCAGAAGTTCGCACGCTGTGTCCCAGCGTGCAGGCGCGCAGGCCCACGCGGCAACCAGCTTGGCAATCGGGCGACTCAACCGCCCAACAGCGCCGGCAGCCAGGTGGCGATCGGCGGGAACAGCAGGATCGCCACGATCATCAACATGCCGATGACCACATACGGCATGACCGCGATGAAGACCTGCTTCATGGTGATGTGGGCAGGAACGACCGACTTCATCGTGAAAGCGATGATGCCGAAAGGTGGCGACAGCAGCCCGATCTGCATGGCCATGAGAAACAACACACCGAACCAGATCGGGTCGATCTTGAGGGCTGCGACCATGGGCATGAAGAAGGGCAGGGTCAGCAGCATCATGCTGACCTGGTCCACGAAGCAGCCCAACACGAGCAGCACGCAGACCATGATGAGCACGCTCTGCATGGCCGTAAATCCCTGTGCGCCGATGGCCTGAAGCACGCCGTCACTGGCGCCGGAAAATCCCAGTAATTGGGAGAAGCCTGTGGCGCCCACGACGATGAACAGCACCATCGCCGACACCACCAGCGTGTTCTTGAACGAGCGCACCAGCAGCTTGAAGGTCAGCGCCCGGTAGGCCATGGCGAATACCAGCGTGGCGAAAGCGCCCAGTGCGGCCGACTCGGTGGGCGTGGCCACACCACCGGCCATGGAACCCACCACCACACCAAAAATGGCGATCAGCGGCAGAACATGGGTAAACAGCAAGCCGTAGCGCGCCCAGCCATGGTAGAGATTCTCGTCGCCCTGCGGTGCGAGGCTCGGGTTCATACGCACGCGCAGGACGATGTAGGCGATGAAGACGACAGCCAGAATCAGACCCGGGATGATCCCGCCGATCAGCAAGCCGCTGATGGAGATTCCGGACAAGCTGCCCAGCAACACGGTCAGGCCAGAGGGCGGGATCAGCATGTCGACCGCACCGATGGCCATGATCGGCCCCATGGCCAGGCTGGGGTGGTAGCCGCGCTTGAGCATGGTGGGTGTCATGGCGCTGCCCAGCATCGCTGTGGTGGCGATGGTGGAACCCGAGATGGCCGAAAACACCGTGCCGGCAGACACCGCCACCACGGCCATGCGGCCCGGTACCCGTACGATCAGGCGCTCGATGCCCTCGATGACCTTGAAAGCCAGACCGGTCTGGAACAACACCTCTCCCATCAGCACGAACAGGGGGATCGGCGTGAGCGAGAAGGTGGAGACCGCCAGCATCGTGTTGCGGGCCAGTTGGTCCAGCCCGGGCAGCCCCCCCATGAAGACGAACGCCCCAAGCACATTCAGCGCCAGAAAGGCAACTGCGACCGGCAGCCCGATCAGCAAAAGCAGAAGAATGCCCCCGAAAAGGAGGGTCAATGCAAGCGACCAGGTCATAAGCGCCCAGGAAAGGAAAGTTGGAGGTGTGCGCGAGTCAGGCGTTCACGCTGTGGAGGTGGCTTCGTCACGGATCGTACGTGGCCCTTTGGACAGCCGGTACATGCGGAACATGAACTCGACCGCAAGAAGCAGGAACGCCACAGGAACGGGGATCAGCAGGAACCATTCGGAAAACTCCAGGGTCTTCTGAACGATGTTGCCATTGGTGCGGCTGGCGAGCATGACACGCGCGCCGGCAAAGGTCAGGATCAGGCAGACCAGGATTCCCACGGCGTCGACGATCCACTCGATGCGCCAACCCCAGGCCGGCGGCAAAGCGCGCAGGCCCAGGTCGAGCCGCACATGGCGGCCATGGCGCAGCAGGAACGGTGCCGCCAGAAAGGTGGACAGGTACAGAATGTACTCGCTCACCTCCGTGGCCCACGGGACGCCCCGCAGGCCCATCGTGCGCATGCCTACGTCCGTACAGATGACCATCATCATGACGAACAGCAGCAGCGCACCGAGCAAGGCCATGGCCTCCAGAAGGTGCCCATAAATCTGGTTCAATTGACGCATAGGCATTTCTGGAAAAGTGTCATTTCGTCATCAGCGTGCGCAACTTGGGCCCGTGTTCGGGGCTGCGCTTGATCAGCGTCGCCCATACCGACTCATTGGCCTTGGTCAGCCACTCCTGGGCATCCTTGCCGGTGAACGTGATGGTCTCGATGCCGGAGGCCGCATGTTTCTTGCGCTCTTCTTCCACCAGCTTGGGATGGGCCAGGTTGAGTTCCTCCATCCACAGCGCCGTCTTCTCGAGGAAGGCGCGCTGCGGCTCGGTCATCTTCTTCCAGACGTCCATGTTGATCATCACGCCGGTCTCGACGTTGTAAAAGCCAGGCTCGACGCGGTACTTGGTCTGCTTTTCGATACCGACATCGTACAGGCCGATGATGGGCCAGACATACCCGTCAAGCAGTCCGCGCTCCAGCGCCGTATAGACCTCACCGGGGGGTATGCTCAGATTGGACTGGGTGTTGACAGACTCCATGAACGGGCGATACAGCGGAATCACCCGCATACGGAAACCGGTGAGGTCCGGCTTGGTGATCGGTTTGCGCAGGAAGACGTTGATCGGAACGCTGTCGACGGAACGGCCGAGGTAACGCACGTTGAGCTTTTCGCCCCACAGCTTGTTGATGTAATCGTGCGCGCCGTTCTTGCGCAGTTCAGACGCACTCAAGTTGCCCAGCGACATCGCATCGGCTTCCGGCAGCAAGGTGGTGTAGAAGCCGCCGGCCACATTGACCATGTCGGCAACGCCGGTCTTGGCGGCGTTGGCCACCTCGAACGGAGGCATGACCTTGGGCCCACCGCCCAGGTAGTTGATCTGCACCAGGCCCTTGCCTTCGGCGTTCACCTTGGCAACGAACTTTCCGAAGTTGAGGGAGAAGAAGTTGTCTACCGGCCAGGCGCTGATCGCCTTGAGGGTGATCTCCTGGGCGCTGGCGTTGACGGCACCCAGTGAGGCCGCTACAAAGCCCGAGAGCACGGCGATTCGTTTGAGATGTCGACTGAGTTTCATGAAGTCTCCTGGTTGAAAGTATGTGAAGTGTTGAAAGGATCAGGCACGCTTGCTCACTGCGGCTTGAGGCCCGCAGAAAAGGACTCGACCATGCGGTCGACCAGCGTGGTATTCACCTTGCCGCTGGCAAAGTCGGGATGGGTCATCACGTAGCTCAGGAACTCCATCGTAGTGCCGATTCCGGCCACCCGGAACCGCGCCAGCGCCTGACCCATGCGCTCCAGCGCCTCGTCGCGGCTGGTGCCATAGACGATCAGCTTGCCGATCATGGAGTCGTAATACGGCGGAACCGCGTAGCCCTCGTAGCAATGGCTGTCCAGGCGGATGTTGGGGCCTTCGGGCGGTAGCCACTCGGTGAGGCGCCCCGGGCTGGGCCGAAAGCCCTGCTGCGGCACTTCGGCGTTGATACGGCATTCGATGGCGTGGCCGCGAAAGACGATGTCCTCCTGCCGAAAGCGCAGCTTCTCGCCGCGCGCCACCCGGATCTGCTCCTGCACGAGATCGATTCCGGTCACCATCTCGCTGACCGGGTGCTCTACCTGAATGCGGGTGTTCATCTCGAGGAAGTAGAACTTCTTCTCGTCCTCGTCGAAGATGAACTCCACCGTACCGGCGTTGACGTAGCCGATGTTGCGTGCCAGCGTGACGCCGGCCTCGCGGATGGCCTGGCGCAGTCCGTCGGCCATCGCCGGCGCAGGCGACTCCTCCACCAGTTTCTGGTGGCGCCGCTGCAGGGAACAGTCGCGTTCGCCCAGGTGGATCACGTTGCCATGGGTGTCGCCCAGCACCTGCACCTCGACATGGCGCGCATTCGGGATGTAACGCTCCAGGTACAGCGTGTCGTCGCCAAAGGCGGCCTTGGCTTCGGCACTGGCGGATTCGAACATGCGCTTCAGTTCGTCGGGCTGGGTGACGATCTTCATGCCGCGGCCACCGCCGCCGGCCGCAGCCTTGAGCATCACCGGAAAGCCGATGCGCTGGGCGACCAGGCTGGCCTCCTCGTGGGTGTGGACCTTCTCCGAACCCGGCAGCATGGGGATGCCGAAGGTCTTGGCACGTTCGCGCGCCTTGAGCTTGTTCCCCATGTCAAGGATCTGCTCGGCGCTCGGGCCGATGAAGATCAGGCCCTCGTCGGCGCAGGCCTGTGCCAGCCGGGGCGACTCGGACAGGAAGCCATAACCCGGGTGCACGGCATCGGCGCCGGCACCCTTGGCTGCCGCGATGATGGCGCCCACGTTGAGGTAACTCTGTGTCGCGGGCGCCGGCCCGATGCAGACCATGCGGTCGGCCAGGCGCGCGGGCAGGCTGTCGCGGTCCGCTTCGGAGGCGGCCAGCACCGTCTCGATGCCCATTTGCTGGCAGGCACGGATGATCCGCAGCGCAATCTCACCGCGGTTGGCGACCAGGATTCGTTTAATTTCCAAGATGGTGACCCGCCGGCTCAGTGGGGACGCACGCGGAAGATCGCGGTGCCGTACTCTATGAACTCGCCATCCGGAACACAGACCTCGGTGATGGTGCCACGAACACCGGCCTGCACCGTGTTGAAAAGCTTCATCACCTCGATCAGTCCGACCGGCGTCTCCACGTCAACACTCGAACCCACGGTAACGAAGGCAGGCGACGCCGGATCGGGCTTGGAATAGAAACGACCCAGCAGCGGCGCGTTGATTGTCAGCGTGCCATCCTGGGAAACCGCTGCGGCGGCGGGTGCAGGCGCAGGCGCAGGTGGTGCTGCCGCCGGGGCAGGCACCGCCGCGCTCGTCGCCGCTCGCGCTTCGCGCGCCGGGGCCTGTGCCGCCACACTGGCGGCTGCTGGCGCAGTTGCCGGCGCAGAGGCCGCAGGCAACGCACCGCTCTTGCTGATGGTGACCTTCACGCCGTCGGCGTCGATCTGCAGGAAGTCCAGGCCGGACTTGTCCAGGGATTCGATCAGCGATGCGATTTGGCGGACGTCGACGTCCGTGAGTGAGTTGTTGATGGTGCTCAATGGGATCTCCTGTTACGGTCTACTCAAAAAATCAGGCTGTGCGGCCGAGCTGGACGCTGTAGCCGCCCTTTTCGACGCGCACATAGCCGAAATTGCGCTGGCTCATGGCGTCGATCAACTGTGCCAGTGGTTGCCTGGCGTCGAGCCCCGTGCTGCGCGCCGGCGCTGCGCGCATCGCCTTGGTCTCGTCGATGCCCGCGAAGTAGCGCAGCAGCACTTCATCGTCGTCGACACCCGGGCCGCCAAACTGCCGGCGCAATTCTGCCACCGACATATCGGGCGCCTTCCACCTGGCGACGACCTTGGCGCGCGGCCGGGAAACGATGCGGTCACGCACATTGGGGTCCATGGCATCGCGCTCGCCATCGCCCCAGATACCCAGCGCGTATTCCAGCACCTGGTCGCTGACTTCCTTGTAGCGCTCACCCAGCATGACGTTGAACACGGCCTGCACCCCGACAAACTGCGAATACGGTGTCACCATGATCGGGTAGCCCAGGTCCTTGCGCACGCGCTTGACCTCCTCGATCACCTCGGGCAGGCGATCGAGCATGCCAGCCTGCTTGAGCTGATGGCGGAAGTTGGAGATCATGCCGCCGGGCACCTGGTGGGCATAGTGCGACTCGGTGTACTCCAGCGGCGCGCCCACGGGCATGCCCTCTTCGCGCGCCACCTTGTACAGGTGCTCGGAAATCGGCCGGACCGCGTCCAGATCGATCTGCGGGTCGTAACCCAGCTCGCGCGCGTTCTCTGCCACATTGAAGACCGAGGGGTTGCCCGACCCGTTGGCCAGCGGCGGGGTGCCAGTGTTGATGATGGTCACGCCCAGCTTGATGGCCTCCAGCGCACACAGCGGGCCCAGGCCCGTGTTGCAATGGGTGTGGAACTCCACCGGAACATCGCCGGTATTGGCAAGCACCGCTGGCACCAGCGTGCGGGTGCGGTTGGGCGTCAGCAGGCCGCCCGGATCCTTGATGCAGATATGCGTGGGTTGGAGCTTGGCGGCTGCCTTGGCCAACTGCGCGTAATGCGCGTCCGTGTGGATCGGCGAAATCGAGAAGATCAGGTTCAGCACCGAATCCAGGCCCGCCCACTTGGCGTTGTCCACCAACCGCTCCCAGTTCTTGGCCGTGTTGGACGGGTCGGAGATGCGGATCTGGCGCACGCCGTTGGCGGCCAGTCGCTGGAGGTAGAAACGGTCCACCTCGGGCGCCGAGTATTCGAAGGTCAGGTGGCGCGAGGTGATGACCCGCAACGGCGTGTTCGGCGTGGCGGCGGCCACGCGGCGGATACGCGCAAACGGGTCCTCCTGGAGTTCGCGCACCCCCTTCTTGAAGAACGAGGCATCGACGATTTCCATGGCCTTGTAGCCCACGCCGTCCCAGCGATCGATGATCGGCTCGATCATGTGCTGGCGCATGCCGTGGGCCCACAGGCTGATGTTGCCGTCGCGCAGCGTGGTGTCGACAAAGTGGACCGGTTTCATGGTGTTTGCCCGGTCATTTCCCGGGTGGAATTTCGCCCACATAGGGCACGGCCTCCTGGGCCAACGTGGTGACGTGGTATGCCGCCTGCTGGGTCTGCTCCTCCAGCAGGTGCCCCACCACGCCCGGCGCGCGCGAGATCGTGGCAAAACCACGCATGATCTTCCACGGCACGCCGATCTCGCCCAGCAGTGCCGCCATACCCGCAGTGGCATTGATGGTGATGTGCTTGCCCAAAGCGGCATCCACCGCCTTGGCCAGGGTCTTGAGCGCCGCCACATGTTTGCCCGACAGGCCTTCACGCTCGGCCACACCCAGCAGCTTGAGCGTACGCGGGTCCTCGGGGCGAAAGTGCGGGTGGCCGAAACCGGGTACTGCCTTGCGCAGTGCGCGGTAAGCGGCCACGATTCTGGCCGCTTCGGCATCTGGGTCGGTAGCGCCCATGATGGCCTCCAGGTGGCGGCCGATCTCTTCCATGACGCCACCGAACTGCCCGCCCATGCCCAGGATGCCAGTCGCGATGGCGCCCTGCAGCGCCTCGGGCGAGGCCATGTACACCATGCGCGCAGCCATCGAGGCCCCGACACCATGGTCGACCAGCGTCACCAGGATCGCGTCGAGCACCCGTGCCTCGGCCGGTGTTGGCATGCGCCCCAGGATGTGCAGGTAGATCATCTGCGTAAAACTCACCTCGCCGATCAGGTCGTCAACGAGATTTTTGCCGCGAATCGTGGCCCCGTTTTCGTCGTAGGTGGAGATGCGGGTGACGGGGGTTGGCTTGCTCATGGTTTACCTGCGGCTGGTTGGGGCGGCTGGAACACACCCTCGCGTTGCATGGTCTCGACCTCGGCGGCAGCGAAACCAATCTCTCTCAGGATCTGCTCGTTGTGCTCGCCGAGCGTGGGGGGGGGCAGGTCGCTGGAGGCGCGTGACCCGTCGTAGAGCACCGGGCGCTGGGTGACGTTCACCTCGCCCTGCGTCGGGTGATGCAGCTTGGTGAAGATCCCGTTGTGCACGACCTGGGGGTCCCGGTAGACCTCGTCCAGGGTGGCCACCGGCGCATGCGGTACGTCGTGTGCGACAAGGATGTCCATCCAGGCCGCCATCGGTTTGTCGAGGAAGGCGCGCTGCAGTTCGACGGTCAGCGCCTCATAGTTTTTCTGGCGCGCCATCACGCTGGCGTATTTAGGGTCCTGGGCGAGATCCGGTCGTGCGATGGCAATGGTCAGCGCCTGGAAGAACTTGTCCACCGAAGCCAGGTGCAGGGCGATCAGTTTGCCGTCTCCGCAGCGCAGGGCATACGACTGCGATGCGCGGGGGCGGCTGGTCGGCCCCGCGACGCTGCCCTCGGCAAAGAAGGCGGCAAAGGCCGCCGAACCAAAGGACACCATGCTGTCGAGCATGGCCACCTCAACGCGGCGCCCCACGCCGGTGCGGCCGCGCTCCACCAGCGCACCCAGAATGCCGTAGGCAGCGTAGATTGCGCTCACCGTGTCCGCCACGGCGGGCCCGACGATTCGGGGTTGCTCGGCATCCAGGTTCTGGCTCAGGTAACCGCTCAAAGCCTGGGCTACCGTGTCATAACACGGGCGGTCCACATAGGGGCCGGAACTGCCAAAACCCGAGATCGAGCAGTAGATCAGGCGCGGGTTGAGCCGATGCGCCTGCTCCCAGCCCAGACCCAGTTTGTCCAGCACGCCGGGTCGGTAGTTTTCGACCAGCACGTCGGCACTGGCGGCAAGGCGCTGAAACACTGCCGGGGCGTGCGCAGACTTCAGGTTCAGCGCAAGGCTGCGCTTGCGGGCGTTGTAGGTATGGAAGTTAGGGCTGTAGTGGGAGCCGCTATAACCACGGAAGGGATCCCCGCCGCCGGGTTGCTCGACCTTCACCACATCCGCGCCCAGGTCAGCCAGCAGGAGCCCGGCATAAGGCCCGGTAATGAAGGTGCCAAACTCGACCACCTTGACGCCCTCGAGCACCCGCGTCATGGATGTCTGCGGCAGTGCCTGGCAGCCGCAGCCTCGAAAACTTGTGTCATCTGGGTTGTCTCTTCCAATAGCCGGTTTGGCGGCCCAAAAATTGAACGAAGCTTGATCGCCATCAAAGCAATAAACTGCCCAGAAATGTACCACCCGCTCCAAGGTTGATCAAGATCGAATTTGAAATCAACATACGGCAGAATGTGGCACCGGCGGTGACGTGCTGGCGGCCAGCACGCATGCCGGCATTGCGCGAAAGGCACTGGCGCCGCGCCGCCCGCGGCTCAGGACGCCATGGGCGTGATGCCGAAGCGCTCCAGCGCCGCCACGTAATCCCCGACCATCGCGTCCAGGTCGTATTGCGGCGCGTAACCAAGCTGGGCACCGGCCTTGGAGATGTCCAGAACGTTGTAGGCGCCAAAACCGACTTTCATGAAGTCGTAGCCAGGCCCGACGTTGCAAATTGCGCCCGGAAAACGCCTTTGAATCGCCGTGGCCATATCCTTCAGGCCGAACGGACGACCCTGACCGACGTTGTAGATCTCGGCGCCGTGATGGCTGGTGGTCACGGCCCGTCCGATCGCCTGCGCCACGTCGCGCACGTAGACGATGTCATCGCGCTCGTCGCCGCCCTGCCCGAACGTGGTGGGCACACCCAGTATGCCGTTCTCGATCAGCCGGCTGTGGACCGACATGGGGCCGTGCCGCGCCAGTTTGCCCGGCGCGCAGATGGTGGCAAAACGCAGCGCAAAAAAATCGATGCCGAACGCAGCGCAGTAGTTGAAGCCCAGCCCCTCGCCGGCGACTTTGGCATGGCCGTACATCGACAGAAAGGACGCGGGCGCCGGCAATCCGACGTGGGTCTCGGGAACCGGCTGGTAAGTCGGGCGCGCGTGTGCGCCCGTGACCACACCATAGGCCGACTTGGAACTGGTGAAAACCACGCGCGGCACATCACCCACGACGGCGGCCTCGAGCACATTGAGCGTGCCACCGAGGTTGACGTCGTACACGAGTTTGGGGTCCGGCCGCCCCTGCGGGTAACCGACCAGCGCGGCCAGGTGCACGATGGCAGCCGGCTTGCGCTGGTGCACCAGACGTGAGACCAGCGCGCCGTCGCGGATGTCACCGACCAGCAGTTCAAACGCGCCGCGCAAGTCGGGCATGAGGGAAGTGTCGGAGGAGTGGTCGAACGAGGACACCTCGAAGCCGCGCTCCAGCAGATCGCGCACGACCCAACTGCCGTTGACGCCACAACCACCCGTGACAAAGATGCGTTCACTCATCGAAATGACCCCTCGTTCATGATCCAGAATTCAGCCACAAAAGCCCCTGCTCAGAGCGGCTCTGGCCTGGCGTCCAGCGACGGCCCCTCGCGCTCGGACAACCAGGCCAGGATGTCCGCCAGTTGCTGGTCGCGGTCCATCACGATCTCCGCATAGGGCGCCTCCCAACGGTGCCAGCCGGCCCCGGCAATAGACCCCAACCGACCTTGCTCGACCATCCCAAGCAACGCCTTGGTCGGCCGGTAATGGTCTTGACCGGTCTGCTCGCGCAAATATTCCATCGTGGCTACGACCGTTTTCTTGTTGACCACCAGATCTTCGCAGCCCAGCGCGCCCCACAGCGCCCAGCGTGGTCCCAGGCTGAGCCGGATGGCCGCGTCGACATCCTCTGCCGACGCCAGCCCTTCGTCGACGATACGGTGGATTTCTGCAAGCATTGTTAACTGCATGCGGTTGACCAGGAAACCCGGCTTTTCACGGCAGACCACGGCCACATGGTCGATGGCGGCGATGAAGTCGCGCGCCCAGGTCACCAACTCCGGCGGCGTGAAGGTCGCAATGATCACCTCGACCACAGGCACGATGTGCGCCGGTGTGATGTAGTGGATACCGATCACCCGCTCACGGTGCACGACATCCCGGCACAGATGCGAAATCAGGAACGACGAGGTGTTGGTCGCCAGCACGACATCGGGCGCGCACAGGCGGTCCAGCTGCGCGAAGAGCGCCTGTTTCAGCGGCAGGTCCTCTTGCACCACCTCGTGCACCAGCTCCGCGCCGGCAAGGGCTTGGTTCAGGTCTGCGACCAGCTTCACGCGCCCTACGATGCTCTGGGCAGAGTCTGTTGGCGTGGCGACGCCATGGGCGATCGGCAGCGCGCGCTCGCTAAAACTCGTGAGCGCCGCCGGGATCGCGTCGTGCAGCACCACCGTGTACCCGTGCTTGGCGTAGATGGTCGCGATGACGCAGCCCATGAAGCCGGCGCCAATGACAGTAATGCGTTTGGGTTGTTTCATGAAATCTCCAGGTTAAGCTTGTGCGGCAGGCGGGGTACGTTACCTGGCGCCACTGAAAGTCAACAAGTGCCCAGCAGCGCCGGCAGGGAAAACACGGCGCACCCGACTCACGCCACGCTGCCAGCCGAGCGACCCAACTGGACCCGCATGTCGCTCTTCTCGATCCGGACCTGGACTGGCCCTTTCCTCTTGCCCACGGCCTCGATCAGGCGCGTCAGCGGCTGGTTGCCGTCGAAACCGCCGTCCGCGCGAAGTGCCTGCCGCATGGCCAGGGTCTCATCGATGCCCGCGAAATAACGCAGCAGCAGCTCGTCGTCCCCGGCACCAGCCCCGCCGAACTGGGTGCGAAATTCAGCCAGCGAGGTGTCCGGGGGAACCCACGCGGCGACGGCGCGCGCCCGGGGCCGTGAGACGATGCGGTCGCGTACGTTCGGGTCCACTGCATCGCTCTCCCTCGCGCCCCACACCCCCAGGGCGTACTGCAGGATCTGGTCGGTGACTTCCTTGTAGCGCTCACCGAGCATGACATTGATGACAGCCTGCACGCCAACAAACTGCGAGTACGGCGTCACCATGATCGGGTAGCCCAGGTCGCGCCGCACACGTTTGACCTCCTCGATCACTTCCGCCAGCCGGTCCAACATGCCCGCCTGCGCCAGCTGGTGACGGAAGTTGGAAATCATCCCGCCCGGCACCTGGTGCTCGTAGTGCGCCTCGGTGTACTCCAGCGGCACACCGATCGGCAGCCCGTGCTGCTGCGCAATCGCCATCAGGTGCTCGGAGATACGCGTGATCGCCTCCAGGTTGATGGACGGCGCAAAACCCAGCGCGGCCGCGTTGAGCGCCACGTTGAACACCGAGGGATTGCCCGATCCGTTGGCCAGCGGCGGGGTGCCCGTGTTGACGATGGAGACCCCCTGCTGGATCGCCTCCAGCACGCACAGGGGCCCCAGGCCGGTATTGCAGTGGGTGTGGAACTCCACCGGAATGTCGCCGGTGTGGGCCAGGACGGCAGGCACCAGGGTGCGCGTGCGTTCGGGTTTGAGCAGCCCGCCTGGATCCTTGATGCAGATCCGCGTGGGCCGAATGCGCGCTGCGTCACGGGCCAGCGCCGCGTAGTATTCGTCGGTGTAGATCGGAGCGATCGAGTAGATCAGATTGACGATGGAGTCGATGCCGGCGTCCTTGGCGTTGGTCACCATGCGGCCCCAGTTGGCGCTGGTGTTGGACGGGTCGGAAATCCGGATCTGACGCGCACCGTTGGCGGCAAGGCGCTGGACGAACAGGCGATCAATCTGCGGTGCGGAATATTCAAAGGTCAGGTGCCGCGACGTGATGACCCGCAATGGGGTGCCAGGGGTGGCCGCCGCCACACGGCGCAAACGCTCCCAGGGGTCCTCCTTCAGTTCGCGCACCATCTTTTTGAAAAATGCGACGTCCAGTATCTCCATGGCCTGGTAGCCGGCGGCATCCAGGTTCTCCAACACGGGGGCGATCATGCCCGTGCGCAACGCGCCAGCCCACAGGCTGGTATTGCCATCACGCAGCGAGGTATCGACGAAGTGAAGGGGTTTTATGGCGATGCCTCAGTGAATGGCTGCGAACAGGGCCTCGCGCCAATGGGGCAGTCGAATGTGCGGCTCACGCGATCTCCGATTTGAATCAAGCCGTGGCGGGTGAATGGCGGCCGAGCACGATCACAGCGCCGCCTTTTTCAATTCGCACCTGGCCGACCTGCCTCTTCTTGCCCAGCGTGTCGATCAGGCGCGCCAGCGGCAGGGTTGCGTCGAGTCCGCTGGCGTGTGCAGGCGCTGCGCGCATCGCATTGGTCTCGTCAATGCCGGCGAAGTAGCGCAGCAGCACCTCATCGTCATCCACTCCAGGGCCGCCAAACTGCCTGCGCAGTTCGGCCACCGAAGTGTCGGGCGGTGTCCAGGCGCTGACTACCTTCGCCCGTGGGCGCGACACGATACGGTCGCGTACGTCCGGGTCCATCGCATCGCGCTCGCCCGCGCCCCAGATCCCCAGCGCGTACTCCAGTACCTGGTCGCTGACTTCCTTGTAGCGCTCGCCCAGCATGACGTTGAACACCGCCTGAACACCAACGAACTGGGAATAGGGCGTCACCATGATGGGATACCCCATGTCGCGGCGCACACGCTTGACCTCTTCTACCACCTCGGGCAGTCGATCTATCATGCCGACCTGCCGTAGCTGATGGCGGAAGTTGGAGATCATGCCGCCAGGTATTTGGTGGGCATAGTGCGACTCTGTGTACTCCAGCGGCGCACCGATCGGCAATTGTTCGCTGTGCGCTACCGCATGCAGATGGTCCGAGATCGGCTTGATCGCGTCCAGATCGATCGACGGCTCGAATCCGAGTTCGCGCGCGTTGTCAGCGATGTTGAACACCGAAGGATTGCCGGAACCATTGGCCAATGGCGGAGTCGCTGCATTGATGATCTGCACACCGAGCTTGATAGCTTCCAGCACGCACAGTGGCCCCAGGCCAGTATTGCAGTGGGTGTGGAACTCCGCCGGTATGTCCCCGATCTCGGCCAGCACGGCCGGCACCAGCGTGCGGACACGGTCGGGCGTGAACAGGCCGCCCGGATCCTTGATGCAGATGCGGTGCGGGCGCAATAACGCCGCACGGCGCGCAAGGTTTCTGTAGTAGTCGTCAGTATGAACCGGCGAGATGGAGAAGATCAAATTGAGAATCGGCTCCAGCCCGGCGCGCCTGCCATTGCCGACCAGCCGCTCCCAATTGCCCGTGGTGTTGGAGGGGTCGGAAATACGGACCTGCCGCACGCCGTTGGCAGCCATGCGCTGAAGATAAAAGAAGTCGATATCAGGCGGCGACTTTTCGAATATGAGGTGTCGCCCGGCGATGACGCGCAATTTCGTGCGCGGACATGCCACCGCCGCAAGGCGTATCCGATGCCAGGGGTCCTCCTTCAGTTCACGGACCATCTTCTTGAAGAACGCAGTGTCGAGGATTTCCATCGCCTGGTAGCCGACATGGTCGAAACGATCCAGGATGGGCAGAAGCATCCCCGTGCGCAAGGCACCCGCCCACAGGCTGGTATTGCCGTCGCGCAACGTGGTATCAACAAAATGTACTGGTTTCATGCTGCACCCCTACACTGTGGACCGAGTCTCTCCGGTATACGGAACCGCTTCCTGAGCCATCATTCCCACGCGGTAGGCGGCCGGGTTGGTCAACTCCTCGCAGATGTGCCCGACGATTCCGGGCGCGCGCGAGATCGCGGCAAAGCCGCGCATGATCCGCCACGGCACGCCGAGTTCACCCAGCAGCGCGGCGATGCCCGCCGTGGCGTTGATGGTGATGTGTTTGCCCAGGTTGGTGTCCACCGCCTTGGCCATTGTGCGCAAAGCCGCCACATGTTTGCCCGACAGGCCTTCACGCTCCACCACCTTGAGCAGTTTCAGCGTACGCGGATCTTCGGGCCGGAAATCCGGGTGGCCGAAACCTGGAATCGACTTTCGCGCAGAACGGTAGCCCGCTACTATTCTCGCGGCGGTGGCATCCGGATCGGCGGCATTGACTATCGTCTCCAGGTTGCGCCCGATCTCTTCCATCACGCCACCGAACTGGCTACCGATACCAAGGATGCCGGTGGCCACGGCGGCCTGGATTGCCTCGGGAGAACCCATGTAGACCATGCGCGCCCCCAGCGACGACACGAAACCATGGTCCACCAGCGTGACCAGAACCGCGTCCAGAACGCGAACCTCCGCCAGCGTGGGCATGCGCCCCAGGATGTGCAGGTAGATCATCTGGGTGAAGCTCACCTCACCTATGAGTTCGTCGACCAAGTCCTTGCCGCGCACCGTGGCGCCACTTTCGTCGAAGGTCGAAATACGGGTGGCGAGTTGCTGCGTTGTCATTTTTTTTCCGGTTGTGAGTGGTCAAGTTTCTGTATCACGCCGCTGCCTTTCATTGCCGCCACATCGGCGGCGCTGAAGCCGAGTTCGCGCAGCACTTCTTCGCTATGCTCCCCCAGCGTGGGCGGCGCGCGGTCTCCGGCGCCGCGGTCCCCATCGTAGAGGACCGGCCGCTGCGTATTGCGCACCTCGCCCTGCGTGGGATGGTGCAGCGTCGTGAACAGCCCGTTGTGCTGTACTTGGGGATCGGCGTAGACCTCGTCAATCGTATTGACCGGGGCGTGCGGCACGTCGTGCTTCAACAGCCGGGTGATCCATTCGGACAAGGGGCGTTTGCCGAACGAATCTTGCAGTTCGGCGATGAGGGCTTCGTAATTGGTCTGGCGTGCGAGACGGGAGGAAAACCTCGCATCGTCGATGAGACCCAATCGATCGATGGCGACAGTCAGCGCAGTGAAAAACTTCTCCAACGATGACAGATGCAGCGCTATCAGCTTGCCGTCGGCGCAGCGCAGTGCAAACGACTGCGACCCCCTGGCACGGTCTATGGGCCCGGGCACGGTGCCATCGGCAAAGTAGGAGGCGAAAGCTGATGCGCCGAACGAAATCATGCTGTCAAGCATCGCCACCTCGACCCGACGGCCGACACCGGTGCTGCCGCGTTCGACCAGGGCGCCAAGGATGCCGTAGGCCGCATACATCCCGCTGACGGTGTCTGCAACGGCGGGGCCCACGATGCGCGGCTGTTGCGGATCCATGGTCTGACTCAAATAACCGCTGAGGGCCTGCGCCACGGTGTCGTAGCACGGCCGGTCCACATAGGGGCCGGAGCCTCCGAAACCGGTGATCGAACAATAGACCAGCCTGGGATTGAGTTGGTGGACGCGCGACCAGCCGAAGCCCAGCTTGTCCAGCACGCCCACACGGTAATTTTCGATCAGTACGTCCGCCTGCAGCACCAACCGCTCCAGGATATCCGTTGCCTCCGGTGCCTTGAGATTGAGCGCGAGGCTGCGCTTGCGCGCGTTGTAAGTGTGGAAGTGGTGGCTATACAGCGAACCCTGGTAGGCGCGAAAGGGATCGCCCCCACCCGGCTGCTCGACCTTCAGGACGTCGGCACCCAGATCGGCCAGCAACATGGCGGCGCACGGCCCGGTGATGAAAGTGCCAAGTTCGACGACTCGGATTCCTTTAAGCACCCGGGCCATTACCTTGCTCCCCAGCGATGGTTCAGCACGCCGGCCTACGCCAACTTGGCGCCGGACGCTTTGACTGCGTTCGCGAATTTCACGATGTCCCGCCGGATCAACTCGGTCAACTGTTCCGGCGTACTCGGCGTCAACCCGGAAGCCGTGGTGTCGAGCACCTTTGCGGCCAGATCCGGCTGTTGCGCGGCTTTGGTAAACGCGGCCGCCAGCTTGTCGATGATTGATTTGGGCGTGCCGGCCTTTACCAACGGCAATATGGTGCCCATCGAAACCACGCTGAAATGCGTGTCGCCGCGCATGACCGACTCTGCCATCTCGGCGCCCCCGCGATAGGGAACGTGCTTGATGTCCAACCCTGGCGAAGCCTTGAGGCTTTCGATCGCCAGATGGTGGGTCGAGCCGATTCCCGAGCTGCCATAGTTCAGTTGCCCCGGCTTCGCCTTTGCCAGGGCGACCAGTCCTTCAAAGGAGTTGATCCCCGAGGTGGTGCTGGTGAAGAAGACCAGGCCATTTGTGAAGACCAAAGCAACGGGGGCAAAGTCGCGCGTAAAGTTGTAATTCACCTGGGTCAAGGCAGGGTTGATTGCCCAGTGGGCCGCGTCCACCTCGATCATGACATGGCCATCCGGCGGCGAGTTGAGAACTTCGTTCATGGCCGGTATTCCCAGGCCACCGGACTTGTTTTCGACCACGACCGGCTGCCCCAGTTCGGCCGCCATGCGTTCAGCCAGCACCCTGGGCACGAAATCGGCGACACCACCTACACCGTAGGGAACAATAATCCGTACCGGCTTGTTAGGGAACGTCTGTCCGCTGGCGGGCGAGACAGCAGCCAACAGGGCGGCCGCAAAAAATACTCCACGGCCAAGCACTTTAGACAAGGCGCGGCAATTTGACGAATCTGAAGCGATAGAACGGGTCATTTCGGATCCTTGATTTGGCGGGCAGACAAAGCTTGGCGATCAACGATCGTTGAAGACCTCGCCGTTATTGCATCCAATGTGAGATTCAGTGGTGGCGCTGTGCCTGGGTCGGCACGGCGCCAAGTGTCGGACGATCCAGTTGGTCTGCACACTGGGGGAAACCATTAGTTAGTCAACTAATTCACGGCACCAGATGGGTTGCAATTTTCGCGTTCGATCAGCGCTACCGCGTCAGCACATTCAGTGACGCTCCACTTCTCTCCGACAGCCATGCCAGGAGGTCGCTCAACTGCCTGTCGCGGTCCATCACTACATCCGCGTAGGGCGAATCCCAGCTGTGCCAGCCGGCACCCGCTGCGGCGCCGATTCGCCCGTCCTCGACCAGAGTACGCAGCGCCTCGGAGGGCCTGAAGTGCTCTTGCCCGGTCTGCGCGTGCATGTACTCCAGGATTGCCAGGCCGGTGCGTTTGCTGGCCATCAGGTCCTCGCAAGCCAGCGCGCCCCACAGCGCCCACCTGGGCCCGAGGCTGAGCCGAACCGCCGCATCGATGTCTGCGGGGGTGGCCAGGCCCTCGCCGACCATGCGGTGGATTTCGGACAACATTGCCAATTGAATCCGGTTGACTATGAAGCCCGGCTTTTCGCGGCACACGACCGCAGTGCGATCGATCGCCAGCAGAAAACTGCGCGCCCAATCGATGAGTGCGGACGGCGTGAAATCGGCAACCACCAGTTCCACCACCCGTACGACATGTGCCGGCGTGATGTAGTGGATGCCGATCACGCGTCCCTTGTGCACAACGTCACGGCACAGATGGGAAAGAAGATAGGACGACGTATTGGTGGCTAGCACAACATCAGGGGCGCACAGCCGGTCCAGCTCCGCGAACAGAACCTGTTTGACCACAAGGTCCTCCTGCACCACCTCGTGCACAAGCTGCGCGCCACTTATGCCCTCGGACAAGGTCGCGGCAATTTTCACCCTGTCCACGATATCTTGGGCAGTAACACCGGACGTGGCCATGCCATGCGCGATAGGCAACGTGCGTTCCCTGAAGGTCAGCAATGCCGAAGGATTGGAGTCACTCAATGTTACGGCGTATCCATACCGCGCATAGATGGCGGCGATGACGCAGCCCATGAAGCCGGCCCCGACAACCGCAATGCGCTGCAGTGGGGCGTCAGTGAATGGCTGCATACATGATCTCTTTTTCTGTGACGCTGTTGGAAAACTCCTCGACGATCTTGCCCTGGTGCGAGACCAGGATGCGGTCTGCCAACGCCATCACCTCCGGCATGTAGGAGGAAATGACCACCACCGCCTTGCCCTGGTCGGCCAGGCTGCGAATCAGCTGGTGGATGTCGACGATGGCACCAACATCAACGCCGCGCGTGGGTTCATCGAAGATGATCAGCTCGGGATCCTGCACCAGCGACTTGGCGATCACAACCTTTTGCTGGTTGCCGCCCGACAGCTCGATCACCTTGGTCTCGTTGCTCACCGCCTTGATCTTGAGCTTGTTCACCCATTCGTGCCCGAGGGTCTCGGCCTCCTGGTTGTGCACCAGGTTGCGCCGCCAGCCCAGCTTGGCCAGCAAGCCCATGTAGATGTTGCGCGAGATCGACATGGTCTCGAAGAAGCCGTCGAGTTTGCGGTCCTCGGTGACGTAGACGATGCCCGCGGCGATGGCCTGCGCCGGCACCCGAAACCGCACGGGCTTGTCGTTGAAGATGATCTTGCCGCCGCGCAGGTAGTCGCGCTTAAGCAGGCCGGCCACCACCTTGAAGGTTTCGGTCCGTCCCGACCCCACCAGGCCGAAGATGCCCGTGATCTGACCGGCAAAGATCGACAGCGAATTGTTGCGCACCATGGAGCCCATGCGCAGGTTTTGGATACTCAGCACGCGGCGGCCCGGCTTGCGCGGCGCCGCACGTTTGCTGCCATAGAGTTCTTCGGAGAGCTGGCGCCCGACCATGGACAGGACGATGCGCTCACGCGTGAGGTCCGATGTCTTTTCGGTCAGCACCCGCTTGCCGTCGCGCAGCACGGTGATGCGGTCGGAGATCGCCAGCGCCTCCTCGATGGCGTGCGAGATGAAGATCACCGACACGCCGCGTCGTTTGAGGTCCCGCACCAGCGTGAAGAAGTGGATCTTCTCCTCAGGCGTCAGCGTGGCCGTGGGCTCGTCGAACACGATGACACGCGCATTGTGCAGCACCGCCCGCGCGATCTCCACCATCTGCTTCTTGGCCACGCCCAGGCTGGAAACCAGCGCGTCCGGGTCGACGCCGAAGTTGAGCGACTGCAGAAACTGCTGGGAGGAGATGTAGATACCTCTGAGCCGGTTCATGAACTTTTCATGCCCCAGGTACAAGTTCTGCGACACCGTCATCGTCGGCACCAGACTGGTCTCCTGAAACACCATCGCCACACCGAGTGCCAGCGCGTCGAAAGGGGACTTCGGACTCACAAGCTTGCCGTCGATGCACATCTCGCCGCTGGTGAGTACGACGACGCCGGCCATCACTTTGGTCATGGTGGACTTGCCGGCGCCGTTCTCGCCCACCAGCCCGTGCACCTCGCCCGGCATCAACGTGAAGTCGATCCCATCGATGACAGGCACGCCGGAATAGACCTTGGTCGCCTGCTTCAGCTCAAGGATGGGAGTCATGGTTGCGTGCCCCTTGCGTTCAGATCCGACTCGATCTTCCCGATCGGCAGGCGCAGGATCCTGCCCGAGCCTTTCGACAATGCGTAAAGATGTCCGGCATGCTCGGCCACGGCGACGATGCCATGGTTGCGCCCGCCGGATCGGCTGTGCACTGAATAGAGCGGATGAAGGCGATCGTCCAGGCGCACGACAAGTCCGTAGGAACGCGGCGGCGCCCACGGCTTCATGATGCCCATCTGCATGACGCCCGCCGTCTGCTGTGGCTCCAGGTAATCCCGCCCTGCGAGAAAGGACGGCGCGAACCAGTACTTGGGCGGCACAGTTCGCATCATCTCCTTGCGGAAATCGTCCTCGCGCAGGATGAACTCCATCAGCTGGGTACGGCCTGCGAACAGGCTCAGCCAAAAACCTCCGCCTGTGGCCGCGCACAAGCGTGCCGGGTAGCCGGGCAAGGCGTCCAGCCGCACCGGGCGCGAGGCGCCTCCCAATTGAACCAGCCTGTGGGCCCAGGTCTCGCACACCAGGGGGCCGGCGTTCGTACCGCACAGGCCGAAGGCATATTGCAGCCCCGATGCCAGGACGCGGGTGCCAGCGCCTGCCGGATCGTGCTCCAGGACACGCCCGGTCTTTCCGTGCTCGAGCAGGTCACGGCTCCACTGCGCATAGGGCAGATGTGTGGAGCCTTCGCTGATGAGCAGTTTTCCATCGGCGCCGGAATGCAGTGCGTTGACGCCAGACAAGGGCCGGCCCTCGAAGCCGGCCAGTTCCCTGCCGTGCTCCACGCCGCCTTCGAAGACAATGCGACCACCCATTGCAAGGGCGAGTCCGCCGCCTGGGCGCAACGCCAGCGCCTGCACGGTTGCATCGAAACCGGCGACCACAGTCGTCTGGCCGCTTGGGTCGATCCGCAGCACTTCTTGGCCACAGGCCGCGAAGATGCAGCCATCATCGGCGATCACCATGTCCTCCAGTGCGGCGCGCTCGAAGAACACCGGCGCTTCCTCGAGCAGGTTGTTGGGCGTGTACGGGCCGTCGAAGACCGGCACCGCCAGCGATCGGTCACCGATACCGAACAGGCGCTTGATCGCCTCAACCATGGCCGGACTCCCTGCGGGTGGTCTTGTACTGCATGAACGTCGGGTCAGCACCCTCGAGCTTGTGGCGCCCGATGCGGTTATTGGACAGGCCACCCAAGAAGAGGTGGCCCTTGTGCTCGCGCATCGAGGTGATCATCGGGTGGTTCACGCCGTGCAGGTCCCACAAGGACTCGAGCACTTCGCCCTTATCGTTGAACTTGATCACGCAACCCGTGTTGAGGTTGGGCGAGAACCATTCATCCTCGGGCAGTTGCTTCACCATGCGGGTACGAAAGGCCGGCTTTCGCATCACCAGGTCGAACACCGGACTGCGCATGCCGATGACACCGCACCAGTAATTGCCATCCGACGCACGGTTGATGTTGTCTGGATGGCCGGGCAGATTGGGAATCAGCGTTTCGAGCTGTCCCTTCTTGGGCCCATCGAACCAGTAGCGCTTGATCGTGCAGCCCCATGTTTCTGCAAACAGGATCGATTGCCCGTCGTTTGTCACGCAGATGCCGTTGGGGAAAATCAGGTTGCTGATAACCGTGTGCGTTCGCTTGGTATTCGGGTCGTAGCAGATGATGCGCCCGCTGCCACGGCCCTCCAGGGCGTCCGTGTGCCAGTCATGCATTTCGTAGCGGATCGTCGCCTCGGAGAAGAAGATCCGACCGTCGGGCGCGATGTCCAGGTCGTCGGCCAGGCGCAGCCGGCTATCGTCGATGATCGAACCCAGCGTGCGGTTGGTCTCGTCGGTCAGCTTTTCCACCTTGCGCTCCGGGCTTACCCGGTACAGGCCCATTCCACCGACGCAGACGCACAGGTTGTTGCTCGCATCAAAAGCCATGCCCAGGGTCTGGCCGCCAATGTGCGCGTAGACCTCCATCTGCTTGTAGTCGGGCGGGAAGAAGCGCAGGATATCGCCATGGCGTGAGCCACAGTAGAGGTGATCCGCATCGTCGAGGATGACGTCCTCCGGCGATTCGACCTGGCCCACACCGATGGAATACACGTCGCGCAGCCGGTCGTTGACGGCATAGGCGTTGCCGGAGTCCACCGCGGTGGACGGCGCGGGCGGCATCTTCAGATAGGTCGGGCTTACGTAGACCTCCTGGATCAGCTTGCCCCGGTTCTTGTACCAGCGGATGTCGATGATTGCGGCGAGCAGGAGGATGCAGCCGAGCACCACCTTGGAGGGTCCTCCTGGCACCGCCATACGCAGCAGGCCATCGGTGATCAGGATGACGATCAGCAATCCCAGGATGGCCTTGGTAACCGAACCCCGGCCGCCCCCCAGGCGGATTCCGCCGAGCACCGCGGCAGTGAGGATGGTCACCTCCATGCCACGACCGGTATCCGACCCGGCATTGGCCAGCCGCGCCGCGAAAAAGACGGCGGCGCACGCGGTCAAGACACCGGAGGCGATGTAGGTCAGTGCGATGACCCATTCGACGTTGATGCCGGCGTTGTAGGCCGCACGCCGGCTGCCGCCGATGGCGCTGATGTGCCAGCCGGTACGCGCGCGGGTGATAAAGATGTGGCCGAAAATCGCCACAGCTGCAAAAACCCAGCCCTGCACCGGAAGGCCCAGCGCCTCGCCGCTGCCGATCCAGTCCCAGGTGGGGGTCTCAGAGGCTGCCGCCGTGATGTCCACCAGATAGACCAGCGTCAGCATGTCGAAGGCCGACCGGTAAATGATGAGCGTGATCAGGGTGGTGAGGAAGGCGCGCAGGCGGAAGTAGCCGATCAAAATGCCGTTGATGCTGCCCAGCAGCCCGCCGAACAGCAAGGTGGCGAGGATCGCGGCCGGCACCGGCCATTTGAGCAGCTGAATGAAATAAAGCGCGCACAGCGTGCACAGCGCGAACATCGATCCCACCGACAGGTCGATCCCGCCGGCCATGAGCACGATGGCCATGGCGAGCACGACGAAACCCAGTTCACCAGACTGGCGAATGGTGTCGATGACACTCGACACCGAGATGAAGTTCTCGATGTTGGAATTAAGAAAAACAACGGTGATCAGCAGAAACAATATGGGCACCATCGTTTCTGTCCAGCGCTTGGAGAGCAGCTCTCCAATGACATGGTCTGGCCAGAGCCGGTATCGCAGCTTGATGAGTGATTCACGCATTGAAGGTTCAGAGGTCGGATTGGGAAGGCGTGCCGGACTGCGCTGTTAGCGGCAGTCGCAGTCCGGTGGTTCGTTTACTTCAGGTCGGCCAGATTCCAGCAGTATTTGTCCGGATTGGAGCGCTCCTTCGTCAGCTCGACGAAGGGCGAGTACAACGCAACGCGGGTGGTGCCCGGTTTCTGGCCTGCGGACAGGAACAGCTTGATCAGGTTTGTCAGATCGCGCCCCTGTCCAGGGACGTTGGAACTCAGCACGAAGTCAAAACGGCCATCCTGCAGTGCCTCACAGGATGTGCGGGAACCACCACCGGTGGTCGTCAGCAGCACCTTGCCAGTCTTGCCCGCCTCCTTGATCGCTGCGGCCGTCCCCTGATCGGATACGTCCCAGGCACCCACGATGCCACACAGGTCCGGGTTCTGCTGCAGCAGGATCTGTGTCACGTTCTTGGACTTGGACGGGTCCCACTCCCCATTCTGGACGGAGACAACCTTGATCTTGGGGTGCTTTTTGAACTCCTCCTGTGCACCGCGCAGCGTGTAGGCGCTGGGTGCTGCGGTCGGTGGTCCGATCAGGATTGCAACCTTGCCGGAGCCCGCGCTGCAGCGCTCGCTGACCCAGGCCGCCATGCGCGCTCCCGACTCGTGCCAATCGCCGCCGACGTAGCCGTCGGTGACGATGTTGGTCTTCATGTTGACCTGGATCACATGGATGCCGGCCTTTTCGGCCTGCTGCAGCAGCTTGGAGTAGGACTGAACATCCGGGTTTTGCACCATGATGACATCTGGCTTTTCCGAAATCAACGAGGTGATGGTCCGTGCGCCTGCCGCGGTGTTCCAGTTGGAGTTGCGCACCTCAAACTTGTAGCCGTTTGCCGCCGCGTCCTTGGCCACAACGGCGGACCAACCTTCGGTCAGGTCCAGCCCCATGAACAAGGGAACAAACACGACTCGCTTGCCCTTCAAGGCCTTGTAGTAGGCGTCTCGTGCCGGGTCCTGTATGCCGTTATCGGTCCCTTGCGCAAGCACGGTGGCGCTCAGGCACAGCCCGGCCCCCAGGCCCGCAGCCCATTTCAACAGTTTTCGGTTTATTGCTAGCATCATCGTCTCCAGTGGTTAATGAATTGCGAAGCCTGCCGGCCCTCCGGTCAGATGTCGCCTTGTTGCGCGGTTTCCTCATTGCGCGGGGTAACAAACGAATCGATCAGGATGGCGACCAGCAGGATCACGCCCTTGATGAAATCCTGCATCAGGGTCGAGATGTTGTAGATCGTCATGCCGTTGATCAAGGTACCCATCAGCAGCGTACCGACCACGACGTTCAGCACCCCGCCGCGGCCGCCGGACAACCCGATGCCTCCGAGCACGACGACCAGAATGACGTCGTAGATCAGGTTGGAGTTGAAGAGGCGCGTGTTCATCGTCCCGACCGATGACGCGACCACGATCCCTGCGAAGCCGGCCACCAGTGCGGCCAGAACGTACTGGAACATGATCATTGGCCGGGTCGATATGCCGGAGGTGCGCGCGGCGTTGGGGTTGTCGCCGATCGCATAGATAAAGTTACCCAGACGGGTCTTGCGCATGAAAAGACCGATCAAGCCGACCGAGACGCCGAAGGTGATCACCATGCTGGGGATGCCAAGGATTTCACCCTGACCCAGCATGTTGAAACTGGTGAATCCCTTGGGCATCTCAATCACCTCGTACTGGAACAGGCCGCTTTGACCCACACCATACAAAATGATGCCCATGGCCAGCGTCGTGAAAAGGGCCGGCACTTCGGCGTAGGCGATCAGGAAGCCGCTGATCAGCGCGGTCAACACGCCAAGACCCAGCCCGATGAGCAGCGCATAGGGCAGCGAGTGACCGACCTGCAGCTGCTGGAGCACCAGCGCCGACGGGACGGCCAGCAGGGCCACCATGGACAGGTCGATGCCGCGCCCGATGACCACGATGGACATGCCAAGGCCCAGGATGCCGAGCACAGACACGCTACGCACAAGGTTCAGGATGTTCTGGGTGGTCAGGAACCCGGGCAGGAAGGTCGAGAAAACCACGAACAAGACCACGAAGATGATGAAGACGATGAGTTGTTGGTTGATCGGTATCTTGCGCACGGCCCCTCCTCAGGGAATCATCGACACGTTGACGTTCTTGATCTGCGTGAATTCGAACAACTCGTCCTTGGACTCCTCTCGCCCCAGACCGGATTGCTTGTAGCCGCCAAAGGGGGCGCCGGTGAAATGGGCCGAGGCGTCGTTGACCCAGACGTAGCCCGACTGCACCGCCCGCGCCGTCTGGTGCGCGGTGATCAGATCCCGCGTCCAGATCGATGCGGTCAGGCCGAACTCGACCGAGTTCACCGCCAGCAACATGTCTTGCGTGTTGCTCCAGCGCAGCACAGACAGGACCGGCCCAAAAATTTCCTCGCGGGCAACCGCCATCGACTGGTGCACCCCGGTGAAGATCGTGGGCTCGATGAACAGCCCACGTTCAAGCCGGGGATCTGCCGGATGCCGGCCACCCGATACCAGTACCGCACCCTCACGCTGGGCGCTCGCCACGTAGCCAAGCGAACGCTCGTACTGCGTACGGTTGATCAGGGCGCCCATGGTGGTCGCCATGTCGGTGGCAATCCCCGGTACATGGGCGGCTTTGACACGCGCCACCAGCGCCTCTACAAAACGGTCATGGAGGGAGTCATGCAGGAACAACCGGCTGGTGGAGCCGCAGGACTGCCCACACCAGGTGAAGTTCATGCCCTTGATGGCACCGTCGACGGCGCGCTCGAAATTTGCGTCGGGAAACACCACCATCGCGTTCTTGCCACCGAGTTCGAGCAGCGTGCGCTTCAAGGTGGCGCTGGCTGCCTTCATCACGGCCTTGCCAGCGGGAACGCTGCCGATCAAGCCGACGGCGGCCACATCCGGATGCGACGCCAGGCTCGCACCGGTCTCCCGCCCACCGGTCACGCAGTTCAGCACGCCAGGCGGAAACAAGTCGCGCAACAACTCCATCAGGCGGACCGTCGACAGCGGCGCCTGCTCTGGTGGCTTGAGGACCACCGTGTTGCCCGCGGCCAAGGGGGCGGCGATCTTGCCGGCCGCGAACATGAATGGATGGTTGAACGGAAAGATCCGGGCCGCCACGCCAAGGGGTTCGCGCAGGGTGTAGTTCAGCGACCCGTTGGCGGTGGGGATGGTCTCTCCCTTGATCTCGAGCACCAGACCGGCGAAATACTCCAGCTGGGTGGCGGCAATCTCGGCATCGAAGACCATCGCCTTGACCGGGTTGCCGCAGTCGGCGGCGTCGAGCAGGGCCAGGTCAACCGCATTGGCGCGGATGCGGGCGGCGGCCTCGCGCAGGCACCGGCTGCGGTCCAGCGGCGGAGTTGCGGCCCAAGCAGGAAATGCACGCCGGGCGGCACCAACGGCGGCGTCGACGTCCTGGGGGCGTGCGACATGGACCTCGCCGAGCAACTCACTGGTGGACGGATTGAAACTCTGGAGCGTGGCAACTCCCGCGGGGTGATGCCATTCGCCACCCCAATACAGCCCGCGTTCAAGCGGCAGAACAGATTGAACGCGATTCGAAAGGTCCTGGATGGTCATTGCACTTTGGCCGCTGCCGGAACACCAATGCCTTTGCAAGCGCTCGAACCGTGGCGGCAAGGAGAATGGCTGAGGGTTACTGGCACGACTTGTCTCCTTACAGAAATTGCAGGGCCAACTTGATCGCAACAGTTGGGCCAGTTCGGCGCACTATATGCGGAAATCAACGTTGATTCAACCTTGATTTCGCAATCGACATAGCGGCCGCCAACAGAAAACAATTGACCGCTTGCCTGCGGCGCGGCCCGTACCGGGGATGCCAAACGAACCTTCTGGACAAACCTGATGGGCGACCTGCCTCAGCAGGCTCAGGCCCGCTCTCTGCGGCACCTGCCATGCCTTCGCCTGCGCCAAGTACACGTATCGCCACCTCGCCGAAGCCCCATAACGATTCAACGGCGGATTCAACCGTCGATTCAATCTGAGCCCCATTCTGGTTCGTCTGCTGCGGGCGGCATGCCTCACAATCTCCACACCGGCCGCCGCCATGCGTTTGGCTGAGGCAGGTCGCTATGCAGGAAACCGGTTGACTTTGCTCTTGATCATGGGCAAGATTAGAGCCCTAATGTAAATGCACCGTGCAGCACCCCGCAAGTGGTTTGCGGGTTTTCACTTAGCAGGAGACGCGCCATGCTGACCCCCGAAGACAATGATTTACTGTGCCGCGTCGAAGGCCAGGCGCCGATGGGTCAGCTGATGCGCCGCCACTGGCTCATCGCCTGCCTGAGCGAAGAGTTGGCCGATCCCGACGGTGCACCGGTGCCGGTCCGGCTGTTCGGCGAAGATCTGGTGGCCTGGCGTGATTCTGATGGCGCCATCGGGCTGATGGACCGCTACTGCCCGCACCGGCACGCGTCGCTGGTGTTTGGCCGCAATGAGCGAAACGGCTTGCGTTGCCTCTACCACGGCTGGAAGATGGACGTGCAGGGCAACGTGATCGAAATGCCCTCGGAGCCAGCCCAGAGCGGCATGGCGCAGAAGGTCAGGCACAAGGCCTACCCAACACACGAACACGGCGGCTTCGTCTGGACCTACATGGGTCCGCCCGATACCATGCCACCTTTCGCGCCGCCCCCCTACGCCCCGACGCCGGATGCCAAGGTCAGCATCTTGAAGGTGGTGGTCGACTGCAACTGGGCGCAGATCCTGGAGGGTGCGATCGACTCGGCGCACAGTTCCTCGCTGCATTCGTCCGACATCGCACCGAGCCGTGTGGCGGGAACCGAACACCGCGGCGGGCGGACCATGCTGCGGCCCTCGACCGACAAGGCGCCGCGCCTGCAGGTGCAGGCCACCCACTATGGCTTCAAATACGCTGCGATCCGCCGCCCGATCCAGAACGCCGACACGCTTGACTATGTGCGCATGACCGTTTTCGTGGCGCCGTTCTCGGCCCTCATTCCGCCCAACGCGCAGTACAACTCGGCCAATGTCAACGTGCCGATCGACGACACCCACACGGCCTTCCATTTCATTTCCTGGTCGCTCACCCGCAACGGCGCGCTCGACCAGGAGGAGTACCGCAAGTTCCAACACGGGCAGGTCGGCATCGACCTCGACCGCAGCTACCGCAAGCTGGCGCGCACGCCGGAGAACCAGTACGGACAGAACCGACTGGCCATGAATAACGGGAACTTCACCGGCATCGACGGCATCTCGAACCAGGACATCGCCATGTGGGAGACCATGGGGCCGATCGCCGACCGCAGCACCGAGCGCCTGGGCGCCAGCGATCTGGCGATCGTGGAGTTCCGCCGCCTCATGCTGGACGCCGTGAAGCGCTTCCGCGATGGCGCGCCGGCCCTCGGCGCCCATGCGACACTGCCTTACCCGCAGGCCCAGATCGCCTCCTTTGAGGGCATGCTGCCCAAGGGTGCGGAGTGGCGCGGCTTCGACACGGTCGAGGCGCAGGCCTCGCGGCGCCAGGCGCAGTCGGCCGCCTGAGCCCCGCAACTACACAGAAAGCAAGCAGGAACCGCATGGAAACATTGACACTGAGCATCGCGCTCTCCGACAACGAGCGCACCCGACCCCTGGCCCAGGGCCGCTTCCAGCCGCAGGGGGTGCGCCTGATCCCCACGGTCGTGCATCCGTCCGAGATGTTCTGGCGCCAGCTGAAGTACCGCGACTTCGATATCTCCGAGATGTCCCTTTCGTCCCTGTTCATCGCCACCGCCCGTGGCGACCGCAATTGGGTGGCCTTGCCGATCTACACCTCGCGCACCTTCTTCCACACCAACATCCTGGTGCGTGCCGACCGTGGCATCCTTCGCCCCGAAGACCTGCGCGGCAAGCGTGTCGGCGTGCCAGAGTACCAGCAGACGGCGGCCCTGTGGTCGCGTGGCATCCTGGAGCACGAGTTCGGCGTCAGCGCGCGCGACATCGAGTGGTACATGGAGCGCGGCCCCGACAAGAGCCACGGCGGCGCCACCGGTTTCCGCCCGCCCGAGGGCGTGCGTCTGACCCAGATCGCCCCCAGCACCAACATCGGCGAGATGCTGGTGCGCGGTGAACTCGACGCCACACTGCTCTACCTCAACAACCGCAACCTGGTCGACCGCAGCACGCTTGACCTGGATACGGTCGACGTGATCCAGCCCCTGTTCAAGGACAAACAGGCCGAGACGCGGCGTTACTTCGCCAAGACCGGCATCTACCCGATCAACCACACGGTCGTCATCAAGCGCGAGTTGCATGAACGCCATCCCTGGCTGGCCCTGAACATCTACCATGCCTTTGTGGCCGCCAAGAAGGATGTCGAGCGCGAAACCGCCGACTCCATGCAGTCCTATTTCGACACCGGCCTGATCGACCCGGCCGGCCAGAAGGCCCTCCAGGCCGATCCCAAGGCCTACGGCATGAAGGCGTCGCGCAAGGTCATCGAGACCATCGCCGGCTTCGTGCACGAGCAGGGTCTCACCGACCGGCGTGTCGCGGTCGAAGAGCTGTTTGCGCCCTCCACGCTCGAAATCTAGCCAGCGCCCTCGCGACACCACAAGCTCACCCGTCGAAAGGCCCTGGATGGACAAGTACCTGGTCATTGGTGGCAATGGCGTTATCGGCCATTTCGTGTCGCGCCGCCTGGTGGCGCTGGGACACCGCCCGGTGCTGCTGTCGCGCGGCGCGGATCCGACCCTGATCGCCGACATCGTGGCGCACTGCGACAACCTGCGTGGCGACATGACCGATGCCGCCGGCGTACACGACGTGGTGCGCAGCCACGGCATCACGCACATCGTGCACCTCGGCGCCGCCCTGCCGAGTGTCACCGAGAAGGACCCCGCAGCGGCGGTACGCCTGAATATCGAAGGCACGGCCAACGTGCTCGAGGCGGCCCGCCGGCAGGGTGTGGCCCGCGTGGTGCTGGCCAGCACCAAGGCCGTGTATGGCGCGATGCAGGGTGTCTACGCAGAACCCACCAACACGCCGGCACCCGAGACCCTGGTGCCTGCGCCTGCCACCGTGTATGGCATCACCAAGCTGGCATGCGAGCAACTGGCGGCCTGGTACCGCCGGACCCACGGCATGTCGGTCGGGTCCTTGCGTTTTGCGGCGACCATCGGGCCGGGCAAGATTGCGCGCCATGGCGGCTCCTTCAGCCGTTACAGCGTGGTGCTGGAGAATGCCATGGCGCAGGCCCCGACCGTGATCGACAGCGCGGCAGACGTCGTCTGCGACGGCATGTACAACGACGAGGCTGCCCGCGGCATCCTGTGCGCCTTGCACGCACCGGTGTTGAAGCACGATGTCTACAACATTTCCACCGGCACCGGCTTTACGCTGCGCCAGTATGCTGCGGCGGTGCAGCGGCGCGTTGCCTCTGCGCGCTTCACCTTCAGCCCGGTGCAAGCGCCCGGTGGTGCCATGAACTTCATCCTCGATCCGGCGCGCGCGCGGGACGATCTGGGTTTCGTGGCCGACGCTGATCTCGACCGCATCGTGGGTGCCTATATCGCGACCATGCAACTGCTCGGCTTGGTGCCGGACGTTGCGCCGGCCTGAGCGCGCATGGCCATGGCCGATCTGGTTGCCCTGATTGCCGCAGTTTGCTGGGGCGGCGCCAACATGTGCATCGCCCGGGGAGCGGGTGGCAAAGGCGAAGACAACGGCGCCTTCCTGTCGATCCTGATCACCGCCACGATCGCCGCCCTGGTCTGGGTGGTCGCGGGCTGGGGTGCGGCCTGGACCCTGCCGGCGGCTTCCAGCATCGCCTGGTTTGCGCTGGCCGGCGCCTTGACGATTTTCATTGGGCGGGTGTTCCTGCACGCCAGCATCCAGTGGCTGGGGGGTATCCGTGGTGCGTCCGTCAAGCGCCTGTCGCCGCTGTTTTCCGTGTTGTTGGGCGTTGTATTGCTGCACGAGCCGCTGAGTCGCGGGCTGGTCCTGGGCATGGTGCTGATTTTTGGTGGTTTTGGCCTGCTGGTGCTGGAGTCGATGCAACGTGCCGGCCTGTATTCCTCCAGTGGGCCTGCGGCCGCCAGTGCCCGGCGCCCGGCCTGGGTCAACCCGGGCCTGGCCTTGGGCGCCGTGTCAGCGCTCGCCTACGCCGCCGGCAATATTGCACGCAAGTACGGTCTGCACGGTCTGCCCGATCCGGCCTTCGGAGCCATGCTCGGTTCGTTGGTGGGGGCCTTGCTGTTCGTGGTAACGGCGCGCTTCGTGACGAGCTACCGGGTGGCGGTTCACAGCACCTTCTCACGCGTCAACCCCTGGCTGCTGGGGGCCGGCATCCTGGCGTCCGTCGGCCAGTTGCTGTTCTTCGTGGCCATTGACCGTGGCACGGTGTCCCGCGCCGCCCTGATCGTGTCCTCGGAAGTATTCCTGACCATGGCGCTGACACGCTGGCTGACGCCCGGGCGCGAGCACCTTTCCAGGCTGGCCGTGGTGGCGGCGGTGCTCGGCGTTGCGGGCACGGTGCTGATCATCTCTGACAGCGTGGAGCCGGTGATTCCGGTGGGTGCACGGCCGCTCCCATGACCCTGGCGCCGGATGGGCTGCCGGTGCGGGAGCGTCGCCGCGCGGCCTTGGTGATCATTCTCGGTATCTTGATGACCGCGCTCGATGGCAATGTGGTGACGCTGGCCCTGCCCGCCATCGCGCACGACCTGCGGATCAGCCCTGCCAGTTCGGTCTGGGTCGTCAATGCGTTTCAACTCGCAGCCCTGTGCATGTTGCTGCCCTGGGCGGCAGTGGGTGACCGCTGGGGCTACCGCAATGTGTATCTGGCCGGGGTGGCCTTGTTCCTGTTGGGCTCGAGTCTGTGCCTCGTGGCCGACTCGCTGCCGCGCCTGGCTGGCGCGCGCGCGCTGCAAGGCATGGGCGCCGCCGGGGTGATGGCCGTGAACGGAGCCTTGCTGCAGTTGGTCTACCCGCGCGCCTTGTTCGGCCGCGGACTCGCGCTCAATTCGGGCATGGTCGCGGTCAGTTCGGTGGCCGGCCCGTCGATCGCGGCGGCCATCCTCTCGGTGGCCTCGTGGCCCTGGCTGTTCGGGCCGAGCCTGGCGATCGGACCGCTGGTGCTCGCATTGGCCTGGGCCGCCCTGCCCGACAATGCGGCGTCGGCGCCGCAGGGCGAACGCCCCACGCTGGTCGACGTGCTGCTCAACGCCCTGATGTTCGGCCTGTTCTTCCTGGGTGCGCAAAGCCTCAGCGAGCGTGCCGGCGACATGGCGCAGCAGGTTCCGGCGATGTTCGGGCTGGTGCTGCTGGCCGGCGGCGTCCTGGTCGGTGTGGTCCATCTGCAGCGGCAACGGCTTCGGGCCGCGCCGCTGCTGCCCCTGGACCTGCTGCGCATCCCGGTGTTTCGCCTGTCCATGGGCGTGTCCATCGGGGCGTTCGCGGCCCAGACCCTGGCTTTCATCTCCCTGCCCTTTCTGTTGCTGGGGGGCTGGCAGCGAAGTGCCGCCGAGGCCGGCCTGTTGATGAGCGTGTGGCCCTTGGCCGTGTTCGCCATCGTGCCTGTCGCGGGCCGTATGATCGGCCGCTATTCAGGGGGGCTGTTGGGTGGCGTCGGAATGGCCGTGTTCGGCCTCGGTCTGGCCTTGCTCGCACTCCTGCCCGGTGTGCCCTCGACGCTGGATATCGCCTGGCGGATGACCTTGTGCGGGCTCGGTTTTGGCTTGTTCCAGCCCCCCAACAACCACACCTTCCTGACCAGCGCGCCGGCCAACCGCTCCGGCGCGGCGGGCGGCATGCTGGGCACTGCGCGGCTGACCGGCCAGACTCTGGGTGCGGTCCTGATCGTGCAGGTGTTCAGCCTGGCAGGACCGGAGCATGGGCGCGGCCCGATATTCGCCCTGGCGCTGGCGGCATGCTGTGCGGTCGTGGCGGGCGTATTCAGCATGCTGCGTATTGCGCGCCCGGCGCAGTCGCGCTGAAGGCCGCTGGTGCTGCCTTATTGCAGCGTGATGTGGAAGGCCTTGGTCTGGGTGTAACTCAGCAGTTCATCCAGGCATTCTTCACGACCGATGCCGCTGTTTCGGGTGCCACCAAACGGCGTTCCCTTGTGGTGCGACGAGCTGCCGTTGATCCAGATGTAGCCGCAGTCGATGCGCCGCCCCAGGTTCAGCGCGGCCTGCAGGTCCTGGGTCCAGATGGCGGCGGTCAGCCCATACTCAGTGGCGTTGGCCATGGCGGCGACCTGGTCCACGTCGCGCCAGCGCAACACCGACAGGATGGGGCCGAAGATTTCCTCGCGCGCGATGCGCATGTCCATCGTCACGTTCGAGAACACGGTGGGTTCGATCCAGTAGCCGCGTTCGAACTCGGCGCCGGCCGGCCGCTTGCCGCCGGCGACCAGCAGGGCGCCGTCTTCGCGCCCGGCGCGGGCGTAATGCTGCACGCGTTCGAAGTGACGCCGCGAGTTGACCGGGCCCATCTGCGAGGCCGGGTCCAGCGGGTCGCCCAGGCGCAGTGCGGCGACGCGCGCGGCGATACGCTCGAGCACGGCGTCGTGGATGGATTCATGCAGCATCAGGCGGCTGGTGGAGCCGCAGGACTGGCCGGCCCATGCGAAGTTCATGCCGGCGACGGCCGCGTCGGCGGCCTTGTCAAGGTCGACATCGGGGAACACCACCATCGGATTCTTGCCACCCAGCTCCAGGCTGATGTGCTTGACGCAGACCTCGGCCGCAGCGCGCTGGATCGCCAGCCCGGTGGGCACCGAGCCGGTGAAAGCGATACGTCGCACACGCGGATGGCGCACCAGCGCGTCACCGGTTTGCGCGCCCGTTCCGGACAGGATGTTCACCACACCGCGCGGCAACACCGCGCGGCACACCTCGCCCAGGATGGACGCCGACAGCGGGCTCTGGTCGGGCGTTTTGATGACCACCGAATTACCCGCCATGAGCGGTCCGGCCAGCGCCGTTATCGCGAAGTAGATGGGATGGTTGAAAGGCACGATGCGCCCGACCACACCGAAGGGTTCACGCAGTGTCATGTGCAGCGCGTTCGCCGAGGCCGGGATGGTCTCGCCCCTGATCTCCAGCCCCAGGCCGGCGTAGTAGTCGAGCTGGGTGCAGGCGGCCCCGAGGTCGCCGCGCATCTTGCCGATGGTGTTGCCGGTATCGCGGACCTCGAGGTCCAGGATCTCCGCCTGGCGCGCCATCAGGCACTGCGCCACCTCGCGCAGCAGCGTGGCGCGCTCGGTGACCGGGCGCGCGTTCCAGGCCGGTTGCGCCAGGGCTGCGGCCGAAACCGCGCGCTCGACATCGGCGGCATCCGCGAGTGGCACGCGGCCGAGCGGGCGCTCGTTGGCGGGGTCCTCGGAGGGCAACCAGTCGCCGCTGGCCGAGGCGCACATGTCGCCATCGATAAGCATAAGGTGGTCCGGGGAGGGGGTCATGGTGGCGTCTGCTCCTGCTTGTGTTCCGGGGCCCTTGGCGCGCTGCTCGAAGCGCGTTTGAACGGCATGTGAAGGTCGTATTGACCGAGCGCAAATTGCCGTTTATTATAGATCTAAGTATTGCCAGAAAAGTCCGTTTTCGGGGCGCTGGCGCGGCGCGGGCACGCGGCAGATTCAGTCTTGTCGGGGCCCGTTATTGATCCAGGAGACACCATGACCACTGCCACCCAATCGATCGAAGTACGGCGCCTGTCGCCGGCCCTTGGTGCCGAAATCATCGGTGTCGATCTGCGCGAACCTCTGTCCGGCGAGGTCTTCGAACAAATCCTGCACGCCTGGCACGAGAACCTCGTGGTCCTGCTTCGCAACCAGGACCTCAGCGAAGACCAGCAGTGGGAATTCGGCCGGCGCTTCGGTCCGCTGGCGGGTGGGCACATCCCCGAACTCGAGGGCAGCCGCGAGGGTATCGCCTATGTATCGAACGTGCGCAAGGACGGCAAACTGATCGGCATTCTTCCCGACGGCGAAATGCAGTTCCATTCCGACCAGTGCTACCGCGAGTTACCCTCTCAGGGGTCGATGCTGCATGCGATCACCATTCCGAGCGCCGGTGGCGACACCCTGTTCGCCAACTGCTACAGCGCCTACGACACACTGCCTCGCGACGTCAAACAGCGCCTGGTGGGCCTGCGTGCGCGCCAGGTCTACGACTACAACCTGAACCCGACGCAACGCGGCACCCGCGAGATTGCCGCCGATGTGCCGACCTGGGTGCACCCGGTGGTGCGTATCCATCCGGCCACCGGGCGCAAGGCCCTGTATGTCAGCCGCCTGATGACCTCCCGCATCGAGGGGCTTGCGGAGCACGAGAGCGACCAGCTGCTCAACCTGTTGTTCGACCATGTCGAACAAGCGCAGTTCATCTATTCGCACGCCTGGCAGAAGGGTGACGTGCTGATGTGGGACAACCGCTGCGCCCTCCATGCGCGGACCAACTTCGACCCTGCCGAGACCCGCCTGATGCGCCGCATCACGCTCATGGGCGAACCGGTGGTGGCGGGGTGAGCGTGCGCCCGGGACGCACGCGCGCCAGCGCTGTGTGCGCATGACGGCCCGGTCCGCGGCCTACGACTACGTGGTGGTCGGCGCCGGGTCGGCCGGTTGCACGCTGGCCAGCCGCCTGAGCGAGGACCCTTCGGTCCGCGTGCTGCTGCTGGAGGCCGGCGACTGGGACCGCAGCCCCTGGATCCATCTGCCCTTGGGCTGGGGGCGCCTCGTCCCCGGGCGCCGCTACGACTGGCGTTATGACTCCGAACACGAGGAACGGCTTGACGGCCGCGAGATCGAATGCACACGCGGCAAGCTCGTCGGCGGATGCTCCTCCATCAATGCCATGGCCTATGTGCGCGGCCACCGCGCAGACTACGACCGCTGGGCGGCGTCCGGGCTGACGGGCTGGTCCTACGAGGACGTGTTGCCCCTGTTCCGCCGCCAGGAGTCGTGGGCCGGCGGGGCCAATGCCTACCGCGGCGCAGGGGGACCGATCGGCACACAGGCCTCGAAGTTCGACGACCCGATCACGGCCGCGTATTTCGAGGCCGGCGAGCGGGCCGGGCATCCGATCACCGAGGACTACAACGGCGCGCAACAGGAAGGCATGGGCATTTTCCAGATGACCGTGCGCAACGGACGGCGCTGCAGCGCTGCCGTGGCCTACCTGCGCCCGGCACTGGCGCGCCCCAACCTGACGGTGGTGGTCAAGGCCATGGTCACGGGCATCGTGTTCGACGGGCGGCGTGCGGTCGGCATCGACTATTCGGTCGGCGGCCAGAGCCGCCGTGCCGAGGCCGGGCGCGAGGTCGTGCTGTCGGGCGGCGTCATCAACTCGCCGCAGTTGCTGATGCTCTCGGGCATCGGCGACGCCGCCGAACTCGCCGCGCATGGAATCGCAGTGCGGGCCGCGCTGCCGGGTGTGGGCAAGAACCTGCAGGACCACCTGTGGGCCAGCGTCGAATACCGGCGCAAGGAGCCCGGCAGCTTCCACCGCGGCATGCGGCTGGACCGTGTCGCGCTGGGACTGGCGCAGGCCTACACCACCCGCACCGGCCTGTGGACCGACATTCCCAGTGGCTGGACCGCCTTCCTGAAGACCAGCGAGGCCGCGGCGCTGCCCGATGTGCAACTGCTGTTCCGCTGCATGGCGGGCGGCGCTGCACCCTACCTGTGGCCGTTCAAGCCGCCCTACCAGGACGGGTTCACGGCGCGCGCCACGCTGTTGCGTCCCGAGAGCCGCGGTGCGGTGTCGCTGCGCTCTGCCGATCCGTTGGCGCCGATGCGCATCAACTTCAACTTCCTGGCGCACGACAAGGACCTGCGGACCCTGCGCGCCGGCATCCGCCTCATCCGTGAACTGGGCGCGCAGGGCCCGCTGCGCGGGTTCATCGCTGCTGAACTCGCGCCCGGCGCCGGCAAGGATTCCGATGCCGCGCTGGACGCCCACATCCGCGCCACCTCGGCGACGGCGCACCACCCGATGGGCACCTGCAAGATGGGCGTGGCGGGCGATCCCATGGCGGTGGTGGACGAGCGCCTGTGCGTCTACGGTGTTGAAGGCCTGCGCGTGGTGGACGCGTCGGTCATGCCGGACGAGGTCGGGGGCAACATCCATGCCCCGGTGGTGATGATTGCCGAAAAGGCCGCAGACTTGATGTGCGGCGCTGCGCGTCCTAGTTGATCAGGAATTTTGCGATCGACGGGAACGCCATCGTGATCAGGATGGCCACGTTGGCACTTGGCGCGACCGAACTCAGGAACTCGGCGAAGCCGCTCGAAATCCCCGTGATCGCCAGGATCTGGCTGTAGGCCTTGGAACTGACGACGACGAAAAGGATCATCGCGGAGAACTCCAGCGCGTCGGTCGCGATGCCCAGGATGGTGCGCCAGTCCATGCGTTTGCTGGCATAGGCCACGACGAAGGTGGCCAGGGCGCCTGTGGCCGAGGCTTCGGTGGGCGTGGCAATGTCCAGGTAAATCACACCGGTGACGCAGAAGATCGGGAACAGCACCGGCGTGGACGCCACGCTGGCGCCTATCAGGGCGCTGAGCACCACCCCGCCAAAGACCGCCACGTAGGACCCCGAGGCGCGCAGTCCGTTGGTGATCTTGCCGATGGAGTCCAGCACCACGGTGCTGAGTCCGGCGCGCACGAAGATGGTCCCCATCAGGATGAAGAAGGGAATCGCGGTGAGGTAGATGTTGGCCACGCTCGCATAGGCCGACTGCACCAGGAAGGACAGCGCGTCCACATTGCCGAACAAAAACCAGGCAGCGATCAGGTTCAGTACGCCAAAGGCGAAGGCCACCGGCAGATTGAGTCCCAGCGCGACAATCAGTCCGCCAGCCAGCAGCAGCGCTGCAGTAGTCCAATGCATGGGGGGTGTTCCCGTCAGGTGGGGTCGGGCGAATGTGCCGCTTGCCGCAGTGCGGCCAGGCTGCCAAGCAGATGCGCCAGGAATTGCAGGGCAAGGTAATGCGCGCCGCGGCCTCCTTCATCCGGTAGCTCTTGCCCTCGAACTCCAGCAGTGCCGAGCGATGCATCAGCCGGACCAGAATGGTCGTGCTCATTGTGTTGTCGCCCAGGTATTTGCCCCAATCCTGGACCACCCGGTTCGATCTGACCACGATGGAGCGGCGCAGCATGTAGCGCCGGTGCACCACGGTCTGCAGCAGTTCGGCGCTGGCATCGGTCATGCGCCGGGCAACGAACATGTCGTCGAGGACCAGCAGTTCGGGCTCAAGGCAGCAAGACCGACTCGCTGGCCCTCGACCTCTGGCGCCCGCACCCGAGCACTGTGGGCGCCCGCCCACAGTGCTCGGGTGGCGCGGCTTAGGGAAAACACCAAGAAGTTGCAGGCCGTGCTGTGTTGATCCGGGGCAGGCTTGGCCTTATCATCCAAGTCGCTTAGCGAACTAAGCAGCATCACGCGGTCGACTTGCCGACTGCGCGCATCATAACCAAGCGGGGACTACCATGAACACGTTCGATTCAGATTCAGGATTTTTCGGTCATGTCAGCCGGTTCGTCCGGCAGGCACTGACGCTGCCGGCCTGCATCGCGGCTGGCGCGCTCGTGGCCGCGCCACTGGCGCTGCTGCCGTCGGCCCATGCGCAGGAGGTCGAGATCAAGCTCATCACCGGCTTCCCGTTCGACGGCCCTTCCGGCGACAAGATGTATGGCGCAAAGCTCTTCATCGAACGCTTCAACGCCAAGGCCAAGGGCCAGGCGCGGATTCGCGTCGTCGGCGGCCCGGAGGTGGTGGCACCGTTCGACCAGCTCAAGGCCCTGCAGACCGGACAGTTCGATGCGATGGTGACGTCGCAAGGCTACTTCAACGAAATGCTCGGCCTGCAGTTCATCAATTACATGACGTCCGACGAGCAGGTCAAGGCCATGCCCAAGGGGTACCTGACGCTGCAGAAGATCTCGCGCGAGGGTGCCGGGGTCGTGCTCGTCCAGTTGTCCTCACCCGGTCTTCCGTTCTACCTCTGGTCACGGGAGGCCAAGCCGATCACGACCCTGGCTGACTTCAAAGGACTGAAGCTCCGGGGCAATGCGAGCGTCAACGCGCAGATGGCAAAGTATCTCGGGCTCGTTCCCACCAACCTGCCCAGCAACGATGTCTACAGCGCACTGCGCGGCGGCATCCTGGACGGGGCGATGCGCGACTCCCTCTCGATCGAGGTGCTGAACGAGGGTGAATATCTCAAGCACCGCTCCAACGCCCGGCTGGCCGACTTCTCCTCGGAGTTGTACCTGTCGAACAAGGCCTGGGATGCCCTGTCCCCGGCGGTGCGCCAGATCATGAACACGGTGGCGCGGGAAACCGAGACGGAGGCGCTCGAGTGGATGAAGGTGCGCGTCCAGCGCACCGACAAGCTGCTCACCGACAAGTACAAGGTAAAAGTCGCCAGCAGCCCGGCAGATGTCAACGATATCATCGGGCGCAGGATTGGCGGCGAATTGATCAAGCAGATCGTCGGCGGCTCCAAATATGCGGCCGAACTGACCGAGAACTTCTCGTTGCAGCCCTACCTGAAGGACTGAAACGCGCCCTGCCCTTGGTCTTTAGCCGGTGTCGGGGTTCGATGCCGGTCCCATTCTCACCTTCACCTGCCCACAGCATGTCTACTGCGCCGGACGGATCGTCCGACTTCGAACTTGCGGTTTCACGCGTCAATCACGCCCTGGGCGTGGTGGGCGCGGGCATCCTGGTTTCCATGCTGCTGTTGATCTCCGCCAACGTATTGATGCGCTACGCCTTCAACAGCCCCATTCCCTGGGCCGACCAGATGGCGACCTACGGTCTCGTCTACGTGACCTTCATCGGCGCCCCGCGGGTACTGGCCCGACGCGGCCATGTGGCGGTGGACATTCTGCATGCGTCGCTGCGTCCGCGTCGGCAAATGCTGCTGCGCGTCGGCATCGACGTCGTCGGCATGGTGTACTGCCTGCTCTTTTTCCTGCTCGCCTCGAAGGAACTGTCCGGGTTGGTGGTGCGCGGCGTAGTATTCTCCGACGCCGTCACCGTCCCGCAATGGATGGTCTACGCCGTCATCCCGGTTGGCGCAGGTTTGCTGTGCCTGCAGTTCCTTGCCAATTTTCTGGCCGACCTGCGCATCTTGCGCCATGTCGGACCGGCAATGCCGCAGTAGTACCGCGCCATGCATTGGACGACTGCAGCAATCCTGCTGGGCGGCGGGCTGATACTCGCGCTAAGCCTGAACCTTCCCGTCGCGTTTGCGTTCGGGGTGCTGAATCTGATCGCCGCATGGTTCCTGTTCGGCAACGTCGATGCGCTTTCGTTCCTGGTCCAGTCGGCCTATTCGAGCGTCGCGAACATCTACCTTTCCGCAGTCCCGTTCTTCATCCTGATGGGAACCATCTTCGTGCGCGCCGGCCTGAGCACCGTGGTGCTCGATTCGATCGCCAAGATCCTGCATGGCGTGCGCGCGTCCGGCGCCTACGTTGCGGTCTTCGGGGGTATCGTGCTGGGCGCGCTGATGGGCGCGAGCGTCGCCTCCACGGCAGTGCTGGGCTCCTCGCTCACCGGTGAACTGCGCCGCCGGGGTTACCCCAAATCACTGGCGGTCGGTCCGATCATCGGTTCGGGCACGCTCGCCGGCCTGATCCCGCCGAGCATCGGCGCCGTGCTTATCGGAAGCATGGCCGGCATTCCCATCTCGGACCTGCTGCTGGCGGGCATCGGGCCGGCCATCGTCCTGAGCGTCCTGCTGCTGCTGTACATCTACTGGGTCGCCCGCAAGTACCCGGAACTGGATGACCCGGGCAATCCGGTGACCATACGCGAGCGCCTGCGGGCATGCCTGACCCTGGTGCCGGTGCTGATCCCGATTTTCTGCGTGACCGGCGTCATCTACCTGAACATAGCCACGCCCACCGAGGCGTCCGCCACCGGCGCACTGTCCACGTTCATCGTGGCGTACCTGTACCGCCGCATGGACTGGAAGACCATTCTCGCCATCGCCACCGACGCATTGGAGTTTTCGGCGATGATCCTGTTCATCATCGTCAGCTCGAAGGCCTACAGCCAGATCCTGGCCATCACGGGCATTTCCAGCGGCTTCGCCGAATTCCTGACCAGCGTCGCCCCGAGCGCCTACGTGGCGATCGTGATCGTGCTGGGCATTGCACTGCTGCTGGGTTGCTTCATGGACCAGACCTCGGTGATCTTCGTGGCCGTACCGCTGATGGCCGGGGCGATCTCCAAGCTGGGCATCGATCCGGTCTGGTTCGGCGTGATGTTCCTGATGATAGTGGGTACGGGAGGCATAACGCCGCCATTCGGGCTCAACCTGTTCGCCCTCAAGGCGGTGACACCACCCGACATCACGATGCGGGACATCTACTGGCTCTGCCTTCCGTTCTGCGCACTCGAGCTCTGCACAGTGGCCATCACGCTGGTGTTCCCGGGAATAGCGAGGCTGTTGCTCGGCTGAGTGTCAGGTATTGAGCCGCCAACCCTGCGAACGAATAGCGCCAGCGGCACCGGCAGGCGGCTCCCCACCCCTCAGACAGTAGCCGCCGCCATGGCCGGGCGGCCCCGCATCAGGTCCGAGGCCTTCTCGGCGATCATCACCACCGGCGCATGGATGTTGCCCCCACCTGGTCGGGCATCACCGAAGCATCGACAACGCGCAATCCGTCGACGCCATGCACGCGCAACTGCGCATCCACCACCGACTGCGGGTCGGACGCAAGGCCCATCCTGCAGGTACCCATGGGATGGTGGGCCGTGGCGGAGGTGGCGCGGATATGCGCATCGAGTTCCGCATCGCTGTCGCGCGAAGCGCCGGGCAACAATTCCTGCGCGACGTAATCCTGCAGGGGGGTCTGACGCGCGATCTCGCGCAGCAGCCGGATTCCCGCGCGCAGCGTGCGCAGGTCGCTGTCGTGCGCAGGAAAGCCGTCCACCCGCTCGGCAGTTCGGTCCAGGTCCCGGTGCGAAACAGGTATGCCTGTGCCAGCGCCAGCGCGAGCCGGTCCAGTCGCATCGCGCGCTGAAAGCTTCCCGGTCGCTTGGCCGGTATTCGATACCGGCCCACAGATGGTCCTGCAGGTTCTTGCCGACCCCGGGCAGGGCCGCGCGCACCGCGATACCGTGCGTGGACAGTTCCTGCGGGTCGCCGATGCCGGACAACATCAGCAACTGCGGCGAATTGATGACACCCCCCGACAGAACCAACTCGCGATCGGCATAGGCGACGCAGGTTTTGCCCCCCGCCCCGTATTCGATGCCCACCGCCCGGCTGCCGTCGAAGACGATGCGCGTGACCAGCGCCCGGACCGCGACGCTGAGGTTCGGGCGATTAAGCGCACGGTGCAGGTAGCCGACCGCCGCACTGCAGCGCCGGCCATTGCGCACCGTCATCTGGAAAATGCCCATGCCCTCCTGCTGCGCGCCGTTGTAATCCTCGGTGACCGGAAAACCGGCGCGCTGGCCGGCTTCGAAATACGCCGCAGTGATCGGGTCATCGAACTGCGACAGGCGCGTGCCGATCGGTCCGTCGCCGCCCCGAAAGGCATCCGCCCCACCCACCCAGGACTCCTGTCGCCGGAACAGCGGCAACACGTCCGCGTAAGACCATCCGTCCAGCCCCGAAGCCGCCCAACGGTCGTAGTCGGCCCGGTGGCCGCGCACATAGGCCATGGCGTTGATCGACGAGCAGCCGCCAATAACCTTGCCGCGGGTGCATTCGATCTCGCGCCCGTCGAGGCGCGCCTCATGCTCCGAATCGTAGTTCCAGTCGAACCGACGTTGCGGCACTATACGGCCCCAGCCCAGCGGCAGGTGGATCCACGGGTCGCGATCCCAACCACCCGCCTCGACCAGCAGGACGCGTACCGAAGGGTCCTCGCTCAGTCGGCTGGCCAGCGCACAACCGGCGGAACCGGCGCCGACAATGATGTAGTCGTGCGTCCCACGGGCGGCCGTGATGCGCAGGTTCCCCCACGCAGCGACGACCCGGGCTGTATGGTGACCGTGTTCACCCCGCGATCGCTGGCTCGCCCTTGAGAGTGATGCGGCGCAGCAGGCGGGTTTCGGATGGGTCGAAATCGGTCCGTGCATGCAGCGTGCAGCGGTTGTCCCACATCAGCACGTCGCCGGTCTTCCAGACGTGTTCGTAGGTGAAGCGCGGCTGCTCCATGTGGTCGAACAACATGCCCAGCAGATCATCGCTTTCCTGCTGCGGCATACCCTCGATGTAGGCGGTAATCAGCCGACTCACGTACAGCGCCCGGCGACCCGTGACCGGATGCAGGCGAACCACCGGCTGCAACTGGGTCGGCGCGTCCGGGGCGATCGTGCGCGCCCGCTGCGTCGGGTTCAGGTTGTAATCGTAGACATGCAGCGCACGCAGACCCTTGAGGCGGTCCTTCACGTCCTGCGGCAAGGTCTCGTAGGCCGCGTAACAATTGAGGAAAAGCGTGTTGCCACCGACCCGCGGAATCGTGATCGCGTGCAGCATCGAGCCCTGTGAGGGCTGTTCCCGGTACGACTGGTCGGAATGGAACTGCATCTCGCCGTCCGGCAGGATGCCGATGAGTTTTCCGTCCTTGCGCACATTGGATACATACGCGATGCCCTCGCGACTGCCTTCCAGCTCGGGTATGTGGCCGCCGGCCAGCGGACCGAAGCGGGAGCCGAACTGCCACTGCTGGTCCTCGCTCAGATCCTGATCGCGCAGCAGGATCACCAGGTTGTCGTACCAGGCGCGCAGGATCTGCGCGAATGTCTCGTCGGAAAGATCCTCGCGAAGATCCACTCCGCGAACCTCCGCACCCAGGGCCGCGGGCAGTTTCCTGACTTCGATCGACTGTGTCGTCATGTTCATGTTGTCTCCTGCATGCGGTCCCGGCACCGGCGGAACCAGGTCGCATATCGGGTTGCCATTTGCACCGAGCACGCGGCACCCACCGGTGATACTCAGAAAGATAATAACAATCGCCAAAATGCGCGGGGTCAATGCCGAGCCTTTCAGTGCGCTTTTCCCTAGTGTTTTCCCTAAACTGGCGTTGCGACTGGCTCCGATACCATCAAATGGAGCGCCCCTGCCGGCGGCGCGTCTGTTTGGTCGCCTGCCTTTAGGGAAAACGCTTAGCAAAAACCTGTGCCAACACATTGACTTGGCGCAAATCCACCCATACGATTAGATCTCTTATCAGTAGAATTCTGAGTCCGGGTTGTCAAGTCCCGCTGACACGCGTCAGCCCAGGCGTGGCAGCAGTTCGGTGGGGGGACGCTCAAAATGGCAGGAGGCACGGTGGAATCGGTGGAGGAAACAATCGCGACTGCGTGTCGTTTGCTGGGTCACCTGGGCCTGGTGCGGGAGACCACGGGGCATGTCAGTGCCCGGCTGGACAGCTCCCGCATGCTGATCCGCTGCCGAGGCAGGGATGAGGCCGGGCTCGTTTTCACCCAGGCCGAGGCCGTGCGCAGCGTGTCGTTCGACGGCCAGGACCTCGACGGCGCCGGCGCCTACGAGACCCCTTCCGAACTGCCGATCCACGGCGAGATCTACCGTGCACGCCCCGAGGTCAAGGCCGTCGTCCATGCGCATCCGCGCGCCTCGCTGATCTGCACCCTGCTGGGCCTCGAACTTCAGCCGATCTTCGGTGCCTTTGACCCCAACGCGATGGCGCTGGCGGCTGCCGGGATTCCGATCTTCCCACGCTCGATCCTGATCCGCGAGCGCGCGGTGGGCGAGGCGCTGGTGCGTTGCATGGGCTACAAGCATGTGTGCATCCTGCGCGGCCACGGCATCGTGACCACCGGGGCCTCGGTCCAGGAGGCCACCATCCGCGCCATCCAGCTCGAGACGCTGGCCAGCATCACCCTGGAGATCGCCAAAGCCGGGGGCAAGCCAGAGGTGATCAGCCCGGAAGACCAGGAGTACTTCCGCCGGCTGCGGGAAACCCAGGACCAGAAGGCGCAAGCCCATGGCGCCGATGTCTTCCAATGGACCTGGCGCCACTACATCCGATTACTCGCCGCCAGCGCAGGTTCGCCGGCCCCCGACCCACTCTGACCTTCCAAGGAGACACACATGCAAAAAATTCATTGGTTCCGATTTGTCCGGCGCACCATTTCCGCCGTCGCAGGCGCGGCAGCCCTGGCGTTTTCGGTGGCGCCCGCAATGGCCCAGGACACTTTTGCCGTGGGCATGGTGCCGGGCGACATCACCTCGCTGGCCCCCCGGTTCGCCGAGGCCGCCGGCACCTATGCCACCTACAAGATCAAGCCCGAGCTGGTGACCATCGAGGGCGGTTCGCGCGGCGTGCAAGTGTTGCTGGCGGGCAAGCTGCAGGCGATGCAGGTCGGTTTCTCGGTGGTCGTCAACGCCAACCGGGAAGGGGCTGACCTGCGGCTCATCACATCGAGCAGCAATGTGATGCCGATGGACCTCTATGCCAACCCGAGCGTCAAGTCGCCGGCCGATCTCAAGGGCCAGAAAGTGGCCGTCAGCGCCTTGACCTCAGAGAGCGACATGGCCGTCAGCCTGGCGCTGCAACAGATGAAGATGACCCGCAAAGACGTCACCATCGTGCAACTGGGTGGCGCCTCGCAGCGGCTTGCCGCGCAGCTGTCCGGGCAGGTCCTGGCGGCCCCCTACGTGTCACCTGCCACCGCAACGGCACGTGAAAAGGGCTTGGTGCTGATGGTCGACCTCGGCAAGGACGGCGCACCCTGGATCTTCAACGGGCTGGTGGTCAGCAAAGACTACGCCAAGTCGCACCCGGACCTCCTCAAGCGTTTCGTCAAGGCCAATGTCGAGGGCGTCTACAAGGCCCTTTCGGACGAGAAGTGGGCGCGCGAGGTCATCGCCAAGGAGTTCAAGACCACTTCCAAAGGCGTCATCGACGACGCGTACGACACGCTCAAGAAGATCTACCCCCGAGATTTCACGCCGTCTGCCGCCGCGGTGACGAACGTGATCGGCGAAGTGCACACCATGGGGCCGGCGTTGTCCAACCGCGAGCCGGCCAATTATGTGGACCTGAGCATCGTCGAGGCCCTCAAGAAGGAAGGCTTCTTCGACGAAATGAAGAGAAAATACGGCATCTGAAGCCGCTCGCCGTCCGCACCGGGCCTGCACACAGTCCCGTCACGCCACCCTCGCCGCTTGCGGCCTCGGGTGGCGCGCGCTTGAATGCAGAGAATGATCCCCACTACCGTCGCGGAGCAAACCATTGAACGCAATTGATCTAGAGGTCATTTACCAGTCGACGCAGCAGATTGCACGGGAGCTGACCGTCAACATGATGCGCACCGGCTACTCGAACGTCATCAAGGAGAGCCAGGACTTCACATTCTGCATCTTCGATCCGCAGGCGCGCCTGGTGGCGCAGGGCATTCCCCAGCCACTGCACATCGGCCCGATCTCGGCCCAGGTGCGCGAGGTGCACCGGGTCTACAACGGCAGGCTGTCGCCGGGCGACGCGATCATCGTCAACCACCCCTACCGCGCCTGCCAGAACCACGCCACCGACGTGACCGTGATCTCCCCGGTATTCCATGAAGGAAAATTGGCCGCCTACATCGGCAACACCGCGCACAAGCCCGATTTCGGCGGCATGGTGCCGGGCACCAACAGCCCCGCTGCCACCGACCTGTTCCAGGAAGGGCTGCTGCTGCCGCCGGTGCGCCTGTTCATCGCCGGCGAACTGAACCAGGACGTCTACGAGATCATCTGTGCCAACACGCGCACGCCCGAGGTGACCTGGGGCGACGTCAACGCGCAGGCGCAGACCAACGTCTACGGCGTGCAGAAGTTCACCGCGCTGTTCAGGAAACACGGGCTGGGCAAGGTCCACGCCTGCTGGAGCCGCTGGATGGACATCTGCGAGGCCGAGCTGCGCAAGGAGATCGCCAAGCTGCCCCCGGGCATTTACGGCCCCGAGACCGACTACCTCGACGACGACGGCGCAGGCCGGGACAAACCGTTTCGCATCAGCTGTTCGCTGGAGATCAAGGGCGACGAGTTCAACTTCATCCTGGACAGCGACCCCCAGGCCATCGGCCCCCTGAACCTGCGGCCCTGCGTATCGCGCACGGTGCTGGAGTGCTGGGTCAAGATGGCGTTCGGCCCGAACCTGCCGGTCAACGATGGCATGGCCCGGGTGGTGAAAATCACCTTCCCGCCCGAAGGCTCGCTGCTCAACCCCAAGTACCCCGCCCCCGTGAACATGTACGTGCGGGCCGGGCAGATGGTGGCCTCGGTCTGCTGCCGCGTGCTCGGCCAGGTGGCGCCGCACATGATCCCGGCGCCCGGCAGTTCTGGCAGCGGCGGCCTGACCGGCTCCGGCCACAATCCGCGCACCGGACGCTGGTCGTCGTTCCACGAGATCTACAACGGTGGCGGCGGCGCACGGCCGCATGCCGACGGTGTCAGCGCCCAGGACGATCTGGTCATCAACGTCATGAACACGCCGGTCGAGGCCCTGGAAACCGAGTTCCCGATTCGCATCGACCGCTACGAACTGGTGCCGGACTCCGCCGGCGCCGGCAAGTACCGGGGCGGCCTGGGCTCGCTGCGTGAATGGCATGTGCTGGGTGAGGAAATGCTGTTCAACCTGCGTACCGACCGGTTCAAGTTCTCATCACCCGGCGCGCTCGGGGCCACGCCGGCCCAGCCCGGCGCAGCGGTGCTCAATCCGGGCAAGCCGCAGGAGCGGCCGCTGCACTCCAAGACCGCCGCCCTGCGCCTGCAGGCCGACGATGTCATCTCTTGGAAGCTGGCCGGCGGCGGCGGCTGGGGCGACCCGCACGAACGCGACCCGGAGCGCGTCCGCCAGGACGTCGTCTGCGGCTACATCACCCTGGCCGCCGCCGCGCGCGACTACGGCGTGGTGCTGGATCCCCGGACGCACGAACTCGACCTGGCCCAGACCGCCAGGCTGCGCGCCGCCAAGGAGGTGGCGGCATGAGGTTGCGCATCGGCATCGACGTGGGGGGCACCTTCACCGACGTCACTGCATTCGACGAGGACCAGGGCGAGGTCATAGCGATCCGCAAGTACTCCTCCAACCCGGGCCAGCCGATGCTGGTGATGGACGAGATCGCACGCGAGTTCCACGCCGAGTTCGGGCCCGACTCCGTGGCACTGATCCTGCACGGCTCGACCGCGGCGCTCAACACCATGCTCGAGGGCAAGGGGGTGCGCGTGGGCCTGATCACCACGCAGGGCTTCCGCGATGTCTACGAGATCGGCCGCCAGTGGCGCGGCGCAGACGTGTTCAACATGTACTCGCCGGCGCCCAAGATGCTGCTGACCCGTGACCGCGTGGTCGAGGTGCGCGAGCGCCTGGACTACCAGGGCGAGGTGGTCGAGCCGATCGACATCGCCGGCCTGGAGCGTGCCGTGGCCGGGCTGGTGGCACAGAAGGTGGACGCCATCGCCGTGTCGTTCCTGTTCTCGTATGCCAATCCGCGCCATGAGCAGGCCGCTGCCGAGGTGATCCGCCGCCTGGCACCGCAGGTCTATGTGTCGCTCTCCAGCAACGTCAATCCGCAGTGGCGCGAGTACGAACGCACCGCCTCGGCCGTGGCCAATGCCTACATCGGCCCGCCCACGGCCCGCTACCTGCAGGACCTGGAGCGCCTGTCGCAGTCGTATTTCCCGCAGGCCCGCATCCTGATGATGAAGTCCGACGGGGGTGCGGCCAGCGCGGCCATGCTGGCCGCCACGCCGGTGCAGACCATGATGTCCGGCCCGGTGGCCGGCGTGATCGGCAGCCGCTACCTCGGCGACGTCAAGGGCATCGAGAACCTGCTGTCCTTCGACGTGGGTGGTACCAGCACCGACATGGCGGTCATCCCCGGCCTGCCCCTGACCAAGTCCGAGCTGACCGTGGCGCGCCATCCGGTGCGCAGCGAGGCCGTGGACATCGACACCATCGGTGCCGGCGGTGGCAGCCTGGCCTCGATCCAGCTCGGCGGCGTGCTCAAGGTGGGGCCGCAAAGTGCCGGCGCCCGGCCCGGCCCGGCGTGTTACATGCGCGGCGGCACCGATGCCACGCTGACCGACGCACTGGTGGTGCTGGGCCATCTCAACCCCAAGGTGCTGCTCGACGGCAAGATGCCCATCGACAGCCAGAAGTCGCACGACGCGGTCATGAAATCCGTGGGCCACGAACTGGGCATGTCCGCCGCCGACGCGGCCTGGGGCATCCTGACCGTGTTGTCGGCCAACGTGGTGGCCGCGATGCGCACCATCACGGTGGAGCGCGGCTACGACCCGCGCGAGTTCACGCTGATCCCGTTCGGGGGCATGGGCCCGACCACCGCCAACAAGATCGCAGCCGACCTGGGCGTGCACCGGATCCTGGTGCCGCGCGACCCTGGCACCTTCAGTGCCTATGGCATGCTGGTGACCGACATCCAGCAGGAACGCTCCGTCACCCGGCTCACCCGTCTGGCCAGCGCCGATGTGGCCACGCTGGACGCCATGTACCGGGGCCTGGAGGAGAAGGTATCCGCCGACCTGCTGCGCGAGAACGTGCTGCCCGCGCAGCTCAAGCTCATGCGCTACGCAGGCATGCGTTATGCCGGGCAATCCTACGAAGTGCTGGTGCCGGTGACCGGCTTCTCCGAAGCCGAACGCAAGGACATGGCCGGGCGCTTCCATGCCGCCCACCTGCGCCGCTACGGCCACAGCGCCGACAACCAGCCGGTCGAGATCGTGACTTTCAAGGTGGTGGGCCTGGGCGTGATCCCCAAGCCGCGGCTGCGCGCGTTCGCAGCGGCCGCAACGGAACCCGTGGTGAACCACCACCGCCCGGTGCACTTCGGCCCCGGCCTGACGCTCGACACCCCCATCTACCGGCGTGCGCTCCTGACGCCGGGCATGGAAATCCGGGGCCCGGCCGTGATCGAGGAGCAGACCTCGACCACCGTGTTGTACCCGGGAGAGTTGGCGCACGTGGACGAGTACCTGAACCTCGAGATCACGCTGCCGACCTCGGAATCGCTGCAGTGAGCGGCGTTCGACCCAGCGACGCAAGGAGCCAGCCCGTGCCATCCGAGACCCCCGACGCGGAGCAATTCGCCGCACCCGGATTGTTCCAGCGCCACGAACGCGCCATCGTGGGGGGCTCCACGCTGCTGCTGTTCCTGCTGGTGTGGGAGCTGGCGTTTCGCCTGGCCTGGGTGAACCCGCTGTTCATCTCCTCGCCCACGCAGGTGGCGCTGGCGGCGGTGGAGGTTTTTTCGTCGGCCGAATTCCGCGCCGACATCGGGGTCAGCGCCAGCGAGTTCCTGATTGGCTACCTGATGGCCATCGCAGTCGGAGTGCCGCTGGGCATGGCGGTGGGCTGGTACCGCCGCCTGTACTACCTGTGCAGCCCGTTCATCCATACCCTCAACACCATCCCGCGTATCACGCTGCTGCCGGTGATCATCATCTGGTTCGGGATCGGCATCTGGTCCAAGGTGGTGGTGGTGTTCCTGGGCGCGGTGATCCCGATCCTGATCAGCACCTGCGCCGGCGTGCGCACCAGCGACGAGCGCTTCCTGCGCGTGGCGCGCAGCTTCAGCGCCTCGCAGGGCCGGATCTTTCGCACCATCGTGCTGCCGGGCACCGTACCCTTCATCTTCACCGGCCTGAAGTACGGCTCGGGGCGCGCGCTGCTCGGGGTCATCGTGGGCGAACTCTATGCGGCAACCGCCGGCATCGGCTATTTCATCGCCTCCGCTGGCAATGCCTTCCAGACCGACAAGATGCTGGTGGGCGTGCTGCTGGTCGTGGCCACCGGGCTGGTGACGACGGAGGGGCTCAACCGCATCGAGCGGCGCTTCGACCGCTGGCGTCCGAACGTCGGGTCTTCGGAGTAGGCGGCATGGCGCGCCTCTACCAGCGCTTCGAGCACGCCATCCTGGGTGGCGCGGCGGTGCTGTTGTTCCTGTTGTTCTGGGAAGGACTGTCCAACGGCTTCTGGGCCAATCTGCTGGAGCCCGTGCTGGGCGACAACGCGCGACTGCTGCGCATCCGCCCGATCTTCATCTCGGCGCCCTCGCGCATCTGGACGCGCCTGGGGCAGATGGTCAGCTCTGGCGAGATCTGGGAGCATATGGCCGCCAGCGGCACGGCCTTCGGGCTGGGCGGGCTGATGGCGCTCACCGTCGGCATTCCGCTGGGCCTGGCCGTCGGCTGGTACCGGCGCCTGGGCTACGCGGTCGAACCGTTCCTGTCGGCGTACAACGCCACGCCGCAGGTGGTCTTCATCCCGCTGCTGATCATCTGGGTTGGCACCGGCTTGTTCACCAAGGTGCTCATCATTGCCATGGTGACCTTCATCCCGCTGACCATGAGCGCCATCGCGGCGGTGAAGACCACCGACGCGCGCCTGCTCAAGGTGGCCAAGAGCTTTGGCTCCTCGGACTGGCAGCGCTTTCGCGACATCATCCTGCCCACCTCGGTGCCATTCCTGCTCTCCGGCCTGCGTCTGGGCGTGGGGCGCGCCATGGTGGGCGTGGTCGTGGGCGAAATCTATGCGTCGTCCGCCGGCATCGGTTACCTGATCAACGCCTCGGGCGCGGCATTTCAGACCGACCGGGTGTTTGTGGGTATCCTGGCCATCGCGGTGGTCGGGCTGCTGCTCACCTGGGCCATCTACGGCATCGAGCACCGGGTGGAGCGCTGGCGCCCGGTGAAGGCCGCCACCGCATGACGCCCCTCAACCATTCGCGCAAGGACCCAGCATGGCTGTGAAACTCGAAGCCCGGGGAATCCGGCTGGACTACCTGCGGCCGCGCACCACGATCCGCCAGGCCGCACTGCAGGACGTCGACCTGCAGGTCATGGAGGGCGAGTTCGTGTCGATCGTCGGCCCCTCGGGCTGCGGCAAGACCACCTTCCTGTCCGTGGTCGATGGCCTGATCCCGGCCACCGCGGGCACCATCACGGTCGACGGCCGCCCGGTGAACAAGCCCGGACCGGATCGCGCCATGGTGTTCCAGGATGCCTCCCTGCTGCCTTGGCGTTCGGTGCTGAAGAACGTCGTCTACGGGCTCGAATGCCAGAAGGTCGGCGCCCGTGAGGCGCGTGAACGGGCGATGTATTTCATCGACATGGTCGGGCTCTCCGGCTTCGAGCAGCACTACCCACACGAACTCTCCGGCGGCATGCAACAACGTGTGAACCTGGCCCGCGCGCTGGTGATGGACCCGCAGATCCTGCTGATGGACGAACCCTTCGCCGCGCTCGACGCGCAGACGCGCGAACTGATGCAGGAAGAGCTGCTGCAGATCTGGCTCAAGGCCAAGAAGACGGTGTTGTTCATCACGCACCAAATCGACGAAGCCATCTTCCTGTCCGACCGCGTGGCCGTGTTCACCGCCCGGCCCGGCCGTGTCAAGAAGATCCTGCGCATCGACCTGGAGCGCCCGCGCAAGCTCGCGCTCAAGCGCAACCCGCGTTTTCATGAAATCGAGGACGAGGTCTGGACGCTGATCCAGGAAGAGGTCCGCGGTGACTCGGGGCTGAGCGCCGAGAACACACCCAAGTTCTGAGCCGGCTGCGCAGCCGGCGGCGCGCGCAGCTATTCGGGCAGGCTCTGGACCACGCGTTCGGCCGCTTCGCGGATGTGTTGCAGCGACAGTTGCTCGGCCCGCGCCTCGTCGCCACGCAGGATCGCCGCCAGGATCTGCGCGTGTTCCTCCCATACCCGACGCCGGTCGTGCGAGGGGCCGACCACTGCGACCATCGAGCGGCGCAGGTGGTGCCAGTACATGCGCAGCATCTCGGCCAGCAGCGGGTTGTCCGAGGCCTCATAGATCCACATGTGGAAGGCCATGTCGGCGCTGGTCAGCGTGGCAACGTCGCCCTGTTCCAGGGCGTCCTGTCCGCTTTTCAGCAGGGCTTGGGCGGACGCCGCCGAGATGCGCCCATGGTGACGCGCGGCAAGTCGTGCGGCCATCGGGTCGAGCGACTCCCGCAACTGGTAGAGCGACTCGAAGAAGCTGCGGCGCAGCGGTGCCACGATCAACCCGCGCCGCCCGGTGTCCTGCACGAAGTCCTGTTTGCGCAGCACGGTCAGTGCCTGAGTCACCGGTTGGCGCGACACCTTGAGCCGGGCCGCCAGTTCGTCCTGGTTGATCCGCTCGCCAGAGCGCATGACGCCACCGCAAATGGCTTCGAGGATCGACGCATACACCTGCTCGTGCAGGGGGGGCGTGACCCAGGGCACGGTGATCGCGGGGTCGGTCCTGGTGGGGGCTGGCAGGATGACGGAGCTTGGCATGGCGGCTATCCTACTTCGTCAATGGCAGCGTCATGGCGTGCCAGCACGCCATGCCAGTTCCGCTGCGTCCCAGGCGTCGAGCGCTTGCAGGTCCGGTACGCGGGCCAGTCCGGAGCGGGCGTCCGAGGAGCGCGCCTCGGTGCTGACGACCACATCGAGCAGTGCCGGCAGGTGCTGCAGCGCCTGCGTGATAGCGGCGTCGAGGTCGTCGACCGACTCCACGCGCTGCGCATGCATGCCGAAGGCGCGCGCCATGCCGGCATGGTCGGCGAACTGCAGCCGGGTGCCCACCACCTGCTGGTAGCGATCCTGCTGGTCAGTCACTTCGATCTGCCAGGCGCCGTTGTTGGCCACCACAATCAGCAACGGCGCCTGGTGGCGCACGGCGGTGTCGATCTCCATGGCGTTGAAGCCGAAGGCGCCGTCGCCGGTGGCCACCACCACCTGGCGCTGCGGAAAGGCCAGGCTGGCCGCGATGCCGAACGGCGTGCCGATGCCGATACAGCCGAGCGAACCCGGGTCCAGGTAGGTGGATGCCGACAAGCCCACGCGTGCAAAGCTCAGAAAATCGCCGCCATCGGCAACCACGATGGCGTCGGGCTGCAGGTGCTGCTGCAGCTTGGCGAGCAGGCGGTTCGGATGCATGCGGCCCTGCGCATCGGGCGCAGCCTCGCGCATCGACCGGGCCAGCTTGTCGGTGCGGTCGAGGTGGCTGCTGCGCATGCTGGCCGCCCACGCACGGTCGATCGCCGGCGCGCGTTCGCCGGCTGCCGCCACAATGGCCCGCAGCGCTGCGGCCGGCTGCGCGAACAGCTCGACGGCAGCACGGCGGTTGTCGCGAATCTCACCCGGAGCGTCGGCGATACGGATGAAACGCGCATCGCCGAATACGGCCGGAGAGCCGTAGGCGAGCTGGAAGTCAAGTCGCCTGCCGATGGTCACGACCACGTCGGCGTCGCGCAACAGGGCACCGCGCATCGCCGCCACGACGGATGGGTGGCTCTCCGGCACCAGGCCGCGGCTCTCGCCGCTGTCCAGGTACAAGGCGCCACAGCGGTCCAGCAGCGCCACCAGTTCGGGCCCGGCGCCGCGCGCGCCGCGACCGCTGATCACCAGTGGCCGGCGCGCCGACCACAACAGCTCCATGGCCTGTGCCGCCGTCGCTGGGTCAGGGGTGAGCGTCGGTCGGCCCTGGCGCAGCAGGAACTCGGGCAACTGGGTGGCGCGCGCGACATCGGCACGCAGTACGTCGGTCGGAAAATCCAGGTACACGGGGCCGGGGTCGCAACCCTGGCCCCAGGCGCGGGACGTGGCCTCGGCCAACTCCTGCAGCACCAGCGCCGGCTCGCGCACGGTACGGGCATAACGCGTGATGGCGCGCAGCATCTCGGCGTGTGGCAGGTCCTGTAGCGCACCGCGGTTGTCTTGCGCGCGGGGCGGCGTGCCAGACAGCACCATCACCGGTACACGCGCCATGTGCGCATTGGCGATACCGGTCATCGCGTTGGTGACTCCCGGCCCGGCAGTCACCAGCGCCACACCGAGTTCTCCCGTCAGTTCCGCGTGCGCGTGCGCCATGTACACCGCAGCACGTTCATCGCGCACGTCGATGATCCGGATACCGGCCGCTGCGGCCCGCATGAAGACCGGCATGATGTGCCCGCCGCACAAGGTGAACAGACGCGTCACGCCCTGCGCCTGCAGGAAACGAACGATCACCGCGGCAGCACTGTCCTCGCCCTCGGGCGCGACCCTGACTGACGGTTCTTGCGGTGCTGCGGCCATCGTGCCTGCGGTCAGAAAATAGGAACTTCGCGGTGTGTGCCCCAGATGGACTTGAGACGCTCGATGATGTCGCCCATGCTCGCCCCGGCCTCGACCAGTTCGATCGTGATCGGCAGCAGGTTTTGCGCGTCGTCGTGCGCGATGGTGACCATCTGGTCCAGCAGGGTCTGCAGCCTGGCTTCGTCCCGCTCGCGCCGCACGCGCTGCAGGCGTTCGATCTGGCGCCGCTCGGCGGTCGGGTCGTGCGGGTGGGTCTTGAGGTCGTGCACTTCGTTGGCCTCGTGGAACAGGTTCACACCGATGACCGGCTTGTCGCCGCTTTGCTTGTTCAGGGCCTGTTCATAGGCGAAGTCGGCGATGTGGCGCTGGAACCAGCCTTCCTCGATCAGCTTGATGGTGCCGCCGTTGCGCCCGACCTCGTCAATGATTTCGAAAATCTTGCGCTCGTATTCGTCGGTCAGGTGCTCCACATAAAAGGAGCCGCCCAGGGGGTCGACCACCTCGGTCACGTGCGCCTCCTCGGCCAGGATCTGCTGCGTGCGCAAGGCGATCTTCATCGCCTCTTCGGTCGGGATCGAGAACGCCTCGTCCATGCCGTTGGTGTGCAGACTCTGCGCGCCACCCAGCACGGCGGACAGCGCCTGCAGCGCGGTGCGCACGATGTTGATCTGGTACTGCGGCTTGGTCAGGGTGGCGGCGGCGGTCTGGCAGTGGAAACGCAGGCGCATCGACTCGGGGTTCTGGGCGCCGAAGCGCTCGCGCATGATCTTGGCGTAGACGCGCCGCGCGGCGCGGAACTTGGCCACCTCCTCGAAGATGTCGGTCTGCGAGACGAAGAAGAAGGCCAGTCGCGGCGCGAACTCGTCGACGTGCATGCCGGTCTTGCAGACCTCCTCCACATAGGTGATCAGGTTGCACATGGTGAACGCGATCTCGTGCAGGGGCGAGGCGCCGGCCTCCGAGATGTGGTAACCCGACACGTTGATCGGGTTGTAGCGTTTCATGTTCTTGGCGCAATAGGTGATGCAGTCCCGCACCAGCCGCACCGAAGGGGCAATCGGGAACACGAACTCCTTCTGCGCGATGTATTCCTTGAGGATGTCGGCCTGGATCGTGCCCGACAGCTTGTGCATGTCATAACCGCGCTTCTTCGCCAGGGCGACGTACATGGCGAGCAGGATCCAGGCCGAGGGGTTGATGGTCAGCGAGACCGAGATCTTCTCCAGGTCGATCCCCTCCAGCAGCGCCTCCATGTCGGCCAGCGTGTCGATGGCCACGCCTTCGCGGCCGACCTCGCCCTCGGACATCGCGTGGTCGGAGTCGTAGCCCATCAGCGTGGGCATGTCGAAGTCGGTCGAGAGGCCGGTCTGCCCCTGCGCGATCAGGTACTTGAAGCGGCGGTTGGTGTCCTCGCCGGTGCCAAAGCCCGCGATCTGGCGCATGGTCCAGGTGCGGCTGCGGTACATGGTGGGGTAGGGCCCGCGCGTGAACGGGTACTGGCCCGGCAGGCCCAGCTCTTCCTGCAGGTTGGGCTTGAGGTCGGCCGCCGTGTAGGTGCGCTTGACGGGCAGGCCGCCGTAGGTGTGGAACTGGGCCTTCTTTTCCTTCTGCTTGGCCAGGAAGGCCGCCACGTCGGTGGCCTCCCAGGTGCTGATCTCGTCCAGCAATTCCTGGCGCTGCGTGTCTGTGATCTGGTTGCTCATGGTGTTCCCTCTAGGTTGATGCCGTCGAGCAAGGCCTCGGCGGCCTGGTACGGTGATATGTGGCGCTGCGCGAGTTGCTCCGACACGGCTGAAAGGCGGCCCTGGCGGGCGCGCAGAAAGCGCTGGTGCAACAGGTCCTCGGCGGTCTTGAGCATGCGGAACTCCGCGATGTGGCGGATGCGCGCGCGCCCGGCAGCTGCGTCGTTCATGAAGGCGCCGTGGCGTCCAATCTGTGTGATCAGGTCCTCGAAGCCGACGCCGTTGAGCGCGCTGGTGGGCACCACCGGAGCGTTCCAGCGCCCCTGGTTGTCGACACCCATGCCCATCATCAGCATGGTCTTGAGGTCGCTGATGGTGCGGTTTGCATCCGAGCGGTCGCACTTGCTCACGACGTGGATATCGGCGATCTCCAGGATGCCAGCCTTGATGGCCTGGATGTCGTCGCCCAGGCCTGGTGCCGAGACCACGATCACGGTATGGGCCGCCTGCGCGATCTCGACCTCGGCCTGGCCCACGCCCACGGTTTCAATGATCACGTATTCAAAGCCGGCGGCGTCCAGCACGTCGACCGCTTCGAGCGACGCCCGCGCCATGCCCCCTTGCGAGCCGCGCGTGGCCATGCTGCGGATGAACACGCCCGGGTCGTTGACCAGTTCGGTCATGCGGATGCGGTCACCCATGATGGAGCCGCCCGAATAGGGGCTGCTGGGATCGACCGCGATGATGCCGACCCGCTTGCCGCTGGCGCGCAACTTCAGCGTCAGCGTGGAGACCAGGGTCGACTTGCCGCTGCCCGGAACGCCGGTGATGCCGATGATGTGGGCGTGCCCGGCCCGGGCATACAACTGCGCCAGCGCGGGGCGGCTTTCGGGCACACCGGCTTCGGCACGGCTCATCAGACGCGCCATGGCGGCAAAGTCGCCAGCCAGGGCCCGCGGCAGCAGGACGTCGGACGGAACCGGCGTCCCCATCAGGCAGCCCCGGTGCCCAGGCGCTGCGCCATCTCCTTGAAGACCTCGCGGTCGTCGATGACCCGGCGCGCCTTGAAGTCGGTGCGCGGGTAGGTGCCGGCGGGGACCACCTCGACAAGGGTGCGCAGGCCCAGCATGGTGTGCACGGAGCTGGCCACTTCGCTGCGAAAGCTTTCCAGGGCGCTGGTACCCTGGGCGCTCAGCGCCTCGCCGGCCTCCACGCGCAGCAGCAGCTCGTCCATGTTGCCTTCGCGGCTGACGATGATGCGGTGCTCGCCACCGTAGCTGGGGAGCTTGCTCAGGGCGGCGTCGATCTCGCTCGGGTAGACGTTTTCGCCACGGATCGTGAGCATGTCGTCAATGCGCCCGAAGATGCCCTGGGGCAGCCTGGGGTAGGTACGCCCGCAGGGCGTGGGGTCGTTGGTCCACAGCGCCAGGTCGCCCGAGACCAGCCGGATCATCGGTTGTGAGGTGCGCTCCAGGTGGGTGTAGACCGGTGTGCCGCGCTGGCCGTAGGGCACGCGCTCGAAGGTCTTGGGGTCGCAGACCTCGGTGTAACAGACGTCCTGCCAGCACAACATGCCGATCGACGATTCCGCCGAAGCGGCAACATTCATGAACGGCGACATCTCGGCCATGGAGCCGCAGTCGAAGACCTGGGCCTTGTAGGCGTCGATGATGCGGTCGCGTACGCCAGGCACCGAGGCGCCGGGCTCGCCGGAGAAGAACATGCGTTCGATGCCAAAATCCGAGGGGTTCAGCCCCTCCTTGACGGCGGTTTCGGCCAGGTACAACGCGTAGGATGGAGTCCCGTAGAAGGCCTTGGGTTTCATCATGTCCAGCCACTGCACGGCGCGCGACGACATGCCCGGAGCGCCAGCGCCGAAGGGGAAGGCCTTGGCCCCCAGACGTTCGGCGCCGGACAGCGCACCCCAGCTGCCCATGTACAGACTGAAAATGGCAGCTACGAAGACGATGTCTCCGGGCCGGATGCCCATGCCCCACATGATCCGGGCGTGGGCGTTGGCGATGGATTGCCAGTCCTCGCGGCCAATCGCGAAGGCGGTCGGACGCCCGGTGGTGCCGGAGGTTCCGTGGATATGGTGTATCTCGCTCTCGGGGATGCAGAGGTAGTCGCCGAAGGGAGGCGCGCGGTGCTGCGCGGTGCGCAGGTCGCTCTTGACGACGACCGGACAGCGGCGTTCGAAGTCCTCCAGCGAGCGCACCTGGCTGGGGTGAAAGCCAGCCTCGTCCCACTTGACGCGGTAGAAGTCGCAGTGTGAATATGCGTAGTCACAGACCTCGCGCAGTCGCTGCACGATGGCCTTGTCGCGGTCCCCCGGATGCATGGTCTCCCGAACCGGGAACCAGCAGCGACTGCTGGCCGGTGGGCAGTAGCTGTTGTCGTAACGCGGGGGCCAGTGCCAGTCTTCCATAGTGCTCATGACGTGTCTCTGCGAGGGTGTTCGTGTCGGGTCAGCGTTCGCCGCGCTCGGCGACCAGGCGCTCGATGGTCTGGATGATCTGGTTGGGCGGAGTGTCCTGCAGCAGCACCTCGTGCACGCCCATTTTCTTGAGCTCCAGCACATCCTCATCGGGCATCACGCCGCCACCGACGATGATCATGTCGTTCACACCGCGGGCCTTCAGGCCGGCCAGTACCTTGGGAAAAATGGTCATGTGGGCGCCCGACAGCAGGCTGATGCCCAGCACATCGACGTCTTCCTGCACGGCTGCGGCAACCACTTCGTCGGGCGAGCGGTGCAGCCCGGTGTAAACGACGTCCATGCCGGCATCGCGCAGGCAGCGCGCAACGATCTTGACGCCGCGATCGTGGCCGTCGAGGCCGACTTTGGCCAGCAAAACGCGAATCTTGTTGCTCACAATGCAAGTCCTTTCTGCATAATAGTTGTCGGTGGTGTTTCGTGTTTCGTATTCCGAATACGAAAAGCATTCTAGAACCGACTTCGAACTTGTCAAACTGCGTTGTCCAAAGCCTCATCCAAAAAACCATGTCCTTGCCCACAGTCTTCCCATTGGTCCTGCCCTACCAAAATATCGTCCCGATTCTTCAAGGCCCCCTCTCAAGCGCCGGCACCGGCAGCGCCCTCCTCGGCCGCGTGACCCTCGGCGCGCGGGCCGTGCTGGCCGACCATGCCGTGATGCGCGCTGACGGCCATGTGATCGAGGTCGGTGACGACTTTTTCCTGGGTGCGCGCAGCACCATCCATATCGCCCACGCCGTGATGGGCACCCGGGTGGGGCACCGGGTCACGGTCGGGCGCAACGCGGTGGTGCATGGCTGCACGGTCGAAGATGACTGTGTCATCGGGGACGATGCGGTCGTGCTCGACGGCGCCGTGGTCGGCGCAGGCGCTGTCGTTGACAGCGGCTCCGTGGTTTTCTCGCGCACGGTGCTGGCTCCTGGCCATCGGTATGCAGGGGTCCCTGCGGTGGCGGTGGGGCCGGTGGATGCCGCCGAACTTCGCACCCAGCATGCGCAGCTTCGCTCCGCCAGCAGCGCAGTGGCCCAGCCAGCAGAGCCGGCTTCGACCTTCAGAGGCAACGGGCCGGGTTACATCGCGATGACCGTCACAGGACACGGGCGCCTCGCAGTGGGGCCGGGCAGCGGCGTCTGGTACGGCTGCCAGGTCGATGCGTCGCAGGGGCGCGTTGCCATCGGGGCGGGTTCCAATGTGCAGGACAACTCTGTGATGCGCTCTGAACAGCAGCCGGTGGTGGTGGGCAGCGGCTGCACCGTGGGCCACAACGTCGTGTTGCATGACTGCACCGTGGGAGACCGGGTGTTGGTCGGCATGGGCAGTCGCCTCGCCCCAGGCACCGTGGTCGGGGACGATGTGCTGGTCGCAGCCGGCGCAAGCACCTTGCCCGGTCAGCAACTGCTGGCCGGATGGATGTGGGGTGGCCGGCCGGCGCGGGCCATCGCACCCTTGGACGAAAAGAAGCGCGCGATGATCCACAACTCGGGCAAGACCTACGTCGACTATGCGGCCGCGTTCACCGCCGCAGAGGCGGCATACGGAGGCGCGCGATGAACCTCTATTCCAAGTTGCAGCAGCGTGCGGCGGCAGGCCGGCCGGTCCGGGTCGGTCTGATCGGCGCGGGCAAGTTCGGTTCCATGTACCTGGCGCAGATACCGCGCACTCCGGGTGTGCATCTGGTCGGCATTGCCGACCTGTCACCCGACGGCGCGCGGACCAACCTGGCGCGTGTCGGCTGGGGCGCCGAGCGCATGCAGGCCGTTTCACTGGACGAGGCCCTGCGCACCGGGGCAACCCACGTTGGCGAGGACTGGCAGGCGCTGGTGCGCCACCCGGACATCGACGTGGTGGTGGAGTGCACCGGCCACCCGATCGCGGCGGTCGACCACTGCCTGGAAGCGTTCGCGCATGGCAAGCAGGTGGTGAACGTGACGGTCGAGGCCGATGCCTTCTGCGGCCCGCTGCTGGCGCGCAGGGCTGCCGAAGCGGGTGTGGTGTATTCGCTGGCATTCGGCGACCAGCCGGCCCTGATTTGCGACCTGGTCGACTGGGCGCGCACCTGCGGCTTCCCGGTCGTGGCCGCCGGGCGCGGTCACAAGTGGCTGCCGCACTTCAGCGCATCGACCCCCGAGACAGTGTGGGGCTACTACGGCCTGACACCGGAGCAGGCCCGCCGTGGTGGCCTCAACCCAAAGATGTTCAACAGCTTCCTGGACGGCTCCAAGCCGTCCATAGAAAGCGCCGCAGTGTCCAACGCGACCGGGCTCGGGGTTCCGTCCAATGGCCTGCTCTATCCGCCGGCCAGCGTCGAGGACATTCCCTTTGTGACCCGCCCGGTCAGTGAAGGCGGCGTACTCGAGCGAAAGGGCATGGTCGAGGTAATTTCCTCGCTGGAGCCCGACGGCCGCAAGATTCCCTACGACATCCGCATGGGCGTGTGGGTGACGGTCGAGGCGGAGACCGACTACATCCGCAATTGCTTCGAGGAATACAACGCCCACACCGACCCGAGCGGGCGCTATTTCACGCTCTACAAGCGCTGGCACCTGATCGGCCTGGAGGTCGGGGTGTCCGTGGCCTCGGTCGCCTTGCGCGGTGAGCCGACCGGCGTGGCAACGGGCTGGAACGCCGACGTAGTGGCCACCGCCAAGCGGGATCTGGCCGTTGGCGAGATCCTTGACGGCGAAGGTGGGTACACCGTCTGGGGCAAGTTGCTGCCAGCGGCCACGTCGGTCCGCATTGGCGGCCTGCCGCTGGGCCTGTCACACGACGTCACACTGGTGCGGCCCGTGGCCCGGGGGCAGAGCCTGACCTGGGACGACGTGGCCATCGACACCAACACGCGGGCCTACAAGCTGCGTCGCCAGATGGAAGCCATGTTTGCCGTTCCGGCGCGGTGAGTTTCGAGACTCAGCGCGGTCCGGGGGCCTGGTCCACTGAAACGTAGCCTTGTCGAATATCGTCCTGGACCAATCCGGGCTCCCTGTCGGCCGCCGGGCCATACCCGCCGCCGCCTGCTGCGCAAATATCGACCACGGTGCCGGCTTCCAAAACCACCCGGCACGAGGAGGGCAACTGCTGCTCTTGGGGTGTCCCCGGATGCAGCATCAAGCGGCTGGGAGCGCCGTTCATACCGCCCTGCAGTCCCTTGGGCGCAATCTTCGATCGGTCCCCACGGTAGATGAGCGTGACAGCTGACAACACGCGGTAGCGCCTGCGCACGCCAAGCCCGCCCCTGAACCTTCCAGCCCCACCAGAGTCCGGAATCAGTTCGAAGCGCTCAATCCGGCACGGGTACTCGCTTTCAATGATTTCGATGGGCGCTCCGTGGATGTTCGACAGATGGACTGTCACCCCCGAGCAGCCGTCGGCGACGGCCGAGGCCCCGTAGGCCGACCCCAGGATCTCGTACTGGTTGCCGCGCTGACGGTATTTTTCATCCTGCCACGCGAACCCGATCGCGCCGCCACTGCCGCCTGCGTTGGCCACGGCCCGTTCGGGCTTGAACGGTCCCATGGCCTCAAGGATCACGTCGATCAATTTCTGGCAGGCTCCCATGTAACTGCTCGCAGGGGCCGGTGCCACCGCGTGTACGACTGAACCCACCGGGGTGACGATGTCGATCATGGAACGGGCGCCGTCGGTGAAGCGCAATTCAGGATTCAGCAGCCCGATCAGCGCATGAAAGCAACATGCCTCGACGAGTGGCGGCCGAAGACTGACCGGCCCGATCGTCTGCGGGTCGGAGCCGGAAAAGTCAAAACACAAGCGTCCTGCGGCATGGCTGACACGGGCCTGAAAACGCACCGGCTGGTTCTGCCGCACGCCGTCGCTGTCGAGGAAACCTTCGGCCACGTAGCTGCCTTCGGGCAAGGTGGCGATGGCGGCACGAAACTCCTTTTCGGATGCGGCAAGCACCGCCTCCATCGAGCCGGCGAACGTGGCGGCCCCGAACTCCTGGCACAGCCTGGCGACCCGTTCCGTGCCCATCCGGACCACGCCGACCTGTCCATCGAGGTCGCCGAGCAGCAGTCGCGGCCAGCGGGAATTTGCGCCGATCACCCGGTGCAGGTCGTCATTGCGGACCCCCGCCCGGTACAGGCGTACGGGTGGCAGCAGCAGCCCCTCCTGAAAAATCTCCGTGGCCTGGCCGGAGACGCTGCCGGGGACCGCGCCGCCAACGTCAGGCTTGTGGGCGATGCTGCCAATGAACCCAACCAACAGGTTGTCATGCAACACCGGAGCAATCACTGCCATGTCCGACACATGGGCCAGCCCGCCTTCATAGGGGTGGTTGCAAAGAAAAACGTCTCCGGCCTGCAGATCCTGTGGCCCATGCACCTCGAGGATCTTCTCGATCAGGCTGCGGTAGATGGTGCAATGGATGATGAGGTCCGGCGCCACCGCGATGCGCCCCCGTGCGTCGGTGACAGCGCAGGAGAAATCCCGTGTCTCGCGGATCACGGTCGAGTACCCCGAGCGGTACAGGTGGTAGTGCATTTCCTCGATCAGGCTCGCCACGCGATTGCGCAGCAACTGGATCGTGACAACGTCGGGTGTCTGGCTCATGATTGCGCCTCCAGGAGCAGATTTCCATGCTGGTCCACCTGGGCCGTCCAATGGGGGGGCACCACGGTTGTGGCATCCATCTGCACGATGATCGCCGGCCCCGCAACCTTGACACCGGGTGCCAGGCTGGAGCGCTGCATCAGCGTGGTGGGTGTCGGGATGCTCTTGCCGAAATAGGCCAACCGTTGTGCCGGCTCCTGCGCCGGTTGGGTCGGCGCCGTCCAAGGCTTCGGTCTTGCCTGGTAACGGGGCACCTGCACCCGCACCCGCAGCCGGTAACTCACCACCTCGATAGGCTGGTTGATGGAGGCGTGGCCGTGCAGTGCGCGATGGGTGTGGTGGAAGGCCTCCTGCGCATGCGCGATCAGTTCGGCGTTGACCTCGCCGTCGGCAGCCGCCACCGGCAGTTCATAACCCTGGCCGGCATATCGCATGTCGAAAGTCCTCTCGAACTTCCGGGGCCGGTCGTCCAGCGCCTCGCGCGCAAGGTCCGCCTGCGCCGTGCTTGTCAGCTCATCGAAGATCCGCCTGGCAGTTTCGATGGGAACATCTGCGATCAGCTTGAGGTCCGAGCGGATGTAGTCATGCACCACGTCGGTACACAACAGGCCGAGCGCCGAAAAGGCGCCGGGATTGGGTGGGACCAGCACGCGCTGAACCCCCAGTTCCTGGGCCACCATCGCGGCGTGCAGCGGGCCCGCCCCGCCAAACGGGACCAGCGTGAACTGGGTCAGGTCCACGGCACGTTTTGCAGCCAGCACCCGCACCTCATCGGCCATGCGTGCGTTGATCAGGCGGACCACGCCTTGGGCCGCCTCGATCTCCGTCATGCCCAGCGGCACCGACACCGTCCGAACGGCCTGCCTGGCAGCCTCGAGGTCGAGTTTCTGTGTGCCCCCGAGAAAGTTGTCTGGATCCAGGAAACCGCACAGCAGATCCATGTCAGTGATCGTCGGCAGTCTGCCGCCGCGGCCGTAACAGGCCGGCCCGGGTACGGCCCCAGCGCTGTCCGGCCCGATCTGCAACAGGTTTCCGGCATCGACCCTGGCGATGGTTCCGCCACCGGCCGATATGCTGGCGATCTCGAACGACGGGATGTCCACCGTGTGGTGGCCAACCGAGGACTCCTCGGTCTCCAGGGGCGTGGCGTTCTGTATGAACGCGATGTCGCAACTGGTTCCGCCCATGTCAAACGAAATAAGGTCCTTCCAATGCTGTTGGTGGCCCAGCAGATCTGCGGTCGCCTGAACCCCGGCTGCCGGACCGGACAGCAGCGTGCGCACAGTGCCCCCGCCGGCCGCCGCGCTCTGGAACGGCATCACGCCGCCGTTGGACTGCATCAGGAAGCGCTGGGCGGTGGACACGCCAGCGCGGTCCAGACCGCCCGAGAGGCTGGCAACATAGGTGGCCAGTACCGGCTCCAGGTAGGCGTTGACCAGTGTCGTGGAGAGCCGCGGCCACTCGCGGATCCGCGGCAGGACGACGGACGACAGCGACACGGATGCGCCGGGAACCGTTTCGTAAATAATGTCGGCCGTGCGCCGCTCGTGCCCGGCATTCATGAAGGAAAAGAGATAACACACGGCGAACGACCGGATGCCGAGGTCTGCCAGTTCGGCGACAGCCCGACGCACCACTGCTTCGTCCAGCGCAACCAGTTCGCTGCCATCGAATCCGATGCGCCCGGTAATTTCGCGGGTGAAGTGCTGACTGGCGATACCCGGTGGCCGTCGGTAAAGATGGTTGTAAGAGCGGCCTTCCCGGTGCTGCGTCTGGACCTCCTGGATGCCGCGGAATCCCTCGTTGACCAGCAGGCCGACCTGCACGCCCTTGCGTTCAAGCAATGCATTGGTGGTGACGGTTGTGCCATGGGCGAAGAACTCGATGGCGCCAGGATCGACGCCACGCCGGACCAGAAGATCCACGCCATTGAGCACACCCAGCGCCGGATTCGACGGGGTTGACGGGACCTTGGCTATGTCGTAGTCCCCGGTCTCGGTATTCAGCAGCACGATGTCGGTATGGGTTCCGCCAATATCGACTCCCAGACGCAAAGCAGGCATAGATCTTCCTTAATCGGCCTTGTCAGGCGCAGACCGCGCCGATTCTGCAATTGCGCACGCAGGAACGAAACGGCATATTCCACTATTGACAATGGGGGGCTTCGCTTGTATCGTAGTTATCTAAGTATCCAGGCCTGCTGCAAGGATCCGGATCGACCACCAAAGGAGACAGCCATGAAAATTTTGTTGCCGCGCAGGCTCCCGCTGACGTTTTGCCTCGCCGCTGCGTGTGGTGGTGTGCTCGCCCAGGGCTACCCCAACAAGCCGGTGCGCGTCATCATCCCGCTGCCAGCAGGATCCCCCGCCGAAGTTCCGGCGCGTGCCATGTCTGACGCCTTGTCCAAGGTACTGGGTCAACCCTTTATCGTAGAGAACAAGCCCGGGGCTGACCAGATCATCGGAGCCGACGCGTGCGCGAAGGCCCCCCCCGATGGCTACACCTTGTGCGGTTTGAGCCACACCCCGATGACGATCAACCCCTTGTTCCACGCCAAGCTGCCCTACGACTACGAGAACGGCTTTTCCCCGATCGGCTACCTCGGCCGATTTGTTGGCGCCGTCGTGGCCAGCCCCAAGCTGGCCGTCAACACCGTGCCGGAGTTGATTGAGTTGGCGAAGGCCAAACCGGAATCCCTGTCATGGGCAACTCTCGGCGGAACCAGCATGGGCCCGATGTACAACGGCTGGTTCAAGCAGAACACCGGCGCATCGTTTCTGCAGGTGCCCTACAAGGGCTCCCTGGAAGGGTTTACGGCAGTCATGGCCGGTGACGTGAGTGCGATGGTGATTGCCGTGGGGCCGACCATCGGCCCGGTCAAGGCAGGCCGCGCCAAGATGCTGGCCGTCACATCCGCCAACCGCTGGCCGGCCGTCCCCGATGTGCCAACCTTGAAAGAGGTCGGCATCGACATGCCGCCGAGCTTCAACAGCTGGATCGGCATTTTCGCCCCTGCAGGTGTCCCGGCGGACATCATCCGGCGCCTGAATGCCGAAATGGTGAAAGTGATGAACGACCCCGGGTTCAAGGCGCGCATCATCACTGCAACCGGGCTCGAAGCCGACGACTACCGCAACGTAACGCCGGCGGAATTCGCCGCTTTCATCAAGGAGGACCGCGAAGTGATCAACAAGGCCGCAGCCGCTGCGGGCATCAGGAAGCCGACGCAATGAGCGATTTGTCCGTAGCGGCCGTTGCGGTCGAGCGGTGCAAGACTGAACTGCGCGAATTCAGGATCCCCGACATTCCGGCCGATGCCGGCCTGTTGCGGGTGGTGGCCACCGGCATGTGTGGTGCCGACTGGCCGATGTACCAGAACGACAAGCCGGGTCCGCGCATTCTCGGGCACGAGATAGTGGGTACCATCGAGCGGCTCGGCGAACTTGCCGGCGAACAATGGGGCGTCAAGGTGGGTGACCTGGTGGCGCTGGAGGAATACCTGCCCTGCGGCCACTGCGATTACTGTCGCTGCGGGGAATTCCGCTCCTGCTTGGAAACCGACACACGATTGCCAGGCAAGATCCGCTACGGATCCACCCCGGTGGCAACTGCTCCCTCGCTGTGGGGCGGGTACAGCCAGTTTCTGTACCTGCATCCGCGCAGCGTCATGCACCCGGTTCCGCCAGGCATTCCGTCCCATATCGCAGCGATGGCGTTGCCGATCGGCAATGGTTTCCAGTGGGCCTACCTGGATGGCAAGGCAGGCCCCGGCAAGACCATCGTCATCCATGGCCCGGGGCAGCAGGGCCTGGGGTGCGTCATCGCAGCCAAGGCTGCAGGAGCGCAGAACATCATCCTGACCGGGCTGTCTACGGACGAAAACCGGTTTGCCGTGGGCCGGGCGCTGGGGGCCCACCACACGGTCGGCGTCGACAAGCAGGATCTGCTGGAGGTGGTCTCCGCGACAACCGGCGGCCGCCTGGCCGATATCGTGATCGACTGCAGTGGTGCCGGCCCTGCCGTGACCAACGGTTCGATCGCATTGTTGCGCAAGCGCGGCACCTTGATCGTCTCGTCGGCCAGAGGGCCGATCGATGGCTTCGACATCGACCGGATCATCGGCAAGCAGATCGTCCTGCGGGGTACCCGCGGCCACAGCTTCGAGGCGGTAGAACTGGCAATCAGCACCATGGCAGCAGGTACCTTCCCGCTGGAAAAGATGTCCAGCCACGTGCTGGGTCTGCATGAGCTGCACGACGGGCTCATGATGCTGGGCGGGCAGGGGCGCGAGAAGTCCATCCATATCAGCGTCCAGCCCTGGAAGGTCTGAGCCAGCGCCAGGCCAGGTGCGTCCAATACTGCAGGAAATTCGAACATGTTGAAATCCGAAGACAACGACCGCATCACGCGGGTCGGGCCTGGCACCCCGGGTGGGGCGCTGTTTCGACGCTACTGGTTGCCGGCATTGCTGTCGTCCGAGGTGGCCGAGCGCGATGGTGCGCCAGTTCGTGTGCGCATGCTTGGCGAAGACCTGCTGGCGTTTCGCGATACATCCGGGCGCGTGGCCCTGGTCGGTGCCTATTGTCCGCACCGCAGGGCGCCACTGTTCTTCGGTCGCAACGAGGAAGACGGAATCCGCTGCGTCTACCATGGCTGGAAGTTCGACGCGAGCGGTGCGTGCGTCGACATTCCAACCGAACCGCCGGGCACGCCAATGTTGTCCAAGGTCCGACTTGCGGCGTATCCAACGATCGAACTGGGTGACGTCGTCTGGGCCTATCTGGGTCCCCGGGACAAGCAGCCGCCCGCGCCGGATTACGAATGGCTGCGTGCGCCCGCAGGTTTTCGCCATGTGTCGAAGACCTTCGAGAACTGCAATTACCTGCAGGGGCTCGAGGGTGGTGTCGACAGCGCCCATTCTTCGTTCCTGCACAACAACAGCATCGGCGACACCGCCGACCTGCGCAACCGCGACCGTTCGCCGCGGCTCGAAGTCGAGACCACACCGTATGGATTCCGCTACTCATCGACCCGCAAGGTCGAGGAGACGCGCAGTTATGTGCGCGTCTACCAGTTCGTGATGCCGACCTTGCAGATGCGCGGAACGATCACCGACTACAAGGGCGGCAAGCGTATCAAGGTCCCGAAGATAGATGGTCATGTGTGGGTGCCGATTGATGACGAGCACACCCACGTCTACAACTTCATGTACAGCTTTGACGAATCAGTTGGTCTGGATGACGATTACGTCGAGGGGTGGGAGAAGTTCTCCGGGCGCGGCAAGGACGACCTGATTCCCGGTACCTTTCGCCTCAAGCTCAATAGCGGCAACGACTACCTGATCGATCGCGCGGTCCAGAAGACGCGAACCTTTACCGGGATTCAGGGGGTCAACACCCAGGACTACGCGCTGCAGGAAGGCATGGGGCCGATCGTGGATCGATCCAAAGAGAACCTGGGAAGCACCGACCGGGCGATTGTGACCACGCGCCGCCTCCTGATCGACGGGACCCATGCTGTTGCCGCAGGGGATGCGCCGCCCGGCGTTGATCCTGCCAGTTACCGGGACGTCAGGCCCCATGATGGTTATGTGCCAGCCTCAGAGGAGTGGCGGGTCTCGATGGCCAAGGACCTGGTGGCCAAGTGGTAAATGCCCACAGGGAGGGCTGATGATTTCACTCGAAAGCCTCGGATACCTGGAGGCAAACACGGCGATCACCGCCGGCATGGTTGCGGCGCGACGCTTTGGACGCCCCATGGCGTTTGCCGTGATGGACCATGCAGGCGATCTGATCGCCAGTGCACGGATGGACGACGTCCCGGCCCGGGTGCTGCGGCAGGCGACCCGCAAGGCCTACACCGCGGCCAAGATGGGTCGCAACACCCTGACACTCAAGAAGGACCTGGAAGAACGCGCCAACACGCTCGGTGATTGGGGGGACCCGGACTTCACGACGCTGCAAGGCGGATTGGTGGTGCGGGCGGCGGGGTCGAGTGGCGTGGCCGACAGGGTTCTCGGGTCGCTGGCTTGCGGCGGGGGAACCCTGGAGACAGACGAGGAGGTAGCCCGGATCATGGTTCGGGCCCTGGGTCTGGAGCCAGTGCCCGATGAACGCCTGCTGGTTCCCTGGCGCGCACGGGTTTTTGCGGGCCCTTCGGACAAGCGCACCCGGTTTTGCCTCCCTGTCGATCCCTCGTGGCAGGCCCAGGGGCTGGGGCCACTCGCAGCGGTTCGCCTGCGCGATGTCGTGCATACCTCCGGCATCCCTGGCATCGACCTGCACACAGGCAAATTGCCGGATGATCCTGAACGTCAGTTTGCATTGGCTTTCACGAACCTGCGCAACTTGCTGGAGATGGCCGGCGTGAAGCGTGCCGAGGAAATCGGTCTGCTGACTTACTACATTCCCGACGCCAGCTACCGCAAGTTCATCAACAAACCATGGATGGAGCATTTTCCGGGAACCATCCGGCCAGCACGCAAGACGAACCAGGTGGCGCTGTTGCCTGGCATGTGCGTGCAGTTGCAGGCGGTCGCCTTTCCGGGTGAATCCGTGGTCCCGCTGGAGATTCCCGGGTTGTTTCACCGTGATCCGTTGCCGATGGGTGCACGCATCGGGCCGCAGGTCTTTTCGTCCGTCATCGGGGGCCAGGATCCGGTCAGCGGCCACACCAGCGCCGACCCGGTAACGCAGATTCGCTGCGCGTTCGAAAATCTGCGCCGCTTCATGCGCGCCGCCGGAGCCGGCCTCGAGCAGGTCAACCATGTCTGGGTGTTCATGCAAGCGCATTTCCCCTACCACGACCAGATGGTCGAGGCTTGGGTGGAAACCTTTCCTGATCCCGCGAGCCGGCCAGCGCGCAAGACCCTTCCCTACCCCGGGCTTGTGGGTGACAACCACATACAGCTTCAGGTGACAGGCACTTTGCAAGGTGGCCCGCGCACCAACTACGAAGTCGAGCATGTGCACCACATCGACCCGATTCCCATGGGTGCCCGCATCGGTCGCTTTCTGTATTCCTCCGGTATTGGAGGCCTCGATCCGGAAAAGGGCAAGCGGTGGGTCAAGCCCGTCATCCATTCCACCGAAGACTTCATGGTCGACGGCCTGCTCGGGCAGGCACACCTGTCCCTGGAGCATGTCAGAACCCTGATGCACAACGCGGGTGGCTCACTCGACGACGTGGTGGCGGTGACGGTGCTTCTGCAACGGCTCGACGATGCGCCAAGGGTGGCCGACCAGATCAGGAGTTTCTTTGCGGACGCCGACAACCTGCCGGCCGTGCATTTCATTGCCTACCGCCTGCCTGCCCACCTGGAACTGCAACTGCACGTCACCGCGATCCTGGACTAGGGGTGGTTTGGCCCGGGAGTCCGGGCAGGCTGTTACCACCGTCGAAGTACATGGTCTGGCGGTGGCACCGCTTCGGCACGGCTCCCCTGCCGAAACGGTTTTGAGGGCGGACGAAGGCGCATCAGATCCGTCCGAAATACTCCCGGCGCTGAAATTCCAGCTTGTCCTGTGCAGCATCGAAACGCTGCTGCTCGCTGGTCTTGATGCGGCTGTAATAACGCTGGAAGTCCGATCCAAAACCTTCCCGCATGGCGCTGTCGGCCTGGAATGCGGCGACTGCATCACCCAGATTGCCGGGAATCTGCAATTCGCCTGCGGGTGCAACATCCGCATACGGTGTATCCGTGGCCCTGGACGGCTCCAGTTGCACAGCCATGCCCGAGAGCCCGGCATGCACCTGGGCCGCCATGTACAGGTAGGGGTTGGCTGCCGGCTCCCCAAGTCGATTCTCGATGCGGGTGGCAGGGTCGCCGGCCGCACCTACCACCCGCAGCATCGCACCACGGTTGTCATGCCCCCAGCCGACCGACTGCGGCGCCAGCGCGTTGGGCTGGAACCGGCCGAACCCGTTGGCGGTGGGCGTGCACAGCAGCGTCATGCCCCGGGCGTGCCGCAGCAGGCCGGCCAGGAAGTGCGTCCCAAGCTCCGACAGTGTATGGCTGGCATCACTGGCCCGGGTGCCGGCAGCCGGCGCATCGCGCATGAAGGCATTGCGCCCGGTCTCCAGGCGCACCAGCGACTGGTGCAGGTGCCAGCCGCTGGACATGACCTGCGCGAATGGCGGACGGCACATGAAGGTGGCGTGGTAACCGGCGCGCCGCAGCGCCTGGCGCACCGCGCTGCGAAACAGCACCATGTTGTCGGCCGCCACAAGGGCGTCAGTCGCATCGAACACGGCCTCGACCTGGCTCGGACCGAGTTCGACTTCGAGTGACAGCAGCGGCAGGCCCAACGCCTGCGCCGTGCGCTGCACAATGCGCAAGGGCTCTTCGGCCCGGTCGAAGCAGTCTTCGGACAACAGGTTGTAACCCGCGTGCACCAGGCTGACCGCTGGCCCGGGCCCGGGCCAGGCGGCGGTGTCCGGGTCGAGGTCGGGGCCATGCACGGCATCGCGCAGGCGGTAGATGTGAAACTCCACTTCCAGCCCGCACACCATGCCCAGGCCGCGGGCGGCGAGCCGGGCCAGGGCCAATTGCAGTTGCCGGCGCGTGTCATACGGCACCGGTGTGCCGTCCTGGAACACCGGCTGGCACTGGACCCAGCCGGTCTTTTCCGCCCAGGGCAACACACGCAGGCTGTCGGGGTCGGGTACCAGCAGCAGGTTGGCGGCAAATTCGAAACCAGGCAGTTCGTCCGCGATGCCGGGCTCGAACACCTTGTAGGCCGTGCGGTCGGACGTGTCCTTGAGCATCACCGTCCCCACCATGCCCACGCCGGCGCGCATGGCCCGGATGGCGGCCACGGATGTCAGCGTCTTGCCACGCAACATTCCATGGGTGTCGCACCACGCGAACCGCACCAGTTCCAGGCCTTCGCCCATGATCTTTTCAACGGCACGCGCGATGGCGTCCTGGGAACTGCCGGTCACGGTTGCCCGCCGGGAAGAGTGGCATCCCACGGTGCGCCCGCGCGTTTGGCTGCCACGGCATCCTGCCACCATTGCTGCCATGCCTGCGCCGGCGCCACGCCGTCCACCGTGTCCGGCCCCAGGCGCTGGCCCGCGACTGCTGGTTGCGCCAGGCCGGGCGGCAGGCGACCGGCTTCAACCTCGTCGATCGCCCGCAGCAGCTGGCGGCGATTCGCCGCGATGGCGACATCGCTGGTGCCCAGGTGTTCGCGCGTGCGGTCCTGGATCGGGCCCATGCTCTCGCAAGCCCATTGGTCGTGCACGTTGATGTCGTCCTCGCCCATGCCCAGGTAAGTGCGGGTGGCCTGCTCCTGCGGGTCGAAGCCCCAATGGTTGTGGCGCCCGGCCTTGGGGATGTAGTCCGGCAGGTCGATGGCCTGCAGACGCTGGCTGCGCATGGCCTGCTTGTCCACGGGGCCTGCGAAACTCGTGAACACGGAGTACCAGTACGTGCGTGTGTCATCCACCGGCACATGCATCTGTGTGATGGTCATGGTCTCCGACAGCGGAATCACGAAGGTATGCGGAAAGACCGCGTTGGTTACGCGCACATGGGTCAGCAGCTCGGTCATCGGTCGCAGCGCCGTCAGACGCATGCCGTAGGGCATGGCCTCGACGCTGATCCGGGGCTGGTCGAACTCGCGCATCACCCGGGTCATGGGCCAGCGCTCGCCATCGACATCGCCCGCGCTCGCGCCGCGAAACTGGCGCCCGTAACTTCCGTCGAGGGACTCGTCGAAGAAGAATCGGTGCAGGAAAGACGCATGGGCCGGGTCCACACCGACTTCGAACGCCTGCAACCAGTTGCACCGCCACAAGCCCTTGAACGCAAACGTGTGGCTGGCCGGCGCGCTGAAACAGTCCAGCGCCGGAAACAGCGGCGGCGTGCTGCCAGGCGGCCCGAACCAGCCAAAGACAACACCGCTGCGCTGCGTGAGCGGGTAACTGCGTTGCCGGATGTGCTGGTGCAGCTTGCTGCCAGCTGGTTCTGCAGGTGTTGCCATGCACTGGCCGCCAACATCGAACTTCCAGCCGTGAAACGGGCAACGCAGGCCATCACCTTCATGGCGGGCGTAAGCCAGGTCCGCGCCGCGGTGCGCGCAGTCCCGGTCGAGCAGGCCGAATTCACCCCGCGCATCCCGGAACAGCACGAAATCCTGGCCCAGCACACGCACCGCCTTCACGGCGCGGACGCCCATGCGCGGATCGAGCGCCGGGTCGAACTCGTCCACCAGCGCCACCGGTTGCCAGTAGTGCCGCAGCAGTTTGCCGCAGGGTGTGTCGGGGCCGATACGCGTGATGCGCTCGTTGAGTTCGGCTTTCATGGGCGTCTTTCGTCGATGGGGCGGGCGAAACCGGGCGCCAGGTTCAGGAACGATCCGGGCACTGCTGCCAAATGGTATCGCGGGCCCGCAATGCCAACCGAAGAACGCGACGCGTCAACCCGCAGCGGTCAGCTTGTCCTGCGTCTTGGTCTCAAAATCCTCCGCCTCATGCCGCTCATGCAACTGGCTGGACGGCTCACCCGAAGTCCGGTTGACCATGCGCCCTCGCTTCACCGCCGGGCGCTGGGCGATGAGGTCAGTCCAGCGCTGGACGTTGGTGTATTCCTGCACCTGCAAAAACTCACCTGCCCCGTAGACCAGGCCCTTGGCGAGCGCGCCATACCAGGGCCACACGGCCATGTCGGCAATCGTGTATTCGTCGCCAGCCAGGTACGGGCTTTGCGCCAGGCGACGGTCGAGCACGTCGAGTTGGCGCTTGACCTCCATCGCGAAGCGGTCGATCGCGTATTCGATCTTGAACGGCGCGTAGGCATAAAAGTGGCCAAAACCGCCACCGAGATAAGGCGTTGCGCCCATCTGCCAGAACAACCATGAGAGGCATTCGGCGCGCGCCGCACCGGCAGTCGGAACAAAGGCGCCGAACTTCTCTGCCAGATACAGCAGGATCGCGCCGGACTCAAAAACCCGGATCGGCGCCGGCCCGCTGTGGTCCATCAGCGCAGGGATCTTGGAATTGGGGTTCGCCGCCACGAAGCCACTGCTGAACTGCTGCCCCTCATGGATCTTGATCAGCCACGCATCGTATTGCGCGCCAGAGTGGCCCAGCGCCAGCAGTTCCTCCAGCATCACCGTGACCTTCACGCCGTTCGGCGTTGCCAGCGAATAGAGCTGCAGCGGATGGCGGCCGACCGGCAACTCCTTGTCATGGGTGGGCCCAGCTATCGGGCGGTTGATGTTGGCGAACCGGCCGCCGTTTTCCTTGTTCCAGGTCCAGATGGCGGGCGGTGTGTAGGGGGAGGAGTCGGTCATGCGGTAGGCTCAGGTTGGAGGGAGGATGATTGTCCACCGCAGGGATGCGCCGGTGTTTGCATGACACTTTACTGGCTTTGCTGGCAACGCGCCAATACGCGCCCCCTTCAGGCGCTCACACCTCGTTGGACAAGGCTTGCTGTTGCAAACCACAAGAATTTGGCGCAGCATCGGCCCATTTGAATTCCCCACTGGCTGAGTCAGCCTGGCTGATGCCCGTCACCACATCGCCCATGTCGGCTCACGCGGGCGCCCACACCGACCACATCTCCGGAAACCCGGCAGCCGAAAGGCCTGGAGATACTTGTCAACCATCGGGCGGGCCTCCAGGCTTGCCACTAGAGCATGACGTGGACGTTCTTGACCTGGGTGTACGCGAGCACCTCGTCCATGCCCTCTTCGCGGCCGATGCCGGATTTCTTGTAGCCGCCAAACGGAACACCGAGGTAGTGCGCGCCGGTGGTGTTGATCCACACATAACCCGCCTCGACGCGACGCGCGAGTCGGTGCGCGAGCGCCAACTGGGCGGTGTAAATCGATGCCGTCAATCCGTACTCGACGCTGTTGATGTCGGCCACCAATTGATCTTCGTCGCTCCACCGGATGATCGACAGGATTGGCCCGAACACCTCCTCCTGAAATATACGCATACGCGGTGTGACGTCTGCGAACACTGTCGCCTCCATGAACCAGCCTTTGGCAAGCGCAGGATCGTCGGGGCGCTTGCCACCATGCACTAGCCGCGCTCCCTCGGATTTGGCAATCTCGATGTAACGCGCTACCTTGTCGAATTGGGCTTCCGAAATCAGACAGCCCATGGTGGTGGCGGGGTCGGTCGGCACACCGCAGCGGTGCATTTGCGGAAGCAACCGGAGGATGCCATCAACCACCTGCTCGTACAGCGACTCGTGGACGAAACAGCGCGAAGTCGAACCGCAGGACTGTCCGGCCCAGGTGAAATTCATGCCCTGGATGGCACCCAGCACTGCCTTGTTCACATCGGCGTCAGGGCAGATCACCATCGGGTTTTTGCCACCGAGCTCGAGCGTGACCGGCATGATTTTGTCTGCGGCGCTGCGCAGGATTGCGGCACCGGTTGCGACCGATCCGATAAGGGCCACCTTTTTTACCAGCGCATGCCGCACCAGAGCGTCGCCGCACTCGCGGTCCCCGGTCACCACATTGAGCACACCCGGGGGCAATACGCCATCGATGATTTCGGCAAAGCGCAATGACGATAGCGGCGACTGGGTCGCGGCCTTCATGATCACGCTGTTGCCAGCTGCAAGCACCGGAGCAAACTTGGCGGCAGTGAACATCAGCGGATGGTTGTACGCCGCGATGCGCGCCACCACGCCCAGTGGTTCGAGCAAGGTGTAGTTCAGTCCGCCGTCGGCGGTCGGTATGGTTTGGCCTTTGAGCTCGTGAACAAAGCCCGAGTAATAGTCGACGTGCGCCGCTGCTGCCAATACATCGCGGCCCATTTCCTTGATCGGGTTGCCGCAATTGGCAGAGTCCAGCCAGGCCAGTTCGTCAACATGCAGCCGCAGGCGACGCGCGATTTCGCGCATCATCGATCCCTTCTCGGAAGCCGGGATGCGTGCCCACTCCAAAAAGCCCCGATGCGCGGCTTTGACCGCAGCGTCGATGTCTTCGGTGTTCGCCACAGCCACGTCGGCCAGTACCTGCTGGTTGGCCGGGTTGTAGGTGGCCTGGTAGCCGCCTGCCGGTTTGTGCCAGGCGCCACCGTAGTACAGGTCAAGATGTTCCGGCATAACCTGCATGGCGTCAGCAGGCGCTTTTTCTGCAACTTCGTGGTTTCCCATCTGAGTCTCCTTTCGGTTTTGTGTCAATTCGCTGCGGCAGCCGCGCCGCCCGACGCCGGGCGTGTGGCCGAGCCGCTAAGGTCCGCGTCATAACCGGCCGCAACCCGCACATCCAGCACGCACACCTTGCCGTGGCGCGCGGCCCAAAGCCCGTCGGCATGCACGAACGAAAGGTTCTGATGTTTCATGTTGGCAGGGGGGTGATTACGCGCTGGCAGCAGGCGGCGATGATGCAGAGTACTTGGTACGAATTCGCCATGGTGCCGCAGTGTTGATGTGATCAGGTTCCGAAGCGCCGCCGACCCAGAGAGCGGTTGCATGCATTCTCTTGGGGTACTACTCGCGCGCTATTTCTCCGCTGGCAAACATTGCCTTGTTGCGTTCGTACTCGACGCGAATCTGTTTCGCGAATTCGTCGATTGTGCCCCCACGCACTTCATTGCCCTTCGCGGTCTGCAACTCGCGATAAGCCGGGCTCTGCAGGACTTTCTGCAAATCGGCATTGATCTTCTGCACCACGGCTTCGGGCATCTTCGCAGGGCCCACAACGCCGATCCAGGTAACCGCTTCGAGTCCGCTGAAGCTTTCGGCAAGGGTCGGCACCTGTGGCAACAAGGCCGAGCGCTCCCGGCTGCCGAACGCCAACGGAACCAGCTTGCCGGACTGAATGTGCGGCATGGCCGAAGACACGGCAGCCCAGAACAAGGACACGCGACCGCCCAGCATGTCCTGCAACGCCGGTCCGCTTCCCTTGTACGGAATATGCTTGAGCTTGACGCCGGCGGCGCGTTGAAAAACCTCCATCGACATGTGCGGCGCCGCTCCGACGCCATTGGATGCATAGTCGATTTCGCCCGGTTTGGCTTTGGCCAGTGTTACCAGGTCCGCAACCGTCTTGATCTTGCTCGACGGTGTCGCAACCAGGATCAGCGGCAGTGTGGCAACCATGCCGATCGGCTTGAGGTCAGCCAGGGTGTCGTACGGCAATTTGTCCTGCATGAACGGAACGACGCCGGAAATACCATCGTAAGTCAGGAACAGCGTGTGACCGTCCGGCGCCGCCTTGGCCGTCGCGTCGGCCGCGATCACGCCGTTACCGCCCGGGCGATTGTCGACCACCACCGGCTGGCCCCACAGTGTGCCAAGTCCGGTTGCGAGATCGCGCGCAACGAGATCGACCGCGCCTCCAGGGGGAAACGAAACCAGCAATTTGACCGGCCGGTTCGGAAAACTGCCCTGGGCAAAGGCCGGCACGGTGATCCAGGCGATTGCCGTCAGCAATGCGGCCAGAGCGGCGCGATGAACGAAGCCCCGGCGCGCGCGTGCGATAAGAGGAGATGTCGCGTTGCAAAGAGCGTTGTGCATATTCGACGGCATGTTAATGGATAACGTCGAGGCATGTGTCATGCACTCATGGGAAGTCTGAAAATCGCCTGTCAGGAAATTTCCATCCCTGAAGAACTGGGCATGTTGCACGCTTGCACGCGTCGCATCGCGCAGCATGAACTGATGCCACTGGAGCGTCTGTACGCCAACGATCCGGATATTGCCGACGACGCCCGCGCCGCACTGCAGGCCAAGGCGAAGGAGCTCGGGTTCAGGAACCACCCGTGGATCCCACCGCCTGGAAATAGTCCTTGGTTTCGGTAAGCGATGACTTTATCTTCGGCGGCAGACCGATGTACTGCATCGGTTGTTCGGGCAGGCTGGATTTGGAACTGAAGTCCGTGGCTGGTAGTCCGGTTATCTGTTTCAGTCGATCTTGGTCAGTCAATCTTGGTGCCGGACTCACGGACCAGCTTGGCCCACATCGGCAATTCCCGGGCCACGTGCTGGGCGAGTTCTTCCGGCGTACCGGGCACGGGAAAGGAGCCGCGCGCTGCCATGCTGGCACGCACCTCGGGGTCATTGAGCGCCTGCTGCAATGCGGCGTTGAGCTTGGCGACGATTACGCGCGGCGTGCCGGGAGGCGCGTAAATGCCGCCATTGGCCGTGATGTCGAAGCCGGTGACACCGGCTTCGTCGAGGGTCGGCAGGTCGGGTACGGTCGGAAGGCGGGAAAGTGTGGTGACCGCGAGGCCTTTGAGCTTACCGGCCTTTACCTGCGCAAGGAGGTTGACCATCAGGTCTATCATGATCTGCACTTCGCCACCCATGATGCCGATAAGCGCGGCACCGCCGCCCTTGTAAGGCACATGAACGATATCGACGCCAGTCATGTTCTTGAACAGAGTACCGGCAAGATGCGAGGTGGTGCCGTTGCCAGCCGAGGCAAAACTCATCTTGCCGGGATTGGCCTTGAGATATGCCACCAGTTCCCGCACGGAATTAACCGGCAGGTTTGGATTCACGACCAGCATGGCCGGCACCATCGAAAAACGCGTGATCGGCGTGAAGTCCTTGATCGGATCGAACCCGGTCTTGGCATACAAAGCCTGGTTGATGCCATGTGTGCCGTTGGTGCCATAGAGAATCGTGTAGCCATCCGGCACGGCACGGGCCACCATCTCGGACCCGACGTTGCCGCCCGCGCCCGGTTTGTTCTCGATGATGATCGACTGGCCGATGATTTGTGCGGCCTTCGGGAACACCGCGCGCGCGTCGTTGTCCGCGCCACCACCAGGCGGAAAAGGCACTATCAGGCGAATCGGCTTGTCGGGAAAATTTGCCTGGGCCCGAACCAGGCCGGCCAACAGGGTGAGCGCGATGGCGAGCGCCGACAGGACCATTCTGCCGGTCACGGATTGGGTTATGTTCATGATTTCCTGTGCCTGAAAGTGAAGGATTTTCCGGATCGGATTCAAAGCCGATACTGGCTCGATATTCTCATACAACGACCCTGCGGCACGAAGGAAAAACCCTGATGCGTGCAGGAGCATGCGCTGGCCGCGCAATGACCTTCGGAAAGTTTTCCGTGCATGATTTTCGATTGACGAACCGCGCCCGAGTAGTGCTTTTGATTGCCGAGATTTCGCCACCTCGCATCGCTCTTGTCGATTATCGAATCGACATTCGAACGCGCCGTTTCGACCTTGACGGATGCACCGGCCACCACGACACTCGGTGTTCTAACGGATGGGTATCCCACCCGGTCATCGATCGCTTTACGGGGACGCCATGCAAATTCAATCTCACGCGTTCCTTGCGCCGGGTCGCGACATTCGGCATCCCGCTCGGGCCCGGGTTGCTGGCAGCATTCGCGCAACCCGACCCGCCCCGCGCTGCATGCGTTCGTCCGTATCCGATGCGTCGCGTGCGTCCTCATGATCCGTTCGATATGTCGACTTGGAGAAAATGTATGGAAGAGGTGAAGTTCGTAGACACGACGGTCCGTGATGGACAACAGAGCCTGTGGGCGATGGCGATGCGGACCGGAATGATCCTGCCGATCGCGCAGACGCTGGACCAGGCAGGTTTCGATGCGATTGAGATATCGGGCCCCACCGATTTTAAAAAGCTGATTCGCGAACTGCGTGAGGATCCTTTTGAACGATTTCAGTTGGTGCGGCAACGCGTCACGAAGACGCCGCTGCGAGTGATCCGCGGGCGCCACCTGGCGGCTTTCCAGATCACACCCCAATCGGTCGAAGAGCTCTGGTATGAGCGGATGGCCGCCCACGGGGTTGACCAGTTGCGCATATCGGATTGCTCGAATACCGCCTCTGGATGGCGGGTGCAGGTAGCCCATGCGCGCAAAGTCGGGATCAAGCCGATCGTGAACCTGATCTTTTCAATTTCGCCCCG